>NZ_CP116967.1:1479676-2094352 GCF_032050975.1 Candidatus Nitrospira allomarina | reverse complement strand
CGGGTTCCACCCGAGCGATCATTTGTTCCGGCGGAGCCGCGTCTTCCCGAATTACCGGTCTTGCCGGCATTTCCGGTTCAAGCGCAATCGGCGGGATCCCAACCTCTTGTGATTCTTGAGGAAAAGCCTGGCCTGGCGTGGTTGGTATAGGAGACGGAGGAATCACGGGTTCAGCGATCAGAGGAGCTTCAAGAGGCGAAGAGGCAGCAGGTTCGACGACTGTCGTTCGAGGAGTGGCAAAAATATCAGCAGTAGCCGAAGGCCGAATAACCGCGCGGGCAGGCTCTTCAACAGGAATGTCCATAGGCGGAACCCCAATGAACGTTTCAGCTTGCACGGGTGACTGAACAGCCGCCTCAACAGGTGGTGCCTCAGGTTCAACCTTTGCCACCTGGGGCTTAGCAGGAGGTTCAGTCACACTAACAACGGTCGTTTGTAGTTTGGAACTACACCCCGCCATTATCGCAATCAGGCATCCGCCCAATAGGCCAAATTTCCCTACTCTCCTTACATTCGAAAAAGACAATACTTCGATCATGTTTTTACCTCCACCATTTCCCTTTCTTGACTGACGGATGCTTCGGCTACATCCCATTCAATTTGATTCCCCATGCCCTTCAAGAATTACTGTAAGTAAGGACTCTGTCTTTCCTCATAATAATCTTATTTCAAAACTGTATGCAGTCCCTTCGAATTGTGTCAAGAACTCAAATGTGGCATTCCTGACCACTACTCCAGTCTCCTCACTTAAGAAGGTCTTTGGGTAGGATCAGGGTCAAGGATCCTGCGTGGAAAGCTACCTGAAAATCCTTCGTAAAACAACCTTTTTACCTGATCTTTTTCACCTTCAATGAATCAAGCCTTGCCCTGTCGAACATTTCTTTATGCTGCATCACGATAGCTTGGTGGCTTCCCCAACTATGAATACTGTTTTGTTTATCCGGAACATCTATCAAATATTCCGTATCCATTTCGTCAGGATTTTTTCAGAGAATGGCATTTACCAACTATTGGCAACATGAGACCGGAATACCAAAGCGTTTGTAGAGCTTTAAATTTCTCCAAGATGGCCACCAAAGAAGGTTCCCCGAAGGGCGAGCCTCTATCGAATTTTCAGTGCAACGTCGAAACAGCACTCCAAGCAAAACGCCTGAGTTCATAATGAGGTAGACTGTCAGCCCAAATTCGAGACTATTTTGAGCCAGCTCAATCCTAATGTAAGAACGGAACTTTTTGATTCATGTTCATGACTCACCGCTCGTCGGTCACTCATTCATCCATTTCCAGAACTGTGAAATTTTTTCTCATATTTTTCCCTTTTCAATATATGAGTGCCGGAACTCCTCTACTTCTGGCGTTCATAGTATGCTTTTCCCAAGCTCCAGCAGGCCTACTAAATGCTTCCCTTCAGTGAGGCGACGGATGAATGTCATCCATTGATTGATAAATTAAACGATCGTAAAGTCCATGACTGGTTCTTACCCGTACGCCCCGGTATTTCTGAAGGAAGTCGACTGCGTCCTGTAGGGTTTCACCTGCATGACTTTTAACAAATCCTATACCAAGGCAATTTGCAACCATTTGAAAATACTGAATTTTTATAAAAAAAATTACATGGAACACCCTTTGCATTTAAATTCCTCGACTATGGCAACTCGCCAATAATATGGGGCAAGTAAATTTTTGAATTTGCCGTTTCATTAACTAGCTCAATGATATGGAGACCAGCGTGGTTCGGATGTCCTATTAATTAATTTGAAACATGGCAAAACTGGAATTGAGCGCCACTTTATGAGCCTCGGCGGAGGGACTGGTTTCAGGGGAACTACGATTTCGACCGCACCCGAAGTCTGGTCTCCTCATCAGCCACCTTCTCAAAAGTCCCTCCGCCACCCTTTGAGAGAGATCATTTCGACACCAATAATTGTAAAACATCATGAAAATTTTAGGCGTGTATCAGCATTCACCAAAATCCGGCCCTCCCAAGGTTCCCATCAAAGACCGAATCCTGTTAGTTGATGATGATCGACATCATCGAACCTGCCTGAAAGAATTTTTAGAGCTTCGGGGGTATATGTGTTCAGAAGCAGGAAATGGTATGGAAGGGCTTGAAATTTTGCGGAATGAGTCCGTCTCCATCATCATTACCGACAACAACATGCCCCAGATGGATGGACTTGATTTCATTGAGCAAGTCAATCATAAATATTCACAGGAAATTCTCTCCATTTTTCTGATAACTGCCGAATTATCCCACATTGTCCGTCTTCGCGCATTTAAAAACGGAGTTAATCGGGTCTTTGAAAAGCCCCTGGATTTCCAAGAACTCTGTAATGCCGTAGACTGGGTCACGAAATTTGACATCCATCAATCAACGACCAACAAATACTCCTCCGCAAGATACCTCTAAGGCTTTTTCCCCTTCGAGATGTAGTCGCACCGTCTGAGTTCCACCAGAAGGATCAAGGACTCTTTTCGGGCCCCAAAATGCACTGTTCAGATTATTCCTCATAGAATGCCCTTGGCGCAGCTTTTTTTAAAAAATCGCACCCCCACTTTTCAAAGCTTGAGAAACCCTGTTCAATCTTCCCATTCGTCACCGACTCGTCGGCCACCTTCAACATGATGTTGCTGATTTCGGAAAACAGTTGCGCATTGATTATAATTCCATCCCTTTCCTCTTAGCTTTTGACGCCTGCCATCCGGCCCTCGGGACGGACGCTCTTAATCTTCCCGCGGGCCTTGTCTGAGCCCCGCGAGTTGGCCCGCTCTTCCGTGGCTCGCGTCCGTCCCCTCCAATGCGGCCGGACGGGGCGTCCGTTTGCATAGTGCGTCTCGAGGAGCGCGACCGCTGTTTGGGTCCTTTTCCCGAAACAAAAGGACCTCGGCCACCGGGACGAAACCCGGCTCAAATAGAGCCACGCGAACCCCGGTGAGCAACCCAGTATGGCTACCATTTCGCAATGGGAGCACCTGTTCACGCAAATTCATTGACTTAAAACAATTTGACAAAGCCTTGTCTCTTTCTGTTTTCCACCAGACTTATGTCATTTTTTATTGATGAACCCAACCTTCTGGTCTATTCGCATTTCGAGCTTCATGAAATCTTGCCCTCCAGAATTTTTTCGGCAATAATTCCCCGGTTGTCACCCTCATAGAAAACTTCATTCAATAAAACTTTCGAAGACCAAGGAGAGACGTATGAAATCCTGGATTTTCCAAGTGGCAATCGTGGGAAGCGTTATCGCTATGGGTGGGTTGTCGGCTTCTGCCGGGGAAAAGGAAGGATCTCAACTGACGATTACCTCCCCGCGCAATGGCGAAATCGTCGGATCGACCGTTGAACTCACGTATACGTTACAAAAGGGCACCAAAGGCGACCATATACATGCCTATGTTGATGGCCAATACCAAAAAGGATTCAAAGGCACCCTCAAAGGACTGCCTCCGGGCAAGCATCTGATCACGGTCAAGGTGGCCGATCATGACCATGAACTTCTTGACACGACTGATTCAATCGAGGTTGAAGTGAAATAACCACACACCTGCTGAGGAGAATCGCCTGCGGTGGCACGTGGCTGAAAGGTCGGCCGATCTCTCACAAACCATTCAAGAGCGCGGAACAACGACCATAATGGTGGATTAATGTCAGATGACCCGTCAGGAATGAACCGTGGGATCCGGAGTAGTACCTTCCCCCAGGATGTCCCGGAGCGCAAGAGCCAGAGACAGTCCGTTGACCGGCTTCATCAAGAAGGCCCGAATGCCGAGTTGCTTGGCTTTTTCTTGAGTCATGGTGTGGCTAAACCCCGTGCACAACAGAATGGGAATATCCGCTCGAATACCTAACAACGCACGAGATAAGGCCTCCCCGCTCATCGTCGGCATGGTTTGATCCGTCACGACCACATCAAAATCCGAGGGATGTGCCCGAAACAGATCTAATGCTTCATACGGATTGACCCTTGCCACAACGGCATAGCCTAAATGGCTGAGAAATTGTGTCCCCCAGCGCGTCAGCATTTCCTCATCATCCACAAATAAGACCCTTCCGGAACCGGTCGGCCAGGCAGTGACTTCCTCAGGTTTTTCGGGTGCAATCACATCCAAACGCGGCAGGAGTACCGTGAAGGTCGTCCCCTCTCCCGGACAACTGGACACCGCAATCCCACCCCCATGGTTATGGACAATCCCATGGACAACCGCCAGCCCGAGTCCCGTGCCCTCCCCGGCCGGTTTTGTGGTAAAAAATGGCTCAAAAATTCTCTCGACCATTTCGAGCGGAATGCCCTTTCCTGAGTCACGAATCACCACCTGAAGGTAGGACCCGGCTTTGCATAGGCCCAGGCCCGGCATGCCTTCCTCAGGAATACACTCCTGGCCTAAGGCTATTTCCAACAGACCGCCCTCTTCCCGCATGGCATATTCTGCATTGGCACACAGATTCATAATTACTTGTTGCATTTGCGTCCGGTCACCATAAATCACCGTGGATTCGAGATCCAACGACGTTCGAATTTCAATCGAGGAAGGAAAGCTGGCACGGACCATTTTCAGAACATCCCGAATGACCAATCGCAGATCAACGGCCTCTTTATCCTTTTCCGAGCGCCGGCTAAAGGCTAAAATCTGTTTCACAAGATCACGGGCCCGATTCCCGGCGGCCACCACTTCGTTTAAATATGATTTTAAGCGTTCATCCTGTGTGGCATAGGCCATCGCCAATTCGGAATATCCCAGGATCGCACCCAAAATATTATTAAAGTCATGGGCAATGCCCCCGGCCAATGTGCCAATTGCCTCCATTTTTTGGGTATGCCGCAATTGCATCTCACTCAATAATAAAGCCTCTTCAGTCCGTTTCCGCTCTGTAATATCCTCACAAGACAGTAACCACACCCGAGGCCCTGACTGCTTCTCAATGGCCTGAATCGTCTCTTTCACCCAAATGATGGTCCCATCCTTTTTCACTTTCCGAAAGTCAGGAAGAATCCCTTTGGTGGATTCACGCAACCCCTTCTCCAGACCTGATTGAAACAGTCCACGATCCTCCTCATAGACCACGGAGAATGCAGAGGTGCCCAGCAATTCCTCAACCCGATACCCCAACACTTGAGCCCCATATTGATTGACGGAGAGAATGATCCCCTGACTATTCACCGTAAAATAAATTAAGGGAGTCTGATCGTAGAGCTCACGATACTTGTCCTGGCTGTTTTGGACTTCTTCCTGTGCCCGCTTGCGCTCCAGTTCCGCTCCTGCGCGTGCGGCAAAAATCTTCAAAAGATTTTGCCCTTGAGAGGAAAGAACATGCGGATTCGTATCCAAAAGCGCTAGATTTCCCACGACCTCATTCTTGGAATTAAACAGAGGCGTTCCATAATACGCCTCAACTCTCAAAGTTTGAATCGCTTCACTGCCAGGAAAGAGTTGTTGAACACCGGAAGGCTGGTCCACAGAGGTACCCCCAAGTACGAGTTCGCAAGGTCCCCCCAGACAATCATACACCGTTGAGGGCTCAAAATGGTCGTGGTTCCAAAAAGCCAATGTCCGGGCTTTGCTGGCATTTGCCTCAATCCGCTCTGACAAAAACACCATAGGCACCTGAAGCGCTTTCGCCAATTCACCGACAAGGACTTCGAAGAAATCTGGAGAGCCGGGGATCACATTGCCTTTAACAATTGCCTCCAGCGCATCTTCCCATTGTTTTCTCTGTGTAATATCTCGCGAGATGACGACAGCACGCAGTTCCCCAAGTGCCGTTTGAAAGGCTCGCCCGGTGCTTTCAAACCAGTGGTACTCCCCATTCTGATGCCGATAGCGGTAGACCGAACGGCCGGAACCATGGGTCTTCATGCCTTGACAAAACTCCCCCACCACCCTGTCTCGATCCTCAGGATGAACCGGGGCAAAGACACTCGTACCAAGTAGATCTTGGGAGCTGTACCCGAGAGATTCTTTGAAATTTGGACTCACATAGAGGAACCGTCCTTCTGCATCGGTTTCCGTGATCAGATCATAGGCATTTTCCATAATGGCCCGGAAGCGTTTTTCTCGTTCCTGAATGATGAGCTCAGCGGCTTTTCGGAACGTAATATCGCGAGCAAAACCCAAGACCCCGTTCTGACCATCCGGTAACGATCCAAACGAGTCTTTGGTCACTAAAAACGTTCGGGACACAGGATGCTGCTCCTGAACTTCGACCTCAAATGTCTGAGTTCCCGCAGATTGCATCACATGGTCATCCCCCTCGACAAACAACGCATGCGGCTGGGTGCCAAATATTTCCTCATCGGTTTTTTCCGATGACCTCATGGATGGCCTTTCCCATAATCTCCGCGCCCGAGGGATTCACCAGGAGGTAACGACCATCCTGGTCCTTGACGTAGACCACATCACTCATTTCTTCGAGGACCGCATCCAACAGAGCGTGGTTCCGCCTTGATATGTCATCCGCCAACTTGCGCTCCGTGATATCGCGTATGGTTCCTCCTCCTCGAAGTAACCGGCCATCGGCATCAAAGGTTCCCTCTCCGGTGGCCTCAAACCAACGATAACCTTTTGATTTAGTGCGTAACCGGGACTCCACATGATAGGGAATCCTTTTTTCAATATGATTGGTTAAGGCCTCGAACACTCGCTCCCGATCGTCAGGGTGTAACCGTTGCTCCCAACTCCCCATTACTCCAGGGAACTCGGATTCCTCATACCCCAACATCGCGATAAACTGAGGGGAGTACCACACCGGACACTCTGGAGAGTACCAGGGAATATCCGGACGAATTTCAGCGACCCACAATCCCTCACGAGACCCCTGGGAGGCCAGAATGAACCGCTCCACTTGCTGTCGGAGAGCATGCAATTCCTCTTGCAGATCAGGTTGTGGGGTACCTGGGGATATCTTGGATTGGCGAGTCTCGGGCAATCGGGTATTATGGCTCGACGCTTCCGATTTCGAAGATAATTGTCCGGGTGACCCTTGGGAAGATCCAAGGGAAAGCGTCAGATCTCCCAGGCGCTTTCGATGAATTTCTTCATCGGAAGGAGGAGAAGACTTTGAAGGATGTGGAGATTCCATACAGCATCTATCCTTGAACAGCCCGGAATGCCCAGCTCCTCAAGGAGTGACTCTATAATCAAACACCATGAAATATTTTTCCTATAATGTCAAGAAAAATTACGCAAAGACACCTGATCCTCAGACGTAAGCTGGAACAGCAGGATTTCCATGCTCACCAATCACTGGAATGCGGCATCCCTGGATCATCAGAATATGACATGCTAAACTCACCGTTCGTCCGCACACTCTTCATTCGCTGACACTCATGAAAAACGCTGTTTGCACCATCGCCGGCTCTGATTGTAGTGGAGGGGCCGGTATACAAGCCGATCTCAAAGCCATGTCCGCGAACGGAGTGTTCGGGATGTCGGTGGTGACGTCCATTACCGCACAAAATACGTGCGGCGTTTCTGATGTTTTTCATTTGCCTATCTCGATTATTACCGCACAACTCGATGCGCTCTTTTCCGATATTCCTGTCACCGTGATTAAAACCGGGATGTTGGCGACCTCCGACATCATCACAACCGTCAGTCGGCATCTGGCCAAACAACCTCTCGAGCACCTGGTTGTTGATCCGGTTATGGTGGCGAAAGGAGGATTTCCACTCCTGGAACAAGAAGCGATGGCCACACTGAAAACCGAATTGCTTCCTCAGGCTTCCCTTCTGACCCCAAATATTGCCGAAGCCGAGATGTTATCCGGCCTCTCCATTAAGACTCTGGCCCATGCCAGAGAGGCTGCGAAAGTCATTCATCAATTCGGCTGCCAACATGTCCTGATCAAGGGCGGGCACCTGCTGGAACAGCCGGGAACCGACTTACTCTTCGACGGCAGGTTTTTCCGCATGTTTAAGGGAGAATTTATTCAGACGAATACGACTCACGGAACCGGTTGTACCCTGGCCTCTGCCATTGCCGCCAACCTGGCCAAGGGGAAACCCATCTCCGACGCGATTGAGGCCGCGAAACACTATACGACTGAGGCCATTCGTCACGGCCTTCCTCTTGGCCGGGGAAATGGCCCGACCGACCACTTCTACTTTCTGCAAGCTTAGCCAACCCGTGGAGACCGCATCGCCCACAGACAGCTGGGATGGGAGGACTGAAGCTCCTGTCAGCTTTACCGGCTCATCCGGCATCGTGACAACAGGGATTTTCGCTCAACCGGCAGCCTCCACAAATCGAGCGGTAATCCTTTGTCATGGATTTCCCTCCGATAAAAACAGTCGAACCAACCGGCGGCTGACGGACCTTCTCATTCCTCAATCCATCGCGACGCTTCGATTCGATTGGTATGGCATGGGTGACTCACCGGAGCCCCTGTCACACCTCCGCATTCAAAAATGTGAGGAGCAACTGGATGCGGCCGTCAGCTTTCTCACAGAAAGATCCATGAAGGCTCTCGGACTCATTGGATCCAGCTTTGGTGGATTCATGGCCATCCTTTCTGCCCCTCGGTATCCTCTCCTCCAGGCCCTGGGCCTGAAGTGCCCCGTGGTTGATTTTTCGGAAGTGCTTCGCCTGGAATTGGGAGCAGACGCCATGGACCGATGGAAACGCACCGACCACATACCCGACGTCTTCGGTGGCGATCTTCCGACACCTTTGCCGTATGCCTTTTTCGAGGAATGTCTCACCTATAACGGTTACAACTCAGCTTCGCGCATTCAAGCCCCCACACTGATTGTGCATGGGGATCAAGACGAAATCATTCCCGTCCATCAGATTGATCAATTACTGACGTCTCTGAGCGTGCCCAAGGATTTTCGCCTCATTCCCGGTGCAAACCATCAATTCGGACGGCCTGAAGATTTTCGTCTCATGACCACCCATTTGGCCAAGTGGATGATCGCTCATCTGCCTCTCTCGTGAGGTGGCCGGACCCGATGCATGCCTGACCCGCCACACACCAACCGGGAATTATCCCAAGGGCAACTCGAAACCATTCGTATGCTCTATCCGTTATTTAAAAACGAGGTGCTCCGGCGGCGGGAATACATGAGCCGGTTGTCGGTATTCCACAATACCATATTAGTGTTCTTGATCATGATCATCGCGGTGGTGTCCCCTGGACACCCCGACTCCACCATGCGATGGTTAACGATTTCCGGTGTGGTCATTTTGTCAGGATTTGTGATCTATCTGATCCTTCAACAAGCCACTCGACACCGAATGGCCAAACAACAATTAATTGAACTCGAGAGGGGAATGGGACTGTACGAAGAGGACGGGATGTTTTCGGGAAAAACCACGTATCCCAAACATTGGCAAACCGATTGGCTCTCAGACCGAAGCGTGGCGGCGTACCTCACCATCCTCATTGTTCTTACCGGACTGGCAATCGGCGCCATGCTCATTCGCCTCTAACCTTCACCTCACGTCCTCACATGGAGATACGCTATTCGGCGAAAGGACCGCGCTCATGTTAAGAACCTATCGAGGGATTGCCCCAACTGTCGCAACCAGCGCGTTTATCGAAGACACGGCCGTCGTCATCGGGGATGTGGCCATCGGATCGGAATCGAGCGTCTGGTTTCATGCCGTCGTACGCGGGGACGTGCATTCTATCCGTATTGGCCATCGGACCAATATTCAAGACCTCTGCCTGTTGCACGTCACCCATGACACCCATCCCCTGACTCTTGGCGATGACATCACCGTGGGCCATCATGTGGTCCTCCATGGATGCACGGTACATGATCGGGTGCTGATTGGTATGGGCACTATTATCATGGATGGAGCCGTGATCGAAGAAGACTGTGTCATTGGTGCTGGAGCCTTAATTACGAGGAATATCCACATCCCTTCGAGGAGCCTGGTCATGGGGTCTCCGGCTAAAGTGAAACGCCTGTTGACGGATGCTGAAGTGCAGTGGATCAAAGAATCTGCCGCAAACTACATCCGATACGCCCAACAATATGTCTCAGAACAGAATGAATAATGTCGGAATTCCAGCAAGCCCCAATCAGGGTAAGCCCTGGCTTTTGAAAAATTTCTCTTCCCAATCACACATTCGGATAAGACCTCTTCCTTGAGCCATAATTCCCTTTACCATGATCCACTCGTCATTCTTGGCACGGGCTATACCGGTCGACGAATCTATCACCAGGCTTGTGAAGCAGGATGGATCGTTTTCGCGACAAGCCGAATGCCGGATGTCCATCTCTCGGATATTTCACCTGCACATCGAATTCATTTTGACCTGACCCGGCCTGAAACCTGGCGATCCATTCCCAGCCCGGCCCATCTCATCTGGTGTTTTCCTGCAACGCCATTGAATGTGGTTCAGAAATTCTTCAGCAGCCGTCCCAAGGAGTCCGGTAGAATTCTGGTGATGGGAAGCACATCCGCCTATGGCACGAACTGCGAAGCCGTCACGGAACAGACTCCGGTCAACATGGACCTTCCTCGGGTCCAAGGAGAAGAATATCTCCGGACACAACTGGGCGCTGTGGTCATTCGACTGGCAGGATTATACGGGCCAGGCCGTCATGTGTTGGATTGGATGAGAAAAGGCAGGATTCGCAATACTCCAAAATGGGTCAATCTCCTCCATGTAGAAGATGCGGCAGGCATCTGTTTGCGAGCCCTGGAACGGGCTCAGAACGGGACCACGTATCTGGCTAGCGATGGGACCCCACGGACCTGGTCGGAGATTTTCTCAATTGCGTCAGAAAAGTGGAGCATGCCCATTCCCCCACTCACGCCTCCTCGGGAAGGCGGCAAACAGGTCTCCATTCACAAACTCCTCACTACCCTTCACTATACCATTCGATTTCCTGATCTCTATCAGGCCTTGGACGACATTGAACGGCATCCATCATCATGACAACACCTCACAACAAACAGCTCCCTGATCATTGTTAGCGGAAAAATGAGACCAGAGAATACACCACCACCCCGTTATTGACGGCATGCGCCACCATGCCGGGAATCACACTCCCGGTTCGTTCGTAGGCCCATGCCCACAACAACCCACTCCAGAAAACCGTCAGAAACGCGATCAGCCCATAGCCATGGGCCAAGGCGAAAATCAATCCACTTGCGACCATGGAGAGGGGAAAACTGAATTTGGTTCGAAGGGTCGTATAGAGAATTCCCCGGAAAATGAGTTCTTCGAAAAAGGGCGCCAGAAGAACAAAGTCGATTGTGGTTTTGATGAGTTCCATCCTCGTTCCCCAAATCAGCTGCGGGACAAACCATTCTGTCCAATGGACCGAAGATTGAAACGCATCCCCCCCGAGCATAATCAGCCAGTCCCCAACAAGGCCAAGCGTCACCAACATCACGATCAATGGCAGACCGGATTTCAAACGTTGCCACACATTCGAACAGCCCACCACCTGTAGCAACGATTGTTTCCTGGTTCGGCACAACAGCATAGCGGTCAGGACGACGGGAGGAAGATACAGTAAAGCAATCCCGAAATCTTCAATAATTTCTATGCCATCAGGCATCACCGCCACCAGCCCCATCAACAGAATCGTCAGGGCACCTCCACGGGCTAAAACCGCGATACCCTCCCGGAAGGTCCAGGGAATGCGCCAGGCAGCGAAGTCGGTTTGGGACTGGGAACTCCGGCCTTTCAAGCGAACGAAACCCAGACGAAGAAAGAACACCACCCCAAACCCAATCACCACAACCTCACCCATCAATAACACGCGCCATCTCCATAATGGGGGGTCGGTCAACTGATACTCTTGTAATTGCAGATTTTCCTGTAAATCTTGATCACCGGCCTGAACGGCTATTCGTCGCGCAAGATGAAAGTAAAACCAATTTGCGGGGACCTCCTCGGCTAACTGCGCCTGCAAGAAGACATACTCAGCAGGTGACGTTTGGCTCTGCCCATATCCCACTTCCAACAATCGACGAAAAAGAGCAGGCGAATTGTGCTCCATACTCCAACTCATCACAAACTGCTTGAATTGGTCGGTCAACCCGGCTTCGCCATAGAGCATGCCCAAATACAATTTATCCAATGGTGAGGATTGATCATCCACCCTTTCTTCATACCAAAGTTGGATTTGCCCCAGCGTCTCCCCGTCCTGTCCCCCCAAATGGTACATCACCTGTTCAAACGAGGAGAGTTCAGGCAGGCGAGATTCAAAACCCAACATCCGACTGGCGATCCGCTCAAGATCACGGCTTGCAGGTGATGCCAGGCGCACATCATCGGAAAGCGTCACCGCCCAAAAGAGCAATCCCAGCCCCCCTGCGCAGAACAACAGACACAGGCCGGTCAGCCAACCGGAGAATTGAATTTCTTCTTGAAGGGCCGGGCGGGTATCTGGGAGGAGCTCGACTGTATTATCTGATTCCATAAGAGAGGGTTCACAAATACAAAAAAGTTACTTATTTTAACTACCAGAGAAGATACCATGATCGGCACCCTGCCAAAACAAACCATACCGCACCCGCCACGGATACACTTCATACCTCCCGTCCTGGGAGTATGACATAGGCTACTAGCTATCTCACTGACCTACTCTATTGTTATTCACAATTATATCGGCCTTTTGGCATGGCCGAGACGCGGAGCTCAATCCAGAATTATGGCGGGCGTTGTCTGAGCAACCCGGGTTGCGCCGCCGCTAGGTTTGGCGCGCATCGAAAGGTTTCGCACGGACCACGCCCCGGGCTGCGCGTTTTTGGGCCCTATTGCCGAATGTAAGGTCACGCCCTACGGAGCGCGCGCTGTAATTTTGGCTCACCTCCCCGGAGGAACCCCGTCCTTATTCCTTCATTCCTTAAACGAGCTCCCACCAATAGTAATGGCCTTGTTCAGTCTCCCGCACATACCCCTAACTTGAATAATCCGATACAATATAAGAAAAAGGTCTGGAGCTTATGGGTAACGCGATCAAAATTGATCCATTGCGCAACTGAAGAGGAGGGACTCCTTGGTGTGGAATTTTTTTAAGCGACAGCAAAATGGGCAAAGTTCCTCACAAGATATCGGCCCCTATTCCAATTACCGGATGGCCGTGCGATTAGAATTGACTCAACGCACCGGCGTCTTTGCCCAATTAGCCACCGCCATCGCAGAAGAGGGTGCCAGCTTGGGCGCGTACGATATGGTCTCGGCCACTCGCACCAAAGTGATCCGGGATATTACTCTGGATGTCCAGAGTGAAGAACATGGCGAACGGGTCATGAAACGCCTGAATTCGTTAGCGGATGTTCGGGTCATCGCCTCATCGGATCGGATTTTCCTCATGCATTTAGGCGGGAAAATCCGGGTGGAAAGCAAGTTCCCGGTCAAAACCCGAAATACTCTGTCCATGGTCTATACGCCTGGAGTCGGGCGCGTCGTCAAAGCTATTGCCGCGGATGAAAAAAAAGCCTATTCCTTTACGACGAAAAGTAACAGCATTGCTGTCGTGACAGACGGATCGGCCATATTGGGCTTAGGAAATCTCGGCCCTCTCGCGGCCTTACCGGTCATGGAAGGCAAAGCCATGTTGTTCCATCAATTTGCCGGTATTGATGCCTGGCCTCTCTGTCTCAAAACCCAGGACTCAGAAGAGATTATCCGGACGGTGCTCGCCATCTCTCCGTCATTTGGGGGCATTAACCTGGAAGACATTAGTGCCCCCCGATGCTTTGACATTGAGCGACGACTGCAAGCCGAACTGGATATTCCGGTCATGCATGATGACCAGCATGGAACGGCTGTGGTCATTTTGGGTGCGCTTCTCAATGCCTTAAAAGTCACACGCCGAACCATCAATGAAATTACCGTTGTGGTGCTCGGATTGGGAGCCGCAGGCACGGCCTGCTGTGAATTACTTTTAGGAGCCGGAGTCAGCAGGATCAAGGGATGCGACAAGCAGGGGCTGGTGTTGGATCGCCCGGTGGAAGAAATTCTGCCACATCGCCATACGCTTCGCAGCATCATTCAGTATGATCAGCCAACCGGAACCCTTCAGGACGCCCTGAAAGACGCCCATGTGGTGATTGGTCTTTCCACAGCCAACATTTTAAAGCCCGAAGACTTAGCACTCATGGCCAAGGATCCCATTGTGTTTGCCTTAGCCAATCCTGACCCTGAAATCCTGCCGGAGGCTGCCATTCCCCACTGTCGCGTCTATGCCAGCGGGCGATCGGATTATCCCAATCAATGCAACAATCTCTTGTCATTTCCCGGCATCTTTCGTGGAGCCCTTGATGTGCAATCCAAAACGATTAATGAACCGATGCTCATTGCTGCGGCTCATGCCCTCTCCAAGATGATTCCTGACTCCGCACTCAGTGAGGAATATATCATTCCCAGCGTGTTCGACAAACAGGTGGTACCCAAGGTCGCTAAGGCGGTCTCTCAGGCTGCTATCGACTCCGGCGTGGCACGCCGAACAAAGAAGGACATGGAAGAGGAGATGTAAGCACAGCGAATGACAGAGGGTAAGGAGACAGCAGGATCTATTTCAAAGAATCCCAAAGAAGGATGCTTATTCCGAGTGGCCACAGATAATAAGCGAATAAATGGAAGTGATCCTGTCTAACGAGTTTAATAATCAACGAAATAGATCCATACCCCACCAAAGCCGCGACGACCATTCCGACGAGATAAACGCCTATCGGGTCATGAATCTGATCCATTCCTTTCCCAATTTCTAGGATCGTTGCCCCCACAATAGCAGGCATGGAAATCAGAAGAGAAAACCGGGCCGATAATTCCCGATCCAACCCCAACAACACTCCGCTGGCTATGGTTGATCCGGACCGGGAAATCCCGGGAAAGACCGCCACACCTTGTACCATGCCAATCGCCAGGGCATCCCGAATGCTCATGTCCTGAATACCCCTGGCACGACTTCTCCCGTGCCCCAACCAGAGAATCACACCGGTAACCAACAACATCACAGCCACGATGGAGGGCTGAACCAGCGTTTCAAGACCGATCGATCGAATACCTAATCCAATGATCGCCGTAGGGATCGACGCGATCAGAACATAATGAATGGTGCGTCGCTCAAATCCTTGAAACAGGCTGCCTTGGGTTGTTGTCCATCCAACATAACCCAAACCCAAGGTGAGGAGATCCTGACGGAAATACACCAGGATCGCAGTCACCGTCGCGAGATGCAACATGATGTCATACAACAAATTGGTCTCACTAAAATGACCAAACCAGTGTTGAGCCAGAACTAAATGTCCGGATGAGGATACCGGAAGGAATTCCGTGAGTCCTTGAATGACCGCAAGCACCACCGCCTCGATGTAACCCATCGTTTAGGAATGCCTTTCTGATAGCTGATGATCAGGGAAAAGATGATTCACAGAACGAATGACGACCCCTAGCCTTTCCACTGACTGGCAAAATCGCGAACGCCCTCTTCCCAGGGCGGTAACTTAATCAAAGGGTCCTGTAAAGAAGTCAGCACCGCATAGGATGGCCGCCGGGCCGGGCGAGGAAATTGAGCAGTCGCTATCGGCACAACCGAGGTTTGAATATCCAACGCCTGATAGAGTGTTTGGGCCAATTCATACCAACTCGTTCCGCCGGTACCGGCCATATGATAGGTCCCAAACGCATCGGTCTCACCCAATTGGAATACCGCCTGGGCAAGATGAGGGGCAAAGGTCGGTGACCCATACTGGTCGCTGACGACTTTCACGACCTCTCGGCCCGCCATTCGACAAATCGTACTGGGGAAGTTCTTCCCTACAGTGTGGTATAGCCAAGCTGTCCGCACAATATAATGTCGTGGGTTCGCGACCCGCACAGCCTCTTCACCGGCTAATTTACTATGCCCATAGACGCCTAAAGGATTCGTACGATCAAATTCATGATAGGGCCGATTCTGCCGACCATCAAACACATAATCGGTGGAAAAATGAATAAGAGTCATTCCCAAGTCATTCGTCACCACGGCAAGATTTCTTGGGCCCAGGGCATTGCCCCGGTATGCGGCATCCTGCTTAACTTCTGCTTCGTCCACCTGCGTAAATGCGGCCGCATTGATGACGATGTGTGGTCGGAGTTGATCAAGGGCTTTCCTGACTTCCTCGAACTGTGTGATATCCAAATCCTGGAGGTCCCAGGCCGTGACCTCGTGGTCGGCATATTGCCGTTGGAGCGCCTGCCCTAATTGCCCTTGAGCCCCTGTGATTAAAATTCGACTCTGCCTCATGGTTGATAATCCGGAAGCTGGTCGGACAGTTCGTCAAGTCCCTGCCCGGCAGCATCCTTTGCAGAGAGAAGTGGCTGTTCGATCGGCCATTGAATGCCAATACGGGGATCATTCCATCGAATGGTCACTTCACCGCCAGGGGCGTAGACATCCGTACATTTATACTCGACTTCCGCCACTTCGCTGAGAACACAAAATCCATGGGCAAACCCCATGGGAACATAAATTTGTCTGAAATCCTCTGCCGATAAGGTCACCCCCACCCATGAGGCAAAGGTCGGAGACCCCTTTCGAATGTCGACTGCGACATCAAAAATTTCCCCACGGATCACTCGAATGAGCTTCCCTTGTGGAGAAGTCATTTGAAAATGGAGCCCACGAAGGGTCCCGAGAACCGACGATGAGCAATTATCCTGGACAAATGGAGGCAGAATCCCTGCCTCCTGATACTTGTGTATATGATACGTTTCTAAAAACCATCCGCGTTGGTCCCGGTACACATCTGGCTCCACAATCAGAACCTCCGGGAGCCGGGTTGGGAGAAATTTCATAACCGGTTACTCCTGCCGCTGATTGACCAAATGCAACAAGTATTGTCCGTACCCGTTGTCTTTCATTTTCGTGGCTAAACGGAACACGTCACCTGCCTGAATGTACCCCATTTTGTATGCGATTTCTTCCGGACAGGAAACCATCAGGCCCTGTCGTTCTTGTAAAACTTGAATATAATGGGCGGCTTGCATGAGAGATTCGTGAGTCCCCGTATCCAGCCAGGCAATGCCACGCCCAAGCACCCCCACCTGTAGCGATCCGGCTTCTAAATAGGTTCTATTCACATCCGTAATTTCTAGTTCATTTCTTGCCGAAGGCTTGAGAGAATCGGCGATACTCACGACCCGATTGTCATAAAAATATAACCCGGTTACGGCATAGGGCGACTTGGGACAGGAGGGCTTTTCCTCCAGGCTGGTGGCTTGGCCGTGATCATTAAAGGTCACCACACCGTATCGTTCGGGATCCCGTACCTGGTAGGCAAAAACTTGAGCCCCTGTGACCTGAGAGGCCGCTTCCTGAAGATAGCGAGACAGCCCATGCCCATAGAAAATATTATCCCCAAGAATGAGCGCCACCCGATCCTTTCCAATAAACTCACGCCCAATCACAAAGGCTTGCGCAATGCCTTCGGGACGGGGTTGCACTTGGTAGCAGATCGTTAACCCGAGATGACTGCCATCACCTAACAACCGGACGAACCCTTCCTGCTCATGCGGAGTGGTGATCACCAAAATATCCCGGATTCCAGCCAGCATGAGAGTCGACAATGGATAATAGATCATCGGTTTATCAAAAACCGGCATGAGTTGTTTGCTGACGGCGTGGGTTAAGGGATAGAGTCGGGTTCCCGACCCACCCGCTAGGATGATTCCCTTCATCGTATCCCTTTGCATCCCAATATCTTTATCATTCTCATGTTACCTTGCCAAAAAAAGAGAACGTTTCCACACCTATATCGATGGGACAGAGGCTAACCCGAGTCGTTCCCGTTGATAGGAGTTCGTGGTCACAGCGTGACACCATTGACGATTGGCAGCATACCATTCAATCGTCTGCTGCAACCCAGACTCGAAAGAGTGGCGTGGGCTCCACCCCAATTGCGAGTGAACTTTGGTGGTATCAATGCCATAACGAAAATCATGCCCGGGACGGTCAGCCACAAATACTTTCAGGTCTGCGTATCGTGTGATACCCCGTTGAGACAGAAAAGGATTGGAACCACCCGGGGCGACCTCTTCCAAGATCCGGCATAGGGCGTCCACGACATCAAGGTTCGATCGTTCCGATCGCCCGCCCAGGTTATATTTTTCTCCAGGCGTTCCTTCCTGAAGGACCAGGAGTAGGCCTTCACAATGGTCTTCCACAAACAACCAGTCCCGTATATTCTGCCCGTTCCCATAAATCGGAAGAGGCTTCCCTTCCAAGGCATTCAGGACCATGAGAGGAATAAGCTTTTCGGGAAATTGATAAGGCCCATAGTTATTGGAACAATTAGTCATCAGGATTGGAAGACCATACGTGTGATGAAAAGCCCGCACCAAATGATCGGCGCTGGCTTTCGACGCCGCATAGGGTGAATTGGGGGCATAAGGGGTCTCTTCGGAGAACAACCCTGTCGGCCCCAACGTCCCATATACTTCATCAGTTGAAACATGCAGGAACCGAAAACGTTGGCGATGATCAGGATGTCCCTGATTCAGAAATCGCCGGACCACGTCTAATAAGACCAGGGTACCCGTGACATTGGTATGAATAAAGGGATAGGGGTCGTCAATAGACCGGTCCACATGCGATTCAGCGGCAAAATTCAGTAACCACCTGGGAGAAAATGAACCCATAATCCTGGTCATCTCACCCGCATCGGCAATATCTGCCTGGATAAACACAAGACGAGGATGGTCCCACAATCCATCAAGATTTTCTCGATGACCCGCATACGTCAATTTGTCCACAACGACAATTCGTGCCTCGGTCCTTTGAAGGGCCATCCGGACAAAATTGGCGCCAATAAAACCAGCGCCTCCGGTCACAATCATGGTCTCCATGATTCAATACTCTCCACGTGATAGAAGCCGTGAGAACCAAGCAGGAAAGACTCTGGTGGGAAGTCTGAAGGACGCCTTACTCAACCGTCACACTCTTGGCAAGATTCCTCGGACGGTCAATATCTACCCCTCGCAACACCGCAATATGATAGGCCAGCAGTTGAAGGCCGACGGTAAATAGAATCGGGGTCAAGAGGGCATGGACAGCAGGAATCGCGAACACGTGATCGGCAACCTGATCCAAGGCATGATCCCCTTCGGTCACAAATGCAATCACGGGGGCACTCCTGGCGCGCACTTCCATCAGATTACTGACAGACTTTTCGTAGAGCCGATCTTTCGGCGATAGTACAACCACAGGCATGTCCTCATCAATCAATGCAATGGGACCATGTTTCATCTCCCCCGCCGCATATCCCTCGGCATGGATATAAGAGATTTCTTTGAGTTTCAAGGCACCTTCCAGGGCAATGGGATAGTTAATCCCCCGTCCCAAATACAAAAAATTTCGTTTTTGATAATACCGCTGGGCAATCGCTTGGATCGACGCTTCCTGCTTGAGAATATGCTCGACTTGGCCGGGAAGCTTGAGAAAATGATCCAACCACCATCGCCCTTCCTCCGGACTTAACGTGCGACGCACTCGTCCCACATGCAAGGCCAAGAGATAGAGGGCAATCACCTGCCCGGTAAAAGCTTTCGTGGAAGCCACACTAATCTCAGGACCACATCTCGTATAAATCACCCCATCGGCTTCGCGAGCCAGCGTACTTCCCACCACATTCACAATCGCCAGGACTCGGGCTCCTCGGTGCTTGGCTTCCCGTGCAGCCGCCAATGTGTCCGCCGTCTCGCCTGATTGTGAAATGGCAATAAACAAATCGTCCTTTTGAATCATAGGCTCCCGGTACCGGAACTCTGAACCAATATCCACCTGAACGGGGCGTCGAATCATTTCTTCAAATAAATATTTCCCGACGAGCCCTGAGTGCCAAGACGTCCCACACGCCACGATCCAGATTCGCCTGGCGTTAAGCAACTCCTCGTCAGTCATGGCCAAATCCGGAAGATCCGCTTCGCCCGTTTCATATTGAAACCGGCCCCGAAGCGTATCCATGATCACTTGTGGCTGTTCGTGAATTTCCTTCATCATGAAATCCGGATAGCCCCCCTTTTCAGCCGCCTCAGCATCCCAATCAATGGTAACAGGGTTGAAGCTTTTCGGTTGGCCATCGGAATCAAAAATAGTGATACCGGAGTCTTCTAAAATGCCCACATCTCCGTCTTCGAGAAACACCACCTCCCGAATATGGGCTAGGAGAGGCGTGACATCAGAGGCCAAAAAGGCTCCTTTTCCATTCTGACCAATCACCAGGGGACACCCTGAACGACTGACGACGATGCGTCCCGGTTCAGCCAGCGACATTACGGCAATGGCATAACTCCCATTGAGCTCATTGGCAATTAATCTGACTGCCTCTTGAAGCCCATGCCCTTTTATCGTGAGCGAGGACAAGAGGTGCGCAATCACCTCGGTGTCGGTTTCAGACTCAAACCGATAGCCTTCTAATTCCAATCGATGGCGAAGATCAAGAAAATTTTCAATGATTCCGTTATGGACGAGAACAATCTCTCCCGAACGGTGAGGATGGGCATTTTGTTCAGATGGCCGACCATGCGTGGCCCAACGCGTATGACCGATTCCTATTGTTCCAGCCACAGCCCCGTTTTGCAAAACGGCCTGAAGATTGGTGAGCTTGCCCACCGTCCTTCGAATTTTCAACTCTCCATTATGTTGAATCGCAATCCCGGCGGAGTCGTAGCCTCGATATTCCAGCCGTTGTAGCCCGGCCACTAAAATAGGGGTCGCTGATTCACCTCCAACATATCCGATGATTCCACACATACTTTAACGCTCCTTACACCGCATCATTTTTTCCAAATGGTATTGGAAAGATCGGGATGGTATCGATCAGCCTGGATGAAAACACATGAGCCAGGCCAGATTTCGCTCGTCTTCGTTCATCAAATTGGCCACTAGACAGGGCCTTTTTGTTCCTGAGGGTTCGGTCGGAATGACGGCTCTGCCGGGTCACCATGTTCCTTTTCTGAGGAAGAAGCCAGAATTTCTCGCCGTTTCGCCGCCGTACCTTCTTTATTGACTTGCGCGACTCGAGAAATGCCCAATGCATTGGGCGGAACATTTTTCGTGACGGTGGTCCCTGCCGCAATCAACGCCCCTTCCCCTATCGTCACCGGGGCAATTAATTGCACATCACTCCCAATAAAGACATTGTCCTCAATCTGTGTCCGTGCCTTTCGAAATCCATCGTAGTTGCAGGTAATGGTCCCGGCGCCGATATTCACATTCCTGCCAATCATGGTATCTCCGAGATAACTCAAATGATTGACCTTAGACCCTTCTCCCACTTCCGTCTGTTTCAATTCCACAAAATTACCAACCTTGCCTTTTCGATGAATATGGCTCCCCGGACGCAAATGCGCAAAGGGTCCGATGACCGCACCCTCTTCTATTTTGGCTTCCAGCAAGACGCACGAATCCTGAATGAGGACATTATTGCCGACCCGGCAATTGTTCAGCCTCGAATTCCCGTGAATAACGCAATTGGCTCCAATGACGGTCCGGCCTTCAAGAATGACTCCGGGATACAGGCTGGTGTCCCTTCCGACCTCGACTCCATCGTCAATGATCACACGCTCCGGATCCAGCATGGTGACACCTGACAACATGAGACGCTGGCAAATTCGTCGTCGCATTTCTTTTTCGGCTAAAGCCAGTTGTTCTCTTGTGTTAATCCCAGTCGTCTCCAAATGATCATTGGTTATCCATGCCACAACTTTCAGGCCTTGCTGGACAGCCATTCCAATAATATCGGTGATGTAATATTCCCCTTGGGCATTTTGCGGACGCAATTGGCTCAGTGCCTTTCCAAGGAAGTTGCCATCCACGACATACGTTCCAACATTAATTTCCGGAATACTTCGTTCTTCTGCTGAGCAATCTTGATCCTCGACAACACGTCGGATTTCGCCGGATGGCCCGCGAACCACCCGCCCGTATCCATGTGATTCCGGAATGACCGTCGTTAAGATTGTCAGGCCGGCTTTTTCAGATTGATGATAATCAACCAGAGAAGTCAAAGTGGCCTGCGTTAATAAGGGGGAATCGCCATTGAGAATTAAGAATTGGTCGGCCTGCTTGGCGTCGTTCCTGGTACAGACTGGATACGCCTGTTGAACGGCATGCCCCGTCCCCAATTGTTTCTCCTGGATCACCACTTCAAACGGCTCAAAATTAGCCTTTTCTTGTTCGAGATAGGCCTGGACCTTTTCCGATCCGTGGCCAACCACAATGGCAACGGTCTGGGTGGTCACTTGCCTAGCTAAGTTCGCGGCATACCACAGCATGGGACGACCGGCCACACGATGCAAGACTTTGGGCAAAGCCGATTTCATCCGGGTTCCTTGTCCCGCAGCCAGAATCATGGCGGCAGTGCTATTTTTACCACTCATTATGCCTGTCATACCCTTTGTTAAATGTCTCTTCTCATGGGGTTTGTACTTTTGGTGAGTCCTTGAGAGTCATTCTATCCCGTTTTTTTGCAATTTCAATGCTAGAGGATTTATCCGGAGGAGAATAGAACCCTCCTGAAACAATCAGCTTCATGGCTTCCTCAACTCCCATATCCACAGGAATAATTTCACTCTCGGGAACCAGGAGAAAATAGCCAGAGGTTGGATTCGGAGATGTGGGGACAAACACATGGACCAGAGGCTCCGGAGCCAGATTCTGAATTTCCTTTCTGGTTTCCCCCGTAACAAACGACAAACAATAGTTTCCCTCTTTTGGAAATTGAATCATCACCACTTTGTTATATTTTTCCCGTTGTTTGAATGATAAGATGTCCATCATCGACTTCAATGTGGCATAAATACCACGTACAATCGGGACGCGATCTAAAATTTCTTCCCACCGGACGACCAATCGTTTTCCCAAAAAATTTGTGGCAAAGACCCCGGCTGAAAAAATCAACAGCAATAATGCCAAAATCCCCAGACCGGGGAAGTAATAATCCGGCAACACCAGGTCCGCTAATGCCGTCCCAAGGATACTATCCACTGTCACAAACAGAGTTTTTAAAATCAGGATCGTTCCCCAAATTGGGGTAATTACCAACAGGCCTGTCAAAAAATAACGTCTGAGAGAGGCGCGCAGGGTATTCATGAGAAAATCCGCCTTATACCCGCCCTATAGAGCAGGCACGGTCTATACGGGAGAGGTAGGAAGTCACCGTAATACTACCGCATCTTACAATCAGGATGGGACTCCTGCAAGACTTTTCTTGCGAATTTCAATGACTTAGACTAGGATCGTTCAGGTTAAATTTCCATGAAACCGAGAAACTACGCAACGGGAAAACAGGGCCTGTCTTCAGGGTTATTTATCACCTTCGAAGGCACAGAAGGCTCTGGAAAGACCACACAATGCCACCGATTGGCACGAGCACTACGAGCTCAGGGCTATCAGGTATTAGAAACCCGTGAGCCTGGAGGAACTCCATTGTCTGAGGCCATTCGTCGCCTTCTGCTTTCCCACTCACACACGAAATCCAATAAGGAAATCATTACTCCAGAATGCGAAACAGCTCTAATTTTTGCTGCCCGGTCCCAACATGTGGCTCATGTGATTCGGCCAGCCCTGCTAAAAGGCATGATTGTGCTGTGTGACCGGTTTTTTGACTCAACTCTGGCCTACCAGGGATACGGACGACACCGTGATATCACCTTTCTCAAGCATTTCCATCAATTCGCCACGGAAGGACTGACTCCACACCTCACGTTTTTACTCGATCTCCCGACCCAGGAAGGGTTAACGAGGCGACAACAGGCCCGACACCAAAATCGGCTTGACCAGGAATCCTTGGATTTCCATCAACGAGTACGTCGAGGCTTCATCGCCCTCGCTAAACAGCACCCCCAACGCATTCAAAAATTGGATGCCAGGCAATCCCCCGAGATCCTGAACACTCTCATTACATCCATGATGGCACGCCTCATTCAGTCATTGCCATCGACATGCCTGGCTCACGTCACTCCTCAACCCAGACGCATCATCAAGCGAGTCCAGAAGAAAGGGACCCCTCAGCATGGCGTTTCGAGATCTCGTCGGGCATCAACGCCCAATTAAATGGCTCCAAACAGCGGTCTCCACCAATCATCTGGGTCATGCCTACCTTTTTCACGGAGAACCGACCATTGGGAAACGACTCACCGCTATCGCGCTTGCACAATATCTCCATTGCGAAGTCCCGGAAATCGCACCAACACCAGATGCCTGCGGCCACTGCCGATCATGTTATCAAATCGCCCAAGCCACCCATCCCGACTTTTTGTTGGTTCAACCTGAAGATATGCAAAAGCAGAATCCTAAAATTACCATTGATCAAATTCGGGACATCGAACATCTGGTCATTTATCGTCCTCTCCTGGGGTCACATAAGATTTGCCTCATTGATCAGGCCGACTCAATGACTACGGAAGCAGCCAACGCCTTGCTCAAGACATTGGAGGATCCGCCAGATCATTGCCTCTTCCTCCTGATCACCAGCCGCCCGGAGCACCTTTTGGCAACGATTCGGTCTCGATGCATTACGTTGCGATTTTCCCCGCTGCCCTCTGCCAGCATTTATGAATTCCTGAAGGAACGGACGGACAGGGAAGACCAGGATAACCGGTTAATCGCAGCATTTGCCGAAGGCCGGTTGGGTTCAGCTTTGGCCTGTGATCCCGCAGAGTTAAAGGTGAAAATCCGTCAGTACTGGGCGTTGTTATTTGGGGAACATACTGCGTCGGCTTCACGGGTGATGGATATGAGTGAAGGGCTGGTCAAATCGAACCAAGTACAGGAAGCGATTCATTGGTTTTGGGCAGGCCTCAGGGACTTGCTGTTGCTGACCCTGGATCATTCCTTGTCTCCCACTTTGTACCAGGATCAAGAATCCTCGCTTCGCGAGTTGTCGCTACAGATCACCCCTTCTTCACTTCTGGACTTAATTCATGAACTCAACCAACTCGAGCGAGGGCAACAACGAAACCTTAATGTGCAAATCGGATTGGAACAATTTTTCTTTCATCTGCACGACCAATTGGAATTCTCGCATTCACCAGGGCTCGCTTAACTATCAATTACCTGCTTACCCCGGTTCTGCGACCACCCGAGTCGTGTGGCACATGTGGGTTCGGAACTAACAGAGGATGTATTGTCATGTCCAACACGTTTTATGTCACCACTCCCATCTATTATGTCAACGATGTGCCTCATATTGGCCACGCCTACACCACCATCGCGGCTGATGTTCTAGCCCGGTTTAATCGGCTAAGAGGCCATGAGGTTTTTTTCCTCACCGGATTAGACGAACATGGGCAAAAAGTCCAACAGTCTGCGGCCAAAGCCGGGATCGACCCCCAGGCACACTGTGACCTCCTCACGCCGAAGTTCAAGAATCTCTGGTCGCAATTGCATATTTCTAACAATGGGTTTATTCGCACCACCGATCTTCAACATCAGGCAATCGTCCAACGCTACCTTCAAGTCCTTTATGACAAAGACTTGATTTACCAGGCCGAATACACCGGCTGGTATTGCACCTTTGACGAGCGATTTTGGACAGAAAAGGATGTGGAGAATGGCCTGTGCCCGGATTGCCGGCGCCCAGTAGAGCAGGTCAGTGAACGAAATTATTTTTATCGCATGAGTCGCTTTCAGAACCGGTTGAAGGAGCATATCCAGACAAATCCCGACTTCATTCAGCCGGACACCCGTCGCAATGAGGTCCTAGGGTTTCTGCAAAAGCCCCTTGAGGATCTGTCAATTTCCCGACCCAAGTCACGGTTATCGTGGGGCATCGAATTACCATTTGATCGGGAGTGCGTGGCCTATGTATGGTTCGACGCTTTAGTGAATTACCTGTCAGCCCTGGAGTACGTCGCTGCAACTCCCAGCACCTCAAAATTCTGGCCCGCGTCGCTCCATCTGGTCGGAAAGGATATCCTGACCACCCATGCCGTGTACTGGTCGACCATGTTAATGGGCTTGGAACTGCCGCTCCCCCAATCCATCTTTGCGCATGGCTGGTGGACGGTGAATGGGGAAAAGATGTCAAAAAGTCGAGGAAATGTTGTCGATCCCTATGCCGTGGTCAAAGAATTCGGCGCTGATGCCTTTCGCTATTTTCTGTTGAGGGAAGTCCCATTCGGCCAGGATGGAGATTTCTCCATCACGGCATTCGGTAGCCGGTATAACGCTGAATTAGCAAACGATCTTGGCAATCTGCTGTCCCGAACTCTTACGATGCTGGCCAATTTTTCCAACAATAGCGTTCCCCAACCCAACGCCAAACACGAAACCGATCAGGATCGTCAACTCCAGCATGCGGCTTCATCCCTTTTCCCCTCCATTGATAGGCACCTTGGCCACTTAGAATTTAATCGCGCACTGGAAACTACGTGGGGTTTGGTCCAGTTAGCTAATCAATATATTGATAAGACCGCTCCGTGGATGTTGGCCAAAGATCCTGATCATACCCCTCGCCTGCACACGGTCCTATTTCATCTCACGGAGGTCTTGCGGTTCCTCACGGTGGCCGTATACCCGTTTATGCCACAGATCGCCGAAACGATGAATACCCGACTGGGATTATCGATGGATTTTTCCACGCCCGTGTTGCAAGAATTCCCTCGGTGGGGAGCATACCTTTATACGGGGCAAACCAGTAAAGGCGCTTCGCTATTTCCCAGAAAAGATTCCCGTCCATCGGACTCCCAGAAGAGTCCCGAACAGAAAATGCCTATTCACCCAAACAGGACACACATGGAAACACCTCAGCCAGTTTCATCCACCCAACCGCAATCCCCACCCGCCGACGTGATACAAATCGGCATTGCCGATTTCCAAAAAGTTCAATTGAAGGTGGCCAAAGTCCTAACGGCAGAACGTGTTCCAAAGTCTGAAAAATTGCTCAAGCTCCAGGTGGATATCGGAACAGAACAGCGTCAGATCGTGGCTGGAATTGGGAAAAAGTATGCCCCAGAAGAAATGGTGGGCCGAACCATTGTTGTCGTGGCAAATCTCAAGCCGGCAAAACTGATGGGGATTGAATCCCAAGGCATGGTATTAGCTGCGGGAGATCAAGAGGTCCTTGAACTTCTTAACATGCCGCAGGAGATCCCTGCCGGGACAAGAATAAAATGAGGGCCTTCATGCTTCTTTCACTCGAAAAGTCATGATGGACATCTGCCCAAAATCTTTCTTGAGAAGGCCCGCTGACGTCCTTGCACGTAATGAAGAAAATGCATGGTCAAAGAAATGTCAGGGATAATCACGAGGAGGGAAATTCAACCCCATTGGCAAAGGGACGCACATGGGAGACCTGCCGCGTTGCCACACGAAGGGAAAAGGCTAATACGCCTCCCGATGGATCAACCCCTTCCAAAGGGTCATAATCATAATTTTTACATCCAGCCATAAGGACCAATGCTCGATGTAATACATGTCGTAGGCTAAACGTTTTTCCCAAGAGGTATTCCCTCGCAATCCATTAATTTGGGCCCAACCCGTAATTCCGGCTTTCATAGTGTGACGCAGGTTATATTGGGGAATCTGGGACCGGAATTTCTCGATAAACTCCGGTCGCTCGGGACGCGGCCCCACAATACTCATCTCTCCCTTTAAAACATTCCAGAATTGCGGCAATTCATCCAAACTGGTCCGCCGCAGAAACGTCCCGATGGGCGTCCTGCGTGGGTCATGGGCTTTGGCCCAGACGGGACCCGTCTTTTCTTCGGCATCCATACGCATAGTCCGGATTTTGACAATATTGAACGATTTCCCATCGAGGCCAACACGAGTCTGGCGGTAGAAAACTGGACCTGGAGAGGTGAGCTTAATGAGTACCGCAATCATCAATGCGATTGGTGAGGCCACCACCAGGGCCACGGCGGCACCACAGATATCAACCATTCGCTTCAGAAGCAGATTCCACCCGTAAAGAGGAGATCCTTGCAGAGTAATAATAGGAAGGCCTTCAAACATTTCAGCTTCTGCCCGCAACGTCACAAACTCATAAATGGAGGGAATGATCTTCACTCCTGCTGTGGTGGCAGACAGGATTTTCATCAGTCCCTCAGCTTCACATTCCACTTCCGGAGGCAGACACAAAAATACGATGTCCACCTGGCTGGTTAAAATATCAGCCGCCTGGTCAAACGTTCCGATAACGGGTGTCCCGTCCAATACTTGACCAACCTTCTCGGCATTCCTGGTCAAATACCCGCGAACCTGGAGGCCAAGTTCGGGATGCATTTTGAGCGTATCGCCAACCCGCTGCCCAAGTTTTCCTGCGCCGATAATAACCACCTGGCGTTGGTTGTATCCCATTCGCCGGAAAACCCTGAGAATTTCCCGAAAGACCATACGGGAAAAGCCCAACACCACCAGATTCAATAACCAAAAATACATGATCACCAAACGGGAAAATTCAAACGGCTTCGAGAAAAAGGTCAATGCGACCAGGATCAGAATACTCAGCGTATTGGCCTTGGCAATGTCCACAAATTCCGCCAGATGAGAGCCCATTCTACGAGGGCGATACAGATTAAATGAATAGAAACAAATTCCCCATACGGCGACAATTGGAAAAAGGAGCCAGAGATACGGGTCAATAGGAGGGATGCCTTTGGTGATGGGAAACAGGGGCACTGAAAAACGAATGAAGTAGGCGACCACCCAACACACGCATATCACAACCAAGTCCGAAAGGAAGAGCAGATTTTTTAAGAATTCACTGTGGCGTTTCAACATGGTGGGGTACGACGGAATTCGCGATAACGAGACATGATCACCTGCTGCATCCGTTGCTTAAAATGAGAACGATCGAACGGTTCAACATGTGCCCGAATTGCATCCGGATTGAAATCTGTGAGGTGCTGCGTGAACAACTGAATGCTTTCAATTATGGCTTGGACCGACTGTTCATAGTGAAAGACCCCCGTTGGAACAGGAGAAGATCCACTTCCATGAAGACCATGTTCTAAATGATTTTCGCCTGGCTTATGCATAGGATTGAGAGGGACGATTGTTTCAAGAGCTCCACCCTTTCCATAGGCAATTACCGGTTTCCCAGCCGCCATGGCCTCCAAAGGCACAATACCAAAATCCTCTTCACCGGGGAAGAGAACGGCCAGGCACCGGCTGTAAAATTTTCTGACACGATGGTCTGGCTGCCAGCCAAGAAATTCGATACTTGGACCGGCCATTCGCCTCAAGCGTTTCTCATCTTGTCCCTGCCCAATAATTTTCAATGGAAGCCCTAGCTCATTGGCCGCAGCAATGGCCAGCTCGACTTTTTTGTAGGGCGCAAAGGCCGTGACCATCAAGTAAAACCCTTCATGGTGATGCGACACGTGAAAGGTCTGCCAATCAACAGGAGGGTAGACCACACAAGCCGCCCTTCCATACTGGCGTGCAATTCGTCCTGCTACGTTTTGCGAATTGGCAATAAAACAACTCACATCGGCATTCGATTCCACATCCCACCGCTGAAGTCGCGTTCGAAAAAGGCCCATGCCCAGCTTGCCAAAATCCCAAATTCCTGTGTTACCAAAATAGGTATCAAATCCATCCCAGATATACCGCATGGGGGTATGAACGTAGGAAATATGACAGGTCTCGCGAGGCACTCGAATGCCCTTGGCCACGCAATGGCTCGAACTGACCACTAAATCATACTGATGGAATTCCAATCGCTGGATGGCTGAAGGAAAGAAAGGGAGCAAATACCGATATCGACTCTTTGCAAATGGGACTCGATTAAGAAAGCTGGAAATAATGGGATGCCGCTCAATCGTCTGCGACACACTGCCTTTCACATGGAACAGTGTATAAATTGGCGCATCAGGGAACAATTCACACAACGCTTCAAGACACCGCTCACCCCCTCGCATACCTGTCAGCCAATCATGAACCAGCGCAACTTTCACTTGGACCTTCAATGACCTGCATGTGAGGCAGACATTTCCTGATATATTTCCAGAATCGAACCCATCATGGTTTCGATGGAGAATTTTTCCTGTATAGTCTCCTGGGCATTCTTGATGAGGGAGATCCTGAGATCCTCATTGTTTGTGATTATTTTGACCTTTTCAGCAAGATCTTTTCCGCTCCTTTTCTCTACCAACATTCCGTTTACCTCGTCATGAATGATTTCTTCCAATCCACTCACATTCATGCTCACAACCGGAACTCCCATGCCCATAGATTCTAAGACCAAAACCGGCAGGCCTTCCCACCTGGAGGTTAAAATAACCACGCTGAAAGTAGCGAGAATTTCCAGAGCCTCTCCATGAGACAATTCCCCCATCATGTGAACCCGTCCACCTAACCCCCGCCTGGCTATTTCCTGTTTGATCATCGGAGCCAAGGCCCCATCACCAACAATCGTGGCCGAATACTCAGACAAGAACTCCATCATCTCTACAAACAGGAGAGGATCCTTCTGATATTCTAATCGTCCGATAAATCCAATATGCAGGAGCCCCTGAGGCGAGGGCGGTGGAAGGTTTCCCAAAGAAAGTCCGGGATAGATGACTGACCTTTTAGCACAAGCTGATAATACTTGAAAATTTTCTGCAAGACCCACATCATATTTCGACACAAAAATCGAATGACACGCACGTCGCAAATTCCAACGTTCCGCCATTAACGCCATCCAGCGAATTCCTGGTGACTTTTCAATAAAATGAAATCCATGGATGGTATAGACCATCGGGACTTTCAAGAGAGATACCGTAAAGAAAAACCCTGCACGCCCACCATGGACATGAACCAGATCAGGTTGAAGGGCCATCACCAACGCTCGAAGCTGGAAAGGGATGACAGGATTGAGCCGACTCATGAAAAACCGAAGCCCCTGACAGGGAATGCCAAGAGCATCGGCTTTTTTCATTAAATATGATTGTTCTTCCGTAATGAGATGAAAGGAAACGGCATGCCGTAAGCCTTTGAGAATCTGTAGAACATGCGTGGTTCCTCCACCTGGTTTCCCATCGGCAACAATTTGGAGGACCCGCATTACGTCCCCAATTTCCCAAGTAAAATTTCTGTGATTCTTAGAATAGACACTATAGCAGAGCACGACCTATTCGATCGGTTCCAAGGCCACGGTACAGACCTAGTCGAGCATAGATACTCTGAAAAACCCACAAGGCCCATGCAACCGGACGACCAAAATGTTTCCGGAAAAAATAATATTGATTAACATAATAAATTTCTTTTTGTTTAGAAAGATCGCCCCCAAAGGAAGCTCCGGACTGATGCTCTACAACTGCCTCAGGAACGTGCCACACCTCCCAACCAGCCTGCGTGGCCCTGAGGCACAGATCAACATCTTCATAATACAAAAAAAACTTTTCATCAAAGCCGCCAATGGCATTCCAGATTGAACGCCGGCAACAAAGAAAAGCGCCGGATACCCATGCCACAGGCTCCGCTTCATGAGGGAGACAAAATTTTGCCGAACACCAGCCTACCACTCGACGAAAGAGCCCTCGAGCCCCTACACGCTTCGCCACCCAGGCCAACGGCTTATCCAACACAAGGCCAGTCAACGAAGGCGTATCCCCCATTGATTGCAAAGGCCGGCCCGATGGATCAACAAGACGCCCCCCGACAATTCCTACTCGAGGATGCTTCTCATAAAATTGGATAAGGGTTCGAATGGCCTTTTCCGTCGCAATAGTGTCCGGGTTCAAAAAAAGAGCAAAGGATCCGCTCGAAGCCGCCAACCCGATATTACACGCACGCCCAAAACCAATATTATCGTGAAGGGCAATAAGGGTAACCTGCGGAAATTCTCTCTCCAATTTAGCTGCAGTTCCATCCTTCGAATCATTATCCACAACCACCAGCTCAACATCAGAAATGTTGAGTAAAGGACTTAAACAGGTACCGATGCAGGAGCTGGAATTATAGGTCACAATGATAATGGAGCATAGCTTCGGCGTATTCAGCATACTTTCATTTGATTCTGAATTCGTCATGGCATCCTACTACGTCACAACCAGGGCTAATTTTCCACAAAGCTTCCTGACAACCTTCCCACCCAGTTGGTGAAATCTCTAGACTGTAGACATGAATACCACTTTTTGCTTCTGCGGGTTGATTCTCTTCTTATCCTGCCCATCCGGTGCACTTGCCGCCGATAAAATGTGAGCTTGCAGTGAACATCCATTACTCAGCAGAAAGTAAAAAACGGTTTTCGCAGCTAAGAGCGTAAAACCAGGGAGTCATGTAGGGAAATCCCGTCGGCATTGGCTCCACAAAGGAGGAGCACCGGCATGCCACAGGTTTTGTCATTCTCGATTACCCCAATTATTGTTCGGAGGATTGCGGAACCAAGTGATCACCAAAGCCTCAATGGGGAAAAATAGTCATCGATTGACGAGGAAACGCTCTATCAAAATCAGACTCAGTTTTTTCATAGCTAATTCATTTCCAAAATCATTTAAATGCCTATCACTTGGTGAAACCACAATTTCGTTCCCACCTGGCAAATCAAAGATCACAAGGTCATCAGAAGAAATCACCCTTTGCAACCCGCCTTTATAGTCGAAGAATACTCTAAAAAAATTCCCTTGAGAATCCGCCACGCATTTAACCATTTGCATTGCGCGCTTTTCAAAATCTTCTCGAACAGGATAAAAAACAAGGAATTTTGAATGATGCTTTTCGACTTCCTCTTTTACATGCCGCAATAAACTTTTAGTAATCGCAACCAGATATTCATCTCGCCTGGATGGATCTAACATATAGGCAGAAAAGAGACTCCTGCTGTTCAGGAGATCCTGTCCGGATCTTATGGTGTAACCAATCTTATCGTTGAGTTCAAATATCGTGTTAAAAAACTCTCCTTGATTTATAACTGTCAGTCCCTCACAGGCATGTTCATTTTCGGCTTTGTGGGTTTTATGGGAAGATGGCATTTCTTGAAGCCAACGACGAAGAATGCGTTGCTCTAATGTTTCATCTTGTAAGTTTGCGATCACCATCTCTATTAATTGGGCAATGGCACTATTATGTAAATAGGATCCAGATGGGAAATAAGGGCCATACAGCTTCTGATCGACCAATCTAAAGGTCGGCTTTAAGTGTCCTGCCTGCTGGGTCGCACTTCTATCAGGAAAGGCATTTTCCCAAAAATCATTTCCTGGGGTTGCCCACACCAAAACTAAGTCTGCCCTATACAACTTGAAATATTCTCGTATGGCCAGTAGCTGTTGATCCTGACCCCACCCCGAAGAGGCAAGGGAAAACACTTTGACTGGTTGATGCAACTGACGAGTTAGAATTTCCTGAAGAAACTGTTCAGGCATATGTTCCGGCCGGCCAGCATACGCTTCGACCTGGCTGTCGCCCACAAGCAACACCACATAGTCCTCGGTCTGATAGTGAATGCTTTGTCCTCGATATCCAAATTGATTGGTTGTTAACGCATCATATTTAGATAATTTTCTACCCGCAGAATTTGCCCACCCCCATCCTGAATTCAGGGTAGATGGAATTCCAATACCACGCAGTAAGGCCTCCATTATGAAAATCGCAATAATTGTCGATCCAACAACAAGGGCCAAGCTCTGTTTTATTTGCTTCAAGGGTTCCACCACAAGCTCGCCCCCGGGAGGGAGAACTTAGCATTAATTTCGGATAATCATGGTCAATTTAATAATCCTCAAAAGAATACTCCAGGAAGTATGTGGGGGAGATCGGTCCAATCCCCTGACCATGATTAATGAACACCCATCGCAGCGGAAACAAGCTTTTGGTTTCCAGAACTAGACGGACCAAACCAAATGTATCTTCCATAAAATATAGACCAGACGAATTAACAAAACATGCCCCACCCATTCCAGCGTGAAGACCCTTCTCTGACAATCCGAAAGGGGCTCGACTAGTCAGGCGCCCAGCATCGCACTCAATCAAAAGCGGGACTGTTCCTCACGTAATAAAATGTGTTTATGGAGTACCGGTTTAGCTATAACTTGGCTTTGTTATGGCTAATGACTGGATGTGCCACTATTGCCCTGGTCATTGACTAAAATCCTCTTGCTCCAGCGTAGAGCGGATGAAATCCATTTGCTTTGGAGAAAAGGAAAATTCCCATGCTCGGTTGCTTAATGAGGCAACAATTAATTTTATATCACTTGGATAAGGCTTGAGAACGTCTATCGGGATTTTAATCCGGAAACCACTGTGGAACAATGCCTTCTGTTGATGAGCCTCCACGACATCTTGTCTGGAGATTCCAACTTCTGTGCTAGCCGTTAATTTTCCGTTTGTGAAAATGAAAACTTCTTCAGCCGGTTGATTCTTTTCAAGATCAGCAGCCCATCCCTCCACAACAATTGACTCCCCGGAAAGAAGAACACGATCCAGATTCCCAGTGAGATGTTTTTCACCCACATCGATGAAGATTTCCCGCTCACCGGAAAACACTAGTTTTGATTGCCCGGAAACTTCATGTTTCAAACGGATAATTGTCTGCTCATCGCTCAAAGTCCCCTGGCTTGCCAAGGGTATGGGAGTTAATTGTGTATCATGATCTCCAATCAGAAAAACCCTCACTTGGTTCTCGCCTGACCGGAAAGCAGAAGGGGGAAATAAAACAGAAAAATAATTCCGCTTTCCAGCCCATAAGGATGCCTGGGTAGTAGCCCATATTCGTTCATTAAGGGAAATAGCAATCGGAATGTTTCGTCTACTCGTGCCAATAATTTGTCCGCTAAAAAGGGCAGGGATTACTCTTTTTTCAAGATTCCCCTGACCGAATTGATGAGGACTTTCATTTATATATTTTAGGGAAGTTGAGTGACTAATATCCAAATCGCCAAGTTCTTGTCCAATCAACTTTGAAGCCGGTCCTTTTGGCACAAGTCGGTCGAGTGCCGTGTGCTCTCCAAAATGATCGACCTGCCACTTGAGACGAGGAAATCCGTTCAAATCCTGGGATTTAATTTTTCCTACTCCAAGAAAATCTATCTCGTCCCGCGGTGGGATTTCATTGTCCAACATGGAATACCCATCTATTTCCCTGGGAATCTTAAAGTCAAGTAAATCGGCGATGGTTGGCAACACATCAATTCCGCTGACAAGCCGCTCACGAATGGTTCCCTCACGTTGCCCAGGAAGCTTGACGAACATGGGAACTTTTAGAATGTCGCTCTCATTTCCTTTTTGTACCTCACGCATGGATAATCCACGCTGAAAGGAAACACCATGATCTGCGGTAACAATAATGAGCGCCTTATCGAAAAGCTCTGCCCTTTCAAGTGAGCTTCGCAATTTCCCGAGGAACTGATCAACATATCCAATTTGCTGGAGGTATTGGTGGTACGCCGTGAGAATCAAGGATTCTTTTCCAATCCACCTCCCCCCCCAACCCGGGCCATCGATCCACCCGACAGGAATGAATCGTTCCTTGTTTAAATATTGCTGACCAGACGCCAAATATTCATACTTCGTATGAGGCAGGATGACGTGGAGAAAATGAAGGACAGGGCTTGAAGTTTGTTTGATTTGAGAAAGGAAAGAAGTGATTTGCGACTCTCTTGATTTTTTTCCCCCCGTGACAAGATCGAGATGGATATCACTCTCATTCTGCCCAAGAATCCCATTTTTCAACAATTCCTCGCCGAAACCGGTCCATTGAGCATGGAGCGGTGGTAATTGTTTTCCTATTTGTGGCGGGGCAATAATATGTAAATATATCACTGCCAGATCTGCAAAAAAGGACTTGTAACGAATGGACGAACCCGCATCACCATCTTCTTCCTTGCATAGTGTATGGGGACAAAGACTTGTCAAGGACTCCACCACATTAAGAGCATATCGGTCCCCCAACAGTGTGAACAAATTTTGAGGATGATCTGTTGCCGTCGGGTTGAGTCGAACACCAGCTCTTGGTTGCCGCCCTGTCAAAATTCCAGACACGGCAGCTGCGGTTTCTACATACGTCGCCACCGCATTAGGAAACCAATAGCTTTGTGCGGCGAGAGCGGCAAAGTTAGGAAAACGCACCGGATCGATCCGACCTTCGGCATCCAATAACGCGGTGATGTTGAATTCATCCAGCACAATGAGCACAACCGGGACAGGATTGTTAATCTCAATGTCCGCCTGTGCTTTAATGGCTTCCGGCATGACAAGACGACCGACGGGAGTAAACAACAAAAACCACAGTGGAAATGCCACCACGACGGGTGAAAGCACCGTGAGAAACAGCCGGACCGCCTGCCAGCGAACATAAAGGACCGAAAAGAGAAAACCAATCAGTAATGCAAATCCGACAATCAAGAAATCAGATCCATCCTCCAATCGCTGCACCGGAGGTAGGACTGTGAGGAACGCAAGGCCAAAGACAAAGACTAAATGCAGGCTATTCCACACTCGCCTGCCAACCGACAAGGCGGCAAGTTCAAGCAGCACGAGGCCTGATGCCATCCCCAACGAAAGTACGAAAACCATACCGATGATAAGCTCTGGACCGGCCTTATAAGAAACAAAAAACTCCGGATTCTGCCCAAGAAGATCATAGAGCGGCTGAGCAACGGCAAAACCAACGAGAGCAAACAGGTGCAAAAATTCAACAAGGACCATACGAATACCAGTTATATTTAGCTCATCTGACGAAGTGGTCATTTCGGTCCCTGATGACAGAGATTAGCGCAAATTCAAATGTTTATGGTGAGGATGAAAAGTGTCTTTGAGGAAAGCGTGCGGAAATATTCAAGGCCTTTTGCAGCGACATCTCAGATTTTTCATGATGGTTTAATTGCTCACGTACATTCAACCAGGGTAAAAAGCCCTGAATTATATTCGCTTAAACCACACCAACACTCGTCCGCTTTTTGAGACAATTTCATTCTTAATGATCACTGCCTTTTTTTCCAAAATGGCCATGAAATGGTCGGCGGTGTAATCAGGGAAAATATCCTGGCGTAGACTTAACAATTCTTGCACCATAGGATCATTTTTCGGAACAAATTCGATGACCCCCTGTGGGGCAAGTGTGATCAGCCAATTGACAACCTGACCCAACGGAATATTCCTGGCAATAGCTAAGTGATGAACCAGAGCCAAGGCGAGGATGGCATCCGCTGAAGCCCGGGACTGAAGACTTTCCCGCTCGTGACCATTCCACCCTTGATTTGGACTCGGATTAGCGGCATCCATAAACAGAGCCTGAAAGAAGAGACCCCTCTCGATTGCTCGATGGTAACTACCATCCAACGCACCTTGATCAAAGTCAAACCCTACGACGTTTCTGGCCCCGCCATTCAACGCCGTTTCTGAATATTCACCGGTATTGCATCCAAAATCCCATAACAGTGTGGGCTGGACCGTTTGGGCAAATTCAAGAATGAATTGCTTTTTTGGATTTGATTTCCATTGAGGAATAACTACAGGTTCTATCATAGGCACCCCACGTGCTTTCTCCTTTATTGAGAGGGTTCAACTGGCTAATCCAGTCAAACATTTTTTTCAGCATACCTTTGAAAGAAGAAAGAGGAAACGAAGCCCCGGCTAACGTATCATCCTGAAGGCTTTTGGTGTTTTGCGTCGAGGTTTTTTGGAAAAGATCTTGCAAAACCACATGAGTCAAGACATTCCACTTCAAGTAGTGTCGCCACTTCAGTAATCTCCGGATCTCCCCAGTTCCAATTCCTTCCTGGGTTCCCCGATACCAGGCGTTATGAGATATGCCAAAAAACGCACGAAGTAACAGAGGGTTCAGGAATTGTTCGCAAAATTGACGATGACCAACCCACATTTCACCAGATTGATAGCGCCTAAAGGAAAGATGATCAATAAAAACGGGGTGATTTCCCTGAAATTGAATATTGTAAGCCGAGGCATCGGAAAGTGTGACACCGACTTCCAATGATTGCAAATGAATTCGTAAATGCAGGAGTGCGGCGGCCTTCAGTGCCGGAAATGACCATTCATACGGATATGAGATAAAGGGGAGCCTGGGCGTTTCCAAAACATACCGAGGCTTTGGATCTGAGAGCCCCAGAACGTCTGAAGACATGACCTCAAACGGAAGCAGCAGACCTTCGGTCGCAAGCGATTTAAATAATCCGGTTGAAGTGACAAAATCGAAATCTTCAGAAAAACATTCATTCACCGTCCTAAGGATGCGCCCCTCAAACTGATATACGCTCCCGCTGGGATCACGGAAGGATCCTGGAAGGGGTTGGACACCATTCATTACTTCTGATCTTCGGAAGAGGAATGTTCGGATTCTTCTCGAGCATTTCCACGAAATAATCCGACAAATCGTCTCCAGTACAATTTGAGAATCACCACGGCGCCGGCGATGCCGCCCAACAAGAGCTGCAACACCATACTCCCGGTACCGGGATCAAGGTAAGCCTGTGCCGAACTTTCAAATCCGAACACTATTAGAATGATACTAATTGCGAGAAAACTCCTTAAATGTTTCATTTTGCTATTCCCTCTCTGGTCTTTCCAACACCCTGGTCATTTCAGGTTCGATCCTTATTGGTCGAAAAATTATCGTCAAACAGTAACAGGTCACTTATCCTCCAAACAAAACAAAATCTGAATTGAAATCAGGAAAATTGTAAATCAAAATCAGAAAGGTTACTAGAATCCTGTTCTGTTATTTTTTTACAACCCGTTATTGTACCTGATAGAAGAGATTGCGCTCCTGCCGACTTATACGGTTTATTTGATGTGAAATATACCAACCAATTAAAGCGATTCTGGAATGGGGAGACACCTTATCCTTGGAACCATGCAGGGTATTACAAAGAACCATCACGACATTTTCCGCGATTCAATCCACGCATACATCTGGTAAGCGCTTTTCAAAAACAGCCAGGCGGTTCTGACAAACACCCCTGTCAGGCACCTCATCATGAAACACAGGGTCAATCCTGCCCATCTTATGAGACCCCTCGAGAATTAACAAACACCCATTTTCCCTGATCGTCGGATCAACAGCAATGAGAGCCGTAGCCATATCCGGACACACATTCCCCATTCCAAACCAATAAGCATAACCCTGATGAAAACGGAATCCGACCATACCAGGATTTTAAAAAGTAAGTTCGTTTTTAAAAGGTAATTTCATTATGATGCAGGCAGATAGAATCGCAAAAAAATATTCCAATCAATTGAAACCCGACGCACGTCGGGTGGCTTTGGCGCAGGCATCATCCCCACGGTATCATTCCACATAAAAACTCTTTCTCAAATCCCCATACCACTCTCCATTATTACAGATCTATTGCCGAGCCAATGCCATTCAGTTCGCACGAGTAAAAATCACTTCCCTCTGAGCGCGTTCATAGTCGCTTGGCGTGCCGATATCAATAAAATATCCTGTCGTGATGAATGCGCGAGGCTGCAACTCTCGACAATACGGTTGGAGGATATCCGTCTCAAAGGAAAAGTGATCTCCACTTCCATATTGGGAAAAGATTTGAGATTCAACAATGTACACCCCGGCATTTACTAAGCCTGGGCCCTCCTGACCCTTTTCCTGAAACTCTACGACCCGTTCTCCCAGGAGCATGACAGCACCATACCGACTCACATCCGGAACATGCCGAAGGACTATCGCGACCCGAGTTGGGGTCTGGGCATACCAGGCCATCAGGGCAGGATAATCGATGTCAACAAGCGTGTCGGCATTAAGGACCAAAGCTGGAGAAGACTCATCGCCTTTTAGCGCCAAAGCCATCGCTCCTCCTGTTCCCAAAGGATAGCTTTCACTTGAATATTTGATTTGAAGTGAGCGGTAAGCCTGCCCAAAATGCGCTTTAATAACTTCCGCCTTATACCCAACCGATATAATGACTTCGGTCAGCCCAGCATCGACAAGTTTATCGAGAATATACTCCAAAAATGGCCGGCCTTTAACAGGCGCCATGGGTTTAGGAAGATCGGGGAGGACAGATTGAAGTCTTTCGCCGCGTCCCCCAGCCAGAACAATGGCCTTTCTGATTCCCACTTGATTCAAATAAATCACTCCTGTCCTTACACATAAATCAAATACATGCCAGAGGAGGATAACCCCGTTGCAGACAAATCAGCGACTCAGCATCTCACGGAATAATTCAGTTGAATATGCATCAACCCAAACACTCGCCATCCCTGCCTGTCGATGTTCGGACTAAGTACATCATCAATTTATCTCACCAACACATTCGGTTTTTTCAAACAACCATTGAAAGAGTTCAACCCCGATCTGCCGTTCTCCACACCATTCAATTCAATCTATCTTCCAACCTTGCATACCATATTTGGTAAAATGACAGTTACTGACTTGTCCGGAGAATTTTTTTAACGCAAAAATTACTTCCATGCGTTTTTCCGGTGGGACAAAAAACATCATAAATCCTCCTCCGCCAGCACCGGATACCTTCCCGGCCAAGGCTCCGGCCTTGACAGCGGATTCATAGATTTCATCAATATGTGCGTTGGACACACTCTTGGCTGAACGCTTCTTGCTGACCCATCCCTCACGCATGGACTCAACGAGTCCGGTGAAATCGCCTTTCAACAGACTTTCCTTCATCGTACAGGCCTCACGCTTCATGGCATGCATGGCAGATAGCGCCAAGTCAGTGCCAGCCTCAACATTAGTACTCTGATCACTGATGATCTTTGCGGAAGATCTGGACACACCAGTAAAAAAAAGCACTAATGAGGCCTCCAGCTCACAGATGATCCAGTTTTTGATACGCAAGGGATTAACGATCACCCGATTGTCTGCATAAAACTCAATAAAATTAAACCCCCCAAATGTCGCGGCATATTGATCCTGTCTCCCACCTTGCAGACCACAATCAACCCGCTCAAGCCTAAACGCCAAATGAGCCAACGCGTAATCGTCAAGCGGGACGTTCAGCAATTCCGCAAAGGCTTTAATCATCGCCACGACCAGAGTTGAGGAGGATCCTAGCCCAGACCCTACAGGAGCATCGCAGTAGGTAGTAACTTTCACAGGCAACGGCCGTCCTTCATTAAACTGCTTGACCATGTACAGATAGACGGCTCGCTGTAAATCGACACATCCATTGCGTGGAATGGATTCGCCCAACTGATACTCACTAAAATGCTGTCGATCAGCAGAACAAAACTGCACCTTATTGCCTGTCAACACCTCCAGGACCGCATAGGCATATCGATCAATCGTGGCATTGAGCACACAACCGCCATACAAATCACAATAGGGCGACACATCTGTCCCACCGCCCGCCAGGCCAAGCCGAAGAGGCGCCCGCGCGCGGATGATCATCGAATCCTCCACATATCAAAGCGGTTGGTCATTGTGAAACGGTGGTTTTTCCCGATTAAAATGTTTGAGCGTTCGCAGATCGTCCCGGTACTGGTTCAGGTGAATCCGCAGTTCCTCTCGAGGTTGATCTGAGGACCGACACCATCGCCCCCCTGCTTCCACTTCCGCAATGGGACGCTTGCGAATCACAATCTCGATCCCGCATTCCCCAACCGAACTCAAAGTCTGGTCGTATCTTGGAAGATTAAACCGATACGTCGAAATAAGTTGTTCAATTTTGACCGGCTCGGCAGCAGCACCAAGGTCACGAACCAAATCCAGAATATTCAGAGACTGTTGACTCCAGGAATGCATCTTGAAAATGGTAAACGTCCATTTATGATCGGCATTAAATGTGCTTGGAAACTGGCCTTGTTCATATAAATCTTCATCCGGGACGGTAATAACGAGATGGCCGCCTGGCCGCAACACCCTAAACCAATTTCGGAGTCCTACGACGGGATCATGCAGATGCTCCAGGCAATGACTGCTATGCACAAAGTCGAATGTCTCATCCGACACACCCTCAAGAAACTGCGCATTGCCATCAATCTGGTCCCATGTTCGCACATCCTCCATCCGACAAAACAATTCCTGATATAATCCCAAGGGATCGGGATGGCCACCGATATCCAGACCCTTCCCGACGAAAAACCGGTTAATGAAGTTTGGCTCGGATAATCGCCGAGCAATTGACTTGCTACATTCTTTCATAATCTCGTTGACTTATAATGGAAGGGACAGGGATCAAACTCCATGAGACCGGAAGACAAACTGCGGGAAAATTTGCTCACTATGCAACCCGTCCCGACGAATCACCAATTCTTCTACCGCTTCGGTCGCTCCTAAACAGCTTGAGGTGGCCGCATCATCAAACACCACATACCCACCTGGAACCATAAAGGGCTTCACGAGATCATACGAATAGGCCACGGCCGAATAAATATCACAGTCGATATGGGCCAAGACAATGCTTCCAATCTTGTCGATAGCAGAGGGGCCGGTTTCCTGGAACAACCCTTTGATAAATTCAACATTTCTGACACCCTCCCGATTAGCAAATTCTCGCAACTCCTGCAAATCGACGTCTTGGAAGTCTCCTGCTCCGTGGGCATCAATAGCCGATTCGGTTGCCGGCATTCCTGCAAAAGTATCCAGCGCAAAGACTTTTCTGCCAGGATACAGTTGATCGACCACATAGGCCATAAACAGCGCGTTCCCCCCTTTATACGATCCAAATTCGACAATGTGGCCAAAGGGAATGTAGGGAAGAAAATATTTCAGGATCAGGAAAATATTCATCCGGTTATCTTCAGAAACTACAGTCCGGCCAGAAGCCAGTCTGTATGCCTCCTGATATAACGCATCCTTCCGAACCGACTCGCGCAATTGGCCGCATTGCAATCCCCATCCTCTGGCATAGCCATCGCGAACATTCCGGGACTTCCGAACGGGGTAGCCTCCCCCCCCTCCCACGGGAGGGACAAACAAATCAAAGACCATTTCCACTTCTCTCAGATCAGGCTTCATTACTGTATCATCCCTGGGTCACACATCATTCACAGTTATTGCACAACACCAATGAGGCACAGCCTTTCACCATTCACCCTATGAAGAGGAAGGGTCTTCTCCTTCACAGTTCGTCAAGCAGGTTTAAAGTCACAAGTCGCCTTCGATATTTTGTACCCACCGCCTGTGAGCTATGGTGGGTTTTGATAAAGTCCGCCGCATGTTGCCCAATTGTCTGCGCATAATGCGGCTCATTGACGACTCGCTTCATAAACCACACCGCATGCTCAATGTCCGGGTCCGCCCACTTCTGCCCCTTTCCAAATGGATATTCATCCTCTCTGACCGGAATAAGCCGATAATCGACCAGGCACGAATTGTGGGCGTTGGTAAAATCAAGATTTCCCGAATATCCGGTCGCAATCACCGGCTTCCCGAGATACATAGCTTCCGCCAGCCCCCGGCCAAAGCCTTCGGACCGGTGCAGGGACAAAAAGCAATCGCACAGCTTGACCAGGGACTTGGTTTCCCGGTCAGTCAATACCTTATCCATCAGGATGATTCGAGAATCCTCACCATCAATGGATTCAAGAAACGCCTGGTATTCCTTCGGACGCAAGCCCATGCCATTCATCTTAATAACCACTCCGACTCGCGTATCCGAAAGATCGGGAAACGCCTGCAAAAAAGCCCGAATGACCGCATGCGGGTTTTTTCGATGGACATAGGAGGTAAAATCGAAGAAAAAGAGAAACAAAAATCGATCCTCTGGCAATCCAAAGGCTTCCCTGGTCATCCCGTGCGGCTCTGGAAATTCCACGGCCAGGGGCATCCTGATGACCGGGGAAGCGGTTTTATCGGCAATGGCCTGTTCAATAAATCGAGAAGGAGCCCAAACTTCGTCCACCAGTTGAAGCGATGGATGCCACGCCTCGGGAAAATGGCTTAACTCCCACGACCAATATCCAATATTATACCGATCCGCAAAGAGATGCTTGCCCAGGAGCTTTCGAGCATTCTCCATCTCATCTGCATTCAGATGAAATACATTAGTCCGATAGGCTCCAGCTCTGGAAATCTTATCCATGAAAGGGAAATCCTTATGGACCTCGGCAACGTGAACCCCATGCTCTCCATAAACACTTCGAATACCAAATGGGACTTGTGCCGCCGCACATGCTGCCGCAGACAATCGTATATTCTCACCTATACCAAGCACCCCATAGGGATGCCCGATTAATAAAACGCCAGGCGACACCACTGTTCTAATGGACCCAAGGCCGTTTCCCGGCTCGATTGCCTCTATTGAGGGCCTTATCCCAATGGCCGCATGCCAAGGCGACGTCCTTTCCCCAACAATTGCCCTTTTAGATTGGACTCCTTGCCCCACACGATGTAAATCGAGGGATGCTATCCAACTTTCCATCACAGATATGAGTCGTCGCTTCAGACCGCGGAATCCTTCGAAAACCAGGATCTGCCACATACTCCGCAAAACTATCGTGACCCCGCCATGGGAACGAACAGTCTGTTTCGTCATACCAACAAATTTAAGGAAAGTTCCCATTGATTATACCCGGACTATGGCCATGTCACTCTCAACTCTATGGTCTGTAATTTTCCTCGCTTCTTGTGGGGGAGAAGCCTCCATTGAGGGGGAGTTTATCGAACGGACAACACAAGATAAAAAATGATCTATACTCCTTTGGGACTCGTTACACGATCTTCAAGGCGGCAAGCCGAGCTCGATATTTGGTTCCCACTGCCAAGGGACTATGGTGGGTTTTGATAAAGTCCGCCGCATGTTGCCCAATTGTTTGCGCATAATGCGGCTCATTGACGACTCGCTTCATAAACCACACCGCATGCTCAATGTCCGGGTCCGCCCACTTCTGCCCCTTTGCGAACGGATACTCCTGGTCCCCGACTGGAATAAGTCGATAATCGACCAGGCACGAATTGTGGGCGTTGGTAAAATCAAGATTTCCCGAATATCCGGTCGCAATCACCGGCTTCCCGAGATACATAGCTTCCGCCAGCCCACGGCCAAAGCCTTCGGACCGGTGCAGGGACAAAAAACAATCGCACAGCTTGACCAAAGACTTGGTTTCCCGGTCAGTCAATACCTTATCCATCAGGATGATTCGAGGATCCTCATTATCAATGGATTCAAGAAACGCCTGGTATTCCTTCGGACGCAAGCCCATGCCATTCATCTTAATAACCAATCCGACTCGCGTATCCGAAAGATCGGGAAACGCCTGCAAAAAAGCCCGAATGACCGCATGCGGGTTTTTTCGATGGACATAGGAGGTAAAATCGAAGAAAAAGAGAAACAAAAATCGATCCTCTGGTAATCCAAAGGCTTCCCTGCGCACGCCGTGGGGCTCTGGAAATTCCACGGCCAGGGGCATCCTGATGACCGGGGAAGCGGTTTTATCGGCAATGGCCTGTTCAATAAATCGAGAAGGAGCCCAAACTTCGTCCACCAGTTGAAGCGACGGACACCACGCCTCGGGAAAATGGCTTAGCTCCCATGCCCAATACCCAATATTATACCGATCCACAAAAAGGTCCTTGCCCAGGTGAATTTGAGCATTTCCCATCTCATCCGCATTGATGTGAAATACATTGGCCCGATAGGCTCCAGTTCTGGAAATCTTATCCATGAAAGGGAAATCCTGGTGGATGTCGGCCAAATGGATGCCATACTCTCCCTGAACATTTCGAATACCGAAGGGGACTTCCGCCGCTGAACATGCCGCGGCAGACAATCGGACATGCTCCCCCATACCAAGCACTTCATAGGGATGGCCCAGTAGAAGGGCACCAGGGGCAAGGACAGCCCTCGGGGAACCGGAATATTTTTCAATAATGGGGGCTGTCTCTAATTGGGTCATTTCATCTGACTCGCCACTGGACGCAAAGGCCTTTCGATTAGCCAGCAATTGCCTTATTTTTTTCTTCAGCCCGGGAAATCCTTCAAAGGCTAACACCTGCCACAGACGTCGAAATACCATGGTGAATCCTCCATGATGACGGACAGCCTGTTTTGCCACGCCCACAAAATCCACAAAAGTACCCATTGATTAGCCTACGACCTTTTTCATATGTGTCCTGAACACCTATTCCTCCTGTTGCATCCGGAAGGATCTACTTGAATGAACAAAAGAAAACATGAAGAGAAACCCACCTCCAATCCTTCCGTCCATTCACAATCATGAAGGAGAGAAGAAACTGTTCTACTGTGTTACGACATACTCATCGTTGGCGTTCTATAGCGGCCAACGGCTATTGAAATGCCGTTTCCCCTGCGAGAGCATAATTCCGGCCCTGATAGGATCCGAAGGCATAACGTGGTGGAGGAAACCCGGGGTCCTCAAACTGAAAAAAGACATCGTGCTGATAGACCTGCAACGTCTCCGGGGCGCAATGAAATACCACGCTTCGCCGAGTCCTCTGTGGATTGACTGCAGGGGCACCACCGTGAGGCAGTTGAGGATGCCAAATGGCGACATCGCCCTTTTGCAACACAGCCTGCTTCGTTGCTCCGATGGCTCCTGATCGGGCCATCACTTCCCCATAATAGGCTTCGAGAGCATGGCGCACCAACCAGTCATCCGGCTGACCAGGGTTTTCATTACGAACCCGTTTATAGATCGCATGCTGATCACAGGGAAATCGATGACCTCCAGGCACATACATCAATGGGCCGGCATCGGGCTCTATGTCTTCCAAAGCACACCAGGCGCCAACAAAATAGTTGACAGGAAAGGTATGAAAAAAAGGGGCATCACGATGGATGGGCTGCTCGGTGCCATATTCAAAGGTTAACGACGTATAAATGCCGGCTTTATACCCGAAGAGATAATCTAACGCCCTCATAATTTCATCGTGACATCCGATTTTCATGGCATTCTCGGAGGACATATGGAAATTTACCAGTCTGTGATGGCGCCCCTTGGCATCGATATACTGATCGGCATATCCCTTATTGGTTTCAAGGTATCGTTGATAATCATTGACCACCGCATCGCAAAGACCGGGCTCAATCACCCCCTTTAAAATGGTAAACCCCTCCGTGATCATTTCCTTGGCCATCCTGGGATAGTGCGAAGGATACCGAGCGGCTCGTGATACAGCCTCCTGCTCCGCATCAGGCAGATCCAGCCACAAGGCCCCCATCTCACCTCTCGCGCTTACCGGTTGTTCAGATAAATTGACCATACGCAGGATTCTCCTGAAGGAATGATGAAACCTCTGCCATCCCGGAAGACTCATCAGTCGCCCATCACAATCTGTCAGTTCGGAAAGCCACTACTTCACCGCACGAATAATAATGGGAAGCATATTGCCATATTCATACTCGGGATGATTATTCGAGACCAATCCAGAAAACACATCGTAATTGACACCGACACGGACATCACAAAAACCGCACCGGATTAAATCATCCAACAATCCCCAGCCATAGTGATAAAACGTCAATGCTCCCTGAGGGTTAATCGGATCACCATGGTATTCAGGCTCCATCAACAACTCGAGAGATCCATCAGCCAGGATCCGGGCCTTTTGAATCTCCCGGTCAAGCCTGAAGAAAAAGGGGCAGGTAAAAATGAGAGTTCCACCTTTCCTCAGAACCCGATAAAGCTCTTCCAAGGCCTTTTTATAGTCAAAGACATGCTCAAGCACGTCATTATGAACAATGACGTCAAGCGAACATGATGAAAATGACAACCCCGTGATAGACTCGTGTCGGACGGAGATTCCGCACGCCGTATGCATAGTTCCACCCGGGATATCCTTTCCGATAAATTCAGATCCGATAATTCCTGGGTAGATTTCCTGAAGACGGTGATATAAAACAGAGGTTCTCTCCAAAATCGCCATCTGCACATCAGCATAATTTTCCGTCTCCAATGCAATGGCGGAATAGATCAGGCGGTTGCGATTTCCCAACCCGCACTCACAGACTAATCCTTCCCGGAGATTAGGGAGAGGTCCGAAATAGACACCAGCATTTACCGTGAATTTCCTTACCCCCCGACATACGGCACAATACCCGGAAACCTCACTTTGCGAAGAAAGATAGCGCTCGGCCTCGAGTTGATACGATTTAATCTGAGTGACATATTGAAGGAAATCATGCTTTCCATTAAACCACGTAAACATCATCATTTTTATAGAAAATTGAGAACGATCCGTTATCCCAGGCCGTTTTTGGTAGCCACCAGATATTGATGACCAAATTCCCGATCAGGCTCTAAGTGGTTCCCTTCGGCCCATTCATTCCACGCGTTAATAAAGACCACTCGTTCATCGCCAAAATGGAATCGCCGTGTTTGTTCAACGACCTGTCGCAACCAGTATTCGTATCGTTCGGGATTTGCCCCCACAAAGACATGAGAGACATCTTGCCGGCGAGCAGTATTGTCCCACGAAGGCATCACGCCTTTAAAGAGTTTGTAGGATGGCCAAGGTCTTCGTATAAAGTTTTCGGATGTCTGGGCATAATCAAACAACACGCCCTGATACTCAGGATTAGTCAAGGGTTGTGAGAGCTCAGCTTGCACCGGATACCGATGAGGGGGAAATTCAATCGCTGCATCAAATCCATAGAGACTTGGGTCATCTCCCATCGGCATCCGATCAAAGCTTTGAACATAGGCTAAGTAAATTTCTCCAATCCCCGCGTTCACACAATATTCCCGCCACAAATCCGCAGTCCGTTTCGGCTCCGGGAACTGGCCGAGGCGATACACAATCACCAGAGGCTTTCCATGGATTCTGACATACCGTGGATCCAGAAGCGCGGGAGCAATCTCCGCAATAAAGCCCGCATGATCCGCCTGGGTATGACTCTGTGCGATGAGAATATCCTCCTCACACCCGTCCCATCGTCTCGTCCAGTTCTCGTTGGCCCAACAGAGGCAGAACGGAAAGTCCGGGGAACCGGATTGCAGCACTTCGTCAAGGGGGCGATTCAGCAGCTTTTTTCCGGCAAACCAATAATAGTAATAGCAGAAGGCCGAAATACCATACTGGCGAGCCAATCGCGCCTGCTCTTCTCGTACCTCAGGCATACGCAAATCATAAAATCCCAAATCCGCCGGCAGATGGGGCTGATAATGACCTTGGAAATTCGGTCGTGCTTTCGTCACATTCGTCCATTCCGTAAAACCTTTGCCCCACCATCGATCATTTTCAGGAATAGGGTGATATTGTGGAAGAAAAAACGCGATCGCACGAACCTCATGAAGCTTTTTCAGCTCATTGCTCCATCGTTCCATGAAAATCCGACTATTTTTCGCAATGAGCGGCATCTTCGCGTGCCTGGAATCATTGGTGCTGACGCTGAGATGGTGAACGACCACGGAACGCGGTTGATAGAAGACCCGTTTACCCAACTTTCTCACACGGAAGGCTAAATCCGAATCTTCGCAATAACTGGGTGCATAGATGTCATCAAAGCCCCCCAAGGTCTTAAATAACTCAGCCTTGATGAGCAAGCAGGCCCCGGAGCAATAATCGACTTCCCGCACCACATTATATTCAGGCCTGTCCGGATCACCATTCAACCCCACCAGTTCCGCTGAGCCATCCGGTTTAATAATGGCCCCAGCCTCCTGGAGCACACCATTGGGATACAGCAATTTTGAACCCACAAGGCCAACTTCTGATTGTTCTTGAAAAGTGTTCACCAATTCATCAAGCCATCCCTCAAGCACTTGCGTGTCATTATTCAGTAACAATAGATATTGGCCGCGAGCCAATGTTGCACCCCTATTGCAAGAATGGAGAAATCCAATATTTGTCTCATTCCTGCAATAACGAATGTTCTGAACATCCGGGAGAATTTGGGGGGTCTCATCCTGAGACCCATCGTCAACGATGATCACCTCAAAGCTACATTGAGGCACATACCTCAAAATCGAAGCCAAACAGCAAACGGTGTATTCCAGGTGATTGTAGACAGGGATCACGATAGACACCAAAGGCTGCTCCACTTCGGTGAAGTGGAAGGACTGAATGAGCGTGGTCATCCCACCCGGTTCAAGCTGAATGAGAGAAACCGGCTGACGAAGAGGATTCTGAGGAGAGAAATGCGGATTTCCAGATTCATGAAGGACAGGCAATTGCATGTCTTTCCACCGCCGATAACTTTCCGTCTGTTGAAAGAAAGAGCCGAACCGTCCAAAGACAAACGACACCAATTGATGTTTTCGGTGAGGGGAAACGGGCAATAGGGATTTTGCACTCGTTAGGACTCGATCAAGCACGCCACCGGGGGATTGGCGACTTTGAGTCACAGGAAGATCTGAGCCCTTCAACCAATGCACCAAACTTGCGCAAACCTTTCCACGCCATGAACCCTCTGGACACAGCCGTTCCCTCAAAATCCTTACTTTGCTGATATTTCGCCATAGCAAGGATGAATGCATTCGACGTAATTCTTCCTCTTTCGTCAGCAGCCGGGCATACAGATTGCCAAAACGCTGATCCCATTCCCCAACAATCCGTTCGTGCTCAGCCACAGCCTTATTGAGACTGGCGATCTGCATTTCGCGTTCAGCCGCAGCCTGTTTGAGATTGGCAATCTGACCATCTCGCTCAACCAGGGCTTGATTCAAATTTTGACGAGGCAAAGGAGTCGTGCGCAGCCATTGAAGAAATTCATCATAGTTCAACGGCCGCCGGGCTACTTCGGTTTGCAACTCTATCTCCTGCTTGGCGTAACGTTCGATCGTATCATCGGTTATGGCAAAGCCCATTGCTTTGAATACAGCAAGAATAAGTTCTAAAGGCGTGTCAAGAGAATCATCGTCAGTTGTGCCAAAGCGCGTTACCGAATGAATGAGCAAATGCAGAGATCGAAAAATCATCCTGCCGACCGATAGGTCATCGTTCAATGTCCATTCTTGATCTATGACCTGCCATGTTCCGTCATGGCAAACGATGATGTTTTGCGGAAGAGCGTCAAAAAGTTCACCTGGTATCGGTATGTCCGGAGAATCGATTGGCAGAGAAATTTCGGCAGATACGTTCATCGAAAGCAGTATTTGCAGGTATCGCTTCAAAAATGTGGCAACTTCTTCTATACACCAGCCATCCCGAGTGACAATCTGGACGAGCTCTTCAGACAATGGTCTACCGTGCACATATTCCGCTTTTTCTGGAATGTTGAACGTCAATAGTCGCCCGTGAATATGCATGGTTGAACCCGACACAAGGGGATAGTACTGAACCTCGATTGCGCCATTGTCGACTGATAAAAACCGCGTTTCCTTGCAGAACTCTTTGGATCGTTCACTTGTGAAATGCCAGGCCAGGATTAACGGATCCAACACGTGCTGGAGAGATGTCCCCGCCACGATGAGAAATGAATTTGCCAAGTCCAACGCCACTCCATTCTGCATGAGAACCGGCCAAACCAGTTCAGGTGAGAATGCCAGAAGTGGCGGCAGCTGTGGATCGCGTTTCACGCTTTGCCAGGCCAGAGCACTGGCATCAAACCCCTCACATACAAACCCGCTTTCACTTACGATTGAAGCTGGCAACTTATAGTCAGGGAATGGCGCCATGAACTCCGAACTCGCAAAACCGGCCTGTCTGAGCATCTCCGTAAGGACTTTGCGACCATAAGTGTGTGGCTGGTCTTTTCGGTATCGTCCCTCTAGGCCATACATAGCTTGCCCAATGTGATCTTCAGGTGCGCCAGTAAAATATTTAAGACCCAGTTGGTTCTCAACCGCAACAACCAACTTCCCATTAGGTTTCAGCATGGCTCTCACTCGCCGTAACATCCCGAGTGCAGGATCTTCCCCCGGCGTGAACAGGTTTGCATATTCGAGCACACCGATGAGTGTGATGACATCAAACTGGTGATCCCATTTGAAGTCATCAAATGTGTCCGACACCACAATGACGTTTGGAAGATCACGTGTGCGTGATCGCGCGATACTTGCACGGCGATGCGTTCCTTCCAAAGCCAGGACATGGGCCCCACATTCCCCCAAATAACGAGTAATGGCGCCACATCCCGCTCCAATTTCCAGGACATCCGTAGATTCCAACATGCTTTGAAATGGACGCAAGATATTAGCTCGTGTGCTGCTGAGGTGATACAGAGACGGCCAGTCCGTACAATGCTGGCGTAACTCTGTAGACAGAACAGAAATGTCACTCGCATGCTCAATGATCTCGGCGAGGCGTTGCTCGATGATCTCGCCATCATCGTAATCAATGCCGGGGTATTCAGGTCTCGACCAGACGTTGGTTTTGGGATTGAGCCCATAGCCCGCTCTTGACAAGAGTGATTTCATCAAGCAATTTCCTGAGCCGTTAAGTGGAGACCCAAGTCCACAAGGCCAAAAAATTTAGTTTCTGGCCGAACTTGAAAATGAATAGCGTCATAACGCCTGTCGTGAGGCGTGTCTCCTTCGCCATGCTTGGTGGCAATACCTAAGGAAATAAAATAGTCTCCAGGCGCAAGACGACAACAAAAGACAGCCTTGGCGTAAGCTACTTGACCATGCTGACCCAAGGATTTGAATTCTTTGGCTGCAAGTGTTTCGGAATTAGCCCCATAGATGGTTACACCTTCTTTGGTTTTGATAGTAATCCCTAATATTGGTCGCACTAGGCTCCTTGAAAACCTAAATGAAACACCCAAATGGACCGTTTGTCCCGTCGAAATCGCATAAGGATACATGTCCCCATCTGCCGACAAATAAAAATCCAAAATTGAGGCCGAACCATCCCCCCAGCGATATTCGTGCGGATTGTAACCGGGACGCGTGGCAAACACATCTTCCGTATAACTTAACGAGCACCTAAGGTTTGCAGCCTCGTTTGCAGCGGTGGTTGCCGCGATGGGCTCGGCGTCTGGTGATTTTTTTTCTTTGCCAAACAACAAATCCATATAACGATTCACCACCACGCGAGGTTGGCCAGACTCCAGCACCATACCATTTTCAAGCAATAGTGCTTTGGTGCAATGCGTCACGATCTGTTCGCTAGAGTGGGTGACCAGCAATATGCTTGTCCCACTATCTTTGAGTTTCTTTAAACGATCAAAGCATTTAGCCTGGAATTTTGCATCACCAACTGCCAAGGCTTCATCCACAATGAGAATAGCCGGGGCAACTTGGGATTGAACAGCAAAAGCGAGCCGAACCATCATCCCGCTTGAGTACATTTTTACCGGTTGTTCGATGAAGTCGCCAATATCGGCAAATGCAATGATGTCATCGATACGCGCATCGATTTCTGCTCTGCTCAGTCCAAGCACTGCGGCATTCATATAAACGTTTTCGCGCCCCGTAAACTCCGCATTGAATCCCGAACCCAATTCCAGCAGGGCCGCGATCCGGCCATAGGTTAATATACTGCCACTTGTTGGGGTGAGCGTTCCGCAGATCATTTGGAGAAGCGTAGATTTTCCACTGCCGTTGCGACCGATAATGCCAACGGTTTCCCCCCTTTTTACCTCGAACGAGACTTCCTTGAGCGCCCAGAATCCACAGAAATATTGTTTGGCTGGCCTACCGATAAATCTTTGCAATCGTGGGTATATCCACTGTTTCAATCGATCCTGTGGTTGATCATAAATCTGGTAGCACTTGCAGAGATTTTGAACGCGGATGGCGACGTCATTGGCCTCTTGCACGGATTGCCCACTTACCCCCTGAGACTTGTATTCTTGCGATCCGCGATAGGTGGGTTGAGCTTCCTCTCCCCTACTCATTTCCCGCGAGAAGATTGAGGGTTTTTTAAAGAGACTCTTAGACAACATCAGCAAATCCTTTTCGCGTTATTTGGAACCATACAAAGCCCAACCAACCGACCACCCAAAAAACAACCGTATACAGGAGCCAGTCTACCCATTCCGGCATTTGCCCCAAAAATATGACCGATTTCGACGCATTCAGGACGGGTGTCAACGGATTGAGCTGAATGAATCCTCGATAGGTTTCAGGAATAGCCGATAGGGGGTAAAAAATAGGACTGAGAAACATCATCATCGTGGTCATCACGCCTACCAACGGCTGGACATCACGTAGAAACACCCCCATGGAAGCCAGAAACCAACCTAATCCTACAATCAAGAGGACAAACGGAAAAAGTACCACCGGCAACAGCAACACCGTTAGGGGTGGAAAACCATGGACTATGAGGTAGAATATAAACAAAATCAGAAGACTTACGGCAGCATTAAAAAGTGCCACTAATATCGATACCCAAGGCATTATCTCCAGAGGAAACACTACCTTTTTGATATACGACACATTTTCGAGCATAAGACCAGGAGCACGCGTGACACATTCTGAAAACAGATTAAATATAATCAACCCGGAAAATAATAACAGAGCAAAGGCGCCGTTTTCCTCCGTGGGCACCTCCCATCGAATCCGAAACACGACCGAAAAGACAAACGTATATACCCCTAGCATCAACATCGGGACGACAAAGGCCCAGATTACCCCAAGCATCGACCCTCGATAACGAGCATCGATCTCTCGCTTGGCAAGGCGGGCAATCAAGGTTCTGTGTTGCCAGGCACAGATCAATGGTGAAAAAGGACTGTATGTATTATTCATGCATAATTATCGATTTTAGCCACGATGATCTTTGTCTTGGCACCCGGAAAAGATTGACCAAGTGTAAATTCAAATGCAAATTATCCCTTAGGCAAGCCCATTATTTCCAACGCTACGCTACCAAAATCTTCCTGCATGAAATTCCGACCCAAACAGATCCTCTACTCGAACCATCCGCTTAGTTTCTCAATTCCAGTCAATAAACCAATGAAATCAAAGGGGCGGGCGACCAGGAAGTGGGGAAATTCTAAAAATAAATTTTGGGGTATGCGTCAGAAAGAAATGGCCTACTCAAGCTTTGGGAAGATTCCAATTGCATGACTGAGGGGGGGAAGGCCCAATACAGCAAAGAGAATTTATATCAAAATCAACACCATGCTATCAACCATCCAGCCGGATGGTCATATTAAGCCTTCAAAGGGATTTTCAGGATGTCGCTGACATACTTTTTGCAAAAACGAGATGCACCGCCAACCTTTGAACCCTAAATCCATCCTCGTCCGTGCTCAGACCAACACGCAACCGGCCTTAAAAACAAATTCCTATGTGGAGCTCAACTTTCCGGTGTTACGGTTGCATATTCCGAAGCATCTCCTCCTGCAGGTAGCTGGGCACCGGCTCAATCTCCATCGGTGGATAGGCTGTGGCTGGAATGATTGGCATGTCCGGGGAGTTGGCCGGCGGCGTCACCTGCATCCCACTAGCACTACTTGGCGGCACCATGGGCATCGTGGTTCCAGCAGGCACCGGCTGAATATCCATGGGAACACCTACCACCGGAGCTCTTAAACCAGAGCTTTCTCCTGAAGATGAGAAAGATGAGGATGCTGGAGAAAAGTTATCACCAGTCTCTCCCTCCTGAGATAAGAAGGAACGAGTATCCATCTCTTCTTGCCCAGGATCCATTTGCCGGTCTGAACTCAAACCCGATACACCCAACACATCAGATGAATCAACATCTGTGGGGTTTCTCGTCTCAGAAACTGCTTCTTTTGGTGGGGCTTTTGCGGTTACATAGAGATATTGCAAGCGTCCCGCCGCATTGACCGTAAACGCATAATCCCACTGTGCCAGAATTTTGGCCAAGGCCGGGAGTATTTTGTCTTGCTGTAGATCGACCGAAATGACTCTATTCAGTTCTTCACCAGGGGCCTCATATTTTATACCCAACTGTTTCTGTAATTGCTCCAACACCGATCGTAAGGTCACCTGTGAGAGATGACCTGTTAGCCGATCACCTTCAACTTGGATTGGGACTTCCGGGGACAATGCCATCCCCTGTCCCATGAGTGCCCCAAATATTAAGAAGACCATTAGCACCAACTCTCTCATCCATTTGGGCATTCCTTGTTTGGATCTCATTGTGAGTCTCCTTATCTAGCAGTGCACACGGAAAAACATGGACTCATCCTATCCACGAATATTTTCCATCTCGCCCCTTCGTCACGATGCTTGCCACAACAAAAAAGATCTCACCATCGGGAACATACGGAAAAAATTAAGGGATTTCTGGATCTATCAATTACAAATCTTTCCCGAGGTCTTCACCCCATGTTGTTTAAAGTGGATAGGAGGACTACCGCCACGGGGCGATCTCAAGAACTCACAAAAATGTTAGTCCGATAAATGGCGAAGGTCAAGAAGACAATCTCGAGAGAAATAAATGAATCAATCAAAAGTGCATTCCGTCTTACTAGATTATTCCTTGGATCGAAAGCATGATCGTATTACTGTTGAATTCAAAATTATTTATGTTTGAGCTTCTCTTCTCGAAAATATAATCTAAGCGAAAACCCAGCCATTTGACCGTACGGTATTCCGGTCCAATTCGGAATCGAAATTGATCATCAGTTCTATTCGTATTAAAGTTATCGTTGGCATAGTAAAAATTTCCTCTGAGGGCCAGACGTTCCGTAAACGACTGTCTCCCATAAACGTCAACGCCTATTCGTTTAAAGGTGGAGGTACCCTGAACCGCTGACTGATTAATATTCGAAAAGGGACGGATATTAAAACTCAACCGGGACGTGGGGTTCCAGGCCAAATTTCCTCGCATGTACCAGAAAGTCTGCTGCTCCGATCCTAGGCTTAAGCCCTTAGCAAGGAGGTTTTGACCACGAGTTGATTCTTCAGAGATAGGCGCGTGGTCAAAATTTAGTACCTGGTACCCTATATTGAATTCTCCCGAAAACTGGCGGGTAGGTGCCACGCTGAAGCCCGTAAACGCTCCGTAACCGAAACTATTTTGCTGCGTATTCGTATTATAATCATTGTTCACTATTCGAACGCCAAGAAGAGCCCGGGTTGAGGGGGTTACCCTTACAAACACACTCAGATTGGCACCAGCCCGGGTCCGGTCACGCGGGGCAGCCTGCCCATTGTTGGTGTAATTTAAATCATCGAAATTCGTGCGAAGACGGATACCAGCCTTTTGTCCCGTGAATTCAATCTGGCCTAAAAACTGATTCACATTCCATTTGGTAATATCCCTTTGTTGGGTATCCACTTCCGACCCTCTCGGATCAAACCCTTCTAAATGTCCTCCCTGTAAGTCTATGGCTAGACCACCCGGATAATTCAAACTGACGTGGCCAAGAGCATCTTGGGCCAAGGCATTATTTTCAGTAAATTTTGCGTAGAGAAATTGGGCAGCACGATAGTCAAGAAGGACAGAGTGCTTACCTCCGCCAAACGGCATGAACGCCTGAATTCCAGGCGCGACGGTCGTAAGAAAGTCACTTTTCGTATTTGTGTCTCTCTTAAACACATTGTCGGTATACACTTCCGATACGCCTAAAAACGGGCGGAGTAGGACCGGACCGGCTTTGATACCATCCCCTAAACCATTTCCCGTCATATATTCACGAAAAAGCCCCCCCCGATTCTGAATAGGCCGATGAGACCCGGTAAAATAAAATAGTCCCATATCAGAAAAAGATTGAGCCTGTCCCCCGACCGGGGAAAATATCTCACAGGCAACGAGAACAGTCAGAATAACAGCAAATGGCCGTTTCCGCTCACGCATTGTGGCAAATGGGGAAAGACGCACCGCTCTTATTTTTCGCCATACGGAATTAATCATTACATCTACCTTATTATCTTCAATTCGATGGAAGTGCGGGGGGGTGGAGTCAGAAGAATACTCTATAGTTTTGGGCATGACCAACTCTTAGATATGGTGCCCTCATCAGTCTGTTAAGTCAATTGCAAGATGAGTTCCCTGATGAGGGATGGACCCTACCATAGGAACCCGCACAAGAAACAGTCCTTCTGGCTTCAGTATAAGTGAAGTATAAGGTTTTTTTCGTAAACTGTTTTTCTAGATGGGGATGAATACCAAAATTACAAGATAAAGTCGATCAAGGTGGGGAAAACAAATAAAACTCTACCGGAAGACTTCAGTTTTAGTTAAAGGGATCATACAGGACTTCATGTAAATTTCTTGAGGTCAGTTACTAAAATCTCGACGGAGTGGGACTTGAGAAATGAGACTTCAGGTCATCGACCCTGTCCTCATATCCATTATTTAACGAACGCCGGAGAAGAATTCTTTATAAACAGGACATTTGCAGAACATCCTCGTTCTGCAAATGTCCTTAGAGGTAGGGAGACTTCATTATCACGGAGCCCGCTTCATAAATCCCGGGTGAAAACGGCTTACGACATTTCCGTTGATGCAACCCATCCAAATACAATCTATTTGTAACTATTTTTCCCAGAAAACGAATCTCAATAAACCTTTACATCCTTTGGAGGAGCAGGACGCGCATTAACGATAGGCAAGGTAACACTCACCTGATTTGAAAACGGGCTTTCAATTTTACGAGCCCGGTCGTAAGCTTTTACCGCAAAATAATAGGTTTGACCGGGAGTCAGGCTTGTCACCGTATAAATGGCCTGAGCTCCGACATCTTGAGTCTCCGAATAAGTGCCGCTTGAAGTCCCGTAGGCGACAATGAATCCACCATATTCTGCGGAAGGAGGATTCCAGGCTAGGGTGACTTCTCCCGCCAGTGCATTGGAGGAAAAAAGACAGAGAAAAAGAACAATGGTCCATAATGACCTAAATACGGATCGAAAGGAATGGGTATGGGTATGGGGGTAGGTAATTTGAGAGAAACCTTGATCGTGTGACATACGAGATCTCCTTTATGCATGTGAATCATGCCGAGCGAAGCCACTCCGCTCATGTCAAGGAGACTCTGTGGCTTGCCTGGCAACCTGGCAACCCTATCTCAAACTCCGAGACGTAGGCCCATAGCTTTGCGTCCCACCCTTTCAGATGGTTTGCTTTTTTTCAGGATACAACCGTTTTTAATTCTGGATGTTTCATCGGAATCTTTGCCAGATCCTTGAATCCTGGGAAAGAAAATTTCCTATTTCTCAAGAATTCATGAAGACTGCCAAACCTTAATTACAATAAAACAAGAATAGTCGTAGAAAAATGAACCCATGATTCATGAATTAATCTTACGATTAAACAGACGCAATGTGTTAACGAACATCTAATCTGAAGGTCCTACATCTGAAGCACAGGAAACCTGGGCAATCCCCCAAAGCCCCCTTGTCAGGAAAATCGGCCTCACATAAGTCGTTCCCTATGGAATCAGTAAAGTAACCCAAGCTCTCTGCTCAGGAGGCCAACACGGGCGTACGATTTCTAATATCAACAGGTCTGTTTATGTTTTCCCCGTGATTTAATCAATATAAAGTTTGCGTGCGAGGCAAACGCTCTTAAAGAGATTGCAGAGGATCACTGCTAACGCATCATTGTGATCAGAAGTGGCATCAAGTATTCAACCGGAGGAGGCGCGCTCTACCGCATCGATGAGTTTCAAACGCCCTATATTCTTCTTTTCAACTTTTTGATGAGGGAGTGCAGATAATGCTTTAAAACCTAGGGAATGGCTAAATTCATTGCAATAAAGGTAGTTTCTTACCATCCAACTAATTGCGAAAACACAAGATAGATCCAGGCGGCACCAAAGATATAGGTGATTTCTTTTTCACCAATCCGTTCATAGAACAGACGATATCCCAAAATCGGCACAATGGCTAAGATCAGGGCAGAAAAAAAATGCCCAACCACATCGCCTATGATGGCCCCAATCTCGGAATGCCCAGGTACCGCAAGGAAGATGCTACCCGCAAGCATTGCTGCCCACCACCATTTCACATTGGCCGTCAGCATATCCATGCCTACATATAAGGGAAAAGGTTTGTCATCACCAGATCATGCCTTCCAATTGGACTAATCTCAACAAATGGCTCGAAATAATTTGACCGCCTTAAAACCATGCACTCGGAAACAATAACTTTCCATTAGGAAAAGCCAGATTCCAGCATCGGGGTGACAACTAAGACAACGACCAGTGCTTTTAATTCCAAACCATCCCTTAAACTCCATTTCTGTATGTTGGGTAAAACAACAGGTTGGAAATTTCATTTAAACCTTGCCTAATGTTGAATTTTCCAATTGATCGAAGTACTACCCGGAAAGCCAATCGACATGACAGTAAGCCCATTCATCATCCACACCGCCACCGTACCCGTCTGCTTGTTACGCCAAATTATATCTGCGCGCCCATCCCCATTGACATCACTGGTGCTAGCAATCTCCCATCCCTGAGGCACCACGCCAAAAAACCCAGGAGAACTGAGAGTCACCCCATTCATCAACCAAATTGCAACCTCCCCGTTACTCGTTTTACGCCAAACCAAATCCCCCATCCCGTCATCATTTACATCACCCACCCCTGCAATTTGCCAATCCGTGGAGACCCCTCCGGTGAAACCAATTGACAGGACCGTGAGTCCTTGCATTAGCCACACTTCCACTACGCCGGTCAGGTTATTCCGCCATATAAGATCCGCTTTTCCATCGGCATTCATATCTCCCGTTCCCGCTATTTGCCACTCCAACGGTACGGCGCCCAAATGGCCGGAAGAAGCAATCGTGGAGCCGCTCATTAACCAAATCGTCACTTCCCCACTACTTGTGTTGCGCCAAACGAGGTCCGCCCTCCCGTCGCCGTTGACATCACCCACACTCGCGATTTGCCAATCCACAGAGACGCTACCTGGAAAACCCACCGACATGACAGTGAGACCATTCATCAGCCACACCGCAACCGTTCCTGTATCGCTGTGACGCCAGATAACATCTGCTTTCCCATCCTCATTGACATCTCCAGTACCGGCAACCTGCCACTTCGACGACACCACCCCCAATAAACCGGAGGAAGCAATCGTAGAACCGTTCATCAACCAAATCGCGACAGCCCACGTGCTCGTGTTGCGCCAAACGAGGTCTGCCTTCTCGTCACCATTAACATCATTCCGAGTTGGGAAACTCACGCCAGCCTCAAATATCCATCCTAAATCTTGCAACAGAGGTTGAGCTAACCCGAGATCATGAATCGCCCTTCCGGAAGCTATTCCTGGCTCCATAAGCTGATCAGGCTTAATCGTATTCGTGAAATGAGACACCGATGAACCTAATTGAGCCGGGTTTGGAGCATACATCTGAACATGAGTATCCGTCCGTCCGGCCGTCAGGGTTTCGGAGCCGCCTTGAAGATTGCCACCAACAAAATGAAGATTCGGGTTCGCCACATTCGCATATTGCCTTTGGTTATCGGTCATTTCAGGGTAATTGGCCGGACTGGCTCCATGAAGCTCCAACCAACGCATAAAAACATCATTGGTTCCTAAGAATTTCTCTCCGGTTTGCACATCAACAAGTGACAAAAAACCAAGGCCATGAATAATCTCATGAAGTACCACGGTAACAAAATCAAATTGACCAGATGGAGGATTGGCATCCAGCCCAAAATACCAATTCGTGAAATTTGCACTGAAGGTGGCACTTATATCACTGGTAGTAAGATCCAGATCCTGCTCTGCAAGCTTATTGGCAAGGGATTGGACATACCAGGTATTTGCCACAGGAGCATTGGGAAAATTCCGATGGACGGTATTAGGGCCAGCCGATCCCAGTATCCCTGTTCCCAAGGAATCAATTCGAGCATCGACTCGAATGCCCACCGTGCTCACCAGCACCTGCGCTAAAATATTTGCCGCATACTCAAATGCTTTTAACCGTGCCTCCCCAAGGGTGGTGGCCGTATTTCCACCCACTGGTGTAAAAGGCGCAGGATCGTTAAATCCCTCCCCGGGACTATCTTTATTCACAATAATAATGGTGGCAGCGAAGGTCTCGGTCAAGGGTCCAAAGCAGCCAAAGAATAAGACGACCAGAAATCCAGACACCCGGAGGCCGAAGGGTATCGGTAAATGAGAAGAAAAGGGGCTTCCCAGTCTGGCGACTTTAGAATAATTCATGGATGAAAAGAGTCTTCCAACAATCTTCAGGGTTTCAATGGCTCTAGGTCCTCGGGGTCATGATGATGAATCGCATGGTCCGCTCCGTCGGGCACCTTCAGAATTGACTGGAACCGCCCCTCAACATTCACCATTGTTCCTCCCCCCGCATCCGGAACATCCCGTAAGCCCTCCGTACTCATACGACTCTCGGGTATCGAGCCCGAAGGAAGAGGTCGTAGCGTCCCATCCGGTCCTTCAATCCGCATTGGGGCTTTACCTGGTGGAGGGGTTCCCTGACGATTTTCAAGAGACATTGTTTCCTCTTCTCCGCCATATGTTTCCACAATAACCTCTGCTTTCAGGAGTGGGGCACTAATCAGCATTAACCAAAGCATGACAGATACCGGCACCATGATTTTCATTGTATTTCCTCCTTTCAACAGTTTTATTAATTCTCTCTGAGAGAAAATTCGGTGGGAAGCCGATCAAAAAAGTTATTCTGCCTGCGATTTTCGTTCAATCTACTATCCCTTTTCGTCCATGACAACTAAAGAAGAAAAAACATAATGTTTCATTGAAAATGTATCCAATTTTCCCGAAATATTGGGTGTGGATTTATGAATAGGATGCATGAGCGAGGGAAATTAGCATATCTCAAGATTTCCAACCACTCCATAGAAAGAATGTGTGCAAGGCTTGTGGATGCCACGGATATTGTCCTAAAGCAACGGATTCGGCCATTTGGAATTCGCTTGAATTCATTAGGGGGAGGTAAGCCCCAACTGTGCTTGGCCTTATGATTCCGAATTTGAAGAATAAAAACTACCCCTACACCATTTAAAAGCAATCCTTCTTCATTCTCTCTCTTAACAAGCAAAAACAGGTCAACGGTATTGAGGAATCCCAACAAAAACATAGAAATCCATCATTTTTATTTGCTAGCCATTAAAAGTTGGAGGCAGGATCGAGAGTGAATCCTATGTTGGGATGGTTGAATGCCTTCAAATGGGATAGGAGTTGAATTGCCATTGCTTCATTCCGATGGGACCATTTTTTGTTGTCCAACGGAGGCTTGGAAAAAGAGAAGAGTTCCCATTCTGAAGAGGGAAACGAGCACCCTCTAGGACAATTGGATCCAATGACGGCAACGAAGAGCAGGGTACATATGACTACGATTTTTTTATCGACCATATTTTTTATGAACTTTAGGCGTGATGCACATTTTCAGGAAGGGAAGGACATCCAGTCACATGACATCTTCCCACGTTCCTTCAGGCTGTGTACCGTAGGGATTTTGCTGTGGAAAGATCCATTCCTCTCCTTCAGTGCCAGGCCTACTTGGGGCATAAACCTTACCTCCTTTTCCCATTCGATTTAAGCGAGCTGTTTTTTAACTTAAATTCAAATTGTACATGCAACTCAGGCAATTGGTTAATTAGGGCAACTGCGATAGCCATGGTCTTGTGGGAAATCCGACTAAACCTGGGCCTCCGTGGCTATTGGTCTCACTACTGCTATCATTTGACCTAATCCCAGAAAGGGATCAAAAATGCTTTCAGTGAGCAAAGATTTTCGGTTGGAGGGAAGTAAAGCAAAAGTGAAGTGCAATATTAATTAAGCCAGGACTTACTGCGAGGTTAAACGCCAGCGCTTCCTCTTTTCATCCGGCTCGGCCTCATCAACGAGTTTAATCTTGCCTTCCTTATGGAGCAACCGCAACATTTCACCACATGTATGGTCCAATTCCCCGGTGCCCATATTGTGCAACCCTGCCCGACGGGCGATTTCTTCCTGAAAAACCCCCGTTCCTCCCGGCTCTGCATCCGGATGCCCATGAAGGACCTCTAATAAATGGCCCTTCAATGCCTCAATCAACTCCGTACCGCGTTGATGAAGATTCATGGCGTCTCCTCTTACACTATCATTCCTTTGTAATATGACTTGGTGTCTCTTTTCCCATCCGACCCCTGACACTCAAACTTCATTCTGAGTCGATCATTCCCCCTTGCCTTACAATTTTTTCAGGATTACTTAACCAGTTCAACAATCAGACAGAAACATTTCCTTCTATCCTTAGCCTTCGTCTCCGAGGGTTGAGTGAACTCAAGAAATTAAAAAATAGGGGACTTCAAGCCTATCCGTCCATTGAAGATAAAACCGGGTAGATTATTTCCTCATAGCGAAGTATTTTGTGGAAGAAATGTGGAACCTTGGAAAGTTGGCTGGGGGACCAGGGATCGAACCTGGGCAGCCAGATCCAGAATCTGGCGTCCTACCGCTAGACGATCCCCCAACCTAGACTGAGCTTAATTCACTGTTCAGAAGCAGTCAAGCGAAGCAGCAAGACAAATCAGGAAGGCTGGTTATTGCCAGTGATGGCTCGCTCAACCCCGGCACGGATGCGTTGAAGTGACCGCTCTTTTCCTAACAGCGCCATCACCTCATAAATGCCGGGGCTGACTGTCCGGCCTGTCAACGCCACGCGTAACGGTTGAGCCACTTTACCCATTTTGAGCCCATGACGCTCGATAAGGCTATGGAGGATGCGCTCCAGAGTTTCCTTGGAAAAGTCCTCAAAGACCTCCACCTGATCGGCAAATTCCTTGAGAATCGGAGCGATCGTTTGGGTGAGATGTTTGTTCGCAGCCTCTTCCTCCATCGTCATGGGCTCTGCCAGATAGGGTACAGCCCCTTGCACAATATCCAATAGCGTCTCCGATCGCTCTCGCAAGGGCGGGATCAAGGCCTCTGCTCCTCCAGGAATTCTAGACAAGGCAGCCTGGTCATAGCCTGCGTTTTGCAAAAAAGGCAAGAGAGCGTCGGCCACCTCTTTAGGGTCACTGTTTCTAATGTACTGCGCATTGACCCAGCGTAATTTTTCAGGATTAAAGACGGCTGCTGAGGCCTGTACCTGCTTAAAATCGAAAAACTCGACCATTTCCTGAATTGAGAAAATTTCCTGATCTCCATGGGACCATCCCAGACGGACCAGATAATTGATGAGCGCTTCCGGCAGATACCCCATCTCTTTATAGGCCAACACCGATGTGGCTCCATGACGTTTGGATAGACGCGTTTTATCAGACCCCAGAATCATGGGCAGGTGAGCAAACTGAGGCACCGGAAACCCCAGAGCTGAAAAGAGCGGGACCTGTCGCGGGGTGTTGTTGACATGATCATCCCCGCGAATGACATGGGAAATGTTCATAAGTCCGTCATCCACCACCACCGAAAAATTATAGGTAGGATAGCCATTGGACCTGAGGATGATGAGGTCGTCCATGACTGTGTTATCAAACACAATCTGGCCTTTAATGAGATCATTGACGACTGTCTGCCCTTCCTGCGGGGTTAGAAAGCGAAGAGCCGCCGGTTCGGCAGGGTCGGAAATGCCTCGATGTCGACACCGCCCATCATATTTGATGGATTCGCCCTTAGCCTGAGCTTCTTTTCGTCTTGTGTCTAATTCCTCAGGCGTACAGACGCACCAGTAGGCCAGCTTTCGCTTCAAGAGTTCCATCGCCCGGTCGCGATACAACTCTAAGCGGTCGGTTTGGCGGAAAGGCCCCTCATCCCAATTCAATCCGGTCCATTTCAAGCCATCCAGAATGACCTGAATAGCATCATCCGTGGACCGGTCCCGATCGGTGTCCTCAATACGGAGGATAAAGGTTCCACCCTCATGGCGCGCAAATAACCAATTAAACAACGCTGTCCGCACACCACCAATATGGAGGAATCCAGTCGGACTTGGCGCAAAACGAACTCGAACCTCACTCATGTGTTTTCACCGATCTTTCTCTTGACCTCCCACGCCCATATTAAAAGAGGCCCCTCCGGATAGGTGCCATTGATTTCTCATGGCGCCATAATCGCCTCTACACACCTCTTTCCCCTGAGAATCAAAAACAGCCGTTTCCGGGAAACCTTCATACCGCATGCAGTACAACCTCCCAAGTCATATTTCTCATTCTCCGGCCCGTTGCTTTACCATGCCCCCTTCCCGATGTAAAGAACTGAATTGGCACGACCTGCATACTTGCCTTTCCCGTTTCCGGCCCTTAAAATTTCATCATGGTCATCAAAGAAATTCCGAGGAGGCAGGACGCATGATTCGAATTATCCGCGAGGGTTCGCCGTGGGTTATCAAGGCGGTTATTCTGCTCATTGCTGTCACCTTTGTCATCGGCATGGGTTGGTATGGGTACGAGTCCACTCAAGGCAACGCGGTCGCAACGGTCGGTCCCTATAAAGTCACCAAGGATGAATATCTCAGGACGAAGCAAGGCTATTTCCGATTTTATCGCGACCAACTCAAACAAGAAGACGTAAAAGAAGAAACCATTAAGCAACTCGCCCTCGAGGGATTGATCACCACAAAATCCTGGCAATTACTGGCGGATGAAATGAATTTAGCCGTCTCAGCTCAAGAACTCCACGATGCGATTGTGAACCAAAAAGACTTCCAAAAAGATGGCGTCTTCGATACAGAATATTACCAGCGGCTCCTAGCGGCCAACCGGATGAAACCTCATCAATATGAGGAGCAACGCCGGAACGAATTGCTGGCGGAAAAGGCGAGACTCCTTGTCTCTGAAGCCACAACACTCACCCCGACGGAAATGAAAGAAGTCAAAGAACTCGCTGACCGACAAACGCTTGATGGGGCCGAACCTGACCTCAACGTCTTAGAACAGATTCGCTTTCAATTCCTCATGCAAAAGAAACAACGAGCCATGCAGGCCGTCCAGACAGCTCTTCGAGCTCGCGGAGACGTTACGATTCACGAGGAACTGCTGTAAGAACAGACATCCGGCCTTACCCTGAAAATCTCATCTGTTTGGAATCCCCCACTGAGCCACCCGTAGATGCACCGTAGGCACAGACCCTTCCTTTTGCCTCCATAACCTGAAACCTTGGCCATACGTGAGATAGTCTTTGCAGAGAAATCACTTCCGGATTATTCCCTATTGCTACCATCGCCATTATTCAAAACAAGCATCGCATCCCCATAGCTATAAAACCGATAGCGCTCACACACCGCATGGACATATGCCTTCCTGGCCTGCTCTAATCCCGCAAACGCTGAAACTAACATCAAGAGAGTCGTTTCGGGAAAATGAAAATTAGTCAGGAGCCCATCAATGACCCGGAACTTGAATCCCGGCAGGATAAAGAGGCGGGTCTCTCCTGAACAGGACCTGAGCTCGCCTGTGTCATCTAGAGCTGACTCAAGACTTCGCGCCACGGTCGTCCCGACAGCGACAATTCTCCCGCCTCGCTTCCGAACCTCACGAATCCTCTCAGCGGTCTCTTCTGATACCTCGAACCATTCCGGATGCATAATGTGGCGGGTGATGTCCGTTGCCTTGACCGGTTGAAAAGTTCCAGGTCCAACATGCAGGGTAACCGTGGCCGTCCCGATTCCCTTCTCTGCCAGTTGCGTGATCAATTGTGGCGTAAAATGCAATCCGGCGGTTGGGGCGGCAATAGCCCCTTCTACTTTGGCAAAGACGGTTTGATAATCCTCTTGATCACGTGAAACCGGTTGGCGTTTCAAGTACGGAGGAAGGGGGATTTCCCCATGGGACTGTAACCATGTCCGCAATGCACCCGGGCCAAGCCAATGAATGACCGATCGACCAGGCTCTTTTTCCACGACCTGCGCACGGGCAGACCCCTCACATTCCACAATCTGTCCGACCCCAACTTTTCCCTGAATGAGGACTTCCGCATGATCTGTACCGATTTCTTTGACAAACAGCAATTCCACCCGGCCCCCACTTGGGACCTTCTTCGCCCAGAGGCGAGCCGGAATGACTTTGGTATCGTTCACCACGAGCAAATCCCCAGGTCGTAATAAATTTGGGAGATCTTTGATTTGCCGATCGGTTATGTCTCCAGTAGACCGGCTCAGCACCAATAATCTGGCATGATCGCGTGGATGAACCGGATATTTGGCAACCAGGGTCTGGTCAAAGGGAAAGTTGAATTGGGAAAGATCCATGACCAGGCAAGAAAAGAAGGTAAAAGAATTAGTCAATAGCAGTGAGGAGCACACGGTCGATAGGAAGAAGTATCGTGTGTGGATAATAATGTCGAATAATCGATTGGTAGTCATACCCCAACTCGGCCATCTCGCGCATACCCCACTGACACATCCCTACGGCATGTCCCGCCCCATGACCCACCACGACCACTTCCTGACCCAATGATTCGATGGAAAATTGGGTGCTGAAAATTTTTGAGTATCCCACCACTCGTCGCAAGTCTTGCCCACGCAGAATAATTTCTCCGCGAGAATGGAGCAGGCGCACACGATCAACACGACCCGATGGGGTAAAGGTATAGGGCGTAAAGGTCGCGATGTTGCCAACGTCATATCCTTCTTTGAGCAGTTGCTGCTCAAGAAAGTCGAATGTAAATGATGTCCGCCAATCATATCGTGGAGCTTGCTCGTCAAACGGGCAGTCAACACCTTTAAGATAGGGAAGATCCAATGCCCACACATACAATGCATCTTCGGTGGGACCAGCCGCTGTTGACGAATAGGCTGCAAAGATGGGGCGATTTTCATACGTCACTACTTGGCCCCTGGTGGCTGCAACGGCCTGAAGCACAGATTCAGCTTGTACGGAATGGCCATGATAGACTTGATCTTGCACGCCGGCGACTACATCGAAGGATTGCAATTGGTTTTCAACTTTTTTGTACAACACATAGGTTCTGGCAGCAACAGCTTGGGCTTTCAGGGCCTCCAAGGGCCACTTGGCCCCGACTTCACCCGAAACTACGCCTGCGACATAGGATTCAAGATCAACCCAATTAATCAAGGTTAATCCGGATGGGTCCAATCGAATTTCAAGCGGGCCGCGAACCACCCATTCTGGCCGTGAATTGCCGAGGGCAGCCTTTCCGTTCTTCGTCTCCACTCGTACCTGATAGGTGCCTGTGGATCCTTCAACCCGCAGACTCGCCTCAGTCACGACACGGTCATTGAGAAGAAGACCAGCGCCTTGCCTTCGAATAGTCACTTGACCTGAAGCATGAAATCTTTTTCCGGAAGGCAGAAGGAGGGAAAACGAATCCGCAGATTGAATGGAAAGAACCTGGGCAGCCTGGGCAAGACCCACGCGAATAACCGGTTCATTCGCCCAAATGACCGGAGAATACAACATCACCCAACTCACAAGGAGTAGACCTAGGCCTAAGCGACGTGTCACACATGCCATAACTCTTGCCTACCGCCGGAAGAAAAGATAAAAGATCACACTTCCGACCACACTGAGAATGAGACTGGTCGCAAGAGGAAAGTAAAAGGTCACATGATCCCGCTTGATGATAAAATCGCCGGGTAACCGGCCAAGCCAGCCCAGCCCCCCCTCACTATCGGACCATTTACCCAAGACCCAAAATATTCCCCCCAGCACCAGGAGGATAGTCCCCAACAGCATCAGGGCTTTTCCCACTCCACTCATCATGTCGACTCTCACGCATTACCGGATAAGTTCTTCGGCGATTTGTACGGCGTTGAGCGCGGCACCTTTTCGCAAATTATCCGCCACAATCCACAGATTTAATCCATGAGTCACCGATTCATCTTCCCTTACCCTCCCCACAAATACCGCATCAGTTCCCACCACATCGATCGGCAGAGGATACAAATTGCGACTGGGATCATCGTAGACCTGAATGCCCGGAGCGGCAGACAGTATAGCTCGTGCGTCATTGGCGCTCAGCTTTTGCTCAGTTTCAATATTCACGGATTCTGCATGGCAGATAAAGACCGGGACCCTGACCGTCGTTGCCGTAATCGGCAACAATGATTCACCCAAAATTTTCCGGGTCTCGTTGACCATTTTCATTTCTTCTTTGGTGTACCCATTCGGTAAAAAATCATCAATATGTGGCAAACAATTAAAGGCAATTTGATGCGGATAGACCGACACTTTGGCTTCTCCAAAACTGAGTAGTTGCCGGGACTGATCAATCAATTCTTCCATCGCATCCTTGCCGGTTCCGGACACGGATTGAAATGTCGTGACAATGATCCGTTTGATTTGGACTGCATCATGCAGCGGCTTCAAAGCCACGACCATTTGAATGGTGGAACAATTGGGATTGGCAATCAGCCCCTGATGTCCCGAAAGAGCATCGACATTCACCTCAGGCACCACGAGTGGTACGTTGGGGTCCATCCTCCATGCGGAACTATTGTCCACCACGACGGCTCCAGCTTTGACAGCTATCGGACCGAATTCTGTGCTAACACCGGCTCCTGCCGAAAACAAGGCCACATCCACACCCTCGAACGAGTTGTGCTCCAGCACCTTGACAGGAAGGGTCTGCCCCCGAAACATCACCTCATTGCCTTCGGAACGCGCCGAGGCCAGCGGGACTAACTCCTCGACAGGAAACTCCCGTTCTTCCAGGACCTGGATCATTTCCGTACCAACGGCACCGGTTGCTCCCACCACAGCGACCGTATAGGCCGATTTTTTCTTTATCATGTCAGGCTCACTCCCTCAAGAAAAACACGGATGGTATTCAATATTACACACATCCTATCAGTTCAAAATCCTTGACTCAAAAATGACGAAAGGGAAGTCCATAGCGATAGAGCATTCCGGCTAAAGCCCAAAGCCGAAAATTCTGACACCCCCGTAATGGCCTCCCGAACTCTTCTTAGACAGGAATATAGCGGATGCGGTGATTAAAGGTATCGGCAATGGCAATATTGCCCAAGGCGTCAACCGCCACACCAAACGGAAAACTGAGGCTACTATCCGAAGACGGGCCTCCATCACCAGCCCATGTCGATTGGCCATTGCCCGCGACCAGAGTCATTTCTTTTTTGACGGCATCCCACTTCCGGATTAGGTGATGATCGGAATCCGTGATAAGCACATGGCCTTGTGGTGTTATCGCGATGCCATAAGGCCTGGCCAACGCCTGAGATTGTTCGTTCGCCCCACGCTCGTAGCGAAACTCGGCACCATCCCCCGCCACCGTGGACAAAATCCCCGTGCGGTGGTCAAGTATTCGAATACGGCCATTAAAGGTATCGGCAATATAGAGATTTCCATGGCGATCAAGTGCCAACCCGCTTGGTCCCGCAAGCGCCGACTCAATCGCAGGCATACCATCCCCGGTATATCCGGACTCTCCGGTTCCTGCGATGGTTGTAATGACACCCGATTCCAAATCCAGCATACGGATGCGATTATTACTCTGATCGGCAATATAGAGTCGCGTACCATCCACGACTAATGCCACCGGTTCATTCAAGGAAGCGGAAGTTCCGGGACCGCCGTCCCCTGTCCACTTTGCCTGGCCGGTCCCGGCCACGGTCTGGATCATCCCCGTTTTAGAATCTACACGCCGAATGCGATGGTTCCACGTGTCGGCAATAAAGAGATTGCCTGCCGCATCAACGGCGACGGCAGAGGGAAAATTTAATTGTGCTCTTGTGGCCAGGGCTCCATCTCCCGCAAACCGATCTTTGGCCATCCCCTGTCCAACTATGTATCGCACCGTTCCACTCAAATCAGGCGTTTGAGAGTAGGCCTGGCCCGGAATCTCATCCACATCCGCAAGAGGATCAATCTCCTCCTCGACGTGAGAAGTTGGAGATGATGTCGAAGACTGTGGATTGTCTCCTCCAACACGTCGCAGGATCATGCACCCGGCTATCGTTTCGATAACACCGGTGGAATGTCGCAAACGGCGAATGACATGATTTTCAGAATCGGCGATCAGAAGGTTACCTTCAGCGTCAAAGCACACATTTTTGGGTTCATTCAGAACCGCTTGAGTTCCCGGCTGTCCGTCGCCCTCATATCCGGGCTCCCCGGTTCCCGCTATCGTAAGAATTTCCCCACTCCGTCCTTGACCAATCATCTAGTTAGTGTCCTAACTGCGTTGCGATGTGATCGCCCATTTCAGCGGTTCCAACCAGCGTACAGCCGTGACTCTCAATATCTTTCGTGCGATATCCCTGCTCAAGAGTCTTCTGGATAGCCGTTTCAATCATCTCGGCTTCTTTCGTCAATTCGAACGAATAGCACAACATCATGGCTGCGGAAGCAATGGTCCCAATAGGATTGGCGATATTTTTTCCCGCAATATCCGGAGCGCTTCCATGGATAGGTTCAAACATCCCCACTGTCGCTCCAACGCTGGCAGAAGGAAGCATGCCTATCGACCCGGTCAGCATCGCCGCTTCATCACTTAAAATATCCCCAAACAAATTGGTCGTCACGACCACGTCGAATTGCTTGGGATAGCGAACAAGCTGCATAGCACAGTTATCTACATACATGTGACGCAATTCCACATCTTGAAAATCTTTATGCACCTTGATCACTTCTCGCCGCCAGAGCTCGGACGATTCCAGCACGTTGGCCTTATCGATTGAGTGAACAAGGCCACGCCGCTTCCGGGCTGCCTGAAAAGCCACTTCCGCGATCCGTCGAATTTCCTCGGTCGTGTAGACTTCGGTATTGAATCCCCGATGTCCTGTCGCCGTTTGTTCAATGCCTTTCGGTTTGCCAAAATAAATCCCACCGGTCAATTCCCGAACAACCAGAATATCAATACCCGACACGACTTCAGGCTTGAGACTGGATGCCCCCACCAACGCTGAATACATTTTTGCCGGTCGGAGGTTAGCAAAAAGCCCAAGCTGCTCTCGCAACCCGAGTAAGGCACGCTCCGGCCGACGCTCATACTCAAGGCCTTCCCACTTCGGGCCGCCCACAGCTCCCAGAAGGACAGCATCACTCGATTGAGCCAATTTCAGGGTCTCGGCCGGCAATGGAAAGCCTGTCGCGTCAATCGCCTCCCCGCCAACCTGCCCATAGGTAAAGGAAAATTGATGCCCACACTTCTGACCAATGGCCTCGAGCACCCGAATCGCTTGTGGCATGATTTCAGGTCCGATTCCATCACCTGGCAATACGGCAATCCGTTTCTTCATGATTCCCCCAATAATATGATGAACATCTTTGGTTTAATTCTGTCGATAAACGCGCACCCTAAACGGTCTGAGAGAAAACACACACCCATGGACGAAGAAAATGGCAGGAGATCAGAGGCTCATTGACTTAAGATGAAGGGAACGCGTTTTTCAACACAACCCGATTTTTTGTTCGGCTCTGGCATGCCGTTCCGCGAAATCCGCCAATTTATTGAGCGCATTGAGGTAGGCCTGTGCAGAAGCAAGAATAATATCCGTATCTGATCCGTGACCGGTAACGGTTTCACTATTTTCCTCGACGCGAACCGACACTTCTCCCTGGGCATCAGTACCCCCAGTAATCGCTTTGACGATATAGGCACGAAGAAGACTTTTCGTTTCAGTCAAGGCCGCAATGGTCCGGTACACCGCATCCACCGGCCCATCACCCGTACCCATCAGTTTCGCGATTCGCCCATCCATCATCAATTCCACCATCGCGGTCGGGCGCTGATCCAGGCCACTTTCCACATGCAACCCCTTTAAGGCATAGCGCTCAGGAACTTTGGTAATTGCCTTATTGACGATTGCCTCCAGATCTTCTTCAAATAATTCCTTCTTTTGATCCGCCAGATGTTTAAAGCGTTCAAAAGCCTCTTGCAATTCCTGATCAGAAAGGGTGTACCCCAGATTTGCCAGTTCTTCACGAAAGGCATGCCGACCAGACAGTTTACCCATCACCAACCGACTTTGGGTTAATCCCACTGATTCCGGTCGCATGATCTCATAAGTACTTTTGTCTTTGAGCAATCCGTCCTGATGAATACCGGACGTGTGCGCGAAGGCATTGGCACCCACAATCGCTTTATTGGGCTGAACCACCATTCCAGTAATATTACTGACCAATCGACTGGCTTTGGAGATTTCCTCCGTGCGGATGTTGGTATCGGACTGGTAAAAATCGGTACGCGTACGGAGTCCCATCGCGATTTCTTCTAACGACGCATTGCCGGCTCGTTCACCAATCCCGTTGATCGTACATTCCACCTGGCCCGCTCCCGCATAAATGGCGGCCATGGAATTTGCGACAGCCAACCCCAAGTCGTTATGGCAATGGACGGAAATAATGGCTGTCTCCATCCCCCGGACTCGCTCTCTTAATGTCCGAATAATCTTTCCAAACTCCTCGGGAGTCGTATACCCCACCGTATCCGGAATGTTCACCGTTCCCGCTCCAGCCTCCACTACGGCTTCCACCACCTCACAGAGATAGGTCAAATCGGAACGGGTGGCATCCATGGGCGAATATTCCACATCCTCAACATAACTCCGGGCATGGCGAACCATTTCCACTGCCCTCTTAAGGGCTTCGTCCCTGGTCATGCGAAATTGATGTTTCAGATGGATATCCGAAGAAGACAAAAACGTATGGATTCGGCATTTGGGTGCGCCTTTGAGTGCCTCCCAAGCCCGGTCAATATCTTCCGGTTTCGCCCTGGCCAGACTGCAAATGACCGGACCTTCCACTTCCTGGGCAATACGATGAATCGCTTCAAAATCACCAGGAGAACTAAACGCAAAACCGGCTTCGATAATATCTACATTTAACCGGGCTAATTGCCTCGCCACGAGGATTTTTTCTTCGATGTTCATGCTCGCGCCAGGAGACTGCTCTCCATCCCGCAAGGTGGTATCAAAAATTCGGATCATCCGTGTCATGGCTCATTACCCCCCCACATTTGGTCTTCATCTAACGCCCCTTCTCCTCTGCATGGCGGTTTATTCATTTATGGAGTCCATCCGGCCTAATCTCTTCCCCCGGCTTTTTCCCCATCATACCTGCCACCAGCTTCCATCCTTGCTCCAATACGCCCGAAAGCGCATAGGCTGCAAACACGACAAAAAGCATCGCCTGTGGATACGCTAAGACCGCCATGAGAATGAGGACTGCATACACCAAATAATTAAAGTGGTGGTGTTCCTGCGTTTTCAATTCCTTCAGACTACGATAACGAAATGTACTCACCATGAGAAACGCCAGCACCAGGGTCAAGATAATCCCAAGAATAGGCTTCACCTTCTCCCCTAACGGCGCAACATGCTGATCAAAAATTACCAACGTGGCCATTACCCCTGCTGCACCGGGAATAGGGAGTCCGGTAAACGGCTTGCCGTCTCCACCTGTTGTCGCCAAAACGTTATGCCTAGCCAAACGCAGGGCACCACATGCGACAAAGGCAAACATCACCGCCGCGCCCAACATCTTCGGACCACTCAGGGCCCACGAATACATCAGCAAGCCAGGAGCCACGCCGAAAGCCACGACATCTGCCAACGAATCATATTGCAACCCGAAGTCACTCGTACTTTTCATCAAACGGGCTGACGTCCCATCCAATACGTCAAACACGATCGCCACAAGGATCGCAATGGCCGCAGATCCATAATCGCCTCCAAAGACAAACAGGATAGAAGCCAGGCCACTAAAGAGATTTCCTGTGGTCAGCAGATTGGGAATTAAATAGACGACCCGTCGTTTTTTGGGCTGTTTCATGAAGGCTCCACGCATAGCAACTCCGCCACGATGGACGATCCTCCCTTTACCCTCTCGCCAACCTTGACTTGAATGGCACTATCGTGAGGAAGATACAAATCCATCCGAGATCCAAACCGAATAAGCCCAAACCGTTCGCCTGCCTCAACCTGTTCACCGGGGTTGACCCAACAGACGATTCGTCTGGCAATTAACCCGGCAATTTGGACGCACAATATCTTTTTCCCATCGGAACGCCTGAGCATCAGCGCATTTTGCTCATTTTCCGCTGATGCCTCCGGACGACTGGCTACTAAAAACTTCCCTGGAGCATAGACGACATCCTGTAACACTCCTGCGGCCGGCATCCGATTGATATGGACATTGAATACGTTTAAAAAAATGCTGATTCTGATACTGGGCTCTTTGAGGAACCGGTGCTCGAACTCCTCTTCCACCGCTACGACCGTCCCATCCCCTGGAGACACAATGAGGTTTTTTCCCTGAGGAATCGTTCTGGCCGGGTTTCTAAAAAACCAGGCAGTAAACAGGGTTAACGATCCCATCAGGCAAGTGAACCAGACCGATCCGGCCGCCCAACACCCAAGCGTCAGAAGTCCTCCCCCTGCGATAAAGGGGATGCCTTCTTTTGCAACAGGAATCCCTTTTGCCTGATCAGCCATTGGGAATGGGTCTCACGTCCCGCAACCTTCTCATCAATTTTTCTGCTTATCCACAAGCTGATCTTTTTGCAGCCATGGCATCATCCCTCGCAACCGTGAACCGACCTCTTCAATCGGGTGCTCCTCTCCCTTTCTCAAGAGCGCGTTATACACGGGCCGGTTCGCTTGATTTTCCAGCACCCACTCTCTGGCGAATCGACCGCTTTGGATCTCTCCCAAAATCTCTTTCATCACTTTCTTCGTCTCATCCGTTACCACACGTGGCCCTCGTGTCACATCGCCATATTTGGCCGTTGTGCTAATAGAATAGCGCATGTTGGCAATGCCACCCTGATAGATCAGATCCACAATGAGCTTTACTTCATGTAAACATTCGAAATAGGCCATTTCAGGCGAATAACCGGCTTCAACCAAGGTTTCAAATCCTGCCTGAATCAAGGAGGTAAGCCCTCCACATAAGACCGCCTGTTCCCCAAAAAGATCCGTTTCCGTCTCTTCTCGAAAGGATGTCTCAATGACACCCGCTCTGGCTCCGCCAATCGCACAAGCATAGGCCAAGCCAACCTTTGTTGTCTGACCGCCGGGATCCTGGTGAATGGCTAACAAGCACGGTACGCCCGTCCCCTTGGTATATTCCGACCTGACCAGATGTCCTGGACCCTTGGGAGCCACCATAAACACATTTACGTGGCTGGCAGGTTGAATTTGCCCAAAATGGATATTAAACCCATGCCCAAAGGCCAGATAAGCTCCCTGTTTTAAGTTTGGACCAATATCTTTATTGTAAATGGCGGCTTGGGCTTCATCTGGAGCTAACAGCATCACCACATCGGCACCTTTCACCGCATCCGCAGTCGGCATGACTTTCAACCCAGCTGCTTCCGCCTTGTTCCATGACGATCCTTCCCGGCAACCCACGACCACTTGAAGACCACTATCCCGCATGTTTAAGGCATGAGCATGACCTTGGCTACCGAAACCCACCACGGCCACAGTTTTTTTGGCTAAAATCTGTCGGTCTGCGTCTTTTTCATAATAAATTTTCATCATGCACTCCTCATAAAGATAAAATAGTCCTTAGTCGTTCCGTCGATCAGGGTGGACGGATCCCTTCAGTCTAAAGGCAGGTGTTGGTTGGCCTGATTAATTCGCTTTCGCAAGCGGTCGGGATTGGGTTTGTGTCGAGCGTGTCGGTTCGCGCCCAATGGCAATCCTGCCGGTGCGTACCAGCTCTTTGATGCCAAGTGGCTGTAGGAGATTGATGATCGCCTGGACTTTCCTCACATCTCCAGTGACTTCAATGGTATAGCTGGTAGGAGAGGAATCCAGAACATTAGCTCGAAAAATATCTGCAATGCGAAGAGCTTCAGCTCGATCCTCCGGCCGGGTATGAACCTTAATGAGCGCAGTTTCTCGTTCAACAAACTCGCTTTCGCTAATATCAACGACTTTAATCACATCAATGAGTTTGTTCAGCTGCTTCAGGATTTGTTCGATAATCGGATCATCCCCCTTGGTGACCAGGGTCATCATGGACACAGAGGGATCCAGCGTCGGGGCAACTGACAAACTTTCGATATTAAACCCACGCCCGCTGAAGAGTCCCGCTATTCGGGACAAAGATCCGAATTTATTTTCTACCGTCAACGAAATAATGTGTTCCATAACACCCTTTTATGGTTGTACTCTAAGCTGTGATGACAGAATCCGAATCCGCCTGAGTACCAATTTTTTGCATGGCATTGGGCTTTTTTAAGTCCGGGGGATCTGCTAATAACATTTCGTGATTACAGCCTCCGGCCGGAATCATGGGATAACAATTTTCAAACTGGTAGGTCGGGACGTCAATCACAACCGGGCCCTTTATGGAAAGCGCTTCTCGAATCCCGCTATCCATTTCCGAAACCTTTTCAATTCGAATACCGGCAGCCCCATAGGCTTCCGCTAATTTCACAAAATCAGGAACGGTTCCCAGGTAACTTGACGCATACCGGCCCTCATAAAACAAATCCTGCCACTGCCGAACCATGCCATGGAACCGGTTATTAATAATAAAAACTTTAACTGGTAGTTGCTCAACGACTGCGGTCGCCAACTCTTGGGTATTCATTTGAATACTGCCATCACCGGCGACACACAGAACCAGTCGATCCGGAAACGCAGCTTGCGCACCCATGGCAGCCGGCAATCCAAACCCCATGGTCCCCAATCCCCCTGATGTTAACCAGGATTGAGGATTTTGTAATTTAAAATATTGAGCTGACCACATCTGGTGTTGTCCCACGTCTGTGGCCAAAATAGGATTTCGGTCGCTCGTCAGCTGATACAGGCGATCAATAAGAAATTGTGGCTTAATTTGTCCGTCAGGATCTTGATCATAGCGCAGAGGATGTGCTTGCCTCCAGGCATTCAGTTGATCCCACCAGGGTTTCCTTTGCTCTTTTTGATTCCCATTCACCGTAGCGCGAAGAATATTATTCAATTCGATGAGCACTCGCTTACAGTCACCGACAATAGGAATGTCTACCTGAATATTTTTCCGAATAGAGGTCGGATCAATATCAATGTGAATAATTTTCGCATCGGGACAAAACTCTGAAACCTTGCCCGTCACCCGATCATCAAATCGTGCCCCAACGGCAATAACCAGGTCAGAATAATGCATGGCCATGTTCGCGACATACGTCCCATGCATGCCCAGCATGCCCAGTGAGAGTGGATGGTTTCCGGGAAATGCCCCAAGCGCCATCAACGTCATATCCACGGGAATTTGCGTCAGCTCGGCCAGCTCTTTCACCTCCGGAGAGGCCCCGGATAACACGACTCCTCCACCCACATATAAAATTGGACGCTTGGCTTTCATGATCGCGTCCGCCGCTTGCTTAATTTTCCACCGACTTCCGTCGTACGTGGGGTTGTACCCGCGAATGGAAACAGAGGTTGGGTAATGAAAGTCCGCTTTATCGAGCGAAATATCTTTAGGTATATCGACTAAAACCGGGCCAGGGCGACCAGTAGTGGCAATATAAAACGCCTCCTTAATCGTCTGTGCCAAATCTTTCACGTCCTTAACCAGGAAGTTGTATTTGGTGCACGGACGACTGAGACCGATGTTGTCGGCCTCTTGAAAGGCATCGTTGCCGATTAAGGCTGTCGGAACCTGTCCTGAAAAGACGACTATGGGAACTGAATCCATATACGCGTCCGCAAGAGACGTGATAACATTTGTCATACCGGGGCCGGAGGTAATCAGCGCCACACCAGGCTTGCCCATGGCTTTCGCATATCCGACGGCCATAAACCCTGCACCCTGTTCATGTCGTGTCAGAATTACCCGAATATCTTTTTGCTGGTGCAAGACATCGAATATTTTGAGAACCACTCCGCCTGGTAAGGCAAACATGGTTTTCACGCCCTCACGCTTTAATGCTTCTAAGAAGATTTCTGCACCAGTGATTTTCATAATTCTCACCCTCTGGTTAATTTGACGACGGACCAAACCTGGTGAACCACATCGTCCCGGGAAAACCCCTCAATAACCTCTCCGACAAAAAATATTCCCCATTTGTGGTAAATTTATAGTCTGTATAAATAAACCATTGTAATCATTATGGTTTTTTCAAGTCAATATTTATTGTAACAGGGTTGATCGTATTACGAAATACCTGTGGACGATAGATCTTATAGGTAATATTTCAAAATCCGGTGGCCATCTCAATGTTCAAAGAAGACCTCAAGGCCTTGGCGCAACGACATCTTTTGAGGGAGTTATCTCTCATCAACTCTCCCTCGGCTCCGGTCATTTCAGTGGAAGGGCAGGAAGTCCTTCTTTTTGCTTCCAATAACTATCTTGGGCTGGCCAACCATCCACAGATAAAAGATGCCGCCATAAAAGCCATTGAAAAATTTGGAGTAGGATCTGGAGCCTCACGGCTCATTTCCGGCAACATCACGCCTCATCACGTTTTAGAAGGTGAGTTAGCCAGTTTTAAGGAAACAGAGGCCGCTCTCACCTTTTCTTCAGGTTATACCACCAATATAGGAGTTATCCCGAATCTTGCCACAGCAGATAGCCTGATTTTGGCGGATCGGTTATGCCATGCCAGCCTGATCGATGGTTGCCGCCTCAGCCGGGCCACACTACGCGTCTTCCATCATAACGACGTCAGCCATCTTAAGCGACTTCTGGCAAAAACACGCTCCAGGACTTCGACGCTCATTCTGACCGAAGGGGTGTTTAGTATGGATGGAGATGTGGCTCCACTACCCGAGATAGCGAGATTGGCAGAAGAATACGGTGCCACCCTGCTCATTGATGACGCGCATGGCACCGGGGTCATGGGCGCAACCGGTCGAGGCACGGTAGAACATTTTGGAATAGACTCGCGCCACATTCTGCAGATGGGCACGCTCAGTAAAGCCCTTGGATCCAGTGGCGGGTTTATCGCGGGGCCGAAAGATTTCGTGGCCTATCTGGTTAATACCGCACGCTCCTTAATTTATACCACCGCCCCCCCACCCGCCCTTGCCGCCGCAGCGAGCGCAGCTCTGGCAATCATCCGGCAAGAACCCCAACGCCGAGTGATGCTCTGGCGAAATCGAGAGTTTTTGCATCATGGCTTAGTGTCCATGGGATTCCAACTGACCAACACTCACAGCCCTATTCTCCCGATCATGGTGAACGACCCGGAAATCGGGGTCCAGATGAGCCAACACTTACGGGCAGAGGGCGTGTGGATTCCCGCTGTCCGCCCCCCTACAGTTCCTAAAGGGACCAGCCGCCTCCGCATCACGGTGACAGCCGATCATTCGCTTGAGCATCTCGAGACCGCCCTCAGAGCATTACGGAAAGTAGGAACAGCCCTTAAGGTTCTCTGAGCGAAGGATTGCTCCCTGTGCTCCTCTAATGCCTCCCGGCCCCTCCTGCGAAACGCCCTCTCTTTACGTCCTACATTCGAGATCTTCAAAAGATCAAGAATCCCCTCCATTCAAGAAAATCAAACGGTATTCCGACAAGATGAGCAGGAATTCCATGGCTCCGAGATTTCCGCATTGACTGATTGATAGGGGTGCCTTCGTTTCAATGCGCCACGACCACAAGACGTACTCATTCATCACAAATTTTCTTTAAAGAGTTAGGTTTTTTGTATGACTACACAGCTGTTGCCTGGAAAAATTGAAATACAGGGAGAAATTGCCAACGGTCAAACCGGAACCATTTACTATGGGTATGATTTCGAACTGCGGCAAGAAATGGCGATTAAGGTGTATCATACCCATATCAATGGTCGGCTCATTCGTGGAAAAGCCTTCATCGAAAAAGCCAAATCGCTCCTTCGATTAGAACATCCCAATCTCATTAAAATCTTCAAAGTGGAAGAGCAGGACGGCACCCCTATCGTCTGCATGGAATTTTTTGACGCTCCCAGTCTTCAACACGTCATTCAGAATGAAGGGCCTCTTTCAGTCGAAAAAATGCTCTTGCTGGCTCGTGAAATTGCGGAAGTGTTAGTTCATATCCACTTTCAAGGCATCATTCACGGCACACTCCATCCGGGGCACGTCCTGGTCGGCCCTCAAGGCCAGATCAAAGTGATGGACCTCGGATTATCTTGGATCCTGATGGACATCCTGAAAAACTGTGACGCTGAGTTACTCAGACCATTACCCTACCTGCTCCCGGAAACTGCCAAAAGCGAACTTCTGACCCTCGGCAGTGATTTGTACTGTTTGGGATTCATGATGTATGACATGCTCACCACGCGAGTGCCCTATTCCGGTCTTCCGAAGACATCAATTATGGGAAAACTGGCTTTCGACCAGGCTGACCCGGCGTTTGACTTCCCGGACCATGTCCCGAAAGCCATCTGTGAGCTTATCCGCCAAATGACCCGGAATCAGTCCCCACAGCGACTTCAAGATGCTACCCATGTCCTCACCATTTTGAACCAGCAATTGGCAAAATTTGCACCTGAAGTTTTGAGGCCGCCAGCGGCCCCTGCAGAACCTCATCCGACGCCAGACATCCAAACAGCCAAGATAGAGACACCGAGCCTTCCACCCCAGGCACCAGTATCAGTAGACCCTCCAAGCCAACCGTCTACCGTGACCCGGCCGAAACACTCTACCGACTATCAAGGAATACACCGAGCCAAGACGAGAAAAAAAACAGGCGTCACGATTGGAATCACCTTGCTTCTCTTTATTGGTGGCACCATGGGTTATATATATAAGGAACAGCTCGGCATCCCTTTTCTGGCATCGAATCAACCCAGGGTCCACAAGCAGCCACTCCTCAACGAACCAACGCCTGTCGTTCCACCAATAGACTCATTGTCGACCGTACCTCCTGACAGCCCAATTTCTTCTCCGCTCAATACCTCAACGACAGAAGTGCCACACGTGAACATCAGTGACACACCAAAGAGTGATAACTCAAACCGGGCAATCCCGACACCCCCGGCACCAGCAACGGTGGGGGAGGATCACTCCTTGAAACCTGATGCATCACACCACCCTGAAACACCATTGCCTTCTCCTCCGGAACACACAAATACACAATCTCTGAACCCGAGCCCACAACACATATCTGAAGGCACCCAGGTTTCGGACAAACCAAACTCGGCGCCATCCCAAGGCCATGCCAACATGGCTGATCCACCATCTTCCAAAAAACCGGTTACTCCGGTCACGCCACCGCCGTCGACAACAAATCCTCCAGCAACGGGGCAAAGACTTGTCCCTACAGTCACGGAGAAACCCGCATCACAATCTGAACAGTCTCCAGCACTTTCTCCCAAGGGACCGCCATCCTTACAGGACTCAACTGCTCCCTCCCCGAACACCGAGTCGTTAGACAACATTGAAAGCAAGGAACTCCAAGACATATTGGATTCGGTTCAGATCCCTACCCTTTCTTCGGAGGGACCCAGTCCTGTACTTCCATCCCCTCCGAATCCACCGTCTCTTACCCCCGCACCGAAACTCCCCGCTCTTTCATCGCCCGTATCTCCCCCATAAGCACTCGCTCACAGTGCAAATTTTCAGAAGCCCTATGCATGAGTCCATCACACAAGACCGATATCTCTTAAACCTTATGGTCGGCAGGAACCCTCAGCGGCCAGCAGGCCGAATCCGCCAAATGATTTGGTTGTAGTTTCAAAAAAAACGTGATTTAGGATCCGTGAATGCACAGCCACCACAGGTCGAAATCGAATAGATAAGACAAGCATGTTAGCCAAAATTCAAAGTGTGGGATTGGTGGGCTTAGAAGCCAATCTCATAGAAATTGAGGTGGATATAGGTGGAGGCCTTCCACAATTTTCCATCGTGGGGCTACCCGATGCAACCGTTCGTGAAAGCCGGGACCGGGTTCGATCCGCACTCAAAAACACGGGGTTCCATTTTCCTGCCAAAAAAATCACCGTCAATTTGGCGCCGGCCGGATTAAAAAAGGAAGGGGCAGGTCTTGAGTTGGGAATTGCCATCGGCATTTTGGTAGCCGAAGGGGTTCTGTCACAAGACGCCGTCACCTCCTATATTTTTGTTGGAGAACTGGCATTGGATGGCAGAATCAAAGCGGTACCCGGGGCGCTATCCATGGCTATTGCCACTCATCACCCCTTTTCATTGATCCTGCCTCACGACAATGCTTCGCAGGCTGCCGTGGTCGACCACGCCACCGTGTTTGGCGTTTCGACCCTCCCTCAGGTGGTGGAATTTCTCCAGAAGGCGCTCACTCTCCTTCCTGCAAAAAATACCTTTCCCCTCGTGCAACCCGGACTCTCCTCCACTGAGGAAGACTTTGCCGATGTGGTGGGACAATATCAGGCCAAACGTGCCCTGGAGGTGGCTGCCGCAGGCGGGCACAATCTTCTCATGGTAGGTCCGCCAGGATCAGGGAAAACCATGTTAGCCCAACGGTTAACAGGTATTCTTCCACCCATGAGCTTTCAGGAATGTTTGGAAGCCAGTCAGGTTCACAGTGTGGCGGGAAACCTTCCACCTCATGCGGCCCTCCTCGCTTATCGCCCCTTTCGTGCCCCCCATCACACCATTTCAGAAGCCGGCCTGGTTGGAGGAGGATCCATCCCCCGTCCCGGAGAAGTCTCTCTGGCACATCATGGCGTCCTTTTTTTAGATGAAGCCTTGGAATTTAAGCGGTCGCTCTTGGATAGCTTACGCCAGCCACTGGAAAATGGAACTGTCACACTGACCCGCGCACAGGCCAGCTTCACCTTTCCCGCCAAACTTATGTTAATCGTCGCGATGAATCCCTGCCCATGTGGATATTGCGGAGACTCCACCCATGAATGCGTCTGTACGCCCTATCACATTCAACGGTATCGAAGCCGTCTATCCGGTCCACTCCTTGATCGGCTGGATATTCACATCGAAGTCCCCGCAGTCCCTGTCAAAGAGCTCTCAGGCAGCAAAACCGGTGAAGCCTCTTCAGCCATTCGTCAACGAGTGATCCAGGCCCGACATCGTCAAATCGACCGCTACCGCGCTGAGCAGACTCTAAACAATGCACAGCTTAAGCCTCGCTTGCTCAAAAAATATTGCCAACTGGATCAAGCCGGAAACACTTTGTTGGATCAAGCCGTCACCCGCCTGGGATTGTCCGCACGTGCCTATGGCCGGATTTTACGTGTGGCCCGAACTATTGCCGACTTAGGAGAATCGGTTATGATTTCACCCACACATGTCGCTGAAGCAATTCAGTACCGAACATTAGATCGACCCATTCTGGCATAATTGGCATAAGGACATTTCATGGAATCGTTTAAAGTATTTCGATGGTGGTTCATGATTGGCGCCCTCATGGCACTGGCTGTCATCATGATTCAAGGCGGGATTCGGGATCTAATGTTGGCTAATGAACCTATATGGGAAATTAAACTGGTCGAATTGGGACCGCCGATCTTTGGAGGAGGACTCTTGGGTGGGTGCATTGCCCTCATCCTGAATCGAATCAAGGATAAGTCCTAACTCCAGTTACGTGTGACAGCCTCCCCGTATTCTCTCCCACACATCCCAAGCTCCTCGCCGTTTCAAGGAATGCTCAAAACTTGACCTGAGCTTGGCCAAAGAATGGCGAGTTCAGCCCTGTTCCGAGGCTTCTCGAGAAAAAGCCGCAGTCCGCTAGGACGAGCGGAGCGCACGGAGGAGTATGTGAGCAGGGGCAAGCGGCCAATACGCACCCCCTAAAAGCATTTCGAGGTACCCCACGTGTTTTCAACACTCCCCAAGAAACATTTCCTCTAGCCACCAGCCTGATCCGGTCAGTACAATACGGGTCAGTTTTTGAGTCTATTCACTGAAGAACAAAGGAGGCATGGTGGGCATGGATGTGAAAGTCGGACCGCATTGGTACCGCAATTCCAATGGAATTGTAGAAATTGACGGACTCCCCCAAATTGAAATGCAGCTCCGAAAAACCGGAGGAACCCCTGTTCGAGTCAATTTTGCCATTTTCGATAAAGTTGGAAAAATGCACGCAAAGATAGAAGCCAACTCCCTGGTCATTAACGAACAAGGGGCCTATCAACTGGAACGATTGGAGAACGGCATAATTTTATCCAACAGAGGAGACAAGAAACGGGTCCTGGCCATTAATGTGACTGGCACGGACCAGGTGGAAATACCGGAAGGCGAATTCTATACGCTCAAAGGGCATCTCCTAAAGATTACGCCCCATGAATGGTCAGTGGAAAAAACCACGAAACAGTCAGGCGAGACAGACATGAAGGGACAACCCGTTGCGGTTGGTTCTCAGTAAATGCGTCAGGGAAACATGGCGTCGTTGAGGCTAAACGCTTGTCTTCCCCACACGATCACGGTCGCTAAATTTCAGCCGACGGGGCGTGGCATCGCCCTTCACAAATTGCACACATTCGTCCGCGGACGCCGTCCCCGACCATGGCCGGTCCCAATGAACTGCAGAGGTCCAGCGCCACAACATCTGACCCTTGATACGTCCACAAGCGGCCACACTCCTGACAACAGTACCAAATGGTATACCCAGGCCACTCACGATCACGCACAGCCATGAGTACGGTCTCCTTTGCCTACCTGTTGGTTACACGTTTTGACTAATCGGACTTAATCATCCGGCATTTCCGCCTGAATCTTTTCAGGCAGTGTCTGCACCCAATCATCGAAGGGCAGATCGGCATCAACAACAATTTCCAGCTTGCCATTGGACAACCGACGAACCACCCCTGGACTTGCCGGGGCCAGGGGAATTTCCACTGCCTCCCGGGAAATATCCAACTCATCCGTCACTTCTAAAATTCTCGTGATATGCTGAAACGAAACCGTATCCAATAAACTCACGTTGGCTCCCTTCATCAAGCTAATCAATAGAAATTGTAGGAACTGTCCCTGACCCTGTCAACGAACTCAGGGGTGGCGACATTCACCCCGCGGCTGAAAAGACCTGCCTGAAGACCCGCCCGGCCGCAACCATATCTTCATGATTGACATCCAAATGCGTCACCACCCGAAACGCCCGATCCCCCATGGCATTCAACAGGACTCCGGCCTCCCGGCAGTCCGCTAAAAGCTTGTCGGTCGTTTTAGAAGAATGGGGGACCTGAAACATCACCATATTGGTCTCCACTGCCTTGACATCAACGACCACACCCGGGATGTCCTCTAAGAGTGTCGCCAGATAATGTGCATTCACATGATCCTCAGCCAATCGGACAATATGATGCTCAAGTGCATACACACCCGCAGCGGCCAGAATGCCCACCTGCCTCATCCCCCCGCCAAACACTTTGCGAAGACGGCGCAATGTTTGAACACGTGCCGCATCGGACACCACCATCGACCCGACGGGAGCCCCCAAACCTTTCGACAAACAAAAGGACACCGTATCAAATGGACGAGCATAGTCAGCAGCCGCCACACCGGTTGAGACCACGGCATTGAACAACCGAGCACCATCCAAATGCAGGGCCAGCCCATGGGTGCGGGCCACCTCTGCAATTTGATGAATGACCTCCAAGGAATAAATTGATCCTCCACCCACATTATGGGTCTGCTCCAGACACACCAACGTGGTTGGAGGGTTATGAAGTCCCTTCGGCCGGATGGCCGCTTCGACCGACTCCGGCGAAAGGCGACCGCGATGACCCGGCACGCAAACCAATTGGACCCCGGAGAGCGAAGACGCCGATCCTCCTTCATAGCGAATGAGATGGGATGTACTATCCACGATCACTTCATCACCGGGCCGCGTGTGCAATCGGAGAGCCAATTGATTGCCCATCACCCCGGATGGCACAAAGACCGCGGCCTCCTTGCCTAACATTTCAGCGGCCAGGGCCTCCAATCGATTCACGGTCGGATCTTCTCCATACACATCATCGCCCACCTCGGCCTGAGCCATCGCCTCCCGCATAGCGGGTGTCGGTTTCGTCACGGTATCACTGCGCAAATCAATCTTCTGCATGAGCCGATTCCTTCCAAAAATATTGACACTGTCGGTATTCTAAGGAACCGTCTTTCATCACACAAGATTTTCCTTTTGGCATTGGTCTACAATGCGGGCGATGAAAACACGTCTCCTCGTCACCGGCGGAGCGGGCTTTTTAGGAAATCACCTCCTACGTCGGGCCAATCAATTTGTCGCAGCCGGAACGCTGCACGTTACGCCCTCCACATCCCTTCCCGGCGTAACCTTTCATGTGTGTGATCTCCAAAGCCCTGAGGAAGTTCGAGTCCTCATGGATCGGGTGCAACCAGACGTCATGATTCACACCGCCTGCTCGGAGCAGGGAAAAGGAATTGATGCGATCCTCCCTGCAGCAGGACTCCTCGCCATGCAATCAGTAGAGCGAAACATTCGCTTCATTCACCTCTCGACCGATCAAGTCTTTGATGGGACTTCGGCGCCCTATACCGAAGAGAGCCCCACGAACCCCATCAACCCCTACGGTAAGGCCAAAGCCCAGGCGGAAGAACTCATCCGCTCCCTGAATCCGAAGGCCACCATCGTCCGCACCTCATTGCTCTATGATCTGCGCACGCCGGACCGCCAGACGACACGCTTAATCGAGTCCACAAAAGCCGGCGAACAGTACCGCTTGTTCATAGATGAACGTCGTTGCCCTATCTGGGTGGAAAATCTTGCCGAAGTATTACTGGAAGTCGCCACCAAAGATGTGCCAGGAATCGTACATCTCGGGGGCCCTGAAAGCCTGAACCGGTGGGACTTGGGTATGGGATTGCTCCAGCACTTTGGGATCGCGGAGACATCGAATATTCAAATGGGAACCATCGAGGAATCAGGACTGATCCGCCCCATGGATCTCACCATGGACTCCTCTCGAGCCAAACAGGCTCTCGAAACGCCTTTGCTCTCGCTCCAAAAAGCCCGCAGGATGGCAGCCACATCCAAAATTTGAATTTCTATTTTCCATAACTCCAATTCCAGAAGACTCCTAAAAACATGGGCCTATCAGCTGTTAGGCCTTTCGTTTATGTATGCCAAGCTTGTTCCCGTCGGGGTCCAGGATAATCGCTGCCCGGCAGTGAGGGAGGTCAAAAGGCTCAAGGGCGAAGTGCACGTCATAATGCCTGAGGTGTTCTATCGTCTTGTCGAAATCGTCCACTTCCAGCACAAGCTGAGGACCGTCGCCCGATGGCTTCAGGAATGGTTCTTTGCCGATGGCCAGCGTGTGAGGACCGATCTCATATTCGACCCAGAATCCGTCTGCCAGATCCATGGAAGTCGCGCTAGTGAGCCCGAGAACGCCCTCATAAAAGGCACGGGACCGCGCCAGATCCGTGGCCGGATATACAATAAAAGCAAATTCAACAATCTTCATTGGCGGTGTCAAATCCGGTGATAGCTCAACAGAGTCTGCGGCTGAATGGTGGGCAGGAGGCCCGTCGATTCGAGCCGCACGTTCGGCTGCTGCAGACGGCGGACAAACAGTCCTAGGCGCGAACTCTGTTCAGCCGCCAGATCATCAATTCCCCCTAATCCCCCATCGAGCAGCCACGTCCCCTTCAACCTCTTCAGCACTCCGTCCGCCACCTGCGAGGGCTTGCAAGTGTGAAGTGTAAGCTACCCGTCTCCGAGCAACGTGAGGAGCACCTGGACAAGGGGAGCGAGGGCCAGGTCAGCTTCACAGGTTTGTTAGGCCGCGGGTGCGACATCATAGGTTGCGAGCCACACGGTGTGCTTGCCGCATGCTGGATCTTCTGCCATGTACGCTCTCACGACGAACCCGTTGGTCGCGAGCAGCTGCTCATACTCCGCAGGTCCGAGACTCGCGTGGTAGAGTGGTTCCTCGCGGTAGGTGCCGATCGCCTCACCTTCCGCAGGACCGCTCGTGAACATGAGCGGTGCACCTCGTTGAGCATGTTCGGCGAAGCGTCGAAACATCTTCCGTTGATCCTCCATGCCCAAATGAAAAAAGCTGTCCCATGCCAGGATGCCTTCGAACCGTCGGCCGACCTCGAACTGACGCATGTCAGCCACAAGCCACTCGGAGTCGGGAAAGCGCGCGCGGCAAAGCGCGATCATAGACGCCGAGGTATCCATGCCAGCGACGCGAAACCCGCGATCGATTAGGTATCGTGCGATTGGCTCGCCCATCCCGCAGCCCAGGTCGAGAACTGTGCCTCCGGAACGCACCTTGACCAGAAACCGATCCAGCCACATGCGTTCCTGAAGGGATCGACCGCGGTCGCGATCATAGATCGGCGCATGTCGCTCGTATAGATCAATGACGGCGTCTTTGCACATAGTCGACGGATTCTCCAATATCAGGACTGCGGTCTAATGTAAAGTTGAGGGGGCGCCGTTTTTGGCGCGTCCCTCTCGAACAGAATGTTAGGTTGCGACGATTGGTTTCGCGGCAAAGAACCTCAAGCGAACGCAATCTGCCTCCCAATTGCCATTTGCATCACACCGCATGGGACCCGGTGCTTCTCCTAGCCCGAGCGCTTGGCAGAGCAGGTGATATGTGAGGGAGATCAAACCAGGCATCAGGATCTCTCGCCGAAAGGAACTCGGCTGCATCGAGATGTTGGTTGCCATACTGCATAAACTCGATACCGGGCATTAGGACGTTGGCTGGTTTTATCTCGACTACGATTCCACGCATGGGGCGGTTTCACTGACGCCTAACCATTGAGATATTGGCCGTATAGCCCACCGGCTTATGCAGTCTATCCGGCTAAGCCAATATCCGTGTGACTGAGATCCCTTCCGGCTTCTCATATCTTAATTTAGTTTGAGATAGTTCCATTTTAGCCAAAAACAACTTCTCGGGCCCCGGCATTTTCCGCGGATTGCATGAGCACAACACGCTCATATCCTCCGAAAATCTCCGATAATGGGTTTCCAAGGACAAATATCACCTTAGGTCGGACTAAAGCCAGCCGCCCTGCTAATTGGGTGAAGCCAAAATGTAAAAACATTTCTAAAGCATTCGTTTTGTCCAAACCCTTAATTACAATTCGTTTACCATCAAAGAGATCAATGCGTTCAAAAGGTTCGCTGAGATCAGTGGATTTACCAATTGAAAGGACTCGCGGATTCCTAGAGTCGGCTGCCAGATATACCACAGGTTCTAGCCGTAAGCTTGCGTCTCCGGAACGGAAAATGACAACGTCTTTGTTCAGAGTTATTTCAACTTCGTTTGCTGCAAATTTGTAAATCAAAAAATCAAGGAAGCCCACTGTTTTCATTCCTTAAATTACATTCTTGATGGTACAACCAATGGGTAAAAATGAAATTCAGGATTGAATGCTTTTTCCCTCATTATTCACGAAACCATAAAGACGGTTGGCCAAGAACCACTTCAATTTGCTTTCGGGTGACTGCACCATCTCTGAGGATGCAGAGTTCCGGTTCCAGTTGCAACACAGTGGAAGGTTGACCACCCGGCGCAGGTCCGCCATCGACGATCACATCAACCACTGTCCCTAATTGTTGCCTCACATGTCCCGCAGATTGCGCCGGCGGCTGCCCGCTTCGATTGGAGCTAGTGCCGGTGAGTGGACCGATGTGCGTCATAAGTTCGCAGACTCGTGGATCATTCGGCTGCCGGATGCCAACGGTTCCCTGCCCGCCCGTCAGGATAGGCGAAAGAGTTGAACGAGCCTGGAAAACCAACGTGAGCAACCCTGGCCAGAACTCTTCCATGAGTGTTCGAGCGACATCGGGGATAGCTTCCGTCAGTTGATTCAGTTGGGATAGGTCACCCACTAACACCGGAAAGGGTTTGTGGCTGCGTTCGCCTTTGATATCCATCAGCCGCTTTAATGCCATTTCATTGAAGGGACTGACCGACAGCGCGTAAAAGCTGTCGGTCGGCACAGCTAGGACTCCGCCATCCTGGAGACATTGCGCAACCTGATGAATCAGTTGAGGCGATGGAGGGGAATTGAGTGGGAGAACGGTGGCCATGGTAGGGGGCCCTTGAATCAGGATGGAACCTGCAGCACGCGGTGCCCGATGTCGGAACGGAAATACCGGCCTTCAAACTGAATCGGGGCGAGTGCCTGATGAGCATGATCTCTGGCACCGGCCAGGGTCGAATCAATCCCGGTTACCCCTAGGACCCTCCCGCCATTTGTGACAATCTTTTCATTGGCATAGGAGGTCCCGGCGTGAAACACTATGACCGACTTCGACTCTTTTTCCGGGAGGCCGGTGATTGGCAATCCCGTTTGATAGGACTCGGGATATCCGCCGGAGGTCAATACCACGCACACCGCTGCCTGATTGTGCCACTCCACCTGCAGTTGGTCCAAACGATGTTCGACCACGGCTTCCAGCACATCCAATAAATCTGTTTTTAAGAGTGGCAAGACCACCTGGGTTTCGGGATCGCCAAAGCGGGCGTTAAATTCCAATACATAGGGTTTGCCATCCTTCACCATAATCCCCGCATACAACACGCCATAAAAAGGACTCCCCACCCGGGACAACCCCGTGACCGCCGGAGACAAGACTTCGTCAAGAATACGCTGACGGAGTTCTGATGTTCCCAATGGGGCCGGCGCATAGGCCCCCATCCCTCCAGTATTCAGACCCGTGTCCCCTTCACCGATTCGCTTATGATCCTGGGCGGGGATCATAGGGATGACCGTTCCGCCATCGGCAAAGGCCATAACGGTGAGTTCCTCTCCCTCAAGAAATTCTTCCAGCACGACCCGGGCGCCGGCTACTCCAAATCGCTGCTCCTCCAGCATGCTGCGAACCGCCTCACGGGCGTCCGCCCTGGTTTGGCAAATGATGACCCCCTTCCCTTGCGCCAGGCCATCGGCTTTGACGACGATCGGGAGCGGGCAGGATTCGAGCCAGGTTAAAGCCGGTTTCAGTTGGTCAAATGTACGGGAAGAAGGGGTGGGAATTTTTTCCCGCACCATGAGTTCTTTGGCAAACGATTTGCTGGATTCAATAAGAGCCGCATTGCGAGTGGGGCCAAAAATCCGTAAGTGCGATTTTCGGAATTCGTCGGCGATGCCGAGGGAGAGCGGCAGCTCGGGTCCGACCACCGTGAGGTTGATCTCGTGGGTTTGGGCAAAGTGCTTAAGCCCTTCAAGGTCATCAACCTGAAGTGGCACACATTCGGCTACCTGGGCGATCCCCGCATTGCCCGGGGCACAAAAAAGTTTTCCCACACGTGGCGATTGGGCAAGCTTCCATGCGAGGGCATGCTCGCGGCCACCATTGCCTATGATTAATATGTTCACCGGAAAAATTTGTGCCTCCCGTCATCCCTTCAACATATGGGGGTCAGGAACATTGCCCCAGCTTGCTTACTTTTACCTCGGCTAGGCCCTGACAATCTCTTCCACCACCATTTCCTCAAGAATCCAGAAAGCCGAAAAGGGACGAAACAACAGTATAAAACACCTGCCAAGTCAGAACGCTTGAACTCTGGGAGATAATGAAAAGTGTCGAGGTTGGATTTGTTAATGACGGAAGTGGCGCATGCCCGTCATAATCATGGCCATCTTATGCTCATCAACGGCTTGGATGATCTCCTTATCCCGAATAGACCCTCCTGGCTGAATTACCGCAGTAATCCCTGCGCCTGCGGCGGCATCAATGCCATCACGAAACGGGAAAAAGGCATCGGAAGCCATCACGCACCCTTTGATGGGAAGATTCGCTTTCATTTGAGCCAATTTCACCGAATCAACCCGGCTCATTTGGCCGGCGCCAATGCCGACGGTTTGGATCTGCGTGGCAAAGACAATGGCATTGGACTTGACGTGCTTGCACACTTTCCAGGCAAAATCGCAGGCTTGATACTCGTGGTCGGTCGGTTGCCGTTCACTCGGCATGGATAAATCTCCCATCTCACGCAACGACCCCAAATCCCGGTCTTGCACCAAAATCCCGCCCACAATTTTTTTCATATCCAAGGCATCCCGTTGTGCACTTTCCAACGCACCCACCGCTAACAGCCTCAAATCTTTTTTCCGTTGAAGTTCAGCCAAGGCCTCTTCCGAAAATGCCGGCGCAATCAATACCTCCACAAACGTGGAGGTGATTTCTTTCGCCATGGCCAGATCGACGTCTCGATTACAGGCAATGACCCCGCCAAAGGCCGAGACCGGATCCGTTTCTCGGGCCCGCACATAGGCCTCCACCGGCATATCCCCGATGGCGACCCCGCAGGGATTATTGTGTTTGACGATGACGACCGCCGTTTCATCAAACTCCTTTACCAGTTCCAATGCCGCATTCGCATCTAAGTAATTATTATAGGACATGGCTTTGCCATGAAGTTGTTTGGCCTGGCAAAGCGAGGCTTCTTTGGTCTGCCGGTCCCGGTATACCGCACCGGCCTGATGCGGATTTTCTCCATACCGTAGATCTTCGACCTTTTCATACGACAGACACAACAACGAGGGGAATTTTTGCTCTGAGGTATCGGCTAACTTGGAGGTGAGATAATTGGCGATCAGGCTGTCATACCTGGCGGTATGGTCAAAGACTTTTTTGGCTAATTCGCGTCGCAAGCCTAAAGAGACCGTTCCCGACTGCAAGGCCTCCAAGACCCGCTCATAATCCTGAGGATCGACCACCACCAGGACATCCTCATGGTTCTTTGCCGCCGACCGGAGCATGGATGGTCCCCCGATATCAATGTTTTCAATGGCTTCTTCAAACGTACAGCCAGGCTTCGCAATGGTCGCTTCAAATGGGTAAAGATTGACGATCACGACATCGATGGGCTCAATTCCCTGCTCTTGCATTTGTCGCACATGCGCATCCACCGAACGCCGCCCTAATAACCCACCATGAATCCTCGGATGTAACGTTTTCACCCGCCCGTTCAAGATTTCCGGAAACCCGGTGTAATCTGCCACCTCGGTCACAGCAACCCCGGCGTCGCGGAGCATCTTGGCGGTTCCACCTGTTGACAAAATATCCGCATCAAGTGCCGCCAACCCCTTGGCCATTTTCTCTAGACCGGATTTATCGGATACGCTGATCAGCGCCTTCCCCAATTTTGCCATGTGTTCTCCTGCTACGCGTCTCTGTTGATGGGTAAAAAAAGGAAAGTCAGCTTAGCAAATGACCTGAGGAACTTCAACGAATCCTAAAGATTATGCCCTAAGGACCAGACCTTCTCCCGCTGGTTCGCCTATTCCACGTCCATGAAATTTTCCTTAGCCCATCTTGAGGTTTTGGTGTTTCAGTGTCCCTATTTTCATTTAAACCTCTTAACAGAAAGAGGCTGATTTTCATCCACAACATATTTCTTCATACACCCATAAAGCCAAATTCCGATTCTGCCGAAATAATATATTGAAAGCCGGCTCGAAATAATAGCAGAACCATCAGTTTGGACATCCCCTCTGTCTCCTTGGTTTCGGTAACAAAATTTTCTCATCACATGGTACGCGGAAAGGAGAGCCTTAAGTATCAGGGGATTGCTGCATGTTCTGCCTTATTCTAGACGCCGAAAACCACCTCCGGCTTAAGGTGACAAGTAAACTTGCAAAATTCTCACGAGTTAGACTCCATTTCGATCTTTAACAATACTGTAAGAACTCTCACAGTCATAAGGATTCATTGATGGATTTCGTCCTGATGTTCATAATGTTGGTGGTATATCTTGCACTCGGGGCCATTATGCTCACATTAAGCCTGAGTCCTAAAGCGAAAAACAAAAAAGAAGAACCCCAGATCCAGGGCACAAGTTTCATTCCATCACAAATGTTCATGAGTACCGATGGGCATGGAGGTATTGCTGTCAACGAACAAAATCTCAAAATTTGCCTGTTACATAGTCCTGCGGTCCCACCACGCTTGATTCATATTTCAAGCCTGGTCGGTTCATTCCTCGTAAAAAATGGAGAAGTCCTTAACGAAACGTTACGAACTGCCCCAAAATCCCTTATCTCATTTCAAAAACTCATGCAGGCGAACGCGGAAAGATTGATCAAGAGTTGGCAGACCTCCTCTTCCCAAAAAGACAACCAGCGAATCGACCTCATGGTGTGGATCCACGATGAAGACGAACCCTTCCATGTTGTCAATTTTCTCAATATGGAAACCAAAGAAGGGGGCATTCTCTTTGAAAAATCCCTAGGTACGGCAACACATTGGCACAAGGTTTTGGATGGTTTGATACTCCAAGCCGACCAACTGGCGTGTCTTCAGCAGGATTCGGATCTAGATGACACAGACCAGCCGACAAAGAACCCAGCTTTAACAAGCGCAGCTTCATAGATTCCGCCCTCCTGTCTCACCTGCCGTACCCCAGACTCCCTAGCCTCTCTTCCCCACTTCGGTAAATTCCTCATTGTTGCCTTCGTCAAGAACTTACAGAGTTGTCCGTACCCCCACCCATTCGTGAATACCGGGCCAGACTTACTCGGTTTTTTTCACGATTTCCAAAGGTCCTTGTAATTTTTGCAGCTTAGATTCCCCACGTAATCCACAAACACACCAAAAAGAGCGCGAGGAACGCCCCCTTCAAATGGGGAATGGTGTAGGCCACCGCTTTGACGTTCGCTACATCTTAATGCTCATTGGGCTCACCCCTGAGACCGTTTCCATTCATCTTTCAAGCAAAGAAACAGTTTTCTCATGCCGCAATCACGCGAACTCATCATAGTCAAATATGCGGTGGTATGTATTGGCATTCTTCTGTCCTATGCATTGGCATCAGAGTGGAACACCTTTTCTTTCTCCCAGGAACCTGATCTTTTTCAAGCTATTCAAAATCGCAATTTGCCCCTGGTTCAGAAGCTGGTCGTTCAAGGATCCGATGTCAATCAGCGCACTCCACAAGGAGCGACACCTCTGCATTTTTCCGCAAGATCCGGGCAATTTACGATTACTCGTCTTCTGTTACAAAAAGGAGCAGACCCTGAGGCAATTTATCAGTCCGAATGGATGCCTCTCCATTTCGCCGCGAAGGGAGGACATGTGGATATCGCCGATCTCCTCCTCCAGCACGGTGCGCCCGTAGATGGCTCTAAAGGAAACATCACGCCACTCCACATTGCCGTGCAAGAGCATCACCACCGGATGGCGTCTTTTCTGTTAGCTCGCGGCGCAACGGTCCAATCCTCATTTAAGGAAGGCTGGACTGCGCTGCACATCGCCGCACAAACCGGAGATGCCGACATGACTCGCCTACTTCTGGATTCCGGCGCGCCGATCGATGCCACCAATGCCATTGGCATCACACCCCTCCATTCTGCCGCTCTTTCCGGCCAACGGAATCTGACACACTATTTGCTGTCACGTGGAGCCACCTGTTCTCTTCCCTCACAACCACTCCAGAGCTCCACGTCTGCCACATCGGGTCAACTCTATGCGGCTCTTCAGGAAGTCTTCCAGCACTGTCCTAACCCCCTGGCTTCCTAGGTCTTCACCGTAAACCCCCTCACTCCGGCCCCATTTCCTATTCGATTCCACATCTTCCCGGAACTTCAGATGAAACCACTGGTGGCATCCAGGTATTCATTGTAAGATCCTGAACACGCATTCCTAGCTACGTGCATTCAGACAAAATTTGTGATCAATTATTTCACCTCGAAATCGTCTGAATTGGGGATCCCTGCATGAGCTGGATGTATTTTGCTCTGTTGGCGGCACTCACTGAATCTCTAAAAGACCTATTAAGTAAGCAGGGACTGCGATCCGTCTCACCTCAACTGGCGGCTTTAGCCGCTGGTGCGACTCCTATTCCCATACTTCTGAGCATTGTGCTGTTCACGGATTCAGTTCCTTTGCTGGGCCCCCGGTATGGGTGGGCACTGCTCATTGGAGGAACCCTGAATATCCTGGCCATGTTCCAATTCATGAGAGCCTTACAAAGTTCCGATCTTTCCTTGGCCATTCCCTTCGTTTCATTTACTCCTCTTTTTTTACTGATCACCTCCCCTTTCCTGGTCGGAGATATCCCAACGACACGGGATATCGTGGGCATCTTCTGTATTGTGGGGGGAGCATATGTCCTCCATATTCAATCAATACACCATGGTCTTTTTGCGCCATTATTCGCGATCTTCCGGGAACCGGGGCCAAGGCGAATGCTTTCCGTGGCGTTCATATATAGCCTCTCGTCGAATTTCGACAAAATCGGCGTGCAGAATTCCTCTCCCATCTTTTGGAGCCTCTCCATTTCCAGCGTGATGACCATCGGATTTGTGTTCTTGCTACGATTCCTGCCGGCACAGAATAATGCCGCTCCTCACCTGACCACTCTCGGCATCCTTTTGCTGATCGGCCTGTTTCAGACCATAGGCCTCCTCGTTCACAATACTGCTCTCAGCCTGGGACCGGTTCCCTCCGTCATCGCGGTAAAACGATCGAGTATTCTCTTTGCCGTCATGTGGGGTTTTTTATTTTTGAAGGAGAAATACGTAGGCGAGCGGTTGATTGGTGCAGCCTTCATGATGATCGGAGTTGTCGTATTAGGTTTCGAGCAACAGGACTAACCTTGTCAGCCCAACAACAAACCGAAATACAGGAGTTGAACCGCACAACCGAGAGTTATTTCAGGGAGAGGGAGGAAAGGTCTGCAACCGATACCAGCGGACCTGGAAAGATCCCGAGCAAAACCACACCGGCCACGGCGCAGGCCAACACAAACGATACCTGTGGAGAAAGGACCAATCGGGTATGCAATTCCTGTTCGGAGGATGGCTCACGCATATACATCACCATGACAATGCGCAAATAGAAAAAAGCTGAAATAGCGGCAAAGATCAATCCAATGATCGCCAGCCATGCCAAGCCGGCATTGACCGCCGCCATGAAAAGATACAGTTTCCCAATGAACCCGGCGGTGGGAGGAATGCCCGCCAACGACACCATAAAAACCAACATGAGAAACGCGCCACCCTTATGTCGCTTGGCCAATCCGGTGAAATCTTCTATTTCCTCGCCTTCCAGGCCACCCTTCCGCAAGATGGCCACCATGGAAAATGCCCCTATCGTCATAAACGAGTAAATGGCCAGATAGAGCATCAGGCTCGAAACGCCTTGAGACGAAACCGCCCCCTCGCTTCCGGCCCACCCGGCGACCACGACACCAATCAATGCATAACCCGCATGGGCAATACTGGAATAGGCCAGCATCCGCTTCACGTTGGTCTGAACAATGGCCACAAGATTGCCAAGGGCCACCGTGATAATGCATATGACCAGAATCAACATATTCCAATCCGGTTTAATTCCACCGAAGGCTTCCAGAAGAACACGGAGGAACGCGGCAAAGCTGGCCGCCTTGGAAGCCACCGCCATAAACGCCGTCACAGACGTCGGGGCCCCTTCATACACATCAGGCGTCCACATATGAAAGGGCACTGCCGCGACTTTAAATCCAAATCCCACGATCAGCAGCATGAGCGAAATAAAGACTAACGGGTCATCGATCCCGCGCCCATTGACCACGGCTGCGATTTCTACCAGCCTCGTACTTCCAGTGACACCGAAAATAATCGAAATCCCATAGAGCAAAATTCCTGAGGAAAAGGCTCCCAGCACAAAATATTTAGCCGAAGATTCGATTGACCGCAGCTCAAATCGCTTGAACCCGGCCATAATATAAAGGGTAATCGACATCAGTTCGATTCCAAGATAGATCGTGAGCAAATCAGCCCCCGATACCATCACCATCATTCCGGTCAATGCCAACAGGACAAATGCGTAGTATTCCGCGAGTTGGATCTTTTCCTCTTTGAGATACCCCATTGACAGTAAAATGGTCAGACCACTCACAAGATACAGCAACATTTTCCAAAATACCGCATACGAATCCACGACCACTAAATCACTAAAGGCCATCACCCGCTCACCAAAACCGCTCACCGTCACCACGCTGACTACCACGAGAATGCCGAGACTCATCCACGCCAGGAGATCTTTTTTGTGTGCAGGCGTAATAGGATCAAGAACGAGAATCAGACAGGCCATGCCCACAATAAGCAATTCAGGAAGAATGAGAACAAGATCGGCGAGAGGAAGCGTCATGGGGCAGCATCACCCTTCATGATGAGCCGATGCCCAGATGGCTCGGCCGTCATCGCCAGGGTGTGACCTCGGCCATCTCCCCCCTTCTGAACCATGACTGATGTAGATTGAGACGCGATGACCCTCGCCACGCTCGCATGCATCACATCCAGCAACGGTTTCGGATAGAGCCCGATCCAAAACACCAATACCACCAACGGAACCAGCATCCCGAATTCACGGATATTCAAATCAGTTAATTTAGGGAGCATCTGCGGAGAGGCCGGCCCATAAATCATCCGTTGCACCAAATACAAAATATAGGCGGCAGCCAAAATAATCCCCAAAGCCGCAAGGGTCCCTGTCAGCTTGCTCCAGGCAAAGGTTCCAACCAGGACTAAAAACTCTCCGACAAAACTGTTCATGCCTGGAAGGCCAACCGACGACAACGCAAAAATCACAAAAAATGTTGCGTATTTCGGCATTGCATTCGCCAACCCGCCATTATCGGTAATTTGCCGGCTATGCGTCCGTTCGTAAATGATGCCCACACACATAAAGAGCGCGCCGGTCGTAATGCCATGGTTGATCATCTGAAGGATCGCACCTTCTATACCCTGGGCATTTAACGCAAAAATTCCCAGGGTGACAAACCCCATGTGACTGACACTGGAATAGGCAATAAGTTTCTTAAGGTCCGCTTGTGCCAATGCCATATAGGCGCCATAAATAATGGCGATGACCGAGAGGGTCATGATGAAGGGGGTGTACGCAACCGAGGCATCAGGCAACATGGGCAAGGAAAATCGTAAAAACCCATAGGTTCCCATCTTGAGCAAGACACTCGCGAGAATGATGCTCCCGGCAGTAGGGGCTTCAACATGGGCGTCCGGGAGCCATGTATGAAAGGGAAACATGGGGACTTTCACCGCAAAAGCGGCAAAGAACGCCCAGAATAGGAGGGATTGCAAACCAGGAGCGTAGGACGCGTGCGTTAAAGCCAAAATATCAAAAGTTCGCCCACCTTCAAAAAACAGCACCAGAATCGCTACCAGCAGCAAGATACTCCCGGCCAGGGTATACAGGAAAAACTTGATAGCCGCATAGACCCGGTTCGGCCCACCCCATACACCAATCAAAAGATACATGGGAATCAGCATTGTTTCCCAAAACACATAAAACAGCACAAAATCCAAGGCCGCAAACACACCGATCGTCGCCGTCTCCATCACCAACAAACTGATCAGGAATTCTTTCATTCTGGTTTGAACCGACGTCCAGGAGACGAGGATACAAAGAGGAGTGAGAAAGGTGGTTAAGAGGACAAGCGGCATGCTGATCCCATCCACACCCAATGAATAATGAATGGCGGGAGAATCGATCCAGAGATGCTTTTCCACAAATTGCATGCCGGCCTGAGCATTGTCGAACGCAACCCACAGGGGCAATGAGACCAGCAAGGTCAGGATGGAAATCGTCAACGCAATAGCCCGTGAAAGTGCCTCCTGAGCGAGCAAGACCGCGACCACTCCGAGCAGCGGGAGAATCAGCACGATCGTGAGCCAGGGGATCCCTCCTGTGGGAATGACCATCTCAGTCACGATTGAAAGATCTCCTGCCATACGGTTGTCTGTTGAACCATCACGAGTATCCCATCATACATGTGGCCATCCCACACTAATAAAAAATCATCGCACCTAAAATAACCGCCGCGCCGACAGTCATGGCCAGCGCATAATTCTGTGCTTGTCCGCTTTGAAGTCTTCGCGTCACCCATCCTCCCCAGGCCACGGCTCGCGCCACTCCATTGACCGCACCATCAATCACCGCAATATCCACCCGTTTCCATAAACGATCCGCAAGATTCAATGTTGGCATGACCACGGTCCGGTCATAGGCTTCATCCACAAACCATTTATTCAAGGAGAACTGATACAGCGATCGCCACTGATTCGCCAAACGGTCCGGCAAGCCCGGCGACTTGACATAGACCCAATAGGCGCCCGCAATTCCTAATAGGCCCATTGCGGTGGCCGTCACCATCATGCCGATGGCTGCAGATCCTTCATGATGATCTCCACCATTCCCAGCAGCGGGAAATGCGGGAGCCAAAAATTCTGGAATTCCCATGTATCCTGCGAGAATACTCAGCACGGCAAGAATCAGAAGAGGAAACGTCATCGATTTTGACGGTTCATGCACATGCTTGGCATGGTGAGGATCCACTCGGGATTCTCCCCAAAATGTCACAAACACCAATCGAAAACTGTAAAAAGCCGTCATGAGAGCCGTTAATAATCCTAAGACGGCTAGAACTTTACCCAGACCACTAGCCATCCAGGCAGCCAGGAGTAATTCATCTTTACTAAAATATCCCGCAGTGAGAGGAAAACCGGACAATGCCAGGGCCCCGATGAGAAAGGTCCAATACGTCACAGGCAGCTTATCCCTGAGTCCACCCATATGTTTCATATCTTGTTCATGGTGAAGAGCAATAATCACCGACCCACACCCGAGGAATAACAAGGCCTTAAATGCTCCGTGGGTCAGAAGATGATACATTCCGGCAATATAGCCACCCAGCCCACAAGCCATCATCATGTAGCCGAGTTGACTGAGGGTGGAATAGGCCACAACCCGTTTGATATCGGTTTGCGTCAACGCGATGGTCGCGCCAATAAACATCGTGGCTCCCCCCACCACTGCCACCACATCCATGGCCACGGGAGAAAGGTTAAATAACGGAGCAAATCTGGCAACCATAAAGACTCCGGCGGTCACCATCGTCGCGGCATGAATAAGTGCGGATATCGGAGTGGGACCTTCCATCGCATCCGGCAACCATACATGCAGAGGCACTTGAGCAGATTTCCCGACTGCCCCAACGAATAAAAAAAGGCAGATCAAGGTCATCACCGATATTTCCCAATGACCTCCGACAGAACCAAGAAGATTCACCAGGCCACCAGACTTTTGATCCAACTGGGAAAACACCTCCTGATAGTGCAAACTGCCGAAGGTGACAAAGATCAGCAGAATACCCAACATGAATCCGAAGTCCCCGACTCGATTCACCAGAAACGCTTTGGTGGCCGCTGCCCTGGCTGACTCGCGCTCATACCAATGGCCGATTAACAGGTAGGAGCAAAGACCCACCGCTTCCCAAAAGACAAATAGTTGAAGGAAATTATCGGACATCACCAGCATCAACATGGAAAAGGTAAAAAGCGCGATATTGCTGAAAAATCTGGCGTAGCCCGGTTCTCCATGCATGTAACCAATCGTATAGACATGGACCAGCGAACTCACAATGGTGACAAGCAACAACATCGCGACCGTGAGCTGATCGATGAATAACCCTAAGGCAATATGAAGATTTCCCGAATCCGCCCAGGTATAGAGAGGTATCTGAAGCGTCTGACCACCCGCCACGTCGACAAGCGCCATGATTGAAAGAAGGAACGATCCCAGGACGGCTGGCACGGCCACCCAATGGCTTCGGTTTTTGATCCAATGGCCAAACAGCCCGAGGATGACAAAGGCCAGGAGTGGGAGGAGAGGAATTAAGGCGTAGAGCATCGCCTTACCATTTCAGCAACCGGAAGTCGTCAATGTTGGTACTGGCCGAATGCCGATAGAGCGCGATGATAATCGCCAGCCCTACCGCAACCTCCGCAGCAGCCACGGTAAGCGCAAAAAACACGAACACCTGTCCGGAAAGATTACCCAAATAGGAAGAAAAAGCCACAAAATTAATATTCGTGGCATTCAACATCAACTCAATGGATAATAAGATTATGATGATATTGCGACGAATGAGTACTCCCACCAACCCGATTGAGAATACAATTCCGCTCAGCACAAGGTAATAGCTCACTGGAACGTCCATTAACCCTTGGCCTCCAATATCCCCTTTTTGGTGAGAATAACCGCACCCACCATCGCCACTAAGAGAATGAGAGACGCAATTTCAAATGGAAATAGATATGTGGAATACAGGAGTTCACCGATCGATTCCGTATTGCCCTGAGTCAAATGGGTCGGTTCTCTCGGATCAGGGAGGTTCGCACCCAATGAGGATTCACCTTTCACCACGAGCAGGACCGCCTCTGCAAAGACCATACATCCCAGAAAAAGGCCTACAGTCAATTGGTGGTGAAAATGTACTTCACCCTTCAAATTGAGCAACATCACCACAAAAAGATAGAGCACCAGAATGGCGCCCGCATACACCAGGATCTGAATCACGGCCAGGAATTCCGCATGCAACGTGACAAAAAGCCCGGCGACGTGGAAGAACATGACCAGGAGCGCCAGAGCACTAAATACGGGACTCCTCAGGGCTACGACGAGAGCCGCCGTTACCACAATCACGCTGGCAAAATAGAAAAAAACTATCGTTCCCATCACCGGTTCATTCAAAAATTTTGGCGATATTCTTTAGCCGGCATGTGGACCGAGTGCACCGCCAGGCCATAATGACTACAGTTCTTTTTGCGGAATCTCTTTAAACCCTACGTTAAAATAGGCCACATTGGGATGTTGAAATTCGAGTCGCTTTTCCCGAACTGGAAAGTTGCGATCGCCAATAGCCAGAAGCTGCTCCTTATTTAATTGAAGCTGACGCTTATCATAGACCGCCCATTCATACTCCTGCGTCATGCCCAACGCATCAACCGGACAGGCTTTTACACACAGCCCGCAAAACAAGCATCGGGTCATGTCCATGTAATATTCCTTGGAATAGCGCTTCGTGGGTTCTCCCGGTACCTCGGCACTCACTACACGGATGACACGGGAGGGGCAAGCCGCCTCACATAAATCACATCCCACGCACTTCTCCGTTCCATCATCATAGCGCAGTAACGCCAACATACCTCGATAGTTAGACGGTAACTGTTTCTTCTCGTGCGGGTATTGTACGGTGATCGGCCTATAATGAAGGAAATGGGATAAGGTGGCCTTCATCCCTAACGCAATCTCATAAAATAGAAGCGTTTTGACCCACTCCTTGAGTTTCATACCATGCAACCTTCCTAGCTCCCAGGAAAAAGAAATGCAACAATCGACGTCACCACAATATTAGCCAACGCGATGGGAAGGAGAACCTTCCACCCGAACCGCATAAGCTGGTCATATCGTAATCGCGGTAATGTGGCCCGGAGCCAAAAAAAGAAAAAGAGAAAAAACGCCACTTTGAGGACAAACCACATGATGCCCTCAATCCAGAGGAGATGGCCCACCCCGATGTACTCCATAAGAGTGCCTGGATAGGGAGGATGCCAGCCACCAAAAAACAAGACAGTGGCCACGCAAGACACCAAAATCATATTGCCGTATTCGGCCAGAAAGAAGAATGCGAATCGCATGCCGCTATATTCCGTAAAGAATCCGGCCACCAACTCACTTTCCGCTTCCGGCAAATCAAACGGGGTTCGATTCGTTTCCGCTACTGCAGAAATTATAAACACGATGAACGCCAGGGCTTGAGGGAATCCCCCTCCCCCGAAAAAGTACCAGTTCCAAAATCCTCCTGCCTGCGCATTGGTAATCGTCACGAGACTTAAGGAGCTTGAAAGAAGCAACACACCGACAATTGAAAGCCCCACATTCAACTCATAACTAATCAATTGGGCCGCAGAACGCAGGCCTCCCAGAAGGGAATACTTACTGTTTGATGACCACCCGCCCAAAATAATGCCGTATGCACCGATTGAAGCAAACGCCAGGATATAGAGAACACCGATATTGATGTCGGTAATCACAAACGGTTTAAAATTGACGCCGCCGACATCAACCGTCCAATCCGGGCCAAACGGAATCACCGCGAATCCGATGAGGGCAGGAACTAATGACAACACCGGTGCCATGCTAAACATGAACTTATTCGCTCCGGCTGGGATGATGTCTTCTTTAAAAAAGAGCTTTAAGCCGTCGGCGACCGGTTGCAGGATGCCATAAGGCCCGACTTCCATGGGCCCCATCCGATCCTGCATCCAACCCAACACCTTTCGCTCCAGAAGGGTGAGTGCTGCGACAGTCAGAAGCACCGCCACCATCACCACGCCAATCTGGCTTAACGTTAAGGCTAATCGAATTCCCGTATCCATGCCGGAATCACTCCTCTCCTCTATATACCGACCCACATGCTGAGAACCGCCTCATGTTCCCACCACTTTTTCAACACGAACGCGAGTCACCTTGCAATAGGGCACCTGCGTTTCCGAATCAACACTATACGACAAGAGACGGCGGACCTCCTCATCAAAATGCTCGGGAAACATCACGACTCCCTGCGGGATTCGCTCACGAAGCCCGACCGGGGTGATCACCTCACCCAAACGATTGCCCACCTTCACGATGTCCCCTTCACCAATTCCACGTCGCGCGGCGTCTTCCGGATGCAGATAGAGTTTGCCAGTCGCTTCAACTTGCAGTAAGCCTTTGGCTTTTCGCGAAAATTTCCCGGAATGAAACAAGGATTGCGAAACCTGCAAGATCATGTCTTCCGCCCCAGCAGCGGCATCATCTGGCGGCAATTGATACCGCGTAGCGATATCCCGCTGATAATCGGTCTTGAGATATCGGGCGATGACCGTTGAATCCGGTTGAGCGGGCAAGGGGGCAGGGCCCAGGGTACGCGTACCGGGGAGAAGGTTATGGATCTCTTTGCCAATTTCCTTGACGTCTCCATATTCCATCGGATCATTCATCATCACCGACAGCGCGGAAAACACTTCCCAATCCGGTCGGCTCTCACCAACCAGATCAATGGCTTTTCGTACTGACTGAATATGCCCTTCCGTGTTGGTAAACGTTCCGTCCTTTTCCGCATAGGAACAGGCTGGCAGAACGACATGAGCTTGCTGGGCCGTTTCGGTGAGAAACAATTCCTGACACACCAGAAACTCAAGCTTCTCCAATGCCGAATGAATACCCGAGGACGGAGGCAAGGAGCCCAGGGGATTTTCACCAACCACAAACAAGGCTTTTAGTTTGCCGTGTTGCGCATCTTCAATCATCTGTGGAAGTGAAGAGCCTGGTGTTTCGGGAATTGGCCGACCCCACGCGTGCGCCAACCGTTTCCGCACGTCCGGGTCACCCAGAGATTGTCCACCAGGCAACACCGACCCGGTTCCTCCCATTTCAAAAGCTCCTTGATCATTATTTTCTTCTGCCAGGGGAGCAAGGCCACAGCCAGGCTTGGTGAGTTTTCCCGTTATCAATAACAAGTCCAACAAATTCATGGTCATTCCAAATCCACCCACCGATCGCAGAACTCCCGGTCCGACAAGAATGACGACCTTCTGTCCTTTGGCAAACACTTGGGCCGCTTGAGTTAACAAATCTGAAGCCAGGCCGGTTTGCACTTGAATCGCATCCGAGGACAGGGCCTTCAGTCTGACGGTTATGTCGTTGGCATAAGACCGGGCGTTGGCCTGAAGTTCCGGATCCACCAATTGCTGATCAACCACAGCTTTCAACATGCCCAAAACCGCCCCGGCATAGGCCGTCGGTTTGACCCCCAGATGATGGTGGGCGAGATTCACGATATTGCTGATGCTCCCAATAGCAGGTTCCAACGCTTCAATGGTGATGAGCTTCGCCCCTCGCCGCTTCACCGCTTCTTTGACCTTCAGCCCTGTAATGGGATTGGTTTCCGTAATATTGGTCCCGACAAGTAAGAGGGTATCTGCGGAGAGAATATCGTCATAGCTCACGGCCCAACGATGGGTGCCTTGCACTCGTTGCATGGCATGCACGGCATTCAGGTGGCCGTACCGCACACTACTATCAATCCGATTGGTCCCCACCACCCCGCGCATGAATTTCTGAAAAACATAGATATCTTCATTGGTACATCGTCCCGTAATTAATCCGCCAATCGCATCGGGCCCATACGTGGCTTTAATTTCCTTTAAACGCTGCCCCACCAACTCCAAAGCCTCTTCCCATTGAACCGACTGAAAATCGTTCCCTTGACGGATGAGGGGTGAGGTCAGGCGATCTGGATGAACGCTGACATGGTAGCCAAAATACCCTCGGGCACAGAGATCCCCATTATTCCGTCCGGCCCCGTGAGTGGAGTTCACTTCGATTAGGTCATTATTCTTGGTTTGAAAGGTAATTTGGCACCCATCTCCACAATAGCCACAAACCGATTCAGTCCGCTTTAGCATCCATGGACGAAATTCATACATAGAGACTCGACTGGTTATGGCTCCGACCGGGCATATCTGGATACATCCACCACAAAACTCACAATCCAGTTCGTGGGCCCCGAAAGCTTTAATTTCCGTCATGGTGCCGCGTCCCACAGGCGCCAGGGCTTTTACGTCCATGACCTGATCACAATAGCGCACGCATCGCAAACATTGGACGCACCGGTTCATCTGCGTTTCAATCAGCGGACTGAAATACTCCTTCGGAAAGACCCGTTTGAGTTCCTTAAACCCGCTGGTCGTCGCGGTATATTCATGGGAAAAGTCCTGAAGATCGCACCGCCCCCCTTGATCGCAGACAGGACAATCCAACGGATGATTGGCCAAAATAAAATCCAACACCGATTTACGGGCGTCCTGCACCACAGAGGAAGATGCTGATTTCACCACCATGCCTTCCGCCACTTGCGTACTACAGGAGGTTTGTAACCTGGGCATTTTTTCAATTTCCACTAAACACATCCGGCAATTAGCGTCTGGGGTCAGTTTCGGGTGATAGCAAAAGTGCGGCACCATGACCCCAACCTGCCGCGCAGCCTCAATGACCAGGGTCCCTTTGGCAACCGTTGCCGATTTTCCATCGATCGTCAACGTAATCATGTCTGTGGTTGGGGTTGGAGTTGTTGCCATTTTGGTTACACTCAATGCGTGAAAACTGGAATTTCCTTGTTGCGAGGCATCGTCTCTTGAGCCTCACGGATAAGGGCCTCATATTCCCCACGCCAATGCTGCAGCGTGCTCACGATGGGGGATACGGCCGCATCACCAAACGCACAGACCGTCCGGCCGGGGATATTTCCGCAGAGTTCATCAAGAACTCCAATATCTTCAGGACGCCCTCGTTTGTTCCAGATCCGCTGAAGAGTCTGAACCAGCCAGGAAGTTCCTTCCCGGCAGGGTGTACATTTCCCACACGATTCATGGTAGAAAAACTCCATCAATCGCAGAGCGGCCCAAACCATATTCGTGCCTTCTTCCATCACCGTGACACCGCCGGATCCCAGCATAGATCCCGCTAACGCCACTGACTCAAAATCCATTTTCACATCCAAATGATCAGGCGTCAGAAAGGGAGCCGATGCTCCTCCAGGAATAAAAGCCTTGAGGGGCTTATCCGATCGCATACCCCCGCCCAAATCATAAATCAATTCACGGAAAGTGATGCCCATGGGCGTCTCATAATTACCAGGCCGCTTCACATGTCCGCTTAAACAAAACACCCGCGTTCCGCAACTTTTCGGCGGAGAGCCGATCGAGGCAAACCACTCTCCCCCTCGATTGATAATATGAGGAATATTCGCCATCGTCTCGACGTTATTCACCACAGTGGGATTTTGATACAATCCATGCGTCGCAGGAAACGGCGGCTTAAAGCGAGGCATGCCCCGTTTGCCCTCTAACGATTCGAGAAGTGCCGTTTCTTCCCCACAAATATAGGCTCCGGCACCAAGGTGAACATAGATATTGATCGTCAACCCGCTCCCGAGAATGTTGTCGCCCAGATACCCGGCCGCATAGGCCTCCTGAAGAGCCTTCTCCAGAATCTTCGCGCCGAGACGAAACTCTCCCCGAATGTAGATGTAGGCCGTTTGTGCGCCAATAGCGAAACAGGTAATGGCCATCCCTTCCAGCATTTGATGAGGATCACGTTCCATAAGTTGCCGGTCTTTAAATGTTCCCGGTTCGCTTTCATCCGCGTTACAGCATAGATATTTAGGACCAGGATGATTCTTCGGAATAAACCCCCATTTTACGCCGGTGGGGAATCCGGCTCCCCCACGACCGCGAAGACCTGACTTTTTTACCACCTCAATTACCTGATCGGGCTGCATATCTTTGAGAACTGTCCGGAGAGCTCGATACCCACCGGCCCCTTCATAGTCGGCCAACGAACCGGTGTATCCCGGTTGTTCCATATTCTTCAATAAGATTTTTTCGTAAGTGGCCATAAAGACACTAATTCGTGAACGGGCAGTTATAGATAACTCATGAATTGCTTAACGGCTATTCCCTGCAAAGACTTCTGTCATTTAGCAAAGGGCTGAGGATACATGAAGGGTCCTGTTTTAAGCGAACAGGTTCCGTCTTGTTTTAAATCGTCCAGGACACGTCCGACCTTTTCTTCGGATAATTGTTCATAATAGTCATCATTCACTTGCATCATGGGACCTGTACCACAGGACCCAAGGCACTCCACCACGCTGAGGGTAAAGAGATTATCCGCCGTTGTCTGACCCTGTGCAATGCCCAGTTTTTTCTGGATCCATACCACCACATCATCAGATCCGACTAACGCACACATCAGCGATTTGCACACTTGAAGATGAAACTTTCCGATCGGCTTGAGATTAAACATGGTATAAAACGTGACGGTCTCAAACACTTGTGCCGGCGTCAAACCCAAAATTTTGGCAATCTCCTGCATGGCCGATTCACTCACAAATCCCTCTTCCCGCTGCGCCAGGTTCAATAACGGCAATAACGCCGATCGCTTGACAGGATAGCGGGATAGAATATCATCCACTTCGTTTTTGAATCGCTCAAATAGCATAGAACACTCGTAAGTTGAGGAGAGCAGTCAACGCGCAATGGCCATGGTGTCGGTAAGCTTTTACCTCCATCACACCATTCTCCATGTTATCGATCGCATTCCCCCATCACAATATCGTACGTTCCGAAAATCGTGACGATATCCGAGATTAAATATCCACGGGCCATATGATCAAATGCCCCCATATGAATAAAGGAAGGAGATCGGATTTTCAACCGATAGGGACGCGAACTTCCGTCACTAATGATAAAAAATCCCAATTCACCTTTAGGCACCTCCGTCGCACAATACGTTTCGCCCTTCGGTGGCTTAAACCCTTGCGTAAAGATAATGAAATGATGAATCAGACTTTGCATATCCCTCATCACCTCTGGCTTGGGCGGTGGAATGGCTTGAGCATCGACCGCCATGATCGGCCCCTCAGGCATTTGATTGAGGCATTGTTCAATGATGCGGGCGCTTTGCCACATTTCTTCCATTCTGATCCAATACCGGTCGTAGGTATCCCCGTCTTTTCCAAGGGGCACTTCCCAATCCACTCGATCATACACGCCATACGGCTCCAACTTCCGAATATCGTAGGACACTCCGGACCCACGCAGAACCGGCCCTGTGCATCCGAAATTGATGGCATCCTCCGCAGAAAGGAGTGCCACACCTTTTGTGCGGGCAACCCAAATTCTATTTTTTTGCAAGAGCGTGTCGTATTCCCGAATGTGTTCGGGAAACGTTTTCAAAAAACCCCGGAGAGTCGTAATAATTTCCGGCGTAAGATCTGCATCCACGCCTCCAATCCGGTAATAATTCAATGTCAGACGAGCGCCACACAATTTCTCAAACATATCCAACAAGATTTCACGCTCCCGGAAGGTCCAGAAGAACACGGTCATCGCCCCAATATCCAGGGCTTGTGTTCCCAGCCAGAATAAATGACCAATGATACGTTGCATTTCGGCAACGATGGTCCGCACATATTCCGCCCGTTCCGGAACGGTCATATCTATCAATTTTTCTACGGCCCGCACATACGCATAGTTATTGGTCATGGCGCAGACATAGTCCAAGCGATCGGTATGCGGGACCATTTGCATATACGTCAGGCCTTCAGCCAGTTTTTCCACTCCACGGTGCAAATATCCAAGATCGGGCGTGGCCTTGCTGACCCGCTCACCATCCAACTCCAATACGACTCGAAGCACACCATGCGTACTGGGATGTTGTGGACCCATATTGAGAAGCATTTCCGTCGTGCGTTTGGTGTCACCCGGATGATCCTCCGCCATGAATTGATGGCGTTGATCATCTGACACCTCGGATTCCGACCATTCGCCGATCGGTTCATCCAACCTGGGAAGAAAATCGAACCGGCTCCTCCACCCTTTCCCTTCGGCCGGAAAATCTTTTCGTAACGGGTACCCTTCATCATAATCATCAGGCATCAAAATTCGACGAAGGTCGGGATGCCCGGTAAAGCGGATGCCCATTAAGTCGTACACTTCACGTTCCAGGAAATTGGCCCCTTTCCAGATCCCACTGATTGAGGCGATCTCCGGATGATCCTCTGTCACGCGCGCTTTAATCCGGATGCGGGTTCCATGGGGAAGGGAGAGAAAGTGATAAATAACTTCAAATCGTTCGAGGGCATCAGGATAATCCGCCGAACAGATATCGGTAATATGATCCAACGCCATCGCGGGATCGTCATGGAGAAATTGCGCAATTTCCGGCCAATGGTCGGCTTGCACTTGTGCCCACAAATCCAAACGCACAGGATCCTGCTGCGCCGTCAGCACAGCCTGAGGAAAGCGGTTGACCAGAGATTCGAGAAAAGCATGCATAAATCTGATGTGTTGCTGAATCGTGGAATATCGAAAGACCGTCTACACAACTTCCAGAGCTATTTCACGAAGTATTTTTCTTTCTGAATTTTTTCTTGGAGCTTAATGAGACCATCCATGAGTGCCTCAGGTCTTGGGGGACAACCTGCGATATAGACATCCACCGGGACAATTTGATCCACACCCTGAACCACACTGTAACTATTGTAATGATTTCCGGATGTCGCGCAGGATCCCATGGAGATCACATATCTGGGCTCCGCCATTTGATCATAAATTCGACGAATCACCGGTGCCATTTTCCGACAGACCGTTCCAGCCACAATCATCAAATCGGACTGACGTGGTGACGCACGAAACACCCCTGCTCCAAAACGATCGATGTCATACTTGGAAGACACCGAGGCGATCATTTCAATCGCACAACAGGCTAACCCGAAGGTCATCGGCCAAAGGGCTGATTTCCGGCACCAGGCAATACAATAGTCCAGGTTGGTCGTAATAATATTCGGTTCAAGCTGTCGTTCAAGCATCCCCATAAGATTACCGTGGGTACCTCAATGTTTTGTATGAAGCTCGTTGCCTACCCCCAAAAGATGGGGGTGCCATTGTACTGGGTGGACTCCGGTTTTTTCCAGGAGAAAAGAACTATTTCTTAATCCCAATCTAACGCACCTTTTTTCCAGGCATACCAAAACCCCACAATGAGAATGGCCAGAAACACCCCCATTTCAACAAGGCCAAGAAGGCCAAGTTTCTTAAACACCACCGCCCATGGAAATAAAAACACGACCTCAATATCAAATATGACAAAGAGCATGGCAATGATGTAGTAGCGCATCGGAAACTGCACCCTGGCGTCCATAAACAACGGAGCGCCACTTTCGTAGGGAAGCAGTTTCGCCCGATAGGGCCGGCTCGGACGGACAATCCACCCCACAACCAAGGACCCGACTCCAAACAGTGCCCCGAGAACCATGAAGATGATGATGGGGAGATAATTAAAGGGAACCGGTTCACTACCCATAGATCACTCTCATTCCAACATGAGTTATACTCACTACCCTACATCCGCTTACCATTTTTCTTCTCTGCCTTCTTCAATTCGAGAACACCACGTCATCAAAAAAAGCCGGATAACGCAACCCTTGAAGGGCGAAAGCCTCCATCCCTTTTCGCTGAACCAGAACCTTAAACGTTGTCCCCATACCATGCGGACGTAATAAATGCGCTAACGCCCTTACATCATGGGACTCCTGATCTTGGTCTCGCACCAATTCTTCGACTCCTAACCCGATCAGCCAATTGGCCATAGTCGTCAATCCGACGAGATCCAACCCATTGGCCATCCCAACGCTTGCCAACGCGGAAAAGTTGACGTGAGCCGTCATATCCTGCTCTCCAACCCTTACATACGGATCGGTTGAAATGGCATGGCGATGATAACATAAAAAGGTCCCGTCCTTTCGGTCGGACCGATAATAATCCCGATGCGTATGACCATAGTCGACGGTCATGACAATACCGCGGTGTAAAAGGCGAGCCACTTGCTTCATCCAACGCTCAGCGGCAAGATGGAGTTCGGAGGTTTGCCCTTCACTCAACGCTATCTTATGGGTCTCGATGTATTCGATCAATTGCGGAGACAAACGATGATCCAGACATTCAACAAAACGCCCGCGTTTGTAGGCCACACATATTTCATGAAGGCGTTGGTCAGCCATTCGGACCCGGTGGACAGGTAACGCATCAACTAATTCGTTGGAAAAGACCACTCCGGTTATGGAATCCGAGTCAATCTCCTCTATGGCAGCCTTCCAACTCAGGTGACTTTCCCCCCACTCCATTCCTAAGGTGCCGAGCCTGGCTGCCTGACGCGATTGGAGATGGGAACTCCGCTCGATGATTTGATAAGAGAGGCGGTGAAAGAAATCAGAAGCGATCGTTCGGCATTCTTGAATGAAATCGAAGGCAAAGGTTCCGTTCCCTGCTCCAATCTCCATAAAAGTAAACTGAGGGGGATGGCCTAACTGGTCATCGATAGCCAAAATCTGGCGAACCAATGATTTCGCCAAAAGTGGGGAGAGTTCAGGTGCAGTAAAATAATCACCATCCCATCCGATTCGGTCTGAGGAGGAGAGGTCAGGTTCAACCTTTTTGGTCATATAATATCCGTGTGGAACATCGTAGAGGGCCAATTCCATAAAACGCGCAAAACTTATGGGCCCATGAAGGCCAATTTCAGACAAAATCTTCCCGATAAGCTCTGACTTACTCTGTATTTTCTGTGATTCGAATGGCACGAATGGACTATGGTCACTCCTTCAATATGCCTATTGAGAATCGGTTACGATAACGGCCTACCTTCAGCCAAGTCAAGCAATTCTGTACTTTTTAAGCCAATAAAAAACAATAGATTCAATACGTTATGGACACGAACCTGGTGAGGATAAAAAGGAAGAGAAATGGTAAACAGAAAGGGAGTGCCGTCACAACAAGACCGGCATCAAGGGTTAGAGAACGGAGGGCTTTCAGTCGTTAGGTCCCATGGCATTTCTTGTATTTTTTCCCGCTGCCACATGGGCAGGGATCGTTCCGCCCGACTTTCTCTTCGGCACGTTGAACGGTACGCTGTTGAGGAGTGGCAGCGGATTCACCTCCGCGGTTCAAATTTAATTGTGCCGGGCGGGGGGTTTCCCGCTCAGGCTCAGGCCGTTCCCCGCGAACCAATTGAAATTTAAAGAGCCGTTCTAAGGTGTCATTTTTAATCCGTTCCATCATACCTGCAAACATGTCATAGCCTTCACGCTTATATTCGGCAAGGGGATCCTTTTGCCCATACCCGCGCAGGCCGATTCCATCCTTCAATTGGTCCATTCCCCACAAATGATCTTTCCAATGATGGTCAATCATTTGAAGCAGAATCGTGCGCTCCACATAATGCACTAAATCCTCGGTGGCGCCATGCTCATGAATTAAGGATTGGACTTTGTTTCGATAGGCCTGCTTTAATTTTTCTGGAACTTCTTCCTTGAGCGCGTCTCGACCGACGTCTTTAATCTCATCAGCTTGAATCACATCCACACCGAATTGTCCCTGCACCGATTCGACTAATCCCGCAATATCCCATTCCTCGGCATATTGCTCCTCAGGACAATAAGTATCGACGAGGCGCTCGCCCACTTCCTCGATCATACCGAAAACGTCTTCTGTCACATCGGTGGCATGTAACACATTCCGACGATGTTTATAGATAACCTCCCGCTGCTTACTCATTACATCATCATATTCAAGAAGGTGTTTGCGAATTTCAAAGTTATGGCCTTCGACTTTCTTTTGCGCGTTTTCAATGGATTTGGTGACCATCCGGTGCTCAATGGGCACCCCCTCCTCCATGCCGAGCTTGAGCATGAGGTTTGAGACCCGTTCAGACGCAAAGATACGAAGCAAGTCATCTTCCAAGGACAGGAAAAAGCGTGAGGACCCAGGATCTCCCTGCCGACCCGCCCGGCCTCTCAACTGATTGTCGATCCGACGGCTCTCATGACGCTCGGTTCCGACGATATGTAACCCTCCAGCAGCCAACACTTCCTTTTTATTCTGATCACAAGCGGCTTTAATTGTGGCGTAGGCTTTTTGTTGCTCCTCCTCCGTCAGATCTTCCCCCCGATAAATAACCTGTTGTTTAAAAAGCGCTTCAGCATTGCCTCCCAATAAAATATCGGTGCCTCGGCCGGCCATGTTGGTCGCGATAGTCACCGCACCCTTTTGCCCCGCCTGGGCAATAATTTCGGCTTCTTTTTCATGGAATTTGGCATTCAAAACATGATGCTTCACGCCACGATGCTTCAATAAGGCCGCAAGACGCTCGGATTTTTCAATGGAAATCGTGCCAATCAGAACCGGTTGACCCTTCTCATGATACTCTTTGATCTCGTCGGCAATGGCTTCGAATTTTTCTTTTTCCGTCCGGTAGACCACATCCGGATTATCAATTCGAATCATGGTGCTATTGGTGGGCACCACATTCACTTCAAGGTTGTAAATTTTCGCGAATTCCGCAGCTTCGGTGTCCGCTGTCCCAGTCATGCCCGCCAGCTTATTGTACATACGAAAGTAATTCTGGAAGGTCACGGATGCCAGCGTCTGGTTTTCGTTGGCAATTTTCACCCCTTCTTTAGCTTCCACAGCCTGATGAAGCCCATCACTCCAGCGCCGTCCCGGCATCAATCGACCGGTAAACTCATCCACAATCATCACCTCTCCATCTTTCACCACATACTCGACATCCCGGTGATAGAGCACATGGGCCTGGAGAGCCTTAATGACGTGATGCACCAAACTCAGGTGTTTCAAGTCATAGAGATTATCGACACCCAAGAGTTTCTCAACATGCGCATTGCCTTCCTCGGTCAACGACACTGTTTTGGTTTTCTCTTCAACCGTATAATCCTCTTCCCGTTTGAGGTGAGGAATTATTCGATCCACTTGGAAATAAAGGTCAGTGCTTTGTTCGGCGGGCCCGGAAATAATCAGCGGCGTTCGAGCTTCGTCAATGAGAATACTGTCAACTTCGTCAACAATGGCAAAGTTCAACTCCCGTTGAACGCCCTGACTCAAATCCGTGACCACGAGATTATCCCTTAGATAATCAAAGCCAAATTCATTATTGGTCCCGTAGGTAATATCGGCCCCATAGGCCTCACGTCGAGAACACGGTCGAAGGAATTGCAACCGTTTATCCGGGGCATCATAGGTCGGATCGAATAAAAACGAGGCGTCATGTTGAATGGTCCCGACTGACAAGCCTAAGCCATGGTAGAGCGGTCCCATCCACTGGGCATCCCGCTTCGCCAGATAATCGTTGACGGTAACCAGATGAACCCCTTTTCCCTCCAAGGCATTTAAATAGACGGGAAGGGTCGCGACGAGGGTTTTTCCTTCGCCCGTGCGCATTTCAGCGATGCGGCCCTGATGCAAGACCATACCCCCTAACAACTGTACATCAAAGTGGCGCATGCCAAGCCGGCGCTTGGACATCTCCCGGCACACAGCAAACGCCTCCGGGAGCAAATCGTCTAAGGTCTCTCCGGCTTCCAGTCTTTTTTTAAAAATTGAAGTCTTTGCCGCCAATCCCGCGTCATCAAGAGGTTGCAACGAACCTTCAATTTCATTGGCTCGAACCACCAGTGGCTTGAGCCGCTTCAGCTCTCGATCATTTTTGCTTCCAAACAGGATATTTAATAGACGAACAAACATATCGACCTTACACCTCGGATACAGAAATAGGGTTGGAGAAACTCACGATGGATAGGGATGAAGGACTAGATACACCTTTCCAAACCGTACAGTTGTCTTAGTATACCGAATTGCCTGTGGGAATCAACTCAGGAGAAAGGGATTTATGGCGGCAACCGCTCATCATGTGTCAAACGCCGACACGATGCGGAGGCCAGCCATTTGCTTGACAGAATCTTTGGTATTTCCCTAGCATAAGCTTCCATTATTAGCGAGGGTTTCAGTCGTTTCTGATCTGTAGATACCATGACCTATCGAAAAAGTCTGACCATAGTTTTTATTCTGATGCTCTTCCTCATCATGGGGAGCATGCATCGGACCTACGCTTCGCATATTACGGACCATACCCATCATCACACACCCACAACCCACAGTACTGGAGTCTGCTCCTGGATGTGCGCTGCGGCACAAACCATTTCGGGAAACCACCTGGATATTTCCCCCAGTTTTCAACTCCTTACCATCATTGAATGGCCATTTCCTTCAGTCCCTTCTCTCGTTTCCACTCATTTTCTTACAACCAGAGCTCCACCCCGGTAAAATCAGATTAAGTTTGTCTCCTAAACCGTTTTCACCAAAGCCAGTGGAGTTGGAGAACGGTTCCCCAGAGCGCGATCAGAGAAGGTGGCTACGTATATCTTCCTGATCAGGAGAGACCGAACGAGAGGGAAACTTCTTAAGGGGAGAGTGATTTTTTTACCGGCAAAAACGCTGGCCGGGTTTTTTCTCGATATGCCGATACCCGAAACAATAAAAAGATAAACTGTGGATATAAGGCAACACGACCAGTCGTCAAGTTACTTAAGAGGAAGAGGTCTAATGGTACGTCGGCACAATATGATGTTCTATATTTTTTTATTTCTCTGGTGCACGCTGACCTCCAACCCAATTTCTTTGGCAGGAAACCCACCTGAAACCTCAGAACCTATAGAAACACTAGAGGTCATTGAAGTGACTGGGGCAACGGTGACGAAAGCCAGTATAACCTATTCATTTCCTCTGCCCTCTTTCGAACCCTCATGGCCAACCACGACCTTTTACCACCATGCTGTTCCCGATCTCCATTTCGTCGACCTGCCACAGCCGCCTATGCCACGTATTCTCCTGGACCAGATTGGTACAACACGCGGGCGAAAGACAAGTGTCAAGCCCCTGAAAACCGAACGTCCTCTCTATCCGAGAATGGCCAGGGAGCAGGGCTGGCAGGGGAAGGTGGTGCTACGAACGCAGATAACCGCCGATGGCATAGTCAAGAATGCCACGGTTCAAGAAAGTTCGGGATTTTCTCTCCTGGATGAGAGTGCCGTGCAATCGGTAAAAAGCTGGTTATTTGAACCAGCAAAAAATGGAGAATTCGCAGTTGCGTCCACCGTGGATTTACCCATTCGATTTGATTTGCTTCAATAAACCTGTGGAATATTGCCACTATTAACAAGGTCAGCCCATGATAACTCTTTTCCAAAAACTCAGACTCATCGCGGTTTTTCTTTTCCTCACCCATATCGGCATGGGCAGCCCCTCAAGTCAGGCTGGAGAAGCCCATGACCTTCTGGCTCAGGCCTTTTCCTCCTATGAAAACCAACAATGGACTGCGGCCATTGGCCCCTTAGAGCGCGCGCTGACCTTGTACCCGGGATACGCTGAAGCGCACCATCTGTTAGGATTAATCTTCAGTAATCTTGATCAGCCTGCCAAGGCCATCATGGAGTTGCAACGGGCGGTGGAGGCCTATCCCCAATTTGCTCAAGCCTATGTGGATCTCGGTTCTATTTACCAGCAACAGGCCCAATTCCCAAAAGCCGAGCAATCATTCAATCTTGCCTTAAAGGCCTATCCCAAGTTTGCGGAGGCCCGCATCGCGTTGGCAGCCTTTTATGATCACCAACAACAAGCGCAGCAGGCCATCAAGGCCCATCAGGCCGTCTTGGAACTCCAGCCACATCGCGTCGATTCGTTATACGGCATCGCCTTTTGGCTGGCCCAGGAACAAAAGCCTGATGAAGCCCAACGTTACGTCGACCAACTGGTCTCCCTCCATCCCACGTATGTCAATGGATGGTTAATGGCCGGATCACTCGCTCAACAATCTGACCACGTGGACAACGCCATTCAGGCCTACCAACACGCCGTCAAATTAAACCATGATTTAGTCAGCGCCTATTTCAACCTAGGCATTCTTTACCAGCAAAAGGAAGCCTTCAAGGAAGCGGCGCAAGCGTTTGAACAAGTCACGAAACTTGATCCCAACAATTCGGAGGCGCACGTCAATCTGGGAGTCGTCTATGCAGCCTTATCAAAAATTGATCAAGCAGAGAAGGAATATCAAACAGCCTTGTCCTTGAATGATCAGTTGGCCGAAGCCCACTATAATCTTGGCATGTTATATGAGTTTCATCGCAATACTCCGCAAAAAGCTCTCAAACACTACGAAGAATTCTTGAAGCTTGGGGGACAGGACGAACGAATTCAAACATTATTACAACGGAGCAAATCGTGAACTCCACGTTTGAAGATTCCTCTTCTAATGTGAACAATCGGGTTTTCCTACTGAGCGCTCTGGGCAGCGCCATTCTTCATGCGGCCGTTCTTGCAGCCCTGGCCTATATTCCAAGTCCTCCGGCATTGGATGACCCCGCCCCCACGGTTCAGGTGACTTTGGTTCCGGCTATTCAAGAGATCAGTCCCACCCCACAACCGATCACGAAACCCCTCACGCCAATCACACCACGTGCAAGGCCAACGCCACCGCCCCCCCTGACCGAACCTACCCCGCCCAAGCCTGCGCCACCGATGCAGGCATCGATCAAACAGACCCCATCCAAACCTCTGACTCCTCCGCCGCCTCTTCCTCAGGCACAGCCGATGCTCAAAGACACGCGAACGGAGCAGGCCATGAAGAGTCGTCAAATGATGAAAATGGCCGTGCCTTCTCAACACCAACAAAGGCCTCCGCTTTCAACAGCGCCGCCACAGCAGGAACAACCCACTGCCAGAACTCCCTTACCAATGAACAATCGCGAACCAAGAACCCAACACACACTGCCGCCTCCGCCAAGCCCGGCGGCTCGTCCCGCATTAAAAACTCCGCCGCCAATGGCGGCCGGAACCTCAACTTCCAAGCCGAAAATCGTGGCCTCATCCAAGCCATTGTATCCCCGTGTGGCGCGTGAGTCTGGTTGGGAGGGTACGGTTATTGTCCGAACGTTGATTACCGCCGATGGCGCTCCGAGCCAGGTAGAAATTCGAAAGAGCTGCGGTCATGAAGCTCTAGATCTGGCTGCCCAAGAAGCCATTAAAAACTGGAAATTTCTGCCAGCCAAAGACGGGAACATCCCCATCGCCAAATGGGTAGACATCCCGATTAAATTTGACCTGAATAGTTAAGCCACGCAAAAAGAAGGGAACCGAGGCATGATTCAATTACTAATGGGTGGCGGATGGATGATGATCCCCATCTTAGGCTGCTCATTGTTAGCTCTGACCATCAGCATCGAACGTGGATTCCAATTCCGATCGTTGCGGTTTAGCCGCTTGGGGGACCGGATGATCAAACTGGTTGAACAGGGAAAATGGACCGATGCGCTGTCCTTGGCTGAACAACGTCAGAGCCCCACACTCCGCGTGCTTGCGGCAGGGATATTCCATCGAGACCAACAGCCTGACAAAGCCATGGAAGCTACGGGAATCGCCGAGATCTCTCGATTAAAGCGCGGGTTATCCGTTCTAGATACGGTCATCACGTTGGGACCCTTACTGGGACTACTGGGGACAATCATTGGAATGATCGATTCATTCGGCATCATGTCCAAAACAGGGCTCGGCAATCCCCACGCGGTCACAGGGGGAGTGGCCGAAGCACTCATTTGCACCGCGGCAGGAATTGGGGTTGCCGTCATTACACTCATTCCTTACAACTTATTTCTTTCCCTGGTCGAACGTGAAACCGAGCGTATTGAACAATATGCCACAAAACTCCAGTCGTTTCTGGGACATTCCTAATTCCCGTCTTCAGAATACGTGCCGTCATGAAAGCCCAGGACAACAACGCAGCAGGATCGCGGTCATCCACCGGAAGGTTCACTCAATTACCATGCCTGAAACCAATCGAGGCGCAATCGTTGAGGCTGAAAGACAATGGGATCTAAGAAAACAGGCGACTCATGCCATGTTGTACATGACTACCCTGTTCCTCATTGTTGGACTAGGATTGGTGGGATGCAGCACGACCACTCATCCTCCACCAACTCCAAGTTTCGAATCAGTACACGACAGGAATACGGCCAAAACCTATGCCTTTATCAATGGGCAATGGTTTGATGGGCAAGGCTTCACTCAGGACACCTGGTATGCCGTGCAGGGCTCACTTACCCGTTTGCGGCCCAATTCTGTTGAACAGACCATCGATCTGAAGGGCGGTTTTGTCGTGCCGCCGTTTGGTGAAGCCCACACACATAATGTCGAAGGCGCCTGGAACATCGACCAGGTCATCAATCATTATGTGCGGGATGGTATTTTTTATGTGAAAAATCCAAATGCCATTTCCGAATTTGTGGAACAAATCCGCGGTAAACTCAACACACCAACGACCATTGATGTCGTTTTTGCTCATGCCGGCCTCACCGGGCCTAACGGTCATCCCATCGATCTTTACGAAAACATGCTTCGCATCCATCGATATGAACCGGTCATTGGTAAACGTGAAGAGGGTTGGTTCAACGGTCGAGCCTACTTCCCTATCTCTACACTGAAAGATTTCAAGGAGCAGTGGCCGACGATCATGGCCACCAATCCGGACTTCCTGAAGCTGTATCTTGCCGACTCAGAACATTTCGGAAACGAACCTCACTCGGTTACGCATGGGTTTCGAAAAGGGCTGGATCCTCAGCTCATCGCCCAGATTGTCGCGCATGCTCACCAGGAAGGGTTGCGAGTTTCCGCACATATTGAAACAGCCGCTGACTTTCGGGCAGCCATCCAGGGGCAAGTCGATGAGATCGCCCATCTTCCAGGGTGGTTTCTCCCTTCACCCACTCAACGATCAGCCGTGCTGTTAACTCAAGAGGATGCCCAACTCGCGGCCGCACACCGGACCGTGATCATCACGACGACCGTCGCAGAGCACTTTCATCCGGCGGGACATCATACCAAGACGGAAACGCATCTCCATTCTCTGGCAAGCTCCAAAGAGCATATACAACAACCAGTGGAAAATGTTCTTACTGTTGCTACGGAAATTCAGGTGGAAAATCTCAAACTATTGCGTCAGGCAGGCGTCACCATTGCCATCGGGAGCGACCATGCGGAAACAGCCCTCGCGGAGGCGCTTCACCTACATCAGATGGGAATATTTGACAACCTGACCTTACTGAAAATGTGGAGTGAGACCACTCCTCAGACGATTTTCCCTTCCAGGAAAATTGGACGGTTAGACGAGGGATACGAAGCCAGTTTTCTTGTCTTACAGGGCAATCCGCTTGAGGACTTCAAACAGGTTCAAAACATTATCTTTCGTCTCAAGCAAGGTTTCCCTCTTTCATGGAGCGAAACTCAGAATGCAGATGCCACAGGCAAACATGCGCATTAACCTTCGACTCCTTCTGAGATAACCAGGATTTTTTAAGGCACAAGACATACAAGCTTCAACATGCCTGACAAGCTATCGAGCCTTCCCATAATGCCGCGCCCCCTTAAACTCCTTTCAATCATCTTCGCAGTGGTGTATCTCGCGTTGGTGAGCATAGCCACGTATTGCGTGGCATCTCATGAGCTCCACCATTCTCCAATTAATCATCATTCCAAAAACACCAGTTCCCATTCCTCGCTCTGCTCATGGGCCTGTCAGGTCAGTTCGAAAGCGAACTCGTCCGACACGACCCACAAGGCACTTCTTACCCTCACCCTATTTATTGTCGGAGTCGTCTACCTCTTTTTCAGAATCCCGATGCAGGCGACCCTGAGTCCGACTCTCGCTCGCGGCCCTCCCGTTTAACCAAAGTCCCGCGTTTCAGAACCAATCCATATTTTTTCTCCATCAGGGCCAGGCCTTTGTTTGCTCTGATCTTGATCTATTTCCATAGGTTCCGGAAAGGATTTATGCTCCGATGAACAACCACAAATGTGTGATATTTTCCAATGTAATCATAAGCGTGATGATTTTTACGTTGACGGGGTTTTTTCTGATCCAACCTCCATTCAGCAGGGCTGACGAGCAAATTGAAACACTGCCGACACTCACCGTGGAAGGAACACGGATCGAGAACATCGATGCGGTCAAGGAAGAGCTGGCTCGTCGGCCTGCCAGCACCATCCTGATCCCGGAAAAGGAAATCGAGGAATCCCGTGCGTTTAATTTAACCGACGTCCTTCAATTTGCCCCGGGTGTGCGATTCCAATCCCGATTCGGCGCCGACGAGGGCCAATTCCAAATTCGGGGGACTTCCCTCAGGAACAACTTTCATCATCGCGGTATTAATATTCTCATCAACGGGATCTATTTCGGCGATGCGGACGGGTTCTCCGATTTCGAATCCATCGACTTGATGGCCTATGAACGTATCGAGGTATATAAAGGGTCCAACGCCCTCCGGTATGGAGCCAATACCCTGGGAGGAGCCATCAATTTTGTGCCCCGGACGGGCTACAACGCCTCCCTCTTCCAGACGCGTGGAATGGCTGGAAGTTTCGGCCTCTATTCGGGGCAAGTCTCCAGCGGGCAGGTGACCAAACCATTTAAGGTCGGCACCATGGACACCACAGCCGATTACTATATCAGCGCGTCGGGCAATCATCAGGACGGCTTCCAGGATAACAGCCAACAAGCACGCGGACGGTTAAATGCCAACTTCGGATTTCAGATCGGCGATCACCAGGAAGTGCGCGCCTATATCCTGGGAGCCGAGGTGTCAGAAGCCCTCCCCGGGTCGATCACCCAAGCGCAATTGGATTCCAATCGAAGACAGGCCAACACCTTGGGGGGAATCAGTCCATTTTCCTGCGGTCCAAACGAGCCCTGTAAATGGGGGCGGTACTATAGTTATATCCGGGTCGGGGCCGCCTATCGCAACGAATTCGCCGCCAACCAGTTTTTTGAAATTATCCCCTATTATTCCTACCAGTACCTGGATCATCCTATTTTTCAAACGATCGTCCAGGACAACTATAATGTGGGAGGGGAAATTCGATACGTCAATTCACATCCTATTTTCGGGCATGAAAACAAGTTCCTCATTGGCAATCAGCCACGATACGGGGACACGAATCAACGGCGTTTTGTCAATAATTTAGGCAAACGCGGGATTCAGACCCAAAATCTCACATTGGAGACGACTAATCTCAGCACCTACCTGGAAGACCAATTCAATGTAACCGATGATCTCCTTGTTATTGCAGGCGGACGCTGGGAATACAGCATCCGGCAGGGCAGAAACCAACTTTTCAGTCCCTTTACGGGAGATTTAAGTACCAGCGATACCGGTGTACGTCATTTCAATGCTCTTATCCCAAAGATGGGGCTCGTGTACCAAACCACCCCGACATCGCAAATTTACGGAAACGTCAGCCGTGGGTACGAACCCCCCATCAATGTTGAATTGACCTCATCGATCAACCCCGACGGTTCCGTCCCCACCAGCCCCTTCATCAACCTGGATGCGCAACGGGCCTGGCAGTTTGAAATCGGTACACGAGGCAGCACGGCGGATAACCGCTATACCTGGGACCTCACCTTCTATAACCTGGAAATGCAAAAGGAAATTCTGACGTTTAATGTCAATAACCAACCGACCTATCAAAATGCCAAAGGGACGCGACACACAGGCATTGAAGCGGGAGGCAGCATGGTGGTGGCCAACGGGCTGCTAGCTCAGGGTCCGAAAAACCAAAGCGACACGATCACCGTTCGAACCGCCTATACGTGGTCGTTATTTAAATTCACAGATGACGTGTACGGAGGAGGAGAAAATGGAACCCAAAAATTCTTGGTGGCCAAAGACGGCAATCGGGTTCCCGGTGCGCCCGAACACCAACTTGCCGGAGAAATACGTTATGACCATCCGGCGGGGTTTTTTATCGCGCCGAATTTTGAATGGATCATCGCCGGCTATTACGTGGACAGCTTAAACACGGCCAAGAACTCGGCCTATTTCATCGTCAATTTGAAGGCAGGTTATAATTACAGTAAAAACCTGTCCATTTTCGCAGAGGGACGAAACCTGTCCGATCAAACCTATGCGGGTGCTGTCGTCGTTAATGACAGTCTGGGCCGGTATTTCAACCCAGGTCAGGGAATCAGCGGGTTTGGGGGAATCGAATGGAAATTCAATTAATCGATTCATTCTAGACCCCATCGTGCAGGTATATGGAATATTGAGGTTGTCACACCTAGTTCGTTATTCTAGGTATGAAGCTCAATGGGCCAACAAATTAAGGTATGACGATTTTTTTGGAATTCAATACACCCTATTTGATAACCTGTTCACACTAACGAACTGGGCAATGAAATTCGCATGAGACTATCTACCGTCACACAGAAGAAAGCCCGCATCGAAATCATTCCGATGATCGACACGATGTTCTTTCTCTTGGTGTTCTTTATGATCGCGACATTGTCCATGACCATTCAACATGGGATGCCGGTCAATTTACCGACCGCCGACTCGGCAACGGATAAGGTTCCCGATCAAATCTCCCTCACACTGACCCATGAAGGAACGCTGTATTACAATAAGGACCGTATTGCACTCTCGGAACTGGAAATCCGGCTGACAAGCCTTCGGCAAACCGACTCGGACCCCTCGGTCGTCATTAACGCCGATGAACAGGTCCCCCACGGTCAGGTCATTAAGGTCATGGATATCATTCGATTGGCCGGCATTCCCAACATGGCAATTGCCACAAAACCCAATTCGGAACCCTAAAAAACCCGGATCCCATGAAGCACCCCTCACCAATCCCATCCACCAATCTATACTCTCGATTGGCACCTTGCCTGATCGTGCTATTGATTGGATTACACGTCCTGCTTCTGGGTGCGGGGGCATTCTGCGCTTCAAGGTCCTTTGACCCCAATTCCACCCATCATTCCCACCCCGCCGAATCCCTCTCTCTTCTTTGCTCGTGGGCCTGTCATGTCGCCCAAATCGCTTCAGGTGCCGGTTCGATTCCTCAATGGTCGGCGCTGGTTCTTCTCCTCCTGCTCTGGGCTCTGAAACCCGCATTCACCTTTCCTCGAACCTTCCCCGTGCACACCTTCTCTCCTCGCGGCCCGCCCGTTCGTTTGTTGATTCATGGATAGATTGGGACTCTCAACCAATCCATCTCTGAACCCTTATCTCAAGAGCAGCGTTTCGTCGTGAGCAGAATGGTTGATGCTTGAATGATCTCCATTCCCCATTAATTTGTTGTCTGGCGCTCCAGAAGAAACCACGCTCAACCCGATTGAAAACATTTCGTGCCGGTCTCCTCTGTCAACAACCGGACACGAACACCTAACGTTAATCATATGACACAGCATATATGCTGCGGAAGGAGAACCATGGACAAACAACTCTTGCGTGTCGGTGAAGCCGCTCAAACCTTAAATGTCAGCCGATGGACTATCTACCGATGGGTTGAAGAAGATCGCCTGAAGGCGACAAAAATTGGGAAAGGCAGCTTACGAATTTTTCGGGATTCTATTGATACGTTGATTCAACAAAATCGAAAAGACCATTGGGAGTTCGCTATTACGGAATGTCAATGAGCATGAAGTGAAATGTTGCATCGATGAGTACTCGTCCGTAGACACTTTGCAAAGGAACAGCTAGCCTGACGAGAGAGATCATCGACATTGATGCTGAAACCATAGACCACGATGAGGAAAACCACTCCCACACAGTCGCTTGCCGCGTTCATGCTCAGCATGTGCTTCCTGCTCGTAACCGGAGGCCTTGCCTATACGACTCCGCTCCACATACACCACGGGCATCATGATCAGCAGACTCATGGGAACAGTTGGTGTAGCTGGGCGTGTCAAGCCGGGCAAGGCCTTCAGACGCTGTCAGCCGACATTCCCCGTACGTTTTCGCTGTTGGGCGTTCTAACGCGATTTAAACCAACCGCACCGGATCTCTTCCGCCATCATCATAGACCTTCTCGTGCTCCTCCCCGTTTTCTCTCCGCCTAGATTTGTCGTCTGATCCATAACAGCTTCCCTTTGATGAAAGAGGAAGTTATCGGTTCTCTCATAGTCTCAATCTAATTGTGTGTCTCGAACAGACGCAGAGACCCGCTCATTTCTTCTACGCACACTTTGGGCATAGGCATTGGAGGCACTCTCACATGTGGTATGGTTACGTTAACTTTTCCCGATTCCCCTTCCGTTTTATACTTTTGATCGTCCTTCTCATGGTCATTCCAGGCTATGGGTTCGCGAATAATCAGGACATACTTCCCCTTCGATTAGATCCACGCCCCTTCAGCCCGGCCCTCTGTCAAAGCAGCGGCCACGACAAATCCATCAGGATTCAAGTGGCAAAATATCGGGATCTCGTCATTCGCCGGGTTCCCGGACAATTTGTGCCTTCTCAGTCGAGTGAAGCCAGAATCAAACAGTATGTCCATTTCATCAGAATGCAGGATTTAACCGACGGAGTCGTCAACCAAGGCGCGATTGCCTTTGATCGAAATTATGCCGTGATCTTTACAACAGAACACCCCGAAGGAATTGCGCGGAGCAAGTTTATGGCCTCACTCCCCGAACCTCAACAACAAATGGGAAATGCCGCTCTTAATACATTTTTGCACCTCCGTCAGGTCTTTTACGCGGCCATCGATACCTGCCGTCCGTATCCACCATTTGTCGTATACGGTACTGACGAGGAAATTGACCGGATTGAAGCGGCCAGGCGGACATTCGCCCAGCGGGTTTATCAATTCAATAGCGATCCCACGGCATCGTTTGCATTCACCTGGCATGAAACCGGTATGGCCGATGGATTTATCGATCCCGATGCGGGAATGGGCACAAACGTCAGTTATCAGGCGATGAACCCATTAAACTTTTATGTGCCTTCGGAATATCCCTAACCTAAAAAATTCTGGGAATGAGGGCGGTATACAATACGGACCACCTCGCTGTAGCAACCGGCAGTACCCATCTGTAGACGGGCTGTAGGGTCCATCGTATGCTGGTGCCACCGTGACAACGTTCTGGATGTGACTTATAACAATGTGTCGGTTCCGTCAACCGGACGAGATATCAACAAAAAAGGGGAAGAAACTTGGAGAGAATGAGTATCACGTTTCCGGCTTTGGTGGTTCTAGGGTGTGTATCCACCAACATGCCAATTGCGGCACAATCCGGCTCCACACCGAAAGACGGGGAATTAGTCTTTCCGGCCGCTTACAAATCCTATGCCGCCTTTCTCCACGGGATTCAGAAATCGGACGCTATCCGCGACCTCTATATCAACCCCACCGGGGCAAGCGCAGGAGCGGGCCACCCGTTTGCCAATGGCAGCATTCTCGTGATGGAAATCCACAACGCCAAAAAAAAGCCGACCGGTATGATGAATATTCCGGGTTACGGGCGGAACACATCGGCGTAGAACATCCAGGGACGGACCGGCCTCCTACCTTGGACGAGTAGGGTGAAGGTGGTTTGCGCACCTGCAGCCTCCTAGGCCTTCACCCTACTTCTATGCGCACCTCATCTCTTCCTTCCTCAACACAGGACAACAGCGCCCAAATACATTCCGCGGCACATAGTTTCGGCATAGGGCCTCAAGATTCCTAAAAGACCTCCAAATCCCTTATCTTACGCCGAACCTTGAAGCAACAAGCCGTTTGGAGTTTTGATTCTGTGATCAGCAATCCATCGTGAGGAATACCGGCCTGACATGACCTTGGCAAAAGTCTCCGCTAGTTCGGGAGTATTTGATTGATTGTCGGGATTTCAATGGCAAGAAGCCCATGATACACTCGTGCCCGAGGCACGCCATGGCAAAATCCAAACGACAGACACAATCAGTCGGCCCTGAAACAGCAAGAAAGCCATCTAACGCTCCGTCTTCCATGTTCTCAGGTTCGAAAGCCCTACTCGACCTTCTCATCATTATTCTGGCCGGCGCCGGACTAGTATTAACCGCTTACCTGACCTATATGGCCTCGTTCGAGGTTCATCCGGCATTTTGCAGCGAGGGCTCGGGCTGCGACATTGTGCAGAGCAGCCGATGGGCCACCTTTCTGGGAATCCCCATGGCCTTGTGGGGCTTCGTGACCTATGTGGTGATCGCCGGGCTCGCCTGGTTAGGCCGTGGAAAATCCGGTAGCGGATCGGTGTTGATTTACGTGGCTATGAGCGGATTCGCGGTTAGCGCCTATTTGACCATCATCTCGGTCGTAGAAATCGAAGCCACCTGTCCATATTGCCTGACTTCATTTGCCATCATCACGATTATCCTTGGCCTGGCTCTCGCTCGACGGCCTCCCGATTGGACGAAATCCCTCAAAGAGGCAGTCGTGATCGGCCTTGTCCTCGTCGGCGGGCTTCATTTGCATTATAGCGGGGTGTTCGACGCAGCCGCCGGCCCGGAAGATCCCCAACTTCAAGCCTTAGCCATCCACCTCAATGAAACCGGTGCCAAGTTTTACGGTGCCTATTGGTGCCCACGCTGCCAGGAACAAAAAGCCGAATTTCTCTCGTCCGCCAAGCGGCTTCCTTATGTGGAATGCAGTTCTGGAGGACGAGGAAGCGCTCTCACCGCTCCCTGCGTCAAGGCTGACATTAAAAGCTACCCCACGTGGATTATCGGTGACCGCCGTTTAACCGGCCTCAAGACCCCGCAAGAATTGGCACGGGCCTCCGGATTCGATTGGCAGGAATAAACGATCCGGCTTTGCCCTCGCCTCCATCTCATCAAGCCTCTGTTGTCGGCCTTCCCTGTACCCAAACATTCCCGACTCCGGAAATTACCGATCCACCGCATCAACCCTTTGGGGCAACATGATCCCGAGCCATTTGCAGGATTGTGTGCCCATGGGATAACGGTTCGTAACATAGTGACATTCGCCGGGAGACCGGGATGGATCTCTGCTTTTCTGCTTCTGAGTGTAGTCCTAAGAGGTTGTGGAACGGATAGCCATATGCACTCCCGAGCAGCTTGCTCGGTTAACCATTGGGACGACAACCCAACACGTGCGGAATCACCTTGGAGAACCAAAGGAAAAAATTATTGTCTTTGAGAATGAGAGGAATTGTACAAAGTGGACCTATTTACTCACGACACAGTTCATAATCTTCATACCGGGCGCCCATCAGGGTCACGCAAGTTCCGATTACCCGTCCTCACCGCCAAACCACAGAAGTGGGGATTATCTTCGATCAGAATGGCCTCGTCACAGAAATTCGGGAAAGAATTTTACAGAGAGCGTCATCATCGCTTCCCCCAATAAGACACCCTTCCGAACCACGATGAGGGAGAACACGCATACGCGAGTTCTCCCCCGTCACCGGAGTCCATGACGAAATGCCAATGATGGTTCTCAGTCTCGATCGCGAAATCCGTGTCTACGCGACCCCCCTTCCCTGAAAAATTTATTTCTATCATCGTCCTGATACCCATGGTGATCTATGCCTCGATGATCAAGAATACCTTTGGGGAATGTCTGCGGATCTGCTACACAGGCAAACCGGCTGCCTTGGGGATTTTGCGTTCCGGATCCGCATACCCATACCTCATCAAAAAAAAGTGGCCCGGCTTGCGGGTCGCTGAGATCATTGATCTCCCCCCTGACCCTGAAACCATATGCCCCGTCGATCGTGGGTTTAAACCAGGCATTGTACCGATTGTCGGCTCCGAAAGCCTGCTCGGGTTTGGCAAGTCGATGCTCCTGAATGATTGCGGAACCCACGCTTTCTTCCTTTCGAAACTGGACCTCCGCTTCAATATCCACCACGTCTCCGTTACTCACGCTGATAGGCTTTCCGTCTGATGTTCGGGTCACAAAAAAATCAAGAGCGTTGACGACATCTTCAAATGCCGGTTCGATCCTAAATCCGACGGCCAAGGTATAGGGCCCGACCTCTCTTGGCTCATGAGGATTGGCCATGGCAACCGATTGCATCAACCATCCCATTGCCATCAAGACACACATTCCCGAGCCCACTCCATACCATTTACCAACTTGCGTGCACGGCATACACGAATCCTCCTCTTTAGTGAAGGTGAACAAGGATGTAAAACTTTCGAACCACCATGCAGGAATATATCCTGTGTTCGAAAGGCTCGCTACCGAACCACGCTTTCGCCTACCAATGGTTGCACCATTAGTTTTTCACGCAATGTTTTTTCGAATACCAGAAAGAGCCACTGACATGGACTTACGAAAGATTGGAAAGGCAGGAAGACATTGACAAGCAGTTTTCTCGGGCCGGTTCTGAGTGTGGAACTATTCCAAAGTTTCTGAACATGTTTACCAGGAATATTCCCGGCTGTTGCAGCGATCAGTAGGGATCGGTAGAACAATTTCACCGGATCGGATACATTTTTCCTTGAAGTTGAGAGATCATTGCACTCTTCCAGCGGAACCCGGAGCGGCGTAACTCATCCCTGACCTACCCCGCTCCACTCCAGGGTGAAGGCATTTGGACTTGCAACCTCCTTGGCCTTCACCCTGACTTTTTATTCCAAAATTCATATACAGATTTTCCATTTTTTCTCCCCATGAGGCTCGATCTCTTGGACAATCATTTTTCCTGGCATCCATACTGCTTATCGAAGAACTGGTCATTCGCCAAGTTCCTTTACTTCCCCATAGGCTGAGCCTTGTGAAATATGAAATGAAGTACATCACTCAGTGATGTTTTCCAGAAATGTTGATTGAATGGTTCGAAATCTTTCATTTAACAAACAAACTGTAGTATCGATATGCATCCGGTGCGTATACGACCCACACTCCACATCCTTAAAGTAGCATAGACTTTCCCTCTTCTGGTAAAACTACACACTCTCACATTTTGGAATTATGAACGTTTGTCTTCTTTCTACATTCGAATATCCGTGGAGGCACCCATGATAAGACCTGTACTTTTTGGAACCATTTCTCTAATTCTCTCGATGGGCCTGGGCGGTGATATATCAGGAGTCCTCGGGGCGGATCCATCTGTTTCGATTGTTCAGGCGGGGGCTAAACACGTCATCGACCATCAAGGCATGCAAACCACCGGCCCAGCCGCTCAACTGGATAAAGACGGGACCCTTCACCTTGCCTGGGGCGGAGAAAAGCAGGAAGATCGAGGAGTCTATTATCTCAAGGTCCCACCTCCACAGGAACAGTACCCGGAACCCATCAGAGTCAATCCATCCAGTCCTCCCGCCACGTCCCTCCACGAACCACCGGCCTTGGCATTAGGCCACAAAAACGATGTGTACATCACCTGGACAACACCTCACCCCAATGCCGGCGGTAAATTATTTACCAATCTTCTTCTCCTGAGCCGGTCACTTGATGGGGGGAAAACCTTTCTTCCTCCTGTTCGAGTCAACGACGACGACGCCGTCACCGGCCATTCCTTTGATCATTTGACGGTCAGTCCCAATGGTTCCGTCCATATCTCCTGGCTTGATGCCCGGGAAGGGAAGAAAGATCCGGCCACCTACACGGTCTTTTCCCAAGATCAGGGCAGAACCCTTTCACCAAACCTGAAAATTGACGAGTCCAGTTGTGTCTGTTGCCGGACCCATATGACTACTGCCTCTGATGGCAATGTCTATCTGGCCTGGCGCAAGGTCTTGGCCGGTGCGGTCAGGGAAACCGTCGTGTCTCGTTCCACCGATAACGGGAAATCGTTTTCTCCCCCGGTCATCGTGGGCAATGATCAATGGGTCTACGAGGGCTGTCCCCATCGTCCCGCCACCATGGGAGTCGATCAGCAAGGGCGCCTCTATGTCACCTGGTATACGGAAGGCCCTGATGATACTCCCGGTGTGTATTTAGCCTATTCCGATGATCAGGGGAAAACCTTTACGCCTCGACGTGTGTTGAACATGTCCAAAGGCACGTTTCCGGATCATCCTCAACTGGCAGTGAATCGAGAAGGCCATCTACTCGTATCCTGGGAGGAGCAATCCCCGGTGCGGCGGGAAATTGTGTTCACTTATTCCCTCGATCGGGGACAGACATTTAGTCCCCCGAAAAAGTTAAATGAGAAAAAAGCCAAGAGTCCGGCCGTGGCATTAAATGACCAGGGACAAGCCGTCATTGCCTGGTCGGAGCAAGTAGTTTTTCCGGGTTGGAGTACGGTAATCCAGCCTCTTTCTTTTCCCACTCCGCGGACGGCTCAATTACACCCAAAACCATGACACCGCTTTCTCTGCTGGCTTCAGGAGTCCTGGGAATGGCTCTGGCTTTGGGAAATCCCTCTTCTTCCCCGTACACACTTAGCCGATTCAATACCGCCCAAACCCTTCCTCCATTCCAGCTCCGCACCCTGCAAGGCACATCTATTCATTCGAATGAGTTGAAAGGACGAGTCTTCATCTTGAATTTTTGGGCCACCTGGTGTGGCCCTTGTAAGGAAGAAATGCCCTCGTTAGAACGTCTTCGTCAAAAATTCCCTCCAGACCAATTGGCCATACTGGCGGTTACCACTGATATTCCTCCACGAGAAATCAAAATATTTTGGCAGAAACTCAATTTACATTTCGATGTCCTCTTGGATGAACAGGAAGAACTTTCTCAAGCGCTCATGGTCAGAAATCTTCCCACAACGGTGATTGTGGATACTCACGGACATCTGAGCCAACGAATCATGGGGCCCAGAGAATGGGATAGCCCTGAATCCCTGGCGTACATCCACAACCTCCTCAACCCGAAGTAAATGCACCAGCGGCTTCAACCGATTGCTCTTCTGACATCAAGCCTTTTTCTCGCCATGCTCCTGGCATCCACGGCCTGCATGGCCGTGCAGGACCTCTCTCATGACACTCCAGAATCCCATCACACCAATACGAAACCTCTGCATGGGGTTTTCTGCAACTGGGCTTGTCACATCGGAAAGCTTTCGTCAACCTCCCTGACCACCTCCCCATCGTGGCATTCGCCATTACAGGAATTGGGGGCTGTGCTTTCTCTCTATTCCCTGTCCGGTTCACTCCCTTTTCTTTCGAGTAAGTCTGCCAGAGCTCCCCCACACATTCTCTTGTCCTGTTTCTCTTAAAGATTCTTAAGGCTCTGTTGTGAGTTGCGGGAGATTCACGCCTCCTTCCCCATACTCATAAATCCTAACCTGGATCTCACACGAAAATTCCTTCAGTGAGCCTAATTCTTAGTTGCTGGCCACATGCATAGCCGGTTGGGCCATGCGTGTTCTATTTATCTTTTTTTGTAAGGAGATTGTCTTGTGAAACAGTTTCTTCCTGTCTGTTCGCGGAAGTGGTTATGGCATTCCTTCGTAATAATCTTGAGCCTTCCTCAAATTTTTAGCGTCTCTTCTACCACGTTCGCTGCATCAGGCGACCCCTCTGCGGTGACCCAAGAATCCCTTCTTCAGCAACAACAGGAGTTGGAGGGAGAACTGGATCACGTCAACAGCAGGCTCGAAGAAATCAGGAGACAACTTAGAGAATTGCACGAAACACCTGCCACCCAACAAACCGATGAACAACGCCAGAAACAGGCGACCCTCCAGGAGGAGGAAGTGGTGACACTAGAAGAGATGAGTATTGTCAGCACCCGAATTTTCAAACGTCCCGAAGGCCTGACACTTTCCTCCACCCCTCAATCGGAAACCGAATCCCAACCGACCCGAACGATGAAAGAATCCATGGAATCTCTTCCCGGCGTGGTACTCCGCCAGGCTAATGGACCCAGGGACTTCAGTATTTCCATTCGAGGATCCGGAATCAAAACGGCCTTCGCCATCCGGGATATCAAAGTCTATGAGGATGGGTTTCAGCAAACGCAGTCGGACGGATTGTCACGACTCGATATCCAGGACCCGTGGTTCATGAGATCGACCGAAGTAATCCGTGGAGCGGCTTCCTCACTGTATGACAATTATGCCCTAGGCGGAATGGTGCATTTCAAAACCCGACGGGGCAGTGACATCAATGGAGTCGAGGGGTTTTTTGCCGGAGGATCATACGGATATAACAAACAGGCGGGCGCGTTCGGCCAACACTGGAAAAATCTTGATGTATCGTTATTTGCCAGTAACGCCGCTGAAAACGGGTATATTGATCATAGTGGATATAACACCCAGACGTTGAATTTGAACTTCCGCTTCACCATTGACGAAAAACAGAGCCTGTACGTCAAAGCCATCACCAACTGGCTGGATACGAAGGTGCCTACCCGACTTACCAAGAGCCAATTTAACGCAAACGATCGACAGGCCGGAACTGGAACGAAAGCAAGGGATCAATCTCGGCTCGACCGCCGCACCATTATCGGATTAATGTATGAACGGCAGTTGACACCCAACCTCATCTTGACGACAGAAGGGGATTATGACGTCAAGGATATTAACCAGTATTTCAATCAAATCTTTGATAATGTGAATACCAATTGGAAACATTATACCGATTTGCGCCATACCGGCCACATCTCAGGAATGCCGCTGAACAGCTATCTCGGATTCTTCATCAACAATATGGAACAGGAGGGGCAGACCTTCCAAAATTTGGATGACGGCCAAGGCACGCGCGGCACGTTGATCCAGAATAACCGGGGAACCATTCGAAATATCGGGGGACGGTTCCGAGAAGAGCTCACATTCTTACCGAACTGGACCGTCGCCGCGGGTCTGGGGTTTGAACAGTCCATCGTAAGCATCCAGACAATTAATTATACCAATGGGGTGGTCTCCAGCCGTCCCTCCACCACCAAGACCTACTACAATTGGGCTCCTGAAATGTCCCTGACATGGAAACCCAGAGCAGGCTATCGGCATTGGATCAGGGGATCCACCGGATATGGCATCCCGCAATTCAGCAATTTGACCCGCAATCCCCTCACGGGTCTTCCGGGCTCCAATTTTGACTTGAAGCCCCAAAAAAATGTGAACGTGGAATTTGGTCACGAAGCCCAGCTTCATAATACCTTCAATATGCAACTCGTGGGATTTTGGATTTTCTTTCGCGATGAAATTATTTCGCAAAACATTTCAGGTACCAACACGGCCTCCGTCAATGCCGATTCTTCGGAGTATCGGGGTGTCGAGGTCTCCGCAGATTGGAGACCAATAACTGGTTGGCAATTTCACGCTGCGTACACCCACATTGATGCCAAGTACATCAACTTCACAGACCGGTATCTGGTGAATGGCGTGGTCACCGACGTCAAACAGGACGGCAATGACGTCCCCAACGTTCCTTCGGATGTCCTCAACATGAAGGTCATGTATGATGATGCGAAAAACGATTGGGGGGCCTGGGTCGAGTCTAATTATTACAATAGTTATTTCCTGAACAACGGCAATACTGTGGGAATTCCTTCTTACTGGATTCTAAACGTCAATCTTCACAAGACCTTTACTTTCAACAATGATTGGATTCGCTTCGCCAAGTTCTTTTTCGAAGTGAACAACATTGCGGACAAAAAATACGCGGCGTCCGGTCAAGTCGTATCGGACGCGACACCCGATGCCGACAAGCAACTGTTCTTTGCCGGATATGGCCGCTCTTTCTACGGAGGTGTGACAATCGGGGTGTTCTAGATATTCCATGGTTGTTTTCGGAGGGTAGACCCTGGGTGAGGGAGGTCGGAGTGCTCCCTCCCCTGGTAGATCGGAACACGATTGGCCTACAGCCAACAAGTAGGGAAGACTTGATCAGATGGAACCAGGAATCGCCGACCTCACCCCCTCATCTTGATTTTCGCACAAAAAAAATGGCGGGTCACTGGATATGCCCCGCCCTTTACGTCCGAAATTGTGAAAAATTTAATGTCCCTGTTGGAGATGCTTCAAAGCTTCCTGACTATGCGTGCCCGCGCCTTGTCCTGTTTTCCATGATCACCGCTTTACCGAGATGACTGATGCCCTCACCGACATGGGCAAGGTATGCCTCTTTTTATCTTCCACCACCACGTTGGGCATAATCCTGTATGCCTCTTACATAAACTCTCATGTAAGATCTTTACCCAACAAACAATGCCAACTGCAAAATAATTTTAGTTCTGTGCCACCAGGATCCTTTATTCATAACAGTTTCGTTTCGAGGCATGTATCCCTGATCACACATAAGATTTTTGGACTCTTCATTGAATGTATTGGAAAATGTGTTGCATACGTAAGCAACCGTCTGTAGACGATTTTTGTAGCTAACCCTAAACTCCCCTTAAGTAAGTCAGACAGGTTCTTATATGCTTTTTATGACCCCATAAGGAATTCTGACCAACGCTTAAGCGTGTAGCTCTTGTGGAGGGGAGGTGCAATAGGGAACCCTGACCCCCTAGGAGAGCCTTCTTCCTTCTGTGAGAATGATCGGGATGGAGCCTGGTATCGCCTACTCCGCTTTTCATCCCGGTCTTCACGGAACCTGAAATCTGCACACCGGAATATGAGATATATGCCGATACATACATCTTCTGACGTGATTTTCTATCACCATTTGGTTTCCAAAGGAGGATTGATGATGCGTGGCTCTGTCATTTTTTCAGGGTTTCTTTTGTTCGGTCTCTTGTGTGCCAGAACCCCCTTGTTAGCGATTCAATCAGTCGCACATTAAAAAAAAACTCTCCTGTTCGAGCCTATCTATCTGAAGGACAATACCCCCTGGCTTTGAGGTTTATTTTTTCAATCCCCCTGATTCACATTCTGGCAAATCAGCAGACAATACGATACAATTTTCAATCTCAGTTTTTCTGAATCTTCCCGATTGAAAACACTTCGATTGAAAGAAGATCTCCATGGGCAATCCGAATCATGGCATTCTACCCCGCGCTAACTCGCAAGGTTTAACGTGGCAGAGAATGTTCCTTTGCCTTATATTCCTCTGGCCCTTGCCAGCGTTCGGGCACCAGGCCGGAAATTTTTATCGTGATGCCCTTTCAGCCATTGAAAAGCAGAATTTCAAGACCGCCCAATCATTACTCGAACAGGCCATCCAGGAATTCCCTGGTTTTCCCGAAGCCCATCATTTGTATGGTTTGGTGAAGTTTCAACTAACCCAACAACCTGAACAGGCGATTTCCGCCCTTCAAGAGGCCATCCGCCTAAACCCGAATTTAGCTCAAGCGCAGTACGATTTGGCGTTACTCTATATCAAGCAAGATCATATGGAAGACGCTCAAAAAGCCGTTCAGCAGGCACTCGCTATCTATCCGCGTTTTTGGGAAGCTCGGCTCACACTCGCGAAAATCTTGGATAAACAGGCACTCACGAGTCAGGCTATTCAGGAATACCAGGCAGTTCTCACTCAACAACCCTACCAGGAAGAAGCGCTGTATCATCTGGCTACTCGGTTTATGGAAGCCCAAGATTTCGACCAAGCACAGGTCCTCCTTACCCAATTGACAGACCACCACCCACACCAGACAGATGGCTGGTTACTGCTTGGCCGAATTGCGGAACGGCAAAATCAACCCTCACTGGCCTTAAATGCTTATCAACAAGTCATTCAAAACAATCCGGAGCAATCGGAAGCCCACTATAATCTTGGATTTCTTTACCAACAACAAGGAAATCTCCCAAAAGCGATCGAGCATTTTAGACGCGTCAGTGAACTCAGGCCTCAGGATGCCGAGGCCTTTCTCAATCTGGGAGTCCTGTTCGCAGGAAATCATCAATCCATGGAGGCAGAACAAGCGTATCAAGCCGGAATCGCCTTGCAACCGAATTCCTTGGAGGGCCATTTCAATCTTGGCGCCTTTTACGAATTCCACAAGAAGGATCTTCTTCAAGCACAAATCCACTACCGGAAATACCTTGAGCTTGGCGGAACGGACACCCGAATCCAACAATTGCTTAACCAACTTGAGCAATAGATCGTTCCCATTCACTCAAGAAATTCTTCCTATTCTTCATTAAGACCTCTCCTGCCGTAAAACTTGCTATCCACTCCATTTCCTTCGTCTTCCCATATTCTTCCTCCTTAGGCTCACGGGCTTCGCTCCTAAACACTTACAAATCCTCAAAGCTTATTCAAAGCTGACTCCTCTCCTAAATCCATACACCTGATTCACCTCCGGAAATCCGATGACCACAATTGGCCTTGAACAAGGGGCAGGAAACCAACGTTTTTGTCCAAAAGACCTGTTTGCAATATTCGAAAAGTACTCTCTTCCACGGACAACTAGACACAAAATGTGAAAAACGAGCCATTTGGACAGTATTTTCATTTGGCAAGTTTTTCAAGATTCAGTCGATATTCTCCTACCAAAGAACCTCCGCGTTGCTTCCGTGAAAATGAGTAATTGGTGTGAGGTGTGCGAAGTTATTGATCCTTTTATCCAGGGAGACATGGAAAATGGGACGCAATTCAGTCAAAAGGATACAGAATCCGTTACGAAACCAACACGGTGCCTACATCCTGATTACCGGCATCGCTGTTGTGGTCCTGTTTGGGTTTGCAGCCCTGGGCATTGAAGTCGGACGGTGGTATGCCATCCAGGGAGAAATGAGTAAAGCGATCGATGGAGCCGCCTTTGCGGGAGCCAAGAATGTAAACAATCCGAATATTACGGACTTACACGGGTTTGTCGAACAAGTGGCTCAAGCCAACTTTCCTCCAGGCCTGTTAGGAACTGACACACCAACGTTCGTGGTTTCCGACGACGGAAACGGAAAAGTAACGGTGCAAGGTGACACGAACTCCATTAATTCACTTGCAAGAGTGGTTGGGGGAGGTCATGACAAGACCGCTATCGCAGCAGACGGTTCCGCCAAACTCCGTAACGCGGAAATCGCCTTAGTTCTTGACGTGTCGGGGTCAATGGGAGGCAGCCCCATCAGCGACCTGAAAGATGGGGCTAAAAGTTTTGTAGAAAACTTCACCGATCAACAAGCTGATAATCGATTTGCCCTAATATCCTTTGCCTCAGGGGTCCAAAAATTATATGACATGAATCATGGATACGTCTCCCCCATGACTACGGCCATTAATGGTCTTAATGCCACTGGGGGGACAAATGCCGAAGATGCGTTAGCTCAAGCCCTTGCCCTTCCGTGGTCCGATCAATCAGGCGTCCCCCCCAATGAACGGACCAAGCAAGTCGTTGTCTTTTTTTCCGATGGAAACCCCACGGCTTTTCGTGGACAGTTTAAATATAATGGCACCGATTATGATGCCGTAGCCGCCCTTGATGGTTCAGGCACAGCTGTATGGTCAAACTTGCAACGACCAGACTACCAGTTCACGACATTTAGTGTGGACAAAACTTACAGGACAGGCGATGGAAAAACATCAGGTAGTACATCTTGTCCAAATACTTCCGGCCCAAGCGGCACCAACAAATTAAACGTAAGATGGTATGTCTTTTCAGATCCCACCTATGGAATGGGTAGTTATGGACCAATTTCCGGTTACGGTTCCCAGCAATGCAATATTCCCGGCGGTCCACTCGCTGGGTACCTAGACTATCTCGCTAAACAGATGGCAATTGACAATGCCGCAGCAATCAAAGCTCAAGGCATTGAAATCTATACCATCGGCTTGGGGAATATAGACCAAAACTTCTTGAGCGCTCTCTCCAGTGGTCCGAAATTTGTCTATTACACCCCTGATTCATCAGAACTTGAAGGAATTTTTCAACAAATTGCCAATATCCTCAAACTCGTCCTTATAAGTTAGGGAACCACAATGGCACACGATTGCCAATACAACACGCGTGACAAAGATGGTGGGTCCACATGCAGGAGGGTTCCCCAATGAACAGCTTGATCAGGTTTTTTCGGAAACTGATGTCTCCATGCCAGAGCGAATCGGGAATCTCGGCGGTGGAAGTGGGAGCGACCATGCTGGTGTTTCTCACCGCTCTCTTCGCCGTAGCAGAAATGGGTTGGTTTTTTGTGCACCAGAACACCCTCACGTCTGCAGTACGAGAGGGCATTCGTATTGGAACCGTGGGGGCGACTTCAGTCGATGGCAATGGGAATGCCTTATCCCGTGAAAATTCAATCAAACAAGCGATTCAACAAAGTGCCTCGGCAGTCATGGATATTGACCCTTCAGACATTTTCATTTTCCCCGTCGATGCCGATTGGACCGATCCTGATGATCCGGCAGTGGTGGCAACGGCAAGCGCCGGTGGTGCCGGAGCCTTTATGCGAGTCCGGGTAAATTTCACCCATCAATTTTTCACTCAATTGATTGGTGGGTTATTTGGACCAGGCGATTCCATCGTCATTTCATCCGAGGGGACCTACCGCAATGAAAATTTCATCTTAGGAGGCGGGTCATGATGACATCATTGATACAGAGGGGGCGGAATGAACGGGGAACCGCTTCCATCGAACTCGCCTTTTCCCTCATGATTTTCCTCTTTGTCGCGTTTGGGATTGTTGAATATGGAAGCATTATCAACGAACGCAACGCACTCACTCAACTAGCCAGAGAGGGCGCAAGCTTAGCTTCACGAAACCTGACGACCAATCAGAACATGATGGATCTTCTGGGCTCCACCGACAATGCACTGGATTTCAAAAATTATCCATCCAAATATCATATTTACTTAGCCCAAATTACCGCCGGGACCGTCGCGAACAATAACCCTACCTGTACGGTCGTTGAACAAGGAGGCTTAAACGGCTCAGGCGTAGCGGCACCAGCGCTTCCGAATTGTGATTTGCCGCAAAATCTTTACGACTATTTGGTCTATGTTCCCGGCACCGGTGCAACAGTACAACAGTTTACTGTGTTAAAGGTCTATTATGAACATGACCCGATAACTCCTCTCGGGGCATTAGCGACGCAATTTGGATGGGGGGCGGGTTCTGTAGGGAATAGTGTGACCTTGTTTAGCCAAGCGATTTTTTGACCTATAACATCAAAATTTGTTCAGGAACAATCTCTCGCACCAGATACTTATAGATTGTATAAAAAGCAATCTTTCATACAAACCTGCAAAGGAATTAGACGGAGTCTGATACACCCTTCACGGCCATTCTTCACATGCCTCCCAGCGTTAAGATGAACTAGGGCTGCTAAAGATGTCTAACCTTTTTGATCTTCCGGATGCACTTCTAAAATTGAAAACTGACGCCCCCCCTCAATGCTCTACAAACCCTGCCATAAGTTCCTACTGGGCGAGAATATCGTGCCAGGATCAGATCATCGAATCACTCTCGCTATACTATCTTGTCTTTAAGTTTCACTATTCCTTCGTTGTTCAATAAAGCTCCTTATCGTAGATCTAAACGTTTCCAAATCGGTCGAATCCACGCGAATGGTCGTGTCTTGTTCGGCCTGGGTTAAGGGCTCCTCTTTGGCCTTTTGCTCCTCCATGACTCCAATCGTTGCATCGGAGGCATCGGTCTGTTGCTTGGCCCGACTTGCTATTCGCTCCGCCAACACTTCATCTGGCGCCCAAACGTCCAATATGAGAATGGTCACGTGTCGTTCATGAGCGAGTCGGATGAATGATTGTCTTTGTGCGCCCTCAAGGAATGTAGCATCCACAACGACAGAATACCCTGCCTCTAACATCGTATTGGCAAGATCCCATAACCGATCATAGGTTACACGAGTCATATCTGACGCGTACAACCTCTTTGATGTTTCAGGACCAGCGCCGACCTTACATTGTTTGGAATGAATCCGTTTCCGTTCCACATCGGATCTTACGCGCACGGCACCCATAGCTTTCACCACTTCCGTCGAGACCGTCGTCTTCCCAGTTCCGGATACTCCATGCGTCAAGATCAACATTGGAGGAGCAGGCATCATCAATCGATGGGCCAACTCCACGTATCTAATTATCTCGTTAAGGATCTCCTCCTGTACCGGGCCTCCTGATTCGACCTGAGCCAGACGCAAGCCAGCCACTTTAGCTCGAACGAGTGCCCGATAAACCTCATACAGCCTGAATACACTCATCCCGGCATAGTCACCAGTCACTTCCAGATAACAGTTTAAAAACCAATAGGCCAAATCCACTCGTTTACTGCTCTCTAGATCCATGACCAAAAACGCGACTTCACTGATGACATCAATCCATCGCAACTCTGGTTTAAATTCTAAGGAATCAAACACACAAATCCGGCCATCAAATAGCGCAATATTTCCTAAATGAAGATCCCCATGACATTCTCGAATCTGCCCTGAAGATTTGCGTTCTCTGAGTTTTGGCCTCAATCGTTTCCATTCCTGGTTTGTCCATTCCTCGATATCCTTCATACAGAATTGAATCCGCGTAGGGAGGGCTGCCAGAGGAATGCCCTCAAAGGACTCTGCTATAGGTCCCCATACCCTATCCAGCTCTCCATAGGAAAGGGACTCTCCTGCAGGTTCAATCCGGACATGAAACGTCCCAATATCTATGGCTAGTTGACCGACCATAGATTCATGCAGGTTGCCCGTCTCAAGAAGATATTGAAACTCCTGATCGGGAGGAAATTGTTTCATTTTGACGGCCCATTCAAAAGGGCTTCCGTCGCCATCCATACGAGGATCTGAAGGGGACCCGGTGATGGAGACCACCCCCAGATAAAGCTGTGGGGCTAACCGTCTGTTGAGACGAACCTCTTCTTCACAAAACCATCTCCGTTTTTCAAGTGTCGAAAAATCAACAAACGAAAACAACACCGGCTTTTTTATTTTGTAGACATACTGACCCGTTAGCAATACCCACGAAATATGCGTTTCCACCACCGTAACCTGACTCACAGGGTGTGAATAACATTTCGGGTCCTGCAACGATGCGACTAGCTGAGAAGAAGTCATAGGCATCAAATAAAGGCCATCGGGGACATGAGAGGAGATAAAATTACATCGTTTCGGACCGGAATCACTCTATCCATTTGCCCATACTACCCAATTTCACTTCTTTCCCCAAACAGGGAAAAGCATCCACTGATGGTGAACGTTCATTTGACTTGTGAAGAAAATCCCCGAACAGGTACACTATAAGTAGCTGACCAATTATGTTGAGACGAATTAAAATCTTTTTTATTATCATTCTTCTCCTGTTGGTCGGGTCAACCCTGGCTGCGCTCTGGGTATTACCGGGGACATTCTCCGCCAAAGCCACGCCGCCTGAGTGGGAAGTGAAAGCCGCCAGATTTATCCGACATTTGGCAACTCCGAGCCACTTTCTCAAAATGTCAAACCCCGTCCCTTTTTCTTCTGAAAATCTTGCACAAGCCCGGCATCATTTTGCCGATCACTGCGCCATTTGCCACGCCAATGATGGAAGTGGAAAAACCCATATGGGTCCGAATTTCTATCCTCCTGTTCCTGACCTCAGGGACCCAGTGATTCAATCCATGGCTGATGGAGAATTGTTTTATGTCATCCATTACGGCATTCGATTTACCGGTATGCCGGCCTGGGGAAAAGGTCTGCCGGAAGAGGATTTCGATAGTTGGAAATTAGTTCACCTCGTTCGACATTTTCCCAATATCACTCCTGAAGAAATTGCGGAGATGAAACAATATAATCCTCTTACCCGGGAAGAACGCGAGCAACAAGAAGCCATTGATCAATTTTTATCAGGAGAAGATGTCTTTCCCCAAGAGCACCATCATTGATTTTATTATCCAAGGAGTCACCATCATGAAATATTTCAGCATTCTAGCCGCTTTGTGCTTCCTATTTTTGACCACCCCCGCCTGGGCCCATGGCGATGCTCCTCATGTAATGGGAACCGTCACTGAATTGGGAAATGACCATGTGGTTGTCACAACTCCAAAAGGGGAATCCCTCACTCTTGCCTTTCATCCTCAAATTACGTTTCAACAAAATGGTATTCATGTCGAGCATGCCCGGCCGCAGGTTGGAGACAGACTGGTGGCCGAGGTTTCCAAAAAGGGCGTCCCTGAAAACCGCGACTGGGTTGCGACCGAAATCACGTTTTCCACACCCAAAAAGAAGCCTTGACTGCTGAACACGACTCACGACGGAAAATGAGATATATAAATTATTTAATGTTTAGGGAAAGCCGAATCCATGCTTCCTCCGGATTGACTGACCCAAAATTTAATTCTTCCCGTATCCTCATTATCTTCTCAAGATAAGTGCCTTTTTCGATCTCCCCAGGATTCTAATCAATTTTCCCTGCCTTTAAATGTCCATGACAACGTCATGCCCATGACTGGATCCCGGCTTAATAGCGAGGCCTTAAAACTCCCTGACGACCGACCTCATAAACAAGCAGGACAAAGAGCCAAGTTTGGGCAAATGGGCCGGAGTGTATAATCACTTAAACGGGAGGACTGAGATCCCATCTTGGAGAATGGGCGCCAAACCCATTATAAAAAAAAACTCTAGGGTCAAAAGAACCATCAGATGAATCTGATGAATTTGCATCTCTATATGCTGTAAAAAGGATGATGAAGGAGCAGGATGACTTACTCGCGCGCCATTAGTCTCTCACCTGTATTTTTTCCCCCTAAACTGGTTTTCCTTTTATTCCTCACCGTGTTTTATGCCACCGGATGCTCTACCCCCTACAAAAGCACCCTTCCTCCAGATCTGGCCGACCAAATCGACCCCCAATTACTGTTCCCACGCATCAAAGAGGACCCAGACAGCTTCAAAGGAAAACTAATCATACTTGGAGGGCAAGTCCTGGCGGCAAAACGATTAAAAGATTCAACACAACTCACGATCCTTCAATTACCCCTCATCGATGAACAGGAGCCTACAACCGAACTGACGCAATCCCAAGGACGATTTATTGCCGAACAGGAACAATTTCTAGATCCCGCCACAGTCCCTCCTGGAAGCCGGATCACCCTGGCTGGAGAACTATCCGGCTCTGTCCAACAAAGTCTCGATGAAACCATATATACCTATCCCACTCTTATCATTAAACATCTCAAAGTTTGGCCAGCATATCCATCTGACTACGCCCGATATGGCCCTTATCCTCAACCCTTGTTCTATCCCTATGGGTTTTCGTACTGGGGAGGTTATGGCCGGTTTTATCCCTATTACCCTTTTGGATATTGGTAAAACTCTTTTCCCCCTCCACACACTATCTCTCGCCGGTAATCTTCCAAAGAGGCCCAGGAATTCAAGCATCCCATTATTTCTAAAGGTTGGATCAACTTAGGAACTCCATTGTGCCATGGCAAACCGATTCAACAGCTAAAAATTTTAGAAAAAAAAAGGAGGAGGCAAGGCCTCCTCCCACAATACACCAGTATTTCGACGAAGTTGAAAACTCGACCGTCAATTTACAACTTTGTGTCCGGTTCATTCTCCTGGGATATGAATTCAGTTGGCATCTCTTCCCCTGACGGTGCTTCCATTGAATGTTCTTCGCTGACAGAGATTTTTTCAATTGTGGTCTCTTCCACAAGAGGAATTTCCTCAATCACCTTGGCTTCCATTGAGGCGGGAGCGATGACTGCCACGCTATCGAAATCAGCCATTAACCCTATCGTATCCTCTCCTCCATCTAACAGGAGCGTAATATTCGTAATATCGTTCCGCCATTCGGCCACCATTTTTAGATGGCCACGAAGCAGGGCTTGTCCCCAGAGACTTTGATCATATTGGTACAACGTATCTAACCAGATTTCCTGAATCGAGGTCGGCATGCCATAGGACTCGGTTATCCAGTTTTGGACCGTATGAAAATCGTTCACATAGTCCACTGCATCATCATGTTTGGGTTCAAATAAATAATTTGCCTGAGCAAGTTGGTCTTCGTAAAACGTGTAGGTTAACGAGGCGTCAATTCCTTCGATTTGACGACGATACCCTATCCGCTGCTCATAGGGCTCCAAGACCGGAGATTGGAGTTCCCAAACCGGTTGCACCGGTTCATTCAGCTTTACCTCTTGGGCATTCATCCCCCACTCCGTACTTCGCCGCTCAAACGTCTGAGGTTGGGCAGGAACGACCGTTTTTTGAATCACGGAAGGTTGCGATTGGTGGTGGGTTGGTCCCGCCAGCAAATGACCATTCGAATCCCGGTGACGGGTCAACAGCAAATATTCAGAGGCCTCGTAGGCAAAACTTGTCGTCAGCAATGTTGTTCCCATCAGGATAACTGCGCCCGCCAAAATAGAATGTGTTTTCATTGTGTTTCCCATTGCCCCCAAGGTTTTCAAACGCAAGGAATGATTAGAGGATCCCTGAAGGATAATTGGACAGGTGGATCTCTCGTTATCACTACTCGTTAGTCCATATAGGATAGTGTCGGTTGTTGAGAAGAGAACTTTAGGGGGGAGCAGAAGCCGCTTATCTGGACAGAACGAACATTCCCAATCCCTAGTTAGGATAAGAAATATTGAAATGCAGGACCACTGGAAGCCAATAATGCACGTGACGAAAAAGAGGAGAAATCGGCTAATTATGAAGAAATCTAATTGTATTCCGCATATCGAGCCTTCATGAGGGACGGGAAAAACCAATCTAGAGCAGGAGCGGTCAAAAGAAATGAAGAGAGAAGAAAGAACAGGAACCAAAATTCGCCTGGAAGAATGGCAAATCCCTCACAGCACCGACTTTTAACACCAGGCAACATTGTTAGAGGAATCCCCGCCACTTCCGGCCAATGGTTGGGCAAGAATTTCCGCCCAATGCATTTTCAAATTAGTAAACATCCGGAGATACCCGCTATAAGAATCGGGTTTTTGCATGTATCCATTCACTCCCATCCCGGCGGTATGACCGATATCTCTTGGAGCTTTTGACGTAGTCAACACCACAATGGGTATGGATGCTAAAGATGGATCCTTCTTGATTTCAGTGAGAACTTCCCCGCCGGTCATGTGAGGCATATTCAAATCCAAGAGGATCACACTGGGGCGTGGCGCGCATTCTCTCCTCGAAAATGGACCACGGCAATACAAATAATCCAGCAATTCGGTGCCATCATTCACGCACCGCAATTCCTGTCCTATCGGGATCTCGTCCCATGCCTCTTTGACGATTTCACAGTCATCAGGGTTATCGTCAACAAGCAGGACCGTGTGAATAGGCAGAGTTATCATTAGTTTTCTGGAGTTGGCTTAACAGAGATCAACATCTGTGCGGAATTAAACCGCATCTCAAAAGCAAAGAACCTCTACCCTTTATCGGCGGGTTCCCTTAAAATCTTTCCTGCTCCCCCCAACGCTCGTCCACTTACGGCTGTGTGAATTCCGTTCCCACACCGGCCGCCGTCAAGGAAGAAACCTTGAGATGAACTGAGAACAACTGCCGACCAGTAGGAGACTCCGGGATATGTTTGGGCCAACTGGGAAGATGTCGGACATGCAACCACTGCACTAGAGCATCCCAACCACTCACCCGAATAACATCAGCATGAGGAATTGCACGATTCCAGGGTTGATCCATGACAAAGACTTGTCTACCGAGGGCACGATAGGCCTGAATATGGTGAGGATGATCGTCAATCGCGGCTGTAATTGTTTCGGGAATGTCGGTTTTTTCTTCAGTATGGTACAACGCATCAAAAGGAAGACCATGTCTTTCTAACCAACAAAGAGTCTGAGGTCGTGAATACGGACGACGGGCCGTCACAATGATAACCCGATAGCGACGATGGATGAGAGTCAAGGCCTGTTTTGCCCCAGGAAACAAAGGTAGCCGTGGGATAGACTCCTGGTGGAACCGGCAAAAAATCTCTTCAAGGAGCTCAGGCGCTAACTGGCTAGCATCCAATCCACCGGCACTGCCATACAGACCCACAGGCCACAATCTTCCCGTCAATTCCTGAAATAAACGCTGAACTTCAGGCTCCGCCCGGCCTAAGACATTATCAATATCAACCGCAAAACATGGTCGGATCATAGAAAATTACCCCATAGATATTTCCTTTAACACGTAAACCTGCAAAGAGAAAGACCCAAGCCAAAATTTCATACTTTCCCTTTTTGCTACCATAGAAATATTCCAACCAAACAAGCAAGCGGGAGACAAAACCCTTTCATCCACCACACAAGGGGAATCTCCTCCCCCACAGAGATCACGATACACAGGACGGTATGTTCAATAGGAGAGAAGTTAGTGGGTTAGGCTGGCAGCAAGGGACTGGTCATTAAGATGGCTTCGAAGAGGCCGATGGGTTAAGGCGAGATAGGCGTGTTTGATGGATCCCACCGGTGTCACTTCCATCAGAAACGGGGTTTCCCAATCATCATCCGCCACGTCCGGTTCCTCTGGAATAAGTACTCGTCGATACCGTTGTTCATACGCAGCCAAAATCTTTAACGGGACTCCTCCCACAGTTCCCACATGTCCATCGGCCGTGACGGTACCCGTCAAAACCGTCTCCTCATCCACAGGCTCATTTTTAGCAAGGGCAACGACATTCAGAGCCGCCATGGCCGATAAACTTTCCCCGTACAACGTGACTCCCGGATAGGGCAAAATAAACTTGACCGTCCATGAATCAGGGTTCAGCCCAGCTGCCTCAACCACCAGAATTAAAGCGTCTTTGACCGATTGTTGTGCATACGGTGAAAACTTCCCTGGCCTGGAAAGAAATTGAAGATCCAAGCCCTTGTGATCCCGTCGCTGAAGAAATTCCAATTGAATTTCCGCAACAATGCCAACCTGTTCGGATTGTGCATTCATCGTGGTCCCAAGAATGGGAATCACCGTTCGAACAAATTTGATTGGTGAACTCGATTCTGAAGCGGCATGCCCGGAGGAAGGAAGCCCCCATGACAGGAACACCGAAAGGAGGGCACCTATGAGGAAAGACCAAGATGTCGAAAGGACATGCCGTTGAGTACCACGCCTACCAGATAAAGAATCTGAAAAACCCCCGTGAAATGATGCTCGACATCCACCCATCGCCATCCCCCGTGAAAGCTGTCTTCCCCTTTTCGGCCTGGCAAGGAGAACACTTAAATTTCATGAGGTCAGGCAGTATGGTTTGTTGACTCTGATGGTCCATGGGCCTTATCAATTCACAGAATTTTCTGTCATTGCACAACAGAGACATCTCCCCTATCACAACACATCCTTAGAGATGGCAAGCCCTTCACTCTCACCACGTGTTCACTACTGTGGTGAGGTTAAGAACGGCAGAAAGAACGCCGATGAGGACACCAGGCATTCCCCACAAGGAAGAAATGAAATTTCCTTCCTAAGAACTCCTCATCGGAGTACATATGGCCATCAAACGAATTCCAACAACTTCCGCTCAAGTGGGAATGTACCTTTGTGGAATCGACCGTTCATGGCTCAAGACACCATTCCTCGTGCACCGGTTTCTCATCAAATCTTCGAGCGATATTGCCAAATTAGAACAGGCTGGAATTCAAGAAATCACCATTGATACTGATCGTGGGCTTGATGTATTACAAGATTCTAAACCACCGCACACCCATGATGATGTCTCATCCACCCCGAATTCACCCATACCTGATTCCTCCCGCCCGCCCGAAGCCGCACGACTTGACCACCTTTCACCCTCTGTTAAGGGAAAATCCTTATCCGGTGAACTTACCACGATGAAAATGGTGAGGGTGTATATACTTGAAGGCATCCAGGATATCCTCCACACACTGCAAAAAACCGGACGGCTCGCCATGGAACAGGTTCATCAGATCACTGAATCCGTCATGGCCGAATCCCTCCGACATGAAGAAGCCTGTATCGCAATGATTCGGACCAGAGACTTTTCTCCCGCCTTATTCGAGCATGCACTTGCGGTCAGCACATTAGCCGTGTTATTGGGACGAGCTGTGGGGTTGGACAATACAGCGTTACAACACCTGGCAAGCGCGGGCCTTCTCCATGACGCTGGGCTCTTGAACATTCCACAAGTCCTTCACCGACCGATCAACCAGTTATCTGACGCAGAATTAGTCCTGTACCATAAACATCCCCATCGGGGAGTGGAGATACTGTCCCAACAGTCGAGTCTCTCGGACGAGGTTGATACGTTAATCCGGGAACATCATATTGCCCTGGATGGCACTGGATACCCTGCGAATAGTGATCCAGCCAAAATTCAAACATCCAGTCGAATCCTCCGTATTGTCGACGAATATGATGAACTATTAACCGGTCATCACACAGGGAAGCCCCTCCCGGTCAGAAGCGCCCTCCAATCGTTATATCAACAAGGCAAGAAAGGGCTTTTAGATGGCGCATTAGTGGCGACATTCATTAATCTTATTGGAATCTATCCCACCTATGCTCTGGTGGAATTGAGTACCGGAGAACGGGGAATCGTCACAGCGAACTCAAGAGATGATCTGCTGCAACCCACGATCCTCCTTATCCAGGACGCAATTCATCAACCCTTGCCTGAACCGATCCCGTTCAACATCTCTGTACTCTCCTCTCATGAATCACGGCCAGAAATTGTGCGGGTCCTTGCCCCCGAACAAGTCGGCATTGACCTTGATTCTGCCCTGGAAAATTGGATGGCGTTGTAGCCATCCCTGTCCGTCGGTCAGTTAGCGAGTACTCCCTCAGTCCAACCAGGAAGAACAGGTTCCCGTTGAAATAACCTGCAATCCACGGCAATGTCGAGGAACAACCACCACTAAGCCCTCCCGCAAGTTTCAAACAATAATGTCGATACTGGCCCGAGTATTACCCAAAGATGTCTCGCCGCATCAGTGGCGGAACGGAGGGCTCAAAATGGAACAGATCCGCCAGCATCAGACCACAAAAATATGGCGTCTCGTAGGCCTCACAGGCCTGGCCCTCTCGGTCGCGTTTCTCCTGAATGAAGCACAAGCTCGGGAACTGCCCATGCCTTCCCCCATTCACCCCCTCAACATCCACAGTACTCACCCCATCAGCATGACATCAAAGACCCACCCTTCAGAAAAAAATCGTACTCCCCACCCGTCAAAATTCACCAACCACAGTGAGGCAGGATCAAGGGAAAGAGATAACGAAGATAAAACACAAAAGAAAAGACTCGGGTTAGCAATTTTATTTCTAGGAACATTGGCCGAAAAAAGCTAATGCGTATTTTCGTCACGACCGAGCATTAGTCCAGCAGAGCGGGAGCCTGGCCCGTATTCATAGGAATAAACCTTGGAGAAAATGCGGATAGGGATTTGCACTACTTTGACAAAGCGGAAGGAGAGGTATCTGCAGGTAAAAAAGTCGGAGATAGATCTTCCAGCGCCAACAACAACGCATGCGTCCCGGAACGCCCGTGACCATTGGCTTGAATCGCAACATAGAGCTTTCGAACCAGTGAAAGCCCTGTCAGAAGTAAGCCCATTCGCTTGGCTTCATCTAACGCCATACCCATATCCTTAATAAAATGTTCCACAAAAAATCCGGCCTCAAAATCCCGTTTCAATATCCGAGGTGCCAGATGGTCAAGTGTCCAGCATCCCGCAGCCCCTCTGGATATGGAACGCAACAAGATTTCACCATCCAACCCGGCTTTGTGGGCATACAATAACGCTTCACACACACCGATCATCGTGCCCGCAATCGTTATTTGATTACAGAGTTTGGCATGCTGCCCGCATCCTGCTTGGCCTTGATACACTACGGTTCTGCCAAACACGGACAAAATCGACCTGACCGCTTCAAATGTCATTAAATCTCCACCCACCATAATGGACAACTTGCCATCTCTGGCCCCAACGTCACCGCCAGAAACCGGCGCATCCAGAGCCGATGCGGATTTTGAAGCGGCCACCCTGGCTAATTCACGAGCCAGCGTCGGCTCAGAAGTGGTGAAATCCACGAAAACCTGACCAGGGCGAGCCTGCGGCAGCAGTCCATCTGGTTGGAGATAAATCTGACGAACATCCTGAGGAAAACCCACCATTGTACAAACCACATCGGCTCCCGCAGCTACGGCAACCGGAGATTCTGCCCACCGGGCGCCTTGATCCAACAACACCTGCGCTTTAGAAGGGGTGCGGGTAAATACCGTCAACGCATACCCCGCACGAAGGAGATGTTCGCACATTGGCGCGCCCATTACTCCGACACCAATCCATCCGATTCGAACAGGCGAAGGAAGAATCAAAGGATCGGCCGCAGGGGAAGAGGTATTCATGAACGCTCCATGAGGATCGATAATTAATCAGAGGCTGGCTGTTGTTGCGTCAAGCAATGAATGGTCCCAAATCCCCAGACCAGATCCACGGCATGAATACCTACCACAGTTCGATCAGGAAACAGGTCAGACATAATCCCCACTGCCACCCGATCGTGGGGATCATTAAAGGTCGGCACCAACACGACAGCATTCCCGATATAAAAATTGGCATAACTGGCAGGTAGCCGTCGTCCCTCAAAATAGAGCGGCTCAGGCATCGGCAAGGGAACCACCAGTAACTTTCTCCCGTCTTCCACCCGCATTCCCTCTAATCGCTCGGCATTTTCAGCCAAGGGCCGATAGTTTTCATCGGCTGGATTGGATTCCTGACACAGCACCACCGTATAGGGATCCACAAACCGGCATACATCATCAACATGCCCATGCGTATCGTCACCGGCAATGCCTTGTCCTAACCAGAGAACCTGGGAAATGCCTAAATGTGTGCCAAACACTTCCTCATATTCCTGTCGGGAAAACCCGGGATTCCTTACCTGGACCTGCTCATCCAACACACATTCTTCCGTGGTCAACAACGTTCCTTGGCCATTCACATCGATGGCGCCACCCTCCAGAACCACCCCTCCACCATTTCGCTCAACAGGGACCACGGGAATCTTAAGTTTCCGGCCTAATCGAACCGGAATACGATCATCCAATTGCCAATCCGGATACTTGGCCCAGGCTGTAAAACGAAAACGGGCAATGGCCACCTGAAGATCAGACTGGTCCCGTTTTACGAAAATGGGGCCAAAGTCACGCGCCCACCCTCGATTGGTCGGAACACGAAAAAATTGAATACGGGTCATATCGACCCCAACTTTGTCCAACACCCGTCTGGCTTTCAATTCATGGTCTTTGTCATTCACGAGAATCCGAACAAATTCTCCTAAAGACAGCCTCCGGACCATTTCCCCATACACCCAAGAGATCGCTCCCATTTTCCCAGGCCAATCTTTCGTATTATGGGGCCATCCCAGCCAAGTCGCCTCGTGCCGTTCCCACTCTGCGGGCATTCTCAATCCTAACTCAGCCCTACTCTCTCTATGAGGATTTTTCTCTTGAAAGGAAAAAGTACCAGGCGAAAAAACCTCCGTGTCCTTCTCCCTGGAAGAGTTTGGCCTCGAGGAGAGGGCAAGGTCAGGGATAGGGGCAAAGCCTTCAGAACGTTCCATGACTCTCACAATCTCCTTCACCACATCATCAGTCTTCGTTAGAACATCATCATGGCAAAATCTAAGGACCCGAAAACCCAACGTCGTCAAATAATTGATGCACTCCTCATCAGCTTTTTTCTGTTCTGGATGTTGTTCCCCTTCCAGTTCAATAATCAGCATCCCTTCCAAACAACAGAAATCAACAACACTCCCACCGATTGGATGTTGCCGCCTGAACTTCCATTCCTTAATCTGACCATCTCGAATCCGGCCCCAGAGCCGTTGTTCAGCATCCGATTGATTCCCACGCAGCCTTGCCGCAATGGATCGCCATCTCGGTGCAATCCGCTTCATCTCTTCCCTCACCCTGATCCTTTCCCCAAAGGGAGGAGGAAAATTGGAAGATTGGAAAACATGCTACCCATTTGGAAGGTACAGCGCTTCCCTCTTCCTAAAAGAGCTCGGCCTCAAAGAAAAGGCCTAGGGTAAGGGTCAGCACCGCAAATTTGTACAAAGGCCGGATTAATGAGACTCATCCATAAATCGCTTCGTGATCCCCCCATACGCATCAATGCGGCGATCGCGAAGAAAAGGCCAGTTCCGGCGGACTTCTTCAATGCGCTTGAGATCAATATCCACCACCAGCGTGTCTTCTTTCTCAATAGACGCCTGCGCAAGCACCACCCCAAAAGGATCACAGACAAACGAACTACCCCAAAACTCCAGGCCATCACCTCCGGCCGGAGCCTCATGACCGACACGATTCACGGCCACCACAAACACACCGTTCGCAATGGCATGACTGCGTTGGATCGTCATCCAGGCATCGCGTTGCGCCTGACCCTCTTCTGATTTTTCTTTGGGATGCCAACCAATGGCCGTGGGGTAAAATAAAATTTCCGCTCCCTGCAGGGCCGTCATCCGCGCACCTTCCGGATACCATTGATCCCAACAGATCAACGGCCCAACCACAGCGTGAGTCGTCTTGATCCCCTGAAAACCCCGATCCCCAGGAGTGAAATAAAACTTTTCGTAATAGGCAGGATCATCCGGAATGTGCATCTTTCTATACAGGCCGGCTATCTCTCCCCGCTCGTCCACCACGGCAATGGAATTGTGGTACACTCCTGCCGTCCTTCGCTCGAACAACGACACCAAAATCGTCACACGATGGGATTTGGCAATTTTGGCTAAGGCCTCTGTGGAAGGCCCCGGCACGGATTCTGCCAAATCAAACAGAGCGGTATCCTCTTTCTGGCAAAAGTATTGGGAGCGAAACAACTCAGGCAGACAGATAACCTGCGCCCCATTTCGCGCCGCTTCCCCGACCTTCCCTACTGCTCGCTCCAGATTCTCAGCAGGATTAGTGGAGCAAGCCAATTGAATTAATCCGATTTTCACCACATTTTCATCCTCTCGAATCCATCACCCCATTTGTAAGGAGAGGTCGCCCCCTACCAAATGCAAAATACCGTTGGGAGAGGTGGAAAGATCAAGGCCGTACCGTCAACAATTGTAAAGTGTCTTATTATAGTTCATAAGCCACATCACACTTCTACCCCACCTCGCTACTTTGTCTTCTTCAGAAAAAAGCCTCATTAAAAAAGGAGAAAGGAAAACCCTGGGAATCGGCCGCACTAAGGAAAACAGGGTATCAATCCCAACACCTTCCATCGGGAATCGATCCTCAATTTTTCCGATGGATCCCGCAAACTCCTGCGGAAATTGGGGGATAACACCCACGACATTCAAAGTTAGGTCCCTATAAATAGGAACCTATTCGTCGCAGCTGGCCATGGCACACCCTCGGTCACGCGCGACAAACATCCCGGCCACTTTCCGGTCTTGCTCCTTGAAGGCCTTGTGCCACCAGCAGGCCGCATTCCAGAGGTGCTCGGGGGCGCTATTGCGCTCGGAGGTACCCGGTGTCACACCCAAACCCACCCCTTCAAAAATAAATTCAATATACGACGAGGCAGCGATGGGCATACCCTCCCGCAATGGATTGCGCTTGGCCCCTTGGGACCAGAGATAGCTTTGCCAGACTCCCAACATCTCCCAAAAGTTGTAACGGACACGATCCTGATTCCAATCTCTCGCGCGCTTTTTAAGCTTTTTGGCCTCCTCATCCGTCATACTGGCAGCCACAAGTCCGACATTTGCATCGATATCCTTGTCCTCATACAGGCCTAATGTGCCTTCATTAATGCCGTTACATTCCGGCCTTGGGAACATCCCGTTGCGTGAATGCAGGGGAACTTCAAGAATCGGCAGAGACCGCAACGACGTGCGAGAGGTCACAGGTTCGGCCACCACAAACACATGCGACCAGAAACTCGGGCGTAAATCCCAACGCAACATCGACTGTGCCGTACGCAACGTATGTCCGGGAAGGTCCCGACTGCCGATCAACCCCACAGTCATCAATCCACGATTGCCGATGTCCTGTTTTTGCAAGGCGGCAAACGCATCATTAAAAAATTGCAGGTTGGTGCGTTTGCCATATTTGCTGGTCCAGTCTTTGATGGCCGGATTTCTGGTTGAGGTTTGAGAATGGCGCATGATGAATTCCTTTCGTCACATCACTCGAAGAACAATCTGAATGGATGACTTGGTTCTGTGAAAATCTTACGTTCCGCTAACGAAGCAGCAACTCCTTCTTAAAGACACACTCTAATGGACCTCCTTCTCCTTGAGGAGGAGGGACTTCATCCCAATCCAATTCTATGCGTTTAGCCGGCAACCGCCACAATTCCAGCTCGAATCGCACGCGAGGCGTTCCTCCCATCTGGCTGCCGGGAAACATCCGCACAATACCGACATTGTTCTGAATGGTCATGATCTCGACATTTTTCTGTGGATCAATGTTCCAGACGGATTCATCGCCCTGGGCATTCGGCTTGACCCGAATTCGTTGAGGGGGCGCCTCCGGTCGAGTATTCCCCGGACTAATCATCGCGGCGGGAGAGGCGATGAATTCCGGCACGCCATAAGGCGCATCGGGGAAAGGACCATGGGCTTCAGCATATCGGCCGGTGTGAATATCCCCCGAAAGGATCAAAATGTCGTGTGGCATTCCCTGCGTGTTCTTTCCGCCTAAACTCCGCTCAATCACGCGCCAGAGTCGGGCGTAATCTTCCTTGAAATTGGATAAAGAATGATCTTTGTAATTCCCGTCTTTTTGAAAAAGAGGTTGACCTAATACCAGCACGCCAGGCCCCTGCAACCCCTGTTGCCAGTCTTCTAATGCTTTCCATTGATCGTCCAAAATGAAATGTCCGGCTCCTTTGTCGCGGCACTCCCCCCGTGTGGACCGGGTATCGGTAATAAAAAAAGAAACGGGATCAATACCAAAAGAATACCAGCGGGCTTCATCAGGATTCAGGCATTGCTGGTATTGATAATAGAGTTCATCAGCAACAGGACCATAGGTATTGCGATGTGAATCATCCCATGCCTGAATCAGATGTTTTTGCTTTTCAGGATAATCGTTCCAATATTCGTGATCATCACACGTGATAAAATTTGGGTTGAGTTGAAGGACTTCCCGGTAATGTTCGTCTTCCCAATATTGCCGATATCGTTTTCCAAAAAGTTGAATCGCCTCCTTATCAGCAATATCCCAATAAAGGGGCCAGTCAAGATAGACTTGGTCTCCAATCAGCATTTTAAAATGCGGCTGACATAATATTTTCAACTCCCTCATGCCTGCGCGGTAATATCCATCCCGGTCGTTGTTCTGCCAAAAACAGGAGGAAAAGAGAAACGTGACCCCTTTGTCAGTAACGTTCTGAGGAAGGGTCGACCAGGAAAACGTTTGAACTTCGGCGTCATTGTTAGTTCCAGCCTGGATCTCAAAAAGTGCACCTTCTGGTGGCGGGGTGTTTTGTAATCGCACAGACATTATCCCCATCCGTCGTTTCAGCCCTGATAATGGCGGCAACAGCTTCCATTCAGTGTGAACGGGGACCATGGTACCACCTTGTCGCACTTCAATAGCGGGTGGAACAAAACTGCCTTCCCCTTTTTGCGAACACCAAATCCGCCAGCCTTGGCCATTATTGAGAGGCGCACCGGGGATAATCCACATATTCATCCTCTTACCCTTATCAACACACGTTCATGACCTTGCCCTCCCTTTCCTGACAACAGGAGGATCGGGTTGTCTGGTTTCTTGGAGATAGTTTGGAGGACCGGGAATCTCACCCTCCGACTCGGGGTGAGCTGCCCCACCGGGATCTTCACCCTGGGCCTGGTCCATTCCGTTTTCTTCTTCAACGACTTCAGGTTGACGTCGTACTAAATCCCGCAACGTCATGCCTTCCAATGCGGCTTTCACCGCCGCATCCCGGCGTATAAGGACCCGACTAATGGAATCTGAACCCACTGTAAATGCCTGGGGCCCATCATGGAGTTGATGCTGAACCACCCGTAACACCTCGACCACCGGAATATTTTCTGGTGCCTGCGCCAATACCAACCCTTTGGGTTTATCGCCTTTCACGACCATCTGGCCTTTTACCAGATCATCGATGAGCGATTCCACCAACGTAAGAGGCACACCTTGTGCGCGGGCTAACTGCTCTGCCCTAAGAGGTGGCTTCCCTGATAAAAACCGGCGGGTAATATGAGTGAGCAATGACAGGGTGAGGTATTCTCGAAAGAGTGGAGTCTGATGTTTTCGACCTAAATGTAAGAGGTATGCAGATGGATGCTGATGATAATAGGCGACTTGCGCTCCTGCCAGCACAATGAGCCATCCGACATAGAGCCAAATGAGAAAGAGAATAAGCACGGCAAATCCAGAGTATATGGCGCTATATCTTCCTGTCCCTACGACAAATGATGCAAACGCCAATCCGGCCACTTGCCAGAGCAGCCCTGCCGTCACCCCCCCGATCAGCGCTGAGTTAAAATTGACTTTTGTATAGGGCAGAAACTTGTAGAGAAACGTAAACACCAGGCACATAAAAAAGAAGGGCAGCAGATTGGTGAGCACGACCATCAGATGGCCAAGCGGCTGGACTTCCAGAATTTTTTGGACAAGCCAATGACTTTGCGCCGAGGCAGTGAGCCCGAAGGCGGTAAAGACAAACACAGGACCCACGAGCACGACGCTTAAATAATCGGTAACCCTTCTGGCCAACGGACGCCCTGCTTCAACTCGCCAAATCGAGTTCAGTGCCTCTTCAATTTTTTCAATCAGGGAATATGTCGTATAGAACAGTCCCGCAATGCCCACCGCTCCCAAGACCCCAACTTTCATGTTGTCGACAAACTGGATGATATTCGTGGTAATCTCGATTCCTTTGGGGCCAAGCGGATCCAACGCTTGCGCCAGAATCGGTTGGATCTTTTGATGAATGCCAAAGGCTTTGAGAACCGAAAAGGTAACGGCTAGAAACGGAACCAGGGAGAGGAGAGTGGTATAGACCAAACTGGTGGCTCGAATACTCAGGACACTTTCCTGAAATTCGGCGACCGCCACCAATACCAGACGCAGAGCCTTGACCCCGAACTGTCGAAAACCCGTTAACGCATTGACATCTTCCTTCCACACGTCATGCTGGCAATATCGCAATACCTGGTCAAGCATCTTCATCTCCGTCACGGGTTCTGCACCGGGGTACCCTACAAAGAGTGACAGAAAATGTCCAGAATGTCACAGGATTTTCCCATGATGGTTGCCACATTCTACCGCGAGGTTTCCTTCAGTCGCTTGTGCCTTTAGTGAGATGTGAAGACGCGTCCGACACTTATGAACCACATCGCAAACCGAACATTGATTATAGGGTGGCTGCTTGCAGGTCTCATCGGCCTGCTTACCGGGTGCCCGACATCGTCCGAATGGGATCGGCAATGGAAGCAGGTCCATGCGGCTCTCTCCCGTGGACAATTACAAGAAGCCAAAGACCTGCTTCATCGTCTGTTACCAACGGTTCGAAAACAGGGGCCCACGGATGAACGATATGCCCTGGTGATTTATCAGTTGGGAGAGGTCGCCCGGTTAGAAGGACAAGAGATTCAGGCCGAAGCCTATTACTGGGAAGCCTTGCCCCTGCTGGCTCAATCTCTGGGTTCTGAACATCCTCGGATGGCCGATCCTTTGGCTGCCCTCGCCTCGTTATATCAGCGGAAAAACCAATTGGAGATGGCCCGCCCACTTCTCAAACGAGCCTTAGCCATTCGTGAAAAATCCTGGGGACTTTCTGCCCCGCAATTACTCTCCACCCTGCAAACTTACCATGCCCTCCTACTGGCTGAAGGTCACCAGGAGGAAGCGACGGAGATTGCCGGCCGCATTGATCGAATTCTCAAACGCTCCTCCTAATCCTTCTCCTGTTTTCCTTCTAAATGCCGGCCCTCTCTTGCCCTTTTACGGGAATATCGTTACCATTGGCGCGATTCTATCCAGTCCCCGGTTGATTGGTACCCATCTGTACATCTCACATCTCATCTGGTGCGTTTTTTATCCCCTTTTGCCCAACCTTGCACCATGAATAAACGTATTTCTATTCATGACCTGCGGCCTGGGATGTATATCACGGGCATGGACCGATCATGGTTTAAAACCCCATTTCTCCGTCACAAATGGACGATCAAACGAGAGGATGAGATTGCCCTATTGCGCAATTATGGAATTAAGGAAGTCCAGATTGACACCGAGAAGGGATGCGATCTTGCCGAGTTGAGTGACGTTCAGCACACGTCAGGGGACCAAGACCTTTCTCCCTCAATCTCGTTAACATCCTCCAGGGTAGGTTCAGGTCCCAATCCGGAAGATATTGAGGCCGCGCGTCTCCTCCGCGCAGAAGCTATCTCCACTATGGAGGTATTTTTCCGTCAAATGGAGACGCCCACTCCCCAACACATCCAGGAAGTTCGAAGTGTGGTCAGCATCCTGCTTGATGGAATTTTAGACCACCAGGCCGCCATGGTGTCGCTGATTCAAATGCGTCGCTTCGATCCTAATCTGGCCTCTCATGGGGTAGACACGGGAATGTTAGCCATGGCCATCGGACAAGAACACGGCTGCGATCCGACACAATTAAAACTCGTTGGGCTTGCCGCTCTTCTTCACGACATCGGACAACTTCGTCTCCCGTTGAATATGATCCGTAAGGTGGAACGATTCACACCGCAAGAACAGAAACTTATGCAGGCGCATTGTGAAATGGGCGTGGCCATTCTTAAGCAATACCCCGATATTCCTGACGAGTCGAAACGGATGGTCTTGGAACACCATGAGCGGCTTGACGGATCCGGTTACCCCAGGGGATTACGAGGCCTTCAGATTTCGGAACTCACCCAAATACTGAGCATTGCCGATACGTATGACGCGCAAATTAGTGGACGATGCAGCTGTCCACCCGTGCCACCTGCCCGGGCTTTATCCGAGCTGTATCAGGCTGCTGTCGGAGGGCAATACCATCTGTTTCTCGTCCAACGATTAATTCAACTTTTAGGGGTGTATCCTATTGGTTCCCTCGTTCGGCTGAATACCGGCGAACAGGCCGTCGTTGTGTGGGTTTCTAGTCATAGTCGAATGACCCCTACCATTAAATTACTCAAGGACTCTTTGGACCAACCCTACCCTGAGCAGGAAATCATTGATTTGGCGGCACAAAGCCCAACAACCCCTCATCGATCAATTGAAAAAGCCTTGGACCCTATCCGGGAAGGATGGGATATGTCGAACATCCTTGAAGCCTTATGGTAAGACGAGGTATCGTTCAAACCATGTCGTCGCTATGATAGGAAGGAATCGCTGAGTGGATCGGCAACATTTTTTTTCAAGAACTCAAACAAATGGACATCCCTGGATTAGAGACGGCATTACGTTCATCCCAAGCCTTTGTGCATACCCTGATGGACTCCATCAACATTGGCATCTGCCACGTGGATACCCAAGGCCAGATTCTTTCCCTCAACCTGGAAGGCGCCAGGATTCTTCATCGAACCGAAACCTCGTGCCTCGGGCAATCCTTTCATGCACACGCGGAATGTCTGCATATTGATCTTGTCACACAAGAGGAACATTGCCCCATCGCAAGATCGATCACCACGGGAAAATCCATATGGAGGCCTCAACTCTTGATCCGACGGCCAAGTGGGGAAACCCGTTGGGTGGAATTCCAATCAACACCACTGACAAACCCACGCCACTCAGGTGCGCTGATTATTTTTCGTGATCTCAGCCAGGAACTCCGGCAACACGAAGCGCATCAACACCTTGCGTCGATGCCAGAAGAAAGCCCGAATCCTATCGTGGAAGTGGACGCGCAGGGACACCTGGCCTATGCCAACCCTTCCATGATCCGCCTCCTCGATACCTATGGATTTCGGGAAGACGGTGTGCCAATGGTACTTCCAGCCACACTGACACAACTCGCCCTGGGATGCCTCAAAACCACAACCCCCATCAGAGGTCTCACGGTCATTGTTGAGCATCACCACTTTGATTGGACATTTTCGCCTCTCCAGGAAAAAGGTCTCGTGCGGGGATATGGCCTGGATATCACGCATCATGTGCGGGTCAGCCAAACAATGACCGAACTCCATTCTCAATTTTCCTCGCTGGTGGACTCCGCCCATGAAGGGATCATTTCTGCCGATTTACACGGAACCATTGTCTCGTGGAATCCTGCCGCCGAGTCCATCTTTGGTTATCAGCCTGACGAGGTCCTTGGACACTCGATTGTCACCCTACTGGAAGAAGGCTATCGAGACATGTACCGGAAAGGACTGGGAGATATCAGTTATGGTCGAACTTCGACCTTTCCTCTTCAGCAGCCCTTGGAACTCACCGGCCTACGGAAAAGCGGCGAATCATTTCCCTTGGAAATTTCTTCCACCAGTTGGAAAGTCGGCATGGACACCCATTACGGCTTTATCATTCGAGATATTTCAGACCGGAAACGCCTCGAACATGCCCTCATTGCTGAAAAGGATCATCTGGTCACCACGCTTCAATCAGTCGCGGAAGGCATCGTCACAACTGATCGAGAGGGACGCATTTCTTTCTTAAACCCTTTGGCGGAACAGATCACCGAATGGACAACCCAGGAAGCCTTGCATCGACCATTCCAAGAAATTTTCCGTCTGACCGGTGATAGCCAAAAAAATGATGAGGAGCCGTCTTTGCAGTTTTCTTCCAGAACCCTTGTCCTCTCTGAGTTGGATGCCCCTCATCAATTATTGACCAAACATGGGCGGCAACGGAAGATTACCCTGAGAGAGGGACCGATCCGCGATCATAGCGGCCATCTCCTAGGTACGGTGATAGTCTTCCGAGATATTACCGACCAATCCCGTCACCAGGAAGAACAACAACGAATCAGCAAACTCAATTCTTTGGGGGTCTTGGCGGGAGGGCTGGCTCACGATTTCAATAATATCCTCACGACGATATTGGGGAACGTATTCGTGGCCAAATTGCGAATGGTGTCCAACGACCCTCTGACGCAAAACCTCGAGCAAGCCGAGCAGGCCTGCTTGCGCGCCAAAGAATTGACCCAACAACTCTTGACCTTTGCCAAGGGCGGAGCCCCAATAAAGACATCCATCGCGTTAGGAGATCTGCTTCGAAAAAGTACGATTTTTGCCCTATCAGGGTCATCAATCAGTTGTCATTTCGACATCCCCGATGACCTTTGGCCTCTTGATGCGGACCCCGGTCAAATCCGGCAGGTTTTTCAAAACATTACCCTCAATGCCAGACAGGCCATGCCTCACGGTGGTCACTTAAGCGTCAAAGTAGAAAACGTAGGACTGAAAGATCCCTCGGCCCTTCCTTCATCATCACTCATCCCTGGAAACTATGTGCAAGTGTCTTTTGAAGATCAGGGGAACGGTATTGAGGCCCGACAATTGCCAAATATTTTTGATCCGTATTATACCACCAAACCGGGCGCGTCCGGGTTGGGGTTAGCCACGGCCCATAGCATCATCCAGCAGCACCATGGACATATCAGCGTGACATCAAAAGTCGGAGTCGGCACGACCTTTACCGTGTATATCCCATCCACATATATCACCCAGGAAGGTGAGGCACAGCACCTTTCAAACATTCCCAGGAAATGCAGAGGACGGATCCTGGTTATGGATGACGAACACAGCATTCGCCGTATGGTTGAGGATGCGCTAACGCAGTTCGGCTATGATGTCGTCAGCGTCCCGGATGGACAAACGGCTATCGACCTGTTTTCTAAGGCACTGGCTGATGGAATGAAGTTCGAAGTGGTCATTCTTGATCTTACCATCCCGGGCGCGATGGGAGGAGTTAAAGCCATTCAGCATCTTAGGAATTTAGACCCTCACATTAAAGCTATTGTCACGAGCGGATATTCAGACGATCCCATTATGTCCCATTTTCAAGACCATGGATTCCAGGGAATCTTGATCAAACCCTATAAAATCTTCGACCTTGCAAAAACTCTTGAATCCATGTTTTCTCGAAACTAGCGTAAAACAATCCACTGATCTCCCTAAGACCCTCATGGTTTTTAGTAAGCCATCCAACTCAAGTCGCATACTAAAAGACGGACTGCCCAACCCTCATATTTAATATCACACAGTCACAAAGAGCAGAATCGACTTAGACAAAAGATTCCTTATTTTTCCCTACCGAGACATTACAAGTTTATCGTCCTAATACTTTGATCCAGTGAATTTACGCTGAAACGGCTTAGACCAATCAACAATCCTGCCTTCAATGAACTCTCTGAAGGATGCGTCTCCCAATATTTTTGCATCAGTGTAGCCCCCCGGATATCATTTAGATTGAGTTCGGCAACATTCAGTGAAGCCTTATACTGGTCGTCGTTCGGTCAAGTCTGGAAACGACCTGGACGCCACTCTATTCCCGTTAGTTTTCATAACCACATCTATGTTGGATTTTCTTAATGACTTCGGAAGAGAAAATGAAGAATGCATAGATGACAGAAAATTAAGAGAAAGCAAATATCCGGCATGTGGTTTTGGACACATAATCGTGTCACACCTTCCCTCCGGTCAAACGTTTACGAGTTAAAGGCACATGCCAGAAAACTAGAAGGCTTACCCGTCAAACCACGCGCATAAGCCTAAAAATCAGGAGCAATTGAGGTCATAGACATTCAATACGAAGAGGGGAAAGGATGGAAGGACCAGCGATTTTTCCTCCTGATAGGAGCGAATTCCATCTGGAGGGGGGATCGAAGAGGATCTTCGTAAGGATCATTTTAACTAATTGTCAGAGGAAATTCATTTCTTACACACCAAATGCACTCCCAATCACCCAAGTCAATAATGACTCAAACCGGGTAATCAATTCTGGGGAGAAGCCATTGCCAGGACAATTCCACCAATGAGACCCGTCAAATTGCTCCGACACACACGGGGTCGCGTCGGATTAACGCTTGCTGCTGAACCAGAGGAAGTTTCGCCAGCATTCGATTGCTGAGCATTAAATTCTCTTTGGCTTTTTCGTAAAAGGTCGGTTGGGTTTCAATGGCTTTCTCAAAACAACGGGAAGCTCGCGCAAACTTCCCAACTTCCAAAAATGCCACACCCAAGTTATTATAGGCCTTGGCCGAATCCATCCCTCGGGCATAGGCTTCGTAGGCCAGATCGAAATGCCCAAGTTTGGTGAGAGCTAACCCGAGATTGTTCGAAATTTTGTCGTTGGATCCACCAACCTGAACCGCACGCTGAAAAGTTCTGACCGCCTCTTCATATTGGGTATCGAGGTAATACGCCATACCTAAATTGTTCAAGATCGAAGGATCATCTGCCTTCTTCTGCAAGGCGACTTCATAGAGGTGGATCGCCTCTTTATGATCATGACGCCGATCCGCCACAATACCAAGGTAATTTTCGGAGGTCCACATTTCAGCGTCATACATTAAGGCCGCCTGGAATTCCTTCTCCGCCTCCTGATCCTTCTCCATCTTCAGCAAGGCCCGACCCATTCCCTCATAGGCTGGAGCAAAATTCAAATCATAATCCAGGATTCGGTGAAATTGGTCATAGGCATTCTGAGGGGATCCTTTTTCCAAATAGATCACTGCCAACTTGTACCGTGCAGGAATCTGCTCGGGCGAAGCCTCTAACACTTTTTCATACTGAATTTTTGCCGTCTGAAAATCACCTTGTTGTAAATGAGCATCTCCCAGTTTTTCAAACTCGTCGCTGTTCATGACCTGAGTAAGGTCCACGGGCGCTTGGGATTCCGGATTGATCCCGGCCTTCTGTCGTTCCATGATTTGCTGGTAATGTTCATCCTGGAGAGTGAACATGGATTTTTCTTTTTGGGCACACCCAACGGCACCCAAATTAATTAATATGAACACAGATACGAGGAGGCTCGCCTTCTTCATTGTGTACCTCATCTGAAAGGTTTCGTTTACCGCCTGTAACACAATCGACCCAACCGCCATATTCGCTGTTGAGATTTTTTGTTCTATTGTTTCGTGAAATGGAACTCCCATGGTTTGTCATCCTCTATGATCTTGAAATGTTTATCGAATCTCTTGTTCCTGGCTCTCAGGCGTTCACCCTCCCATAGCCGGCATTAAATTTCGCATTAAGCTGATAGCACCCGGACCAATAATCACTACCATTAATGCCGGAAATATGAACAATATAAGTGGAATCATGAGTTTCACTGGAAGCTGTGCGCCTCGCTCTTCAGCTTTAAGCCTTCGTTTTAACCGCATGGAATCTGAATGAACTCGAAGTGCCTGACCAATGCTCGTACCAAATCGATCAGTCTGGATCAACAAGGCTACTAAGCTACGAATATCGTCGAGGTTGGTCCGATTAACCAAATTTCGAAGTCCTTGTTCCCGGCTTAAGCCAGCACGGAGCTCTAGATTTAACAAGATAAACTCATCACCAAGATCAGGATGGCCTTGCTTGACTTCCTGCCCCACCCGGGCAATGGCTTGATCCAGCCCTAACCCTGCTTCTACGCATACCACCATCAAATCCAACGCATCGGGAAACCCATTCACTAAGCGTTCTTTTCGTTTAGTGATGGCACTGCTCAACCACAGTTGGGGGCCATAAAAACCCACCATCATGACACCAATCAACACCATAGGGAAAAACATGGGATTTTTACCCTGCATCACCTCGGAACCAAAAACGAGAAAGGCCAGGCCTAGCAGAATAGCCAGAAAAATCCGTGTCCCCAAAAACACCACAATCGCTCGAGGGTTTCGATACCCTGCGGTTGCCAATGAAGCACGCAAACGAGTGGTAACGGCTTGGTCCTTTGGCTTATTAACCTGACCCAATCGCTCCAGGAGCTTCATCCCTTGATCTTTTAAACTAACTTTCTTGTCATTTTTTTGGGAGGAACTCTGCGAAAGGGATTGCCCCTTGGCCCGTATACTCCAGTCTTTGACCTTTTCCTGAGACTGCATATAACTCCACGCACCCCAGCCGATAAGGAGAACCCCCAAAAAGACCAAAAGACTGATCAAGAATAATGGATCCATCATGCCATTCCTCTAAACTTTAATATCGCACATGTTTTTCATCACATAGGCTCCCACGAGCATTAACAGACCTGAACCTAGAGCCATCATTTGACCAATCTCATCCTCAATCAATATACGCATGTAGGCTTCATTCAAGAACCACAACAGAATGCTCATAACAATCGGCATGCAGAATAAAATAATCCCCGACATCCGGCCTTCGGCCGACAGCGCTTTGACTCGACCAAGTAACTCAAATCGTTGCCGAATGAGTCGGGAAATCGCCTCAATAATTTCTGCTAAATTTCCCCCTGTTTCTCGTTGAACAACTAAGGCCGTGACAAAAAACTTCAAATCGGTACTGATCACACGACCATTTAAATTGTTCATCGCCTGAGGGACATCGATTCCAAACGAAATTTCCTCAACAGTCCGACTAAACTCGGGACCAATCGGATCCGGAAATTCATCCCCGATCATCTTCATACCCACGGAAAAGGCATGTCCCGCCCGAAGAGCACGAGCCATCAAATCCAATGCTTCGGGCAATTGGCGTTCAAATTCTTTAAACCGACGCTTCCGCTTCCGTTTCATCTGAAGCAAAGGAAGACTCATGCCCATAAGACTGAGACCCATGGCAGCAACCATCCCATAGTCTTGAAAGGTCGCGACCAGTAACCCGGCTCCTCCGAGCACTCCGGATAAGAGGAAAAACACGCCAACAGGCATTTGACTATTGGCCTGTTGGAGCAATTTTTCCAGTCCTCCCAAGTTGGTCATAGAACCCAACAAATTTTGGATCCACGGAATGTCACTCATTTTCCGATTTCGAAGAATTCCGGGTGCTTCTTGGGTTTTTTGAAGATCTCCCGGTCTTCCTGATCCACCACGCAAGCGCCGCTTGAGATTCTTATTGTGGGGATTCACATATTGGTGGTAGCAGTAATAGGCTCCCTCCACAAACAAAATGATGGACAGAAATATGCCAATGCTAATGGCCACGGTCATGATACGCCCTCCCAACTAGATGACGAATCAACAAGACGAACCACCACAGGAAAGGCCATCGTGAAGGTGAAACAATTTGAAAAACGGGTCTTACACCTCATAAATTTTCTCGGGGTCGAAGATACTTGGGTCACAAGTAATTCCTAATGCTTTAAACCGTTCGACAAATTTCGGCCGCACACCAGTTGCTCTAAATTGCCCATGCACCTTTCGCTCTTCATCAAGTCCTGTTTGTTGAAACAAGAATATTTCCTGAAGAGTAATGGTTTCGCCTTCCATACCCACAATTTCTGACAAACTGGTCATTTTCCTGGATCCATCCGATAGGCGAGTCATTTGGAGAATGACGTCGATAGCGGAACTGATATAATGGCGAAGCGCCTTCGTTGCCAGATTCAACCCGGCCATAGCCACCAAAGTCTCCACCCGCGTCAGGCAGTCGCGTGGGGTATTGGCATGAATCGTAGTCAGAGATCCATCATGTCCCGTATTCATGGCTTGAAGCATGTCGAGACATTCCCCACTTCGCACCTCACCCATCACAATTCGATCCGGCCGCATACGCAAACAGTTTTTGACTAATTCCCGCTGACTCACTTCTCCTCGCCCTTCCACATTGGGGGGGCGCGTTTCGAGCCGGACCACATGCTCTTGCCGCAATTGCAACTCCGCTGAATCCTCAATCGTCACAATGCGTTCGTCGGAGGGAATAAATCCTGACAGAATATTCAGAATGGTCGTTTTTCCGCAGCCCGTTCCTCCCGAGATCAGAATATTCAGTCTCGCTTCGACAATCCCTCGAAGGAGCTCTGCAATCTCTGGGGTAAGGGAACGTTTGTTTACCAAATCCGAAATCTGCAACTTATCCTTGGAAAACTTTCGAATTGAAATGGAAGATCCATTCAGAGCCAATGGCGGAATAATGGCATTAACGCGAGACCCGTCCAGCAACCGGGCATCTACCATTGGCGACGATTCATCAATTCGTCGCCCCACGGCCGACACAATTTTTTCGATAATTTTTCGGAGATGGGCTTCATCACGAAACTTTACATCAGTCAGTTCCAGTTTTCCGGCCCGCTCCACGTAAATTTGGTCGGCCCTGTTAACCAGAATATCGTTTACCGTTTGATCTTGCACCAAGGGTTCAAGTGGGCCCAAACCCATGACTTCGTGCTCAATGTCGGCAATCAGACTTTCCCGCTCTTTCATACTGAGAGGGACGGATTCCTTCTCCAACATTTCCTGGACGAGCTTAGTCAGCTCGACCTTGAGCAGATTGTTATCCAACTTCGCGACAACGGCCAGGTCGAGAGTATCAATCACCTGACGATGAAGTCGTTCTTTCAATGGACCCAGGTTTAACGCCCCCAAGCCCGCTGCCGCCCCCACTTCATCCCATTTTGTCTCATACATAAACCGGCTTACCTCAACAATATGAAAGGAATAAAATTATGCCCCTGAAGGGGATGATTGGACATTCCGACTTTTAAAGGGATTCAACCACCCGGCTAACGATCCCTTGCTTGCCGATTTGGCGGATTGTCCCCCAAATGAACTGGCCAGATCCCGATAGGATTGAGCCACTGCCGACCGGGGAGCCACATCGATCAACGGCTTTCCACTATTCACGGCTTGACTTGCTGAAGGATAATCATTAGGGAGCAGCCAGAAGGCTTTTTGTTTTAGAATTTCTTCAGTCTCTTTCAACACGTCCTGTTCCGCCGATAAAAATCGATTCATCACCAATCGGATTTTTTCAGCAGGAAATCCGGATCCACGCAACAATTCTAAAATTCGCTTCGTTCGATGAACCACGGGGACCATTAATGTAGACGTCACCAGGATTAACGTCGCAAGCTCCAGTGCCTTTTTTGTCGTCAAATCCAATACATGTCCACAATCAAGAATGACATAGTCGAAGCTGGATTGAAGCAGTCGAAGGGTTGCCTCCACACAATCCGGACTTAATCGACCTGTGCTGAGATCATCATACCCCGAAGGGAGCACTTGAATGCCCAATTCCGTTTTGGTAAGGACACGAATGAGAAAGGCTTGGTCTAGTCGGGACAAATCGGTCGCAATATCCCGGAAGCTATGGTTCGGTTGAAGATCGAGATACAAGGGAAGATCTCCCCCATGCTGATTGACATCCACCAGGGCGACGGACGGGTTGTTCGGCCCTTTTTTGATAGCGGCGGCCAAATTGACCGCGATACTGGTCGTTCCCACTCCACCTTTTCCCCCAAAAAATGCCAGAACCTTTCCAGCTGCTCGTTGCCCGTCACCTTGACGAACCGGAGCTGCGGCTCGCTCCAAAAATCGCATTATCGCATCGCTCACTTCTTGCTTTTGGAGCGGTTGGGCCAAAAACTCTTTGGCGCCGGCCCGCATGGCTTCCAATAAAATATTTGACTCCAATCGTGCGGCGGTAAGGAATATCTCCATTCCTTTATTCAATTTCATCAGCTCTCGAATAAGGGAGAACGTATCCTCAGGCTTTTCTTCTAGTTCCATAATCATAAGTGCAGGAACTCCGGGATCCTGACCGTCTTTGAGCCGCACACCGTCAATCTCCCGAATGAAGCCCTCAAGTGTCGCCTTACATTCTGTTGACCGAATGGAAAGCTCAATGACCGGCATATCGGATGAGGCACCTGAGGAATCTCCGCCTACACGTTTTGGCTTCCAAGTTTTATCCTTCATGTTAATATCCCTCCGAAGAGACCCCAATGGACGCATTGCCGCCTGATGAACCACCACTTGATGAACCACCGCCTGAGCCACCCTTCAGCTTGAAAGGGGAATACGGCGGACTTTGAAACATCAACTGATACCGAGCCAGACTTTGTTGCAGAGCTTGTGAATCGGCCTCTCCAGCGATGGGGCCGAGATTGTTGGCGGCTGCGGGATTCGCGATTTGATTTTCAAGTGCCTGTCGATAGGACAGGCCATACTCTTCACTCAGATGAACGGGCTGAGGCGCCCACGGTAGGAGCACCTGGTCCCTTTTCCCCATCGCTTGAGGACGCCGCCCATTCTCCTCTGTCATGACCGGCCATATACCACAACCTCCCATCCCCACCAGAATCAGGCCGATCAAACCGGCCATTGTCACAATTGATTGGCGTTGCATGCTCTGCTCCTTTTTCATCAAAGTTCCTATGGGGCCAGATGCCCAAACATCCCTTCCATCCCACCTTTACGGTACGGCATTCTTCCTGCCACCCTCGGTGACTCAAGCGTGTAGGCCTCGCTCGGCCTGGCGACATTTGGTTCTGGAAACACCCCTTCCATATAGCCCATCAGCATCAGCTCAAAATCATTGGGTTCTAAATAGTGATCCGTGGGCAAGGTTTGTTTCACCATGTCCAGAGGTTTCACCAAATGAGGGGTCACAATCACAATCAGTTCGGTCTCATTTTTTTGGAATGCGGTGCTCCGGAATAACGCTCCTAAAATCGGAACATCACCGAGGACCGGGTATTTCGAAACCGTTTCCTTGATATTTTCCTGGAGAAGACCGGCGATGGCAAAACTTTGTCCATCACCTAATTCCACTACGGTTTTCACCCGTCGAGTGGTCAAAGCGGGAATCTGAAATCCTTGTATGACAATACCATTGGCAAAATCTAATTCTGACACCTCGGGGTTCACAATCACGGAGATGCGCCCCTCAGAAAGAACAGTGGGGGTAAATTTTAATCCGACACCGTACTCTTTAAATTTCACGGTCACCTGGCCGAGTTGCTGCGGAATTGGAATCGGATATTCTCCTCCAACCAGGAATTCCGCGGCTTGCCCGCTCTCTGCAATCAAGGTCGGTTCAGCTAAGGTTTTCGAGAGAGAATGTTCTTTCAGCAGATCTAAAAAGAGAGTCCATAAATCATCACCAATCCCGAATCCTAAAATCAGGTTTGAGGCCAGCGTTCTCACGCTCGGAAATTCCAGAGTCGTAGTTTGTGAGGATTGTGCATGCGCCAACGGTTCAAAGGCATCAACCGTGGACAAATCATTAATGAGACCGATGGAGAAATCACGGTGATTTTTTTGAGCCCGCTTAAAATTTACCCCGAGACGCTTCATCAGCCCACGCTGCATTTCCGCGACTTTGACTTCCATCATCACCTGTTGTACGCCCCCCACCTGAATCAGATTAATGATTTTATTCGGGGCATAGGGCTCGGCCAGAGTGAGGGCTTTAGCCAAGGACTCCATATTGGTGACATTGCCCGTCAAAGTAATGTGCTCATGACTGTTCATCACTTGAATGCCGGGTTCATGGGGCAACATCGTATACAGTTGCTCCTTCAAGCGAGTCACATCGGGAGAAACTTGGACTTGAAAAACATTCGCCACCTGACCATCTTGACCCCATAGGGTCAGGGTCGTCGTCCCAACTTCGATTCCGGTCAGGTATATTTGCTTACTGGAGAGCACAATTTGATCCGCCACTTTAGGATTGGCGACCGACGCACGTTTAAATGCCGTCTCCCGCTCCACAATTTTTGACTCTCCGACCGTCAGTCGTAGGCTTTGGGGCTCATTGACGTGGACCGCTTGGGTGGTGAGACCTTCTCCCAAGGCTCCCGTGTAGCCCACAAGGACCAGGCCCAGAGCCAACACCATGCTCCTGAATGGAAAACCGTGAGTCTGATTCATATCCTTACCTTTCCTAACGATCATCGCGTCACTCTCGACGACCCTCTTAAAATTTCATCGTTTTCCGCGTTGTCCCCTGGATCACCTCAACTTGCTCTTTTGGCTTTCCCCCTCTGGGCGGCGGAGGAATGAGTTGGTGGGAACGCATCAAATCCTTAAAGTCGGCACCTTTGGTTTTCTTCACCTCAGGATTCAGTGGACTTCGTAAGGCCAATCGTAACTTCCCACCATTTTCGGCCATGGCCAACCTTTCGGCCTCCTCCAACGACACCTCCAGCGTAATGACTTTTACGGGAGTGGGCTTTTCCTCTCCAGCTGATCGTTCCATTTGCGTATCGATCGCTAACACGAGCGTGTTCTCAAGGACGACCTTGGTCACCTCCTCCTTCCCACCGCCATTGTCCTTCTTTTTAGACCTGGGATCCTCAAAGGTCGCCATCACATCAACCCGATCTCCTGGCTGCACAAATCCCGGAAGGCCAACCACTTCATTCACTTTTACAGCCATTGCCCGTTTATTGGGATCCATGACCGCGGATACTCCGCCCGTTTTCACATCAATCGGAGCCAATTTCGATTCTAAAATTGGCTCATTTTTTTTCAGGTTTGTCAGCACGACTCGACCATTTAAAGATGCCGTGTCCTTAAAGTGACCTACGGGGACACCTTCTTCAGGATACATCATTACTCGAACGGCTTTTTCACCGAGTGGAGTCCCCCAGGGGATATCGGCACTGGCCACTGCGACACTCACACCTTCCATCACTACTTCAGGAGCATCGGTTTCGATCATTCGTTGTCCCTGAAGCCACCGATACACCATGACGGTCGTCACCAGGGCAATAATCATCGCGATTCCTAAAAATACGAGTGGCCGTTTTTGTCCCATGAGACTTCCTCCCCCTTCTTCACCAAATCCAAACCGAAATTTTTATTCATACCTAGCAATCCTGAGGTTTCAATTTGTCTACCTCTGCATATCGGATGGCAAATGCCATTCTTAATAGACAACGTAAAGAATCTTCTCCGATTGCTCATTTTCAACACGTAGAACCAAGCGAACACGAGTTACAACACGTCATAATAAAACAACGTTTTGGCGATCACAGTACCCAGCCCTAAAACTAGGGCATACCGTAACTTTGGCTCGGTGGGAGTTTGTGCGCCCGAAACCGGAATAGTCCTGATCACCTTCAGAGTCGACAAAAGGAGAAACATCCGATCCCAGGCGTGGCGCATGCCACCCTGAGTGGACAACAGAGCTATGCTATATAGCCCCCCCAACATGGCTGCAAACGCAAACGCAAAGACCACCTGACCCGGACCCAGGATTGTTCCAATCGCTCCAAGCAATTTCACGTCTCCGGCGCCCATCCCACCTTTCAAATAAAAAAATATCAAGCAGACCAACCCCATGATCAGACCGCCGAGACTAAACAGGAATCCCTCCCAACCATACTCCATACTATTCACTCCAATTCCAAAGACGGCCAAGGAACCCGTCAGCCAATTGGGAATCCGCCCTTCCCGAACATCCGTAACCGCTGCCACCACTAACCCTATTGCTAATCCAAATAATGGAAGAAATGTCTCCATATTCATTGAGCCCTAAAATAGGTTTTTTACCAGGTCATTTACTGTAACGTGAGGAATGATTCATGGCCGGGAGATACCGTTTTTCATTCATGTCAGAAACATTAACGAACCACGATTACACAAACAGTTCCTGTTTCGGTCAGTTGCCCGACTTTCTGAAGGTTTGTACCCAAAAAGTATTCATAAACCCTAGAAGTTTTGTATTTTATTTACTAAGCTTTGATTTCACTTTCCCTGGTCATGCTCGCCTTTGATCCTTGAAAATCCATCTTTTTCTCCTCCATAAACTACGAGCTTTTCTTCTGGTCATCCTCACGGTCACTCAGCAGGACGCACTCACCCTTACGTCAAACGGGAGCCTCCCTCCCATCACCCGCCCGCCCCTCTCCACTCACTCCGCTGGTGATTAGCGAGGATCCATCAGAAGTGGAGTAAAATAGGCTCCCGATTACAAATGCCGTTGCTGATGGGAGCAGATGAACTCCCGATTACCAATGTCGGGAAATACCCACAGAGAGTTATGAGAATTAAGCGAGGGGTCAGGAATTGGATTGGATTGGAAAGAGTCAGGCTCTGAGTTCTTTCTCACCACTTTCATTTTTTACCGGGCAAGAATGCGGCAAAAGGGATTCATCGATGCTGCGAGTAGGGATGCTCCCATAAGCGAGAATGATGGAAGGATAGAGACATTGCCGTTGAAATTCACTCGGGACCAACAACGGAACGAAAATGAGTTCTCCGTCAGATGTTTTTTCAGGCAGGAAGCGCATGTGCATACATGCGGAGACTCACGATTTGAACCTTGAAAAATATTGAGAAGGAGACCATTAAAAAATTTCCAGAGGCTTGGCCTTGACTTCTCCAGTCCGGTGAACAACAGTCGCAGAGAACCCTTCTCAGGCTCCAGTCTGTCCACCCATCATCAGGACACTAATCTTGGATAAACCGATAAGGGCTGAAGCGCCCCAGCGCCCCCACCAGCCTGGTTGGGATTTGGCGTTCCATCAAAGAAACCATCACATTTCACTTCCGCTTGAATATCCTTTTTCTTGACGTTGGTCACCACCGCTTTAGCATACCCCACAATGGTGATAGAACCACTGGGATTACTACAAGATCCTCCATCTTGATATACCGGTAGATTGATATCCCATTCATACTGTCCAGTATCACTATTCCATTGTTTCTTCGCATCCCAGAGATCGATCAGATTGGGAAAGGCAGAAGCAACTTCTCCACCGGTAAACGTAAAGTGAGTCTGCCCTGGGATGATCCCTGGACTTTGATAGCTTCCATCTTTCAACCCATCAATAGTATTTCGGAGCGTATTCGCATTAGCCGGATTCTGATCAAAAACGTGCCATCCCGCACAGCCATTCGGCCCAGTCGGAGAAAATTGTATACCCCCATCGCAGTTGGCGACTCCGTTGAACCAGTTAGTGGAAATTGCAAACGGCACATCGGCCACTCCCGGTGGGACAGGTCCTCCTGAAGTCCCTAATGCAGCAATCGAACTGGTGGAAATATTCATAGTACTCATACCTAACATACCGGCAAAAAATGTCGATATCGCACCATTGGCCGCACCATCACGTCGGACAGTCGCGCGAATGGCATTCGGCCGGTTCACCGTTGGGTTGAACGTCTGCGCATTGAAATCCCATATCCCAAACTCAACATCTCCCTGCGAAAGAGACAAGTTACTGACATCTGAAGCACTGTTGGCAAATGCCGCAGCAGTCGCCTGAGCAGTTACTTGTGATTGTTCATTGCCAGTGAGTGCCCGTCCCATGTCCTGCTGCTCTGCGATGGTCAAGGTAAGATAGGTCACACCCAATTGTCTCGCAGCGGCCAGCGCGGCGGCATCCGAGGCATTGTGCAATTCATTTTGTGTGAGCAAGGCATGCCCGACATCAATCGTCACACCTGCCATGATGCCCATTGCGACCGCCATAAACGCCCCATTGATTGCCGCGACGCCCCGTTGGTTCAAGAGCGGTGAGACAATGGACCAACGTTGTTTTTTCCACATATTCGCTTCTCCGTTACATTGAAGATTTGAACAAGACATTCCACCTCGCCTTATTCCATCATCATGGTTACAGAGGCTTGTAGGTTGGGAGTCGAAATCGCAGGAATGAGTTTATCGATGACAAAATAATTCCAGGGGATGGTAGACACCACATTTAACGGCTGTCCCTGTGGGCTTCCGACCCCATTAACCACCACCGAGAGCCCTGATGGATCCACCCCTCCCGCTGCAAGAGAAGCCGTGATGGCTGCTTCAATTTCTGCCTGGCCATTGCCCGAAGCAAATAATGTCCCCTGGCGCGCTCCCACACGGGTCGCATTCACCAAAACTTCCTTAAACCACAACATGCGCCCAAAATCGATCGCTCCAAATGCAAGTGACGCAAGAATCGGTAGAATGAGAGCAAACTCTACCGCCGTCGAGCCACGCTCGGATTGTCTCAGCTTTAGTACTTGTTTGATTCGGTGCTCACTCATGCCTCTTTGTTCCCATTCGGCTATCTAAATGGATTGGAGGGCAGCGATCAGGCCATACCGTCAAATTCCACTGACACTACCGTTAGATATAGATCGGATGCATCACAAGTCCGGTATGGTACGGACCATGGTATAGAAAAATGCGGGAACGCTAGGACATCTAAATGCGTCAGTTAAAAGACTTGAGCAATTTTTTTTGGTGAGTACCCCTTCGATACCATTGAGAACAGTCTTTATCAGTATCCCGCTAACTCCCCAAGGCCCCCGCGATGACACCCATGACTTGCGTATACATGTTCCCAACCGCATTTCCCAAAGCTGCTTGAGCACTCAATGCCGTGGCACCGATCAGTGAGGCCAAGAGTGCGTATTCAATTGCCGTGGCACCTTCTTCATCAACGAGGAAGTTTTTTACCCATTGATGACAATGATTCAGGAGAATTGTCTGCATGATGCTGGCCTCCCTATCCTTTACCTGACCTTCGCGTCACCTCTCAAAACTGCGCCGCCATTCAGAGGCGGCTTCCCGCCGAAGTACCGCCCCGATAAACTTCTATCGGGAACGGCACTTCTAATCATCAACTGCGGGAAGGAGGTCTCACTTAGCTCGGAGCCGCAACACTGGTAGAAATCGTAGTAAAGGTACCGCTGAGCGCAGTCCCTACAGCAGTCACGGCCGTGACAATCACTGCGGCAATCAAAGCAGCTAACAAACCGTACTCAATCGCGGTGGCTCCCTCATCATCATTCACGAAACGCATTACTTGGTTAACCATAGCGCATCTCCTTAACGGGCGAAGGTAAATACTTTCGTTACGCCAGACTGCCCGGAAAATTCTGACGCAGACGTTGCCCCTTGGCTCTCCGTGCCTTCGGCAACCCGGCTATCAGGGACCAACCCTGACCCGTGGTTTTGCGCCCACGCATTTCGACGTGTTCGCCCTTATCGGGAAGGGGCACCCGACCGAATCCATGTTTCATGGTCATGAATAAATGCTCATAGACCCAAGAAAATTTTCCATTTCGTATTCTGTGACTCTTTGTTTTCATGCTTCATTATCGACCTCTTCAGGGAAAACTTGCCGATGGTTTTTTGTTGAATATGTTTCATATTGTTTACCGGTACAATGGTTTACCTCCCTTTGTTGACCAAGGAGATCGAAATTGTCCAGAACAGCTTAAATTTTTGGATGGAATGCACCTGAGGAAACGTGAGGAGTGAGACTAATGGAAATTGGAGAAATTCTCCGTGAAACTTCAAACGGAATGTGAAGAGCGATTGCTGCCTCCTCTCTTTGGTCAAGGTGATGAATGAGGATTTTTCACAAAGGAAACTTTGACACATTTTCAAGATAACAACGAAATATCCCGAAAAGACCTTCGATCGAAGACTTCAAGGCACCTTCACGATTGCCCAGTCTATAATATCCGGGCCATTTCCAATGCCCTTTCTTACTTTAACTCCAACAATGAACACCCCATTGAACGATGGGGTTAGATCAGTTGGAATTTTTTATAGGTTCTATTTACCAGGGCGCTCTGTATCCGCACACCAGTGACCAAATTCAGAACCGAGGGAAATAAATGATGAGACTGGGAAACTTGACTCTTGGAAAACCCTTTCTATGGCCGGTTGAACGATTTTTACGCAATACCATTTTCGTGCTCGCGATCTTCGACCTTGCCGTGATTCTTGTGCGCAAAATTGGCTTTGATTGGTTTTCCTATACCCTATTTTTTGCCTTGGGAATTTTCATCATTACTGTGGGACTGTTCTATCGTTCAAGCGGGCGTAGTGAGCGTATCTCCATGACACTGATGGCCACTGGCATGCTTCTTCTGTTTACAATTGTGCTATCAGTTTTCGGTTATCTGTTGCTCCCGCTTTGGCGAGAACCCATTGATCCGTTTCTGGTCCAAATCGATGCTTGGTTCGGGTATTCATGGCCAGACATTGTTCAATTTGCCGGTCGCCATCCATTGTTTAATGAATTGACGCGTTATGCTTATTTATCTTCCATCCCGCAAATGGCATTACTTTTTATTATTTTAGGATTTGGAGGCAAGCAAAAAGAACTCCATGTCTTCATCCTTTCAATTACCGCTTCAGGTCTGGCAACCCTTGGATTTTGGGCGCTGTTTCCGGCATTTGGCACCAGCGTGCTCTATGATATTTCCGGCACAATTGAGCAGGCGGCGAGACCGCTTGTTGGCTCGTCCTATGGTGCCGAACTATTGCGTCTAGGGGCTGAAGGACCAAAATTCATTTCTCCAAAGGATATGGAAGGCCTGGTGGCTTTTCCCTCGTATCACACGATCATGGCCGTTTTGGCTATGTATGCAGCACGCACCACTCGCTGGTGGTTTCCCATACTGATCGTCATCAATCTGTTCGTCCTTCCAGGAGTGCTTATCCATGGAGGGCATCACCTGATCGACGTATTCGGTGGTGTATTGACTGCCGCCTGCATCATTTACGTGGCAAGGCAGGTTGTGCCTGGAAAGGAAATCCAGGCTGACGGAGTATTTGTCGCTCCCGAACAGGAGATGGCGTTCAGTAAATGTTCCACAGACATGCCGGGGTTACACCCGTAAGCCTTAGTCCGTTCCCCTTTTGCATGCCACCGCACCAATTCTCCCTCCGACTCTCGTCTTTCCCTTGCATTTGCATCGGAATCCATCTGGAGGACATATTGTCGGGAACCCCATTGCTAATCTGACCTATCCTTAATAAACGCGAGACTCTGCGCGGCTGCAGAGTTGCGTAGGCCGGGTTAGGCTGTCTGCAGTCGTAACCCGAAAGACGCATGACGAAAGGAGACGGCAGGCATGAGCCGCATTTGTCGGTTTATGCTTTGTTCATCCCACTTTCCGACGAGTACTATTATTACCATCCTTTCACGGTCTGCTCGACATTATTACCCGGAATCCATCTATGGAATTCTTCGGATGGGTTTACGCTAACTACCAGCGGGAATGACGGAAGGGAGGTAAGGGTATGACCAAAGTAAAATCTGTAATTTCTTAAGGTTTCCGCGATTTAAACCGAACAACATGGAATATCAAACCTTAATCGAATTGCACGGAAACCTAAATTTTTCTCTTATGATTCAAATACAATTTCGTCATGCTCTTGAGCTTCTCCAATCATGGCAAAAACCAAATGGGGGATTTCCATATCATTCCGGAGAAGAGGCACGGCCGGACGCAACCGCCTGGGCCATTATCTCAATGTCCGCATATGAATTCGATCATGAAAGCTGTAACCGAGGAAGGGCATATTTAGCTTCACAACAGGCGGACGACGGACGCGTGAGCATCTCTCTCTCTCACCCAGAGGCATCTTGGCCAACACCACTCGCCATCTTCGCATGGGAAGGCATTCCCCAGTATCAAGAAGCGCAATCCCGGGCTGTCGACTATCTCATAGGGTTTACCGGCCGACATTTTCCTACCCCAGATCCTTCAATTATTGGGCACGACACCGCCATCCTAGGTTGGCCATGGATTGCCGACACCCACAGCTGGGTTGTACCAACTGCCCTCGCTCTGCTGGCCTTAAAAGAGGTGGGATTAAGCACTCATCCTCGCGCCATTGCCGGGCAACAGATGCTCATTAATCGCCAACTGACAGATGGTGGATGGAATTTCGGCAGTACCACAGTGTTCAGAAGAGAGTTACATCCGCTCCCTGAGTGCTCCGCCATCGCTCTGCAAGCTCTGGCGGGCACCACCCCCATCCGCGAGATAAAACGAAGCCTTGACTATCTCTCACATGAACTCCCTCACCTCCGGACTCCCATTTCACTTGGTTGGGCCCTCTTGGGCTTAGGAGCCTGGGGGTTGAAACCCGCAAACACGAAGGAATTGGCCAGGTCGAGTTTGCAACTGCAAGGACGGTATGGGCCCTATCCCCTTCCCTCTCTAGCCTTGCTCCTGTGCGCCGTGAAAGCCTCTCATGGGCTGCACTCGTTATTCAGATCTTTTTCCTAAGAAATGCCTGCTTCTTCTACTTGCCACTGAAACTGAATAGGCAAGAAATATTTCGATGATCACTCCACCCACACACACAGGACAGCCAACGCTTTCCAGAAGGCAATTGCTGCAGGCCTGTTTGGTCGGAGGGGGATTAGCTGTTTCAGGGTTTTCCCTGCTTCATTGGTTGGCAGCCCCTCGGCTAACCGCTCACACGTTCATCGGTCATGCGGAAACATATAATACAGACTTGGCGAATCTCATTCGCCAAGGGTTCCAAGAATTGGGAATCACTCCATTAGAGATCAAAGGCAAACGCATTTTGTTAAAACCGAATTTGGTTGAGCCACATCAATCGTTATCGCATATCAATACCCATCCTTTGGTCGTACGAGGAACCGTCGAGGCATTCCTTTCCCTGGGTGCGACGTCTGTCGTCGTAGGTGAAGGGCCAGGACATCGCCACGATACGCTTTTAGTCTTAGAGGAATCCGGCTTGGCAGATGTGCTGTACGAAGATCACATCTCCTTTCGAGATCTGAATACAATGGAGGGGGTTGTTATGCCTAACCTGGGTGGTCAGACAAGGATGGCCTCATTGACCCTTCCTCGAATAGTCAAGGAGGTCGATTGGGTTGTCTCGCTGGCCAAGATGAAAACGCACCATTGGGCTGGTGCGACCCTGTCCATGAAAAATTTTTTTGGCGTGATGCCTGGAAATTATTACGGATGGCCGAAGAATGTGTTACACCAGGCTGGAATCCCGCAGTCCATTTTGGATATCAATGCGACGCTCAAGCCTCAGTTCGCCATTGTCGACGGCATAATCGGAATGGAAGGGGATGGTCCGATAATGGGGACACCTGTCCAATCCGGAGTCCTGGTCATGGGAAGGAATCTTCCGGCCGTCGATGCCACTTGCTGCCGGATTATGGGAATCAATCCAGATAAAATCGAATACCTTCGAAAAGCCGACCAGTGGTTAGGTCCTATTCACGAATCGCTGATTGAACAACGCGGAGAATCTTGGCGATCAGTACACCGCCCTTTCGCCCTGGTCCCGGAGATCCCCGCCCACCAAGGCCTTCGTTCATCTAAGCTTTGACTATCCAACGATCTGTTGACGCCTTCCTTCTAGCATCTCATACCCTCCCGTCACCCGACAAATTAATGCTTTCATTCCGGCGCCTGGCCCTGAATATTCCGCAATCTCTTTCCCTCATCCCCTCAGATCGGCATCAGAGGTCCATCGGAAAAGGTATCCCCTTTCCTCTTTTCGTCTTCTTAAGATGGACGACCGATAAACAATGTCGGGCATGATGATACGAGGGAACGAGCGTTGACCTTCCGCCTCCGTTTTCCACCTTCTGCCTCATATCTTCCTCAAATGGATTCAAACCAACGGCTGGCCGGTATAGGTAAGAAACGGTGCAGGGAGACTTCCTCCCTCAGAAAAGAATACCGCGGTGAGTCAGCACAGGTGACAAACTCAGAGTAGACTCCAGGAGCCAACGACAATAAAAACGACACTGGAAAAATTGGAAGCTTAGGAAGGATTATCGAGGAAGGTATTCACTTCTTGTAGACGACCATACGCTTTCTCGGCTTCTGGGCTTTGGGGATGAGTTCGTACAAGTTGTTGAAAGACTGACCGAGCCATGGGTAATTCGCGTAATTCCATGTGCGAATAGGCGATTTTCAGTAGAGATGCCGGCACTTTATTGCTGGAAGGGTAAAAGGCAAATACTCGTTCAAATTCATCAATGGCTTCTTGAAACCGTCTTTCGCCGTAATAACATTCACCCAACCAGTATTGTGCATTGGAAGCCAAGGGAGAGTCAGCAAATGTTCGCAAAAATGTCGAAAACCCAGTGGAAGCCTCGGCAAAGTTCCCCTGACGAAGAAGCGACATCGACCGGTCGTATAGCACCTGAGCGTTTCGGGTATCGACAGGACGGGAAGAACCCGCCTCTGAAGTCCCTACCGGAGCCGGCAACGTTCTCGATAGCTGGGATGTGGGAGCATACGCGGCAACCGACCCGGTCACAACCGGACGAGAACTCTCCTTTGGGGATTGTGAGCCAGCCATTGCATCCGACCGAGGCGATAGTGGAGTGCGTTGAGAAAGGAAATCTCGGCCTACCCCTCCCCGCGCCGACGGATCGAGGCTTTCGTGCATATAAGCATTTGAGGAAAGGGGGCTCCCGGGTTGTCCAGCCATGCGAGAGAGTTTTTGCTCGTGTTCATCCAATCGCCCCCCGAATGTGACGCTGAATTTTTCTAACGTCCCTACCACCGACTGTATACTTCGCCGAACCTCTTCAAAATTTGCCTGAACTTGCTGCGCCTGGGCATCACGTTGTTGAGATTTGAGATCAAGTTGTCTGCGTAAATCTGCGACCTGCTGCTCATGTTGGGTAACTTGTTGACGAAGAGAAGATAGCACCTGTTGATAATCCACCAACGAAGTCCGGAACTCGCCTAACTTACCTCCTTGCTCTGTCAGGACTTGTTCCTCCCCTGCTAAACGATCCCGAAGTTGATGGACCAGAGGCTCAGATTGCTGAAGCTGGGTTTTTGACTTCCTTCATATCCGCGTCATACCGCGCCATTTTTTTTGTTAATTCGTTGACCTGGTTCTGATTGCTTTCAAGCCCTCCACGAACCTGAGAGAGGTCCGTCTCCTTTAAGGTAGCAACTTGGTCCATCACTTCGGCGCGAGCATGCAGCAACTCCTGAATCTCTAGCCGCTGCTTGGCAATAAGGGAATTCGCTTTCTCCAAGGCCGTATTGGCCTCACTCACGGCTTGCTGAAGTGATGTTTTGCTCTTATCCAACTGACCGATCTTGGCGTCTAATTCCCGTTTGATTCGTACCACATCCGCCTGCTGAGCCACACACCCTGCCAAGATCACACTCATCCCGATAATGACAAATCGAACACTTAAACGAAACGAAAATGAATGAGGGCTTAGCATAGTCTTTTTAATCCTCTCTCAAACCATTGACGGGCCATGCCCGGCAACAAATCTCTACCAATCCCGGCGGTCGGCGACATAAGGCATTGGCGTCGATGCCACACTAATATCTAGAACGAGATGAGCGCGCCGATTCTTCTGGAAACACGGTTCGGTTGAATCCCAACAGGCCGGATTCTCCTTGCCGAATGACATCACATGAAGTCGCTCGCCGGGGACTCCCAAACTGGTGAGGTAGGTTTTGGTGCGAATGGCACGCTTCTCACCTAAAACATGATTATAGGAAGCCGTCCCGCGATCATCGCAATGTCCTTCAATGGTAATCTCAGCATACGGATGAGCTTTTAGCCACTCCGCGTTGGCCACTAACGTCGCCTTAGCTTGTTCATTGAGTTGAAAACTATCAAATTCAAAATGCACATCTCGTAAGCCGCTTTGTGCGGTCAATTGTTCGGCCCGAGTACGATTACCCCAATAATCATTGAGAGAGTCAGAAGGCGTGAGACCTGAGTCGAATGTGTGGTCCTCCCGAATCAAGGGATCTTCCGCAAGAAGGTCGGACAACGCTCCTGTCCCTTCAGGAAAATACCCTTCTCCAGTGGACGTCTCCTTGTTTAATGCTTGTTCCGAGGATCCCGTTGAAAAATCTCCCTGCGAGGCCACCAAAGTTGGCGCACCGGATTTTTTGCCATACTTATGAACTCCATGTGTGGACCGATGGGCACACCCGGTGACCATCATCATCAGGATCACTAGTACCCAAACGTAGATTCTGCGGGTCCATGAATGAACAGTCATATTACAAACTCCTTGTTCAACAGCTACTCCGAATAACCCGTGAAATATCTTTTATAGATCGTCCACAACAATAAAAAATTGCAAAAACAAGGCCAGGAAATATCCCGAATACAAGAAGAACTGCTCGTCGGAAGTCACGGTGACGGAAAACTCAACATTTCCGAACAGCCCGAAGAAAAGTGACCATACCAATTCCCTCAAATTTCATAGATCTACTGCAGAGTTAGAGATTTCACGGGATGATCCGGCTAAGAACCATCTTTAAATTCCTTCTCACAATGCGGCACAGGACTCAGGGGAATGTTAAATGAGGATTTAAATAAAACCCATACACCAAGGAGAGGTGGGTGCAGAACTAAAGCAGCATTTACTCAACAATCGTGGCATTTCCTCAACGCTTTTGAGGGGCGCCTAGAGATGAGAGATGCCTGGGCGGGATAAGCATACATAGGATCAATGAGTCTTTTTTTGTTGAGGAGACATAACGGGCACTGTCACCTTGACACAGGCATGAACAAGATCCATTTTTGGGGGGAGTTATCGTTATGAGATACTAGAAAAATTCTTTCTGGAATATCGCTGGATTTTAGCTTTCTGGACGAATACAGGAGGGGTGAAACACCATAACAACGCTTATTCATCATTCCATTCAGGGGTGGCAAAATACCAGCACTGTCCACCACGTTCTTTGGCCCGATACATTGCCTGATCGGCAATTTCCACCAACCGATGGGGATCCGTGGAATCTTTGGGATAGACGGAAATTCCAATACTAATCTGTATAGGGATTTTTTCTTTTCCCAATCGAATGGGCGGAATAAGACATTCTAAAATTTTCAGGGCCACCTGACGAATATCCTGAATATGTTCAAGCCCTTGAAGAATAACGGTAAATTCATCCCCGCACAATCGGGCGACGGTATCGGTTGATCGCACACAAGTTGCTAACCGCTCCGCTACGATACGCAATACACGGTCTCCGGTTTGATGTCCATGATAATCATTGATAGTTTTAAAATTATCGAGATCCAAAAAGAATAATGCCAGTAAGGTCCCATTTCGCCTGGCTTGCGCCAACGACTGTTCTAGGCGATCTTTAAACATAATTCGATTTGGGAGATCGGTTAACGGATCGTAATAGGCATGATGCTTCATCAGGAGTTCTTGTGTCTTTCGAGCGGTCACATCATGCAACATCACGACAAAATGTATTGGGTCCCCCTGATCATTGAGCAAAGGAGTAACCACTTGCTCGAAAACCAGAGATTGGCCATTGCTTCCCGTTTGCATCACCTCGGTCTTTAGGTAACTGAACTCTTGGGCAGAGGGATCTGACAGGGACATTCTGTCTTGGAGTTCCTCATGAGGGAACGAATTCAACGGAGAACCCAACAACGATTGAATCGAGGAACCACGCAAGGCCGCATAGGCATCATTCCCCCATTCCAAACGACCTTGCGCATCTGTCACACAGACGGGATCAAATACGGAGCCCATAGCCACACTTTGCAATCGCCAAAGATCCAGCTGTCTTCCACGTGCCATCAACCGTTCGATCTCACAACCTAATACTTGCAACCACCCAAGCACCGTCGGATCAACCGGCTGTGGACCTTCAGAACACACCACCAGCATACCGAAACAATCCTCATCCAAAGCCAGTGGGACACCCCAGGTTTGATGACACCGGAATCCAGGCGGAGACCAGGCCATGGGACTTGTGGACGGACAGCACGGAGAAAGTAGTGATATTTCAGAACCCTCGCAGGCCTGAATTAGCTCCCCTTGCTGCGAAACCTGGCTCCACCACAGAGTCCCTTGCGTCTCCCAATCAAACTCCCCAGTCATCGCATGTGCGCGTAACTGGGGCGCACATCCCTTTCCCATAGTAGTCAGCCACACAAAAGCAAAACCAAAAATCCGCACAAGGCCATCACAAATCTGCGTCAGACACATATCCACGCTCTGACCGGCAATTAGTTGGGATTCGAGACTCTTCACCAATTGGATAAAAGGCTGAACGGAAGAGGATTCCGCCTCCGGAGTCAATCCCCAATGCCACGCGACCACCTTCTGCGACTGATCAAGCATGGGCACGACCACACATAGGATCTTTTGCGATGGTCTCCCTGTTGGGAGAATTGTCAGCACTCTATTCAGTATCTTCGGAGTAGCATCAATCGCACAAAGATGGCCTCGAAGAATCTTCCATTCCTCATGAGCAACATAATCGGCAATGGACACCTGCCCTATTTCTGCCAGATCCATCCCCAGGATATGACTCCCCACCTCATTTGCCATGAGGATTGTACCATCACAGGAAGTCACGAAATGGATCTGAGATGGTTCGGGGAGAGTAATCCGAGCGGGAAGCGAAACCGTCTGATCGCGAACCGAAAGTAAATTGGCAAGAGGGGGTGGCTCGGAAGTTGTCGAAAGAATTTGGGTGAGTCGGCCCTTCAATCGGTGAAGGGCCTGCGTGAGTTCCTGCTCTTGCGTATCGGAAAGGTCACTCGATTCAGCTTGAAAATCTCTCAAAGACTGTTCGAGCAAGTGATGGAGTCGTTCAAAAGTGGCCACAATTACCTTCACCCTGCCGCAAAAAATGGGAAAAACCACAGGGAGTATTTAGATAATAAACCCGATATCGATATCTTTTGGCAAGGTTTCCCTAACGTCAACCCTTCAAAAGCGGGGCGATTATTGGCGCCACTTCCTCACCAACGCACTCACGGCACCAGCCAGACAACTCTTCATGGGGGGAAATGCTGTGCAGCCTAACAGGCGACCCTTCTTAGGTCTTGGGGAAGATCACTCCGGCCTCGGCATCGGCTTCCGCCTGAGCATAACGTGCCACTGTTCCAATATCGGACCAATAGTCGGTATGAAGAAATCCAAATATTTTGGAACCCCGCGCAAGCTCATTCGTATAGGAGTCGATGATGGAAAACGCCTTATCCGCAGGGGCATCGTGGAGGACAGAAGGATGGAGAATATGAACGCCCGCAAACATCCGTTGAACCAGGGCGTCAGGCAATTCAGCTTGGCTCATTCCCCGACCATTTATTCTGAAAATACGATTTTGTGCGTCCGAATCTACGGCCCCCCATTGAGCGGCTTGCGGATCGTCGCGAAGCACTAACGTGGCCACACCACCATGAGTCCGATGAAACTCTACCAATCTCTTCACATCCAACTCGATCAACGTATCCCCATTAATTACCAAAAACGGGTGTTGCTCAAAAAACCACTCAGCCGCTTTTAATCCTCCACCCGTTCCTAACAGGATTGATTCATGGGAATATTTCACCTGCATGTCCCAGCGGGATCCGTCCCCGATCGCTTCTTCGATCATTTTACCTAAATAATGCAGATTGATGATAACGTCCCGAATTCCATATGTTCGCAATAACAACAAATTCCAAATAATGAGCGGCGTCCCCGCAACCGGCAATAACGGTTTGGGAATCGTGTTGGTCAAGGGACGAAGGCGAGTGCCAAGACCCGCGGCCAAAATCATGGCCTTCATATGCAAGAAGCTAACGCCATTCAGAGATATACGGAGACAGATGGGTGAGCAGTCGATGGAGTTGAGGATATTTTTCCAAATTGGCACGAACATTCTTTAGCGTGTGGGGAATTGAGGCCAAAAAGCGTGAATTACCCTTTACTCGGTCAATATACACAAACCGACCGGCAGCCTTTAGATTGCGTTGAATACTCGTGAAGTCAAACAACCGACGAAACGCTTCAGGATCATGGAATAACATAGCCGATTGTTGCGAAAATGATAGATTCTGGCGCATGGCTTCTACGTAACGAATAATAAGACGATCAATTACCCCTTCATCAAGAGCGATATAGGAATCCCTCAGCAGAGAGGCCAAATCATATGTCACGGGTCCCATCAAGGCATCTTGAAAATCAATGACGCCAAGCCGTTCCCCATCCACCATTAAGTTGCGGGAATGATAATCACGATGGGTAAAAACAGGCGGTTGCGAGGCTAACCATTCGGCCATCTTCTGAAATTCCTCGCAAACCGGCACTTGGTCGTCGACACGCATGGGCCCCTCTCTCGCAACAATGCCATATTCCAAAAAATGGTCAAACTCCCAGAGATACAGGGGAACATCAAAAGATCTTGTCAACGCCACACAGGGGACACTGGAAGGATGTGAGGCCTGGAGATGAAGCCGAACGAGCTGATCTACAGCCTTACAGTATAGATCCTCCCCGATAGCCGGGGTAGATTCCTGCCATGCTTGGGCCAGCGTCACGTCTCCAAAATCTTCGAGATAGAGCAGGCCGCAGGATTCATCGTAAAAATATAACATAGGTACCTGAACGCCATTCTTCTGCAGATGTTTCAGAATATTCGTGAACGGCAATTCAGTGACGTCTCCCCCGGCTCCACTTACGGCCTCCTCAGAAGCTTTAAACCCTTCCGGATCGGCTAACTTCATCAGAATCACAGAGGAAACGGGAGCCATGGAAAGGTGCAACCGGTAATAACGACGATTCGAAGCATCCCCCGCCAACGGCACGCATTGCTCTAGTTGGGCAGGAAATGGGAGATGTGTACGGAGAGTAGAGGCCACACCCGAGAGATCAACACCCATCAAAGACAGGGAAGTTTGAGGCTTCATTGCTTTCGATTATACGGGCATACCAACTTCTTGTCATCAAATGGAAATAGGAGACACTCATTTTGACAACTGAATTCCCCTGCCTAGGGTACCAATGGGAAAAAACCCGCACATCAACAAATGACGACCTGCTTGCCTGCTTGCGCGTCGAAGCCGCTTCAACGCGAAAAGGCAAAATCTCTCCGAGGAGGATGGAACAGTGCAGGCGCCATCCTTCTATCCATACCTCCATTTAAGATTGAGAACGTTTTGACGATAAGTAGTATTAAGAGAGGGAAAATTCTCACAATTCACCATAATCACCCACAATGGAAGGTGCTCTATGGAAATCACCAATCCACCCCCGCCAACTCTCTCCGCCCCTCAATCTACCTCCTCGGTCCAGGATGGAGATGTGGGCCAAAAAGGAAGTTTTTATAGCCGCAATAGAAAAAAACAACAAAAGGATATTGAGCAACACTCGGAAGAACCACCACCCCGCAAAGATCGCTCAACAGGCCTCATTGATATCCGCGTGTAGCACTGGTGAATTCCTGAATTTTCATGTCTTCTACGCGCCGAAGCATAACGTTCCTTCAGATTTTGATCTCAGAATTAAATATTCTGCTGTTGCGCTGCTGATGAATGATCATTTAGGGGACCCCGTCCTATCTAAAGCAAAATCTAAATATTGAGCCTTATCGATAAATTTACCGCTATATATAGTGTTTATTGTTTAATTTTGGGTATATTGGCTTTTGTATTTCTTTATTTAGCCATTTTCACCTAATGAGAAGCGGACATGAGTTATAAAAATATCGGTGATTACGGCATTATTGGAGATCTCCACACCATTGCCCTTGTTGGGATCGATGGATCGATTGATTGGTGTTGCCTCCCACGATTTGACTCCCCTAGCCTGTTTGGAGCCATTCTTGATCACAAAATTGGAGGGTATTTCAAGATTGCTCCCGTCACACATGGCAATACCCGACAAATGTACCTGCCGGAAACCAATATTCTGCTGACCCGGTTTCTGCAACATGATGGTGTTGGCGAACTCACTGATTTCATGCCCATCGAATCAGACGAAGCTGGATACCGGCCTCGCCGCCACCAAATTATCCGAATGCTCTCAGTGGTCCGTGGAACCGTCACCTTTCGACTTGAATGCGCACCCGCTTTTAATTTTGGCCGGAACCCTCATGACATCGAGACCAGACCGAAAGGCATCATCTTTCAGTCCGGAGATCAATCCGTGGGATTGGTCAGCCCCATTCCCCTTCATACGCGGGAAAATTTCGCGTATCAAGAATTCACACTCCATCAGGGCGAAAGCCTGACGTTTTTTTTGGAATACCTGGAAGGCAAAAACGGCGACCAGCTGTTATCCACCCCTGAATCCGGCGACGAAGCCTTTCGAAATACATCCGCCTTCTGGCAGCGCTGGCTGGCACAATGCCAATACGATGGGCGATGGCGGGAAGTGGTTCACCGTTCCGCCTTAGCCCTCAAACTGCTGACCTATGCCCCCACCGGAGCCATTGTGGCGGCTCCCACAACCAGTCTTCCGGAAAATATCGGGGGTCCCCGAAATTGGGACTATCGTTATACCTGGATTCGGGATGCAGCCTTTTCTATATACGGGCTATTACGCCTGGGATTTACGGTGGAAGCCAGTCGATTCATGGATTGGCTCAATGCCCGTTGTTGCGAACTCAATCCGGACGGATCCATCCAATTGATGTATGGCATCGACGGTCGTCGTAATCTGACCGAAGAAGAATTGCCCCATCTAGATGGCCACCGCAGTTCCCGCCCTGTACGCATCGGCAATGGAGCCGCGTCTCAACTGCAAATGGATATGTACGGCGCACTGATGGACGCGGTATATCTCTATAATAAACACGGCGCGTCCATTTCCTATGATCTCTGGGTAAACCTTTGTCGCCTCTTGGATTTTGTCTGCGACAATTGGGAGCAACCGGATGAAGGCATCTGGGAAGTCAGAGGAGGACGTCGTCATTTTGTCTATTCCAAAGTCATGTGTTGGGTGGCCTTAGATCGCGGCATTCGTCTGGCCGACAAACGAGGCTTTCCAGGCAACCGCGCCCGATGGATGGAGGAACGCGACCGGATCTACCGGGAAATTATGGCACGGGGTTGGAATGCGGAAATTGGAGCCTTCGTTCAATCCTACGATAGCGAAGCGTTGGATGCCGCCAACCTGATTATGCCTCTGGTCTTTTTTGTGTCTCCAACTGATCCTCGAATGCTCTCAACCATTGACCGCACACTCGAGCAACTGTCATTAGGGAGCCTCGTCTATCGTTATGAAAACGGGAAGGCCGCCTCAGATGGCCTGGACAGCGAAGAAGGCACCTTTAGCATGTGTACCTTTTGGTTAGTCGAAGCCCTGACCAAAGCGGGGCGATTGACGGAAGCACGACTGATCTTTGAAAAAATGTTAAGTTATGGTAATCATCTTCGTTTATATGCCGAGGAAGTCTCGCACTCGGGTGAACAGTTAGGAAATTTCCCGCAGGCCTTTACTCATTTTGGTCTCATAACGGCGGCCTGCAATCTTGATCTGGCTCTCAATACGAAACGTGCCGCCCACACTGTTGTGAGGCGTAATCGACCGTCCGTATGACCCTCACGTCAGGATCAATGATGACTGAAAGGACCACCACTCGACATCACAGGAGGATCGCTTATGGATATCGGTTTCATTGGACTTGGCAAAATGGGAATGAACATGGTCACCCGGTTGAGCCAAGGAGGACATCGGGTCGTGGCCTACGACCGGTCGGCCACCCTGATCAGTGAAGCCGAAAAAAAGGGGGCGAATCCGTCTTCATCCTTGGAAGACCTGATCACCAAATTACCGAAACCGCGAGTTGTCTGGGTCATGGTCCCCTCAGGTAAACCCACCGAAGAAACCGTACAACATCTCGGACAAATTTTGGAGGCCAACGATATCATCATCGATGGAGGCAATACGAAATTTCATGATGACGTTCGCCGCGCGGCCGACCTTCACACCCGTGGCATCCAGTATATTGATGCCGGAACCAGTGGGGGTATTTGGGGATTGCAAATCGGCTATTGCTTGATGGTCGGTGGAAAACAGGAACCCGTCAAGCGATTGGCCCCGATCTTCACAACCTTGGCTCCGGAAAATGGATGGGCCCATGTTGGGGGACATGGCGCGGGGCATTATGTGAAGATGGTTCACAATGGCATTGAATACAGTATGATGCAGGGATACGCGGAAGGGTTCGAACTGATGTCCAAGAGTGACTATAACCTGAATCTCGCCACAATCGCCGATCTCTGGATGCATGGCAGTGTGGTCAGGTCCTGGCTGCTTGAACTAGCGGCCGGAGCGCTCAAAAAAGATCCTAAACTGGAACAGTTACAAGGCTACGTCCAGGATTCCGGCGAGGGACGGTGGATGATAATGGATGCCATTGAAAAGGACGTACCGGTTCCCACTCTGACGACCGCTTTATTCACCCGATTCCGCTCGCGACAGGATACCTCCTTCGCGGAAAAAATGTTAGCAGCCCTGCGGAAGGCTTTTGGCGGACATAGCGTCCGACCATAACCGGATTCTTGCGAGGTCGACATGTCACCCATTGAATCTTCTCCTAGGACCGAAGCCCCCGTCACGACCAACCGAACCGCAGCAACTCAACCGTGCACGATTGTTATTTTCGGTGCCTCGGGCGATTTGACCCAGCGTAAACTTCTGCCGGCCCTCTACAACCTGCTCCTGGACGGCTTGTTACCGGACAATTTCGCCGTACTGGGATTAGGCCGGAAGCCTCTTTCGGATGAGGCTTTTCGCGGGATTGCCCGTGAAGGCATTGAACAATTTTCCCGGCAAACACTTGAACCTGACAAGTGGAAAACATTTCAAAGTCGATTGTTTTATTGTGCAGGAGATATTTCCGCCTCCGACTATTACGGGCAAATCCGTGACCGGTTGAAGGACATTGAATCACCATTCAAACTACCGGGCAATCGCATTTTTTATTTAGCCATTCCGCCAACCTCCTTTGCACCCGCATGCGAGGGGCTCCAGAAGGCCGGGTTAGTGGCAGTCCCCGATCAAGCGGACACGTACTCTCGTGTCATTGTGGAAAAACCGATTGGACACGATTTGTCTTCTGCTCGAGCGATTAATACGGCCATCGGAAATGTCTTCGATGAATCCCAAATTTATCGCATCGATCATTATCTGGGAAAAGAGACCGTGCAGAATATTATGGTCATGCGGTTTGCCAACTCCATCTTTGAACCGCTATGGAACCATAAATACATCGACCACGTGCAATTGACCGTCAGCGAAGCCGTCACCCTCGGTACCCGAGCCACCTATTACGAAACAGCAGGAGCCCTTCGAGACATGGTGCAAAATCACATTTTGCAACTGCTCTGCCTGATCGCGATGGAGCCCCCCTACTCGCTGGATCCGGATGTGGTACGGAATGCTCGGATGGATGTGTTACGGGGACTGCGCCCCATTCGCGGACAAGACGTCGAAAAGATGACCGTTCGGGCCCAGTATGCCCATGGCAGCATCAAGGGGCAAGAAGTCCCTGGCTATCGACGAGAGGAAGGGGTCCAACCTGACTCCACTACGGAGACATATGTGGCCTTAAAAGTTTTTGTAGAAAACTGGCGCTGGGCCGGAGTGCCATTTTATATTCGCACGGGGAAAGCCATGCCGACGCGCGCCAGCGAAATCGCTGTCCAATTCAAGGACATTCCCCAGATTTTATTTAATGCCAATCCGCAAATTCCCCAGGCTCCGAACCTGCTCACGCTTCGTATTCAACCCGAAGAAGGCATGGCCCTTCGCATTATTTCTAAAGTACCGGGGACCAAAGCCCAAACGCATCCGGTTGATATGGACTTTCACTACGGTGATGCCTTTAAGGCACCTTCTCCGGAAGCCTATGAACGATTGCTGTTGGATGTCATGGCGGGGGATACGTCCTTGTTCATGCGACGGGATGCCGTTGAGGCTTCGTGGAAATGGGTCACGGATATCCTCGAAGGGTGGAGTGACTATGAAACCAAATGGTTACCCGAATATCCGGCTGGTAGCTGGGGGCCCGTCGAAGCCGATCGACTGATTCATGCGGGCGGGCACCATTGGCGAAAAATCTAGGCCATCCCTGCTCTTAAGTTTTCTTGCACAAATGACGCAACGGGAGAAAAGTACCTCCGCTTCCCTGTCCACCAACCCGGTTCACCGTCCTCCTACCTGAGCGTGACTAGGAGCCTGTCGAACTTGGGGTCAAGGGCGGACTATGAACCGATTGGCACATGTGCAACTGACTCCGAAGTCCGGCAGGCTCCTAGTGAACATGCGAACCGATGCTGGCTTCAATTAATTGCTCCAGGCGAGACAACCCCTTTTCAACATCGGCCTCTAGGTGAAGGCGAATGACCCGTCGTTGACGACTACTCAGGCTTTGCATATCGCCCAATGCTTGCGCGGCTTTCAACACGCCAAACGAATATGGTTCACCAGGAATGGAAAGATCTTCCCGATCATCACATGTCACCTGAATAAAAACTCCAGAATTGGGTCCACCCTTATGCAATTGCCCCGTGGAATGGAGAAATCGTGGGCCATATCCTAAAGTGGTTGCAACCTTTTTGTTCTCACGAATGTTGGTGCGCATGCGTTGAAAAATTGCATGAACCGGATCGGTACGTTCCACGTAGGCATTGATGGCCAAATAATCCCCTGATTGGATACGAGCGAAATGCGCGCCCAGCACGGCTTCTAATGAAGCCTTGCCTTTAAGGACAGAGGCGTTCTGCTCATCGGTATAGACGGTCACATTACCATCAGTCAGGAAAGGGAGGGAATCCGGCAAGGTGCCGTTCCGGGTGAAGGCTTCTAAATATTTCTTTGTGTAATCCTTACTTTCCTGAACGTTTGGCTGATCGAACGCATTAATCTCTAACAAAGCTCCGGCCACCGCCGTCGCCATTTCCCATAAGAAAAATTGCTCACCAAGATTAATCAGATCGGCGACGTTGATGCGAATCACCGGATGGCCGGCTGCCTCAAGTGCCTTTACTTTAGTTTCCTGCGTGACATCAATTCCTTGTTCATATCGGATATAGGCAAAGACCCGATCCTGGTCGTAGACCTCAGGGTCTCCTAAGGATTCCCCATCAATGGGAATAATTCCCTTTCCTTCTTTCCCCGTGCTTTCAGCCACCAATTGTTCGAACCACGCACCTAGATCCCATAGTGCCGGCGAGGTCACAAAAGTCAATTTGTCCTTTCCAGCCTTGGCACATATACCCAGGACCGTCCCGAGGATCACACTCGGATTATCCTGAGGGGGCACGCTGGCCCCACAGGAATGACGCATGCGCTCCGCCCGATACAAGAAATGCTCAATATTCACGCCCATTAAAGCGGCAGGGACCATGCCAAAATTAGAAAGAGCCGAATATCGCCCGCCAATTTCTGGAACCCCCGGCAGAATATGTCGGAAACGCAGCTCCTTGGCCACTTGCTCCAGCAACGAGCCAGGATCGGTAATGGCCACAAAATGATTGCCCGCCTTCTCTCCGACAACCTGCCGCATACGCTCAAAGAAATATTTTTGAAACACGAGGGGTTCGGTCGTGGATCCCGATTTACTGGCTACCACACACAACGTTTTTGCCAATTCGACCCGATGCTCAAATGCCCGCACCTGCGAGGGTACCGTACTATCCAAAACATGTAATTCGGGATATCCGGGAATTTTGCCAAAGGTCATCCGGCAGACTTCCGGACACAAGCTGCTTCCCCCCATACCCAGGATCAGAACATCTTGAAACCCTGCCTCCTTGATCTCTTTTGCCAAATCCAGCAATCGGGGTATCGATGAAAGTTGTTGTTCAGTGATTCGCAACCATCCCAAGGCATTCCGAATAATCTCCTGATGAGCAGGATCGTGATGCCAGACAGACGGATCTTTGCCCCACAAACGGCGAACCAGATTGGTATGCTGAAATTCATTGAGCGCCTCGTCAATCTTCGGCTGCAGAAGGCCAACCGAATAGGTGACCCGATCCACTTTTTCCCCCAAGATGATGGCCCGTTTCCGGCTAATCACGCCCATTAATTGATCAAAGGCATCCAAAAATAATTGTGCGCCATCCTTCAGGAGAGTGTCGGTGACCTCCTCCATTGAAATTCCAGCTTCGGCCAACTGCTGCATGGTTTTTTTCGCTTCAGCGAGGCCCTCCTGAATCGTATTCTTCACGGTTCCGCGCGTCCGGAAAGCCGTAAATGTCGCTTCAGGCATTGTGTTCACAGTATCCGGACCGATGAGATTATCAACATAATAAGTATCCGGGTATTTGGGGTTTTTCGTCCCCGTGCTGGCCCAAAGAACCCGCTGGACTCGTGCGCCTTCTGCTTTGAGGGGTTGAAATTCGGAGCTCGCAAAGACTTCCTGAAAGATTTGATAGGCCAGCTTGGCATTCGCAATGGCGACCTTTCCCAAAAGACCTTCCATCATCGCTCGTTGGGCAGGACGGGATTCTTTCGAGATTTTCGTCTCTAATTTTTTATCAATCAGAGTATCAATTCGACTGACGAAAAAGCTGGCCACCGAGGCAATACGATGCAAATTCCCTCTATGCGCTGCCAACCGTTTCAACCCACGGATATAACTCCAGGCCACCTGTTCATACATCACCACACTGAATAACAGAGTCACATTGATGTTGATGCCTTGGGACAGCAGTTCCTCAATGGCGGGTAACCCCTGAGGGGTTCCAGGCACTTTAATCATGACATTGTCCCGGGAAACGGTTTGCCACAAACGGACCGCTTCATCGATGGTGCCTTGTGTATCGAACGCCAAATCCGGGGAAACCTCCAAGCTCACATAGCCATCACGACCGTCCGAGGTCTCATAGACTGTCCGCATAAGATCGGCTGCATCCTGGATGTCTCGAATGGCTACTCCCTCATAAATCTGTTTGACGCTCGTCACCTGAGACGCGACCTGTGCAATCGCTTCATCATAGTCTGCACTCCCTGCAATCGCTTTTTCAAAAATCGAGGGATTCGAGGTCATACCCATGAGGCCGTCCTTCTCAATAAGCGTCTGTAGGTCCCCGGAGGTAATCAAACCACGACGAATATAGTCATACCAGGGACTTTGCCCCATCTCACGAAGTTGGACGAGTGGATTCATGATGGGATTCTCCTTGAAAGGATAAAGTTAGCGGTCAGCGGTTGTCGCATGGGCTTGATGCCGTGCAATCTGCGCCTTGGCCGCTGCCACCACATGCTCAACCGTAAAACCAAATTTTTTAGCTAATTCCTTGAGCGGAGCCGAGGCGCCGAACGATTTCATCCCTATCGAATGGCCCTGAGTTCCGACATAGTTCCCCCATCCAAAGACAGAGGCTTGCTCGACCGATACCCGCGCGGTGACATCTGGGGGAATGACCGAGCGGCGATAGCCTTCCGATTGTTGTTCAAACAATTCCCAGGAAGGCATACTGACGACCCGGCTTTTTATCCCTTCGAGCCCCAATTGCTCATGGGCTTGCACGCACAATGGGACTTCGCTTCCCGTTCCGAGCAATAAGACCTCTGGGCACCCATCTGGAGAGTCAGCCAGGATATAAGCGCCTTTGGCCACGCCGGAGGCAGCCGCATATTTCGTGCGATCCAGTGTGGGAATCGCCTGCCGCGAAACGATCATAATCACCGGTTCATGCCGCAATTCCATAATCACCTTCCAGGCTTCGACAATTTCGTTGGCATCTCCAGGGCGGAACACCATTAACCCGGGAATTGCGCGAAGCGAAGAGATTTGTTCAATAGGCTGGTGGGTCGGTCCATCTTCCCCGACCCCAATGGAATCATGGGTAAAGATATGCACGACGGGGATTTCCATCAAGGCACTTAACCGGATCGCCGGTCTGGCATAATCGCTAAAGATGAGAAATCCTGAGCCATAGGGGCGAACTTTTGACAAAGACAGGCCGTTCAAAATAGCGCCCATTGCATGCTCCCGAACCCCAAAATGGATATTCCGTCCTGATGGATTGCTGCCAGTCAAATCCCCGGCTCCCTCAAAAGTTAATCGAGTCTTCGTGGAGGGAGCCAGGTCTGCGGCACCACCGAAGAACCAGGGAATAGTGGCCGCCAAGGCATTCAAGACGATTCCCGACACCTCCCGTCCGGCAAGTCCCTTGGCATCAGGCGGAAAAACAGGAACTTTACGGTCCCAGCCATCGGGCAATTGTCTATGTTGCATTTGATACAAGTGGCCAGCCAATTCCGGATATTGGGCTTGATATTCTGCAAAGCGGGCCATCCATGAGGTCCGCAACTCTTTGCCTCGTTTCCCGATACCCTGTTGGAAATGAGCCGGCACCTCCTCGGGCACAAGAAATCGTGCGTCTTCCGGCCAACCATAATAGCGTTTAGCCAACCTGATTTCGTCTTCACCTAATGGTTCACCATGAGCGGAATGCGTATCCTGCTTATTCGGAGCGCCATACCCGATATGGCTATCCACAATGATCAACGTTGGACGCTCTGATTCCTTTAAAAACGTCACAAAAGCGCGATCCAGCATCTTGAGATCATTCGCATCACCCACACGGGTCACATTCCAACCGTAGGCAATAAATCTGGTAGCCACATCTTCGCTAAAGGCCAAGTCCGTAGGGCCTTCAATGGTGATCTTATTGTTGTCATAGATCCAACAGAGATTTGATAACTTGAGATGTCCGGCAAGAGACGCGGCCTCGGATGACACGCCTTCCATGAGACACCCATCACCACAAATGGCATACACATTATAGTTAAACATTTCAAAATCCGGCCGATTGAAATATCCGGCCATCCATCGTTGCGCAATCGCCATGCCCACACTGGTTGCGACACCCTGACCTAAGGGACCGGTCGTCGTTTCGATACCCGATGTCCAACGATACTCAGGATGACCTGGGCATTTACTCTCTAATTGCCGGAACCGTTTGATATCCTCCAACGTCACCGAAAGTTCACCCAATCGCTCATATTGCCCGTTCACCGATTTCACGCCACAGAGATGCAACAGAGAATAGAGCAACATTGACGCATGCCCGGCTGAGAGAACAAACCGGTCACGATTCGGCCAGATGGGATCGTCCGGATCAGAACGCAAGATTCGATTCCAAAGCCAATAGGCGACAGGAGCCAAGGCCATCGGGGTACCGGGATGCCCGGAGTTTGCGGCTTGTACCGCATCCATCGATAAGGTGCGAATGGTGTTAATACAAAGCTGGTCCTGGTAATCGCATGCGGGTTTCATTCTTGCTCCTTCGTTATCCAAAATAAGTGAGCTATCTTGCGTGACGGGTTTTCAATTGTGAGAACGGTAAGTATCTGCATCCTATCATAGGTCATCCTTTCACTCTACATTTATGGCCCATGAGGTTGTTCGGCAAACGGACTTGCTGTAAAGCAATAAAAATTCCCACTGGCGAAGACAAAACGTCGCATAATTTAAATCAGTTGCCAATCCCAGGGACCTGTCTTTATGATTCAAACCTATGAAAGTCCATCTTAGTCATCCCACTCGTGACCTGGTCCTTCAAGGCCCCAAACGGGTTGCCGACATTTTCAAAGAGCTCGATTTAATCCCTGAGGCTTTCTTGATCATACGCGGGCAGGATCTCATGACCGAAGACGAAACCGTGGCGGATGGGGATAGCATTGAAATCCGCCCGGTCATATCCGGAGGGTAAACTCATGCGCTGCCGAAAATGTCCAAAACGGGCGGTGCTGGGACTACCAAGGCACAATACAGCGTTTTGTGGGGACTGTCTCACTGAATTTGTGCGAACCCAGGTGCAACGAGCCATTAAGGCTCAACAGATGTTTTCCCCTGAAGACCGCGTTCTAGTTGCCGTTTCCGGAGGAAAAGACAGCCTGACCCTTTGGGAAATTCTCCTGAAATTAGGGTATCGGGTCGATGCCTTGTATGTTGATTTAGGCATTCCGGGTTATTCCAGCCGGTCAAAAGAAAAAGTCGAACAGTTTGCCAAAGTGGTGGCTGAACCCTGCGGATCCCAACTGACGATTCATACCGTGGAAGAAGATGCGGGAGCCGGGATCAAAGAATTAGCAAATCTGATCAAGCGCCCCACATGCTCAGCCTGTGGCACGATTAAACGGTATCAGTTTAATCGGGTGGCCTGGCAAAACCACTACGACGCGATGGCCACCGGCCATAATTTAGATGATGAGGCGGCTAGACTTCTGGGCAATGTCCTGCAATGGCAGGAGGAATATTTGCAGAAACAGTCGCCAAGCCTTCCCGCCTCCGTCGAAGGCTTTGCGAAGAAAGTAAAACCGCTCTACCGCATGACCGAACGGGAAATTGCCGCCTATGCCGTGGTCAACCGGATTGACTATTTAGTCGAAGAATGCCCGATGGCCAAAGGCGCAAAGATGTTGGTATATAAAGACGCGCTTAATCGCTTAGAAGCGGAATCCCCGGGAACCAAGCAACGGTTTTATTGGGGATTCCTTGATAGACAGGAGAAATCGTCCTCTGTGGCTCCATCAATGAGCCAGATCGACCAAACCACCTTGCAACCCTGTACCGTGTGCAGCCAACCCACGACTGCGGGAACCTGCTCATTTTGTCGCATGATGGCCCGCGCCAAAACGGCAGTGAAGTAAGCTCTCTTTTTGACATGGCCGTTCTCGATGCCCTTTAGAGCATCGACGGCAGTTTCGCCACGACTCCCCCTTTTTTTTGGCTCAACCACAAGAGAAAATAGTACTTGGCTTCATAAGCCGGGAACTGTTTTCATGGCTTCACTTCCCATATACCCATTGAGCAGGAGGAGCGATAACGTTTGACCCTTCTACTATAACGAGGAGGAAGTTTGGCGATGTCGAGTTATTCAGGGAGTTCGATGCTGCCCCCTTCGAGGTCGGCATCAATACCGGTCAGTTCCATTTTGTTACCAACCCGCCACCATTCCGGGGAGATTTCAGACAGGGTGCCTTTTGAGGTATAAAATTTTGCAGCAGGGATGGCCACAGCTTGGTGGGGCTTTTTGTGGATTTCCATGACGAGAGTCTTCAGGGTCGTATCTTCCACCTTGACGCTATCCGGCGACTCTGTCAGGACAAAACGATCGCCAGGATTGTGTTCCCAGACGTTGCGTTGCAATTTGGCCACTTCTGTTCCGGTTGGCATAAACACACCCATGCTTAATGCCAGCTTTTTCTCCTCTTCCAACCACTCAATACGAAGCTGTTCTTTTCCGTGAGCGATAAAGACGCCGTCGGTATTCCGAAGGGTATTCTTTCCCAGTTCAATATCCATCATTACCTTATCCTTTCTCGGCAACCATCTGTGAGGGTCCGATTATTCACAATAGACCCGGAGAGTTCAAGTCACCGAATATTTCCACAGAATCCGCCACTTTGTCCCCTACCGTTTCAACGAAGTCACTGGTCCGGCTCACCACCTTGACCTTTCAAAAACATCAGGCAAACAAGACCAAAGACAATCCAGAGAATTTCTCGCATTCGTCGAATAAGCGCAAAGGTGATTCCCGTCACTTCCGAATAACCAAAAGTCATCAATAGTAAGGTGTATCCCCCTTCTTGTGCACCCAGGCTTCCTGGAATGAAAAATGTTCCGCCTTTAATGAGTACCGTGAGCGCCGCAATTGAGAGGGCTACCCACACATCGATCCCCACACCGAGAAAGTAGAGAATGGCATACACCTCAAGCGTTTCCATCATCCACGCCAAAAAAAATAAGGCCAACGCCGCATAAAAGGTCTGCCGGTGCTGAGAATAAAATCCACGGATTGTGCCGTCCAGCTCCTGGAGTTGTGGTTCCCGCTTTTCAAGAAAGGAGAACCTGATACCGCATGCCCGTAAAAGGCCCAAGCACCCCATACCGAGACCGCGACGTTGGAGCAGCACAAACAGCCCGACGCCAAACGCTAAGACTCCCACACTGACCAGCATCGCCATCCAGGAATGACCTGAATCGCCAAGTATCCAAAAAGCCACTGCCAATCCCAGCAAGATAAAAAGCACTTGGGCGAAGGTCATAGCGGTCTTCGCGGTAATCACGGACGCCAACCCATCCACCATTGGCACCCCGTATCGTTTTAGAAGATAGGCCTTCAGGGGCTCCCCGCCGACATAGGCCGTGGGAGTCGTGACATTCACGGTTTCGCCAGCCATCCGGATGGCAAATAACCGCATGAACCCGACATGGCGAGCATGAGAACCCAGAGTAAGTTGCCATCCCATGGCTTCTAACCCGTATACCAGAATCATGGGAAGGAGGATGAGCCCGAAATGTAGGAGACCTAATTGTGAAACGGTATGCTGAATCGGTTCGAGACCGATGTGGAGAACAATCCCGACCAGGGCCGCAAGGCCGACGACCAGGAAAAGCAGTTTAAGCACGAGGGATGAGACTACGGCGGAGCATCCAGGCCATCGACATGACAAAGAGCCACGAGCCAATCGCGGCCAGGGCCAAAAACCAGTGCAGGAAGCCAAAAGCAGCACTTAGTAACACCATGATGGAAAAATCGCGATTGGCGACATTGCCCAACATAAATTCAATATTGGCCCGCTCTTGTTCTGTGAGTTGCCGAATTTGACGAGGACGGGATCGCAATTGCCGCGCATGATTGACTAACAGCAACGACACGACATTCGCTAAAACCGCTGAGGCCCCAAGCAGAAGGGGAAGGTGCGTCTGCTCCCACGGCCCCTGGAGAAATGCCCCGCAGGCAATGGCCGCAAACAACACAATGTGCACGACATTATCTGCCCAAATATCGAGTTCTTGCCCAAACTTGGATTCTGAAAACGTCAGCCGGGCAACCTCCCCATCGCAGCAATCAATGATGACAGACAATTGCAAGATCAGTCCCCCGAGAATGGCAAGTTTCCAGGACCCAGGCACAAAAAGCCCCGCACCCACGAGCCCCACGACCATGGATAGCATCGTAATCATGTTCGGTGACCATCCCAACCGTAAAAACCCATGCGTGAGCAGGCCGGAACATTTACGATTCACATACCGATCCACCAACCCATCCAAACCGCCTTTAATGGTTTGGAGTGCCTCCAACAGCGTCCGCTCAGCAAGTTGGGCCCCCTTAGGCCCACGAACATCTCTAAACCAATGAGATGCTCCGCCAATGGTTTGAATCGTCCCTTCCACTGCCGCTTGCTCCAATGCCAACCGAAGTGGATTAGTGCCATTAGCATGTAACACGCCTGATATTCCCAAAAGCCGGGCAGGGAGAACTAGAAGATCGCCAACCAGCGGCAATCGGCTTCGATCAGGAGTCTGACTTTTCGTTGAGGACTGTGACGTCTGGGATACTGCCTGATCATGGAAGACCACAGTCGAGGTTGATCGTCCCTCCAGGCCCTCAGGACGGAACGCCACCCCGGGATTTCCCCGGTGATGTCCTTCCTCAGGATGACCAACGACTACGACTGCCTTTCCTTGAGATCCTTCAACTCGCAGGCGCTGGATCAATGCGGGAGAGTACACGGTATGGCAACCCACGATCATACAGGCTCCATTGATTTCCTCCGCAAGCGCTTCCCAGGTCTGCGGGTCATGAGGAGGAAATTCCCGAACCGGCAACCAACGAACGGCAGCCTGTACCCGGCTATCTTCACGAAGTAACTGGCGAAGAGCTTGTTCTTCCGGCCCAGCCAACACCCAAATTTGAGAAATTCCGCCTCGCTGCAACGTGAACACCGCTCGTTGAAACAGCGTCATGCCGCCGACACGAGTCAAGGGACTCGGAACCGCATCACCTGTCCCGACGGCTCCGGGATCAAAGACGCCGACCGACGTCAATAAAATTGCCGTATCGACCGCATGGGTGGCTTCTTGTTTAAGTATTCCGTCCATACACTCATTCCTACGGTCTCAGTGTGGTGGCCCTGGTATTCTCCTCTAAGCTTAATACGGCGGGCAAGATCTCAGACTCCGCTCGATCTATATCTTTGGGAAAATCAATTTCTATCCACGGAAGACCCCCGATTTTTTCGTATCCCACCGGCACCTTCTCAAAAAACTCTTTTAGCGCGTCCTCATATTCCATATCAAGCGCTCCAACTGCAACATAGGCCTGAACCGATTGCAACAGTGCTGGAATATCCTGTTCTTGGACTTTGAGAAACCCGACCCCTTCCCCGGCCTCATCATAGGCAGATGGCAGGCTTTTACTTAAGGTAAGGACTCGACCAGCCTTTGCGGCAATCATACACTCTTCCGATTCCTGCTTCACCGTCTCATCCATTAACAAGGCGGTGGGAAAGGGAGAATGAACCAACCGAGCCAGAATCGATGGGGCATAGAGAACATCGGCATCCATAAGCACCACATCATCGTCCATTTCAAACCGTGCCGCCCACAAAGACGTTATGCTCCCACGAGTAAACTGTTCATTCACCACCCATCGGACCTCTTGAACAAACGGGTCAGCGGCCATGGCTTTTCGAATATGATCCTGAGCGTACCCCACCACCAGCACCACCTGGCACACACCCAATTGCCCTAGAGCTTCGACATGCCGGGATAATAACGTCCTTCCCCCAAGATCGACCAGGCATTTCGGTCGCCCTTCTGTCACGCCTTGCAACCGCTTCCCCACACCCGCGGCAAAAATAATTGCCTTCACGCTCTGGCTCCCGAAAGTATGGACTGAAAAGCGGAAAGGAATTCTTCAATATTCTGATTGGTCAAGGCGCCAATATTGGCAATGCGGAACACTTTCTCTTCCAATTGTCCCTGCCCGGCATAGATCACGTATCCGGCCCGTTTTAATTCATCATGCAGCCCTTGGTAGGCACACCCTTCAGGCAGATAAAAGGCGGTTAAGGTATTACTTTGAAGCGTAGGACCTAGTACCGGCTTGACACCCCACTCTTCCAGACGCGTCCGAATGGTGGTGGCATAGCCCTTAAATCGTTGAATCCGGTTGTCGAGGCCTTCTTCTAAGAGTTCATTGATAGCTTCACGGAAGGCATAATAGACCTGCACGGCTGGCGTAAAGGGAATCGTCCCCCGCTCCTGTTCTTCATAATAATTAGCCAAACTCAAATACCAGGAGCGCTTGGGATATTTCATCATCCGCTGCATAAAACCTTTGCGGACCAACACAAACGCGGCACCTGGAAAACCTTGAATACATTTCTGAGCGGCCCCCGCAACCATGTATAATTTATTTCCGGCAATATCCAGGGCCTCTCCCCCCAGGCCGCTCACAGAGTCCACCATAAAGACCCGATTATACCGGTCCACGACCTCCGCCACTTCTTTCACTGGATTAATCAATCCTAGGGTCGTTTCATGATGCACCATGGCGACGGTGTGCACTTCCGGATGTTGCTTCAGCGCCAAATCAATCGTCTGCGGATCAGGGACCATTCCCCAGTCATACTTTAAGTCCGGCGTACCCAAACGCTGCATCGCCAGCATGGAAGACATCCGTTGGCCATACACCCCATTGTTAATCACCATTGCCCGCTTGCCGGTAGGGATACTGGACATCAACGCCGCTTCCACGGCTGCCGTGCCAGAACCCGTCAACACGATTGCAGTGTACTCGTCTTCTTCACCGGGAACGAAGATCTTTAACAATTTTTGCCGAATATCTGCCAATAATTCCGAAAACTCCGACTCTCGATGACAGATATCTGGTTGAAGTAAAGCCTGACGGACTCTTTCAGACACATTGACGGGACCGGGATTGAATAAAATCATGAATCCTCTTCCTTTACAGGCTTACAGGCTGGCGAGTGGGCTTTCACGCGAATACGTGTGCCGTTAGGTGACACTTCCCTTAAACCGTTTCGTCAGCTCAGCTGGACTCAAGTCAATCCGATCCGCATCTTCAAGCTGTTCATTCACCTTGACCAACAAAAAACTCGGCCCATCATCCTCTAACATGGCCTTAAACTCATACACAATATCTTCTCGTTCCCAGACTCGCTCAACATTTTTGTATCCTGCCGCTTTGGCCATTTTATCCAAACCGACAACCCTGGAATAGGTGGGCTGATTTCCGGTAGTCCCATACACCTCATTATCAAAGACCACATGAATGAGATTTTTCGGTCGCAACGCACTAATCGTGGCCAGCGTGCCAAGACTCATCAGCACATTTCCGTCGCCATCAAAGACTACCACCGTTTTTTCTGGCTGAGCCAGCGCCAATCCCAATCCGATGCCCGCCGTCGCGCCCATCGAGCCAATCATATAAAAATTTTGAGCCCGATCACGGAGTTTACAGGCTTCACGTGAGGGAAACCCGTTGCACACAATAAGCAGTTGATCGGTCATCAGTTCCAACATGGCCGCCATCGCCTGCGCCCGGCTCTGCATGACCCCTTCTTCTGGTCCAATCATCGTTGCATCTCCAACACAATGGTTATTTCTTCGCGTTGACACCTACCCTGTTGTCCACAGACAAAACAGGAGTGCGGATTGGCTGCTCTTTCCTCACGACACCAAATCGAGAAACCCGTACAGAGCCATAGGACATTTCCTCAACATCCCACTAGGGCTGAATGGTTTTCACGATGCCCTTTTTCAACAATAAGGCGACAGGGATCCGCTTCTCCATAAAGGTTGTGGCTGTCCATTTCAGATCATCTACGATCGTCTTCGGGGACAGGGTCCTGTGGGGAATCCGTACCGTATCCAAAAGCGTCGTCATGGTTTCCCCCATCACCAGGTGCTCAGGTGCGTCTTTGCCTTCGAAACCACGCCACGATACCAACAGCAAACAGGGAATCTGATAAATCAGATTGAGAGAAACTAGAACATTCAGAGCATTACCTAATCCGGAATTTTGCATCAAGACTACCGGAATTTTCCCACCCAGGTAGGCTCCTGCGGCCATCGCCACAGCCTCATCTTCACGAACTGCCGGGGTATACAACCGTTCTTCGGTTAACTGGGCAATAATTCCCCCCAAAATCGTGTCCGGCACACCGGTAAAAAAATCGAATCCAATACCTTGCAGGCCTTTCACAAAGTCGTCAGCTTCCAACACCGTGATACCGCTCATCGTCTTAGACAGACCTCATAATTCCCCCCCGATTTTTCGACACATGAAATCTGTCGCATACAGAATCGGGGTCAGGGTACGTTTGGATGGTGAATAACAATCGCTTCGGCAAATTACCAAGCGCGCCACAAATGACACGCGAGTATAGCCCAGGGTAGGGGTATTCTCAAGAAACCGGCGGCATAAGGTTGCGGAGAAATTTCAGAAAAGAGTAGACTGGGGGCCTTGCGGAACCATACTAAGGAAACGAGCCATCAACGCATGAAAAAATCGCGCAATTCTTCAAAGTCAGGCTATTCAGAACGGCATGCCAAAAGCGGGATTGCCGATAAATTGCCAAAAATTGAAACCTGGCCGAACCAATATCCAGGCTACGAAATTACCATTGAAATTCCTGAATATACGGCTATTTGTCCCAAAACAGGACTCCCTGATTTTGGCACAATCCGGTTGACCTATGTGCCTGACAAATTCTGTCTTGAGTTAAAATCCCTCAAAACCTATATCCACGCCTATCGAAACCTGGGAATCTTTTATGAGAATGCGGTCAACAAAATTCTGTCCGATTTCGTCAAAGCCTGTCGCCCTGTGTCAGCATGCGTCACCGGAGAATTTACGGCAAGAGGCGGGCTCCGCAGCATGATTCAAGCCCGCTATCCTCAGTAGCGCCTCTCGTTTCCCAATCGGCTTTTCCTCTCCTCTTTGTGATGGTCGCCTTTAACGTCGATCAAAAAATAGTTTGATCGTGTCGACCACATACTGGAGTTGGTCCTGGGTGAGTTCCGGATAAATGGGAAGAGAGAGCACCTCTTGGGAGAGCTGTTCCGAGACCGGAAAATCGCCTTTATGATACCCGAGATCCTGGTAACATTCCTGAAGATGAAGAGGGACAGGATAATAAATGCGATTGCCTATTCCATGGTGGGTCAGGTAGGCACTGAGTTCATCTCGCTCCGAGGTGCGAATGGTGAACTGATTGTAAACATGACTATTGCCGGATGCCACGATCGGCACGGTCACTCGCTCATCAAGACCGTAGGCCTGAAACATCTGTTGGTAAGTGGACGCATGCGATTGGCGCTTCGCGGTCCACTCAGCCAAATGCTGAAATTTCACCTGAAGAATGGCCGCTTGCAGCGCATCCAACCGACTGTTTATCCCGATTAAATGATGATGATATTCTGATCGGCTCCCATGCACACGCAAGAGTCGTAGTCGCTCGGCCACCCGCGGGTCTCGAGTCGTAATCAACCCGCCGTCGCCAAATCCCCCTAAATTTTTCGATGGGAAAAAGCTGAAGCCCCCCGTGTGTCCGAAGGCTCCGGCCCGGACACCGTTTCGAGACGCACCGATGGCCTGGCAGGCATCCTCAATAACCGGGATTCCCTGTGCATCGGCAATCTGAAGAATCATTTCCATATCCGCACATTGTCCAAAGAGATGGACCGGAAGAATGGCTTTGACATCTGAAGTGAGGCTATCCCCTAACCGTGTGGGATCGAGATTAAACGTATCAGGCGTCACATCGACAAACACCGGACGCGCATGAAGCCGGGAAATCACTCCTGCAGACGCGAAAAATGTAAAGGGGACCGTCACAACACGATCGCCCGGCTGAACTCCCACCTCCATCAACGACAACAACAACGCATCGCTTCCTGAAGCCACCCCAATCGCCTGGTCTGTGCCAATGTATGTCGCTAGGGTCTGCTCCAGGTTCTGAACGTGGGCGCCCAGAATAAAACTTTGCTCCGCGCACACCTCTTCCAACACCACCTGGATGTCCTTTTTGATGCTGGCGAATTGGGATTTCAAATCAAGAAGGGGAACATTCACAATATGACGCCTCCATAATAGGCTGGGAACTCTAGAGGAATTGGTCGTTTGGAAAGCAATTTATCAAAAAGGAGGCAATTAAGAGGCAAGGCCAACCATACCAACAACGTTTTTTGAATGCTATAGGCAGGCGCCTGCGTCGTTCACCCGCCATTGCTGGGTAACAACGCGAACAAAACCACATACCGGCACCCTTTGCCAATCCCAATACACAATAGGGCACGCACCCAGCCCATCCGCAACCATCCTGCCGCGATACACAGCGGATCCCCAATAACCGGCACCCAGGACAATAACAGCACCGGACTACCCCACTTTCGAATCCGTTCCACGGCCAAATGGTGGGCTGGCTTGGTGAATTCATGGAGTGGATACCACCACCCGATAAGCCACCCCAAGGCCCAGGAACTCATCCCACCCAGGGTATTGCCTGCCGTCGCCGTAGCGAGCAGACTCCAAGCCGGAAGATGCCCCTGTGCAGACAAAATAACGAAGACGACCTCGGAGCTACCCGGTAATATGGTTGAGGAAAGAAACGCACTCAGAAATAATCCGACGAGGGAATACCCATCTCCAGTCATAGCGGCTGCACTTACCTGTCTTCCTGTGCCAGGCGAATCGAATGAAACTTCAACCCCGCATCGAAGGTGATCTCAAAGGTCCCCTGGATCCCCTGATGCGAGACAAAGGGACGAAGCACTCTGGCGGGGAAATTGGATCGTCCGACCATCGAGTGACTGCGCCACCACAGATTCCACCACACCCTGGTAATAGGCCTGAAAGCGTTCAGGTGAAATTTTCAGCCTCACGGTTACCGTTTGCATATTACGTCCCGGAAATTCTCCCCACGCCTCATTCCATGCACCCAAACCCTTTCCTTTCCCCCCCATACAGTCAATCTAGCCTCAGACGCACCTCTCATGCTATGAACTGTTACGATCGATGCCTTAAGCGCGCTCCACACTTAACCGATGGTCTGGGGTACAATATCAAGAGAGAACATTTACTCCCTATGGCCAATGCACCACATCCATTTTGATTATGACTGATTATCGCCAAGAACTCTCCATCATCCGACAAGCCCTGCTCCGCGCACGTGATTGCCTTCACAGAATCCAGTATGAGGGATTAGTCGTCCAGATCAAGCCGGACGGATCGCCAGTGACCAATGCCGACCTGGAAGTCAATCGCATCGTCCAGGAAGCCTTGTTCGCCGTCTATCCTGATGATGGCTGGCTCTCGGAAGAATCGCCAGACAACCCCATCAGACTGAAAAAAAACCGTGTGTGGATCCTGGATCCCATTGATGGGACCAAACCCTTTATTAAAAACCTCCCACAATTTGCGATCTCCCTTGCCCTCATCGACCATGGACAGGCCTCAATCGGAATAATCTTCAATCCCGCCACCCAGGAATATTATTGTGCCGTGCGAGGTGAACCGGCGACCGTCAATGGCTACCCCATTCATGTCGGCCAGACTACCGGACATCGCTTGTCGTTCCTGGTGAACACGGGCCCCATTGACCGCTCCACCATTCGCACCTGGGGAGAAACCGCCCATTGCCGCAATCTTATGGGTTCCATTGCATATTCATTGGCACTGGTGGCTGCCGGACAGATTGACGGGGTGATCAATATTGGCACACAAAACGAATGGGATATCGCGGCTGCGCTCCTTCTGGTTCAAGCGGCGGGAGGGGTCGTCCTCGACAGAGACCTGAAACCCATTCAATGCAACCAACCTCATCCCATCGTCAATGGCATCATCGCCGCTCGCCCTGATGCCCTCCCGGTGATCCAACAACTTCTCGGCAGCCTCCCTGGCTAACATGTAAATCAGGCCAAAGGCGTATCTTTATCTCACCCCATAGGGGGACAGGGATCTCCCTATTTTGCTTGAATGTTTTATGTTTGTTCATACTGAGTGAGATTTACGCTGTTTGGTGTCCTGCTTTTTCAGCTTAATGGGCCTCGATCCACTCTGCAATCAACAGAACTTGTTCCAGGCATCAGGATTCTCTCCTCATTCTTCTCTATCAAAAATCCGACTCAGCCGGTTTCCTCTTAATCTCAGCAAGATTCAACCGAAAAAACAGATAGGCCAACACACGTATTTTCTGTCGTATATCGGACGTCAATCCTTCACCAGACTGAAGTGTGGGCAGTCTGCTTCAACCAAGATAATGGGCATCGGATCATGCGCGGCGCCGTCAAAAACACATTTAAGATCCTGACCATCGAGGATGATATCGCTCAGATAGAAGCCCTCAAAGAAGCACTGACGGTGGCCCAAATCATCTGCGTGGAAATTTTTGAGGCGGAAGATGGCGAACAAGGTACGGCCTTTTTAAATCAGGAGTACCCCTTTGTGGATGCCCCACAACCCGACCTGATTTTTCTCTCCAATCATCTCCCCGATTTGTCGGGAGAAGAAATTATTAAGGGCCTCCAACGCGACCGCCGCTTACAGTTAATTCCGGTGGCCTTGTTTTCGGAGGAGACTCCACGTCACTCAAAAGATTTTTCTTTCCCTCCCAATTGCCATCTTTTTAAACGACCGAAGACCTGTGACGAATGGATTTATGTGTTGCGATGCATTGAAGATGTCTGGGTTTCACTCTTAAACATGGCCGGAAAACCTCTCATTTAAGACCTGGCCTGATCACTGCCTGTTGCCTGGCCTGCCTTGCCGATTTCCGGTTCCCTCCGGCCACCATCTGAAATTCATACAGCCTCGATTCCAACGGGCCATTGAACAGGGGGATTTTACGTGATGGCGCTAAGTGAATCAGTTTAGGAAGTCGCGAATCGGCCGTGAGGACATAGACACTCCACCCCGCAAACCGCTGCTTCAACAGATTCCCAAATTTCGGATACCACTCCTCCAGCTCCGACCGGTCTCCCATTCTCACTCCATAAGGAGGATTCGTAACGAGAATACCTTTTGGCCCAGGAGGCGTCACATCCAATACATCCACCTGACCTAAGTGAATTTCCTCAAACCCCAAGCCTTCCAGGTTTCTTCTGGCCATGGCCAAGGCATTCACATCCTCATCATACCCCACAATAGATAGACCCGAACCGGGGAGTATCGATTTGATCGACTCTTGGCGTACTTGATCCCAGATCGTGCAATTAAAATTCTGTAGATACCGGAAGGCAAATTCACGCCCACGGCCTGGAGCAATTCCTTTGGCCATCAACGCCGCCTCAATTAAAAATGTGCCTGCGCCACACATCGGATCAAGCAGGACTTGCTCACCAGTCCAACCTGAAAGCCTGAGGATGCCGGCCGCCAAATTTTCTCGGATCGGCGCCTCTCCCGCCACTTTCCGCCATCCCCGCTTAAACAGCGGATCTCCCGAGGTGTCGATATACCACACCACATGCTCTGCATCGACAAAGACCACAATTTGAATATCGGGTTGTCGTTTACTTACCTCTGGGCGCGCCTGTGTCGCCCGGACAAATCGGTCACAAATGGCATCTTTCACTCGTAGCGTCGCAAACTCCAGACTCTTCAGTGGAGAATGTTGAGCAATGAGCCGAACTTTGATGTGACAATCCACGGAAAAATATTCAGGCCAGGGAAGACTTGAGGCGAGGCGATACAGGTCCTCCTCATCCCGGTACCACCCCTGCCCCACCCGCCACAAAATACGGCTGGCAATCCGACTTTCCAAGTTGAGCCGGTAGCAAAGAGGAAAAGCGCCCTGGCATTCAACGCCGCCAGGAGTCGATCGAATCTCCTGCCCGCCTAATTCTTGAAGTTCCTGGCTCAGAACATCTTCTAAGCCACGAGGACAGGTTGCAAAAAATGTTTCCATCATAAGAATAATCGCGGGATGTATGGTTACCGGTTAAGCTTAGCAAGAATCCTTGATGAAGAATATTCCCGCAATCGGGTTCAATGAAGACCCTATCCAATTCTGTCTCCCTCATTCAGGTAGGATCAGGTTTAATTTATAAGGATCGGGGGGTTCCGGGTGGTGGAAGCTGAATCCAGCAGCCTCCTCATAATCAACCGTGACGCCCTCCAGCCGTTGTGCACAAGAGCCGTCTATGGCAATGATGAGGTCTTCAATATCTAAGACCGAATCCTCCTGTGTCACAGCATCTTCAAGAGTAATGGAAAAAACAAGGACTTTGTCATCCCGGTCCCGAACGGCTAAACGCACAATGGGATCCTCGGGGTGCTCTTCGATCAGGGCTTTCAATTTTTCCACGGCCGGTGGTGTGATGTGAATCATGATCTCTCCTCCTGACGAAACCGCCAATCGTCAGATCGACCTGTGATGTCTCCCATATCATCGAGCTCCTTTACCAGTGTAAATAGTCATCTAGCAATTTTCGTAGAGATTCATACCATCCCGGTCTCGGGACTGCGTGACACACGGTAGACTTCAGGATTGATACAGTGTGGAAGCGCGTCTCCGCGTAAGCCGGCACCGATATTCTCCGCGGCCATGCAGGCCATTCTGGTCCTTGTCGCCACAGACGCACTCCCCAAGTGTGGGATAATCAGACAGTTGGGAAGCGTAAGGAGCGGGTGTGTCTCAGGAATGGGCTCCGGATCAGTCACATCCAAAGCTGCCCCACCAATATGGCCCTGCACTAAGGCGTGATACAGGGCCTCTGGATCAACCACGCTTCCACGAGCCGTATTGATCAGAATACTTGAAGGCTTCATGGCTCGAAACTCAGCTTCCCCGATCAAATGGTGCGTGTGAGGGGTCAGGGGGACATGCAGACTCACAAAATCCGCCCGTGCTAATGCTTCATGCAGACCAACCTCGTGAAATGACGCCCCTATCGGTTCGCCCTGACTCGTCTTATCAACAGAGCCTTTCCGGTGTATTGTTGGTTTCGCAATAGGCTGAGTGCCAGACTCCACTGAGACCGAAGACTGCGGTGACCCACTCACACCATTCGGTGACGGCACCGCTAGCACATCCATTTGGAATCCTTGCGCGCGCCTGGCCATGGCCTGCCCGATCCGGCCAAATCCCACAATGCCTAATGTCGCACCATGCACATCCTGTCCCAGCAAGAGATCAGGGCTCCAGGTTCTCCACTGTCCCTGTCGCACATATTCAACCCCTTCGACAATTCGTCTGGCTGCAGAAAGGAGCAAGGCAAAAGCCAAATCCGCCGTTGTTTCAGTTAAAATCCCTGGTGTGTGTCCAACCGGAATGCCACGAATCGTACATTCTGCAACGTCGATATGATCATATCCGACGGCCATGGTGCTGATCACCCGAAGCCGTTTCCCAACCTGAAGCACTTCCTGATCAATCCGGTCCGTCAACAGGCAATACAGACCCTCTGCCTCGGGAAGATGATCCAACAACCATTTCCGATCAACGGGGCAATCGTGCTCCCAGCAGACAAGATCGGCCTGTGCCCCTAATACCTCCCAAGCCTGTTGTGGGAGACGTCGCGTGACAACAACTATCGGAAGGGCCATCGCTGTGCTCTTATTCTTTTGCGCATCATGTTTAAAAAACCCAAAGACCAGGCATTACCAGAAGAGCACCGAAACCACAAACACCACATAACACAGACCGTTCATAACCAGGTGAATGGGCTTCAACACGCCCCGCCGTAACACCCAGGTCAAATAGCAGGCCGCCACCAACGTCATCGCCATTCCCATGAGAATTTCATGTTGCGGAACCCAGGCTGTCAGCATAATTCCCAAGGCTGGCAATAAACTCCCCTGAAAGACCATGGCCCCGGTAATATTCCCGACAGCCAGGGTATCCCGATTGCGCCGGATCCAAATAATGCTGTTCACTTTTTCAGGCAATTCAGTCGCAATTGGAATAATGAGGAGAGACAGGGCTAAGGCCGAAACGCCCCACCTGGGGGCAAGCTGTTCAATCCCATACACAAAACCCTTCGCCCCTAACACAATGAGGCCCAGGCCGCATCCCACCTGAAACAAGATCACCATTAAATTATCGGGAAGCCCCGCTATGGTCATATAAAGCGGATGATCCGCCTCGGTTCCATGGCCATCATCCACTAAATTGGCTGAAGATCGAATAGTTTGATACAAATACACCACATACAGGATAACCAGTGCACCCGCAATGGCAGGCCGTGCCCAACCCCACTCCTGGGGAACAAACACGGCAATCACTCCCAGACAAAACGCCCAGTTAAACCAGAGCAGATCACGAGCGAATCCGATCGGCTCAGGATTTAACGTGCCATGCCACCCTCTTTTCCGTGCGGCAAAGAACCCCAACAGAAAGAAGGCTAATGTGGACAGCATCAGGGGGGCCCCCAGAATAGCCCCCACCCCCACTTCGTGCCGCAACGTTTCAGAACCAGAAGACAACAGGATGGCAAAGATAGGCACCATCGTTTCCGGCAATGCGGTTCCCACCGCCGCAAATACCGAACCGGTGACGCCTTCCGAAATCCCGAGTCGCTCTCCAAAATGTTCTAAACTGTTGGTAAACGCCTCCGCCCCTAACAAAATGACGACGAGGGATGCGAACAGAATCAGGATGTCCATTTGGAAAACGTACCATCCATTTTTTTATGAGAAAATTTAAACGACCATACTAAATTTCATAATATTTTCATATAATTACGCACATTAAGGCAACGCGATTTTCCTTCAGGTACCGCCACCCTTCCCAAGATGCCCCCCCACCTTGCCATCTGGAAATTTATTCTTCTACACTCCCTCTATGGACAACATCACAACAGGCTTCTTGCTCGTCCTAAGTACCATTGTGATCTATGCTCTAACCGTTCGTTGGTGGCGCCATCGCCGGGCCGCCAAACTCGCCGATAAACTCCTCGCGGAAGTCATCCGGGGGAAAGACGCCTTTCGTCGATAAGACTTTGCCATCCCTCATTCCAGTCACACACAATATCTGCACAGCCGATCTATCCTCTGTCTGATGGCCTCCGTGATTCACACCTCCTCCGACCGTCGATTCTTCATGAGTTTTTTGAGTGTAATGTAATTCAACTTCGACAAGTTTTCCTCGACATCGGCTACAAATATGTCGACTCGGAAAAATCGTTCGCCGTTGCCGATGATAAGCCATTCCGCATTGAAGGCACTGCCAGGCATAGCGATGATGTCTCTGAACACCCACATTCAACTGATGGCGAACCGTCACCCCAAGTCCCGCCGCATTCATCCTGTGCATCATTGCACGAAATTCCGCCCCATGGGACGGACGATGCTTCCGAATATCAAACTGCCATTGGTGAATCATTTCATGTGCCAACGTTCGTCGGAGCTCTTCTTCGGGTTGATCGCGAAGCAAAGGAGCAGACAACCGAATCACTCGAGCCGCACCTTGTCGATACTCACGTGAGGCCCACCAGCTTCTTGGGCCAATCTGACTCACAAACAACCCGGCCGATGAGGTTAATCGTGTGCTCCACTCAATGGTAATCAGAGGTAACCGATTCTCAAAAAAGTGGTGGGCAAGACTCTGCCACATGGCTTGCACCTTTTCCAAAGGAACGAGCCTCTGACTCACGTTACTGGCGGAAGATTTCACCAAGATTTCCAGGTGGGTTGGCTATACATCAGATAGTGGCTATGTTACCATTTTTTTGCCTTTCGGAACAAAAACTTTCACTCACACCATCATCATTCAACTGTACTTTTTGATATGACCATGGAGGTATTGGATCCAACCACGGATATTCAATTCATGCGCATGGCGTTGGACTGGGCGCATCAGGCCTTTCGTGCGGAAGAAGTTCCAGTTGGAGCGGTCCTGGTCCAGAATAAAAAAATCCTCGCAACGGGCTTCAATCAACGGGAGAGCACACAAGATCCGACCGCCCATGCCGAACTCATGGCCATTCGATCCGCTTCGATGGCACTGGGGTCCTGGCGTCTGACGGACACCACTCTCTATGTGACATTGGAACCCTGCGCCATGTGTGCAGGAGCCATCATCCAGGCTAGAATTGCCCGTGTCGTATTTGGCACATGGGATCCGAAAGCCGGCGCCTGTGGGTCAATCTGCAATCTCACAGCGGAGACCAGGTTTAATCACCGGGTGAAGGTAGACTCAGATATCCTGGCAGATGATTGTCGAGCAATCTTACAGAATTTTTTTCAGCAACTTCGGAGTACCCAACCAGTTCCTACCGCATAACATAGACGAACACGGAGAGGTGCGAGAGTGGCCGATTCGGACGGTCTCGAAAACCGTTGTCCTCACAAGGGACCGTGGGTTCAAATCCCACCCTCTCCGCCAGCTAATCTACAGCAAAATTTCTCTCCGTATTGCGGATTCTCGTGTAACAAGTCCGCGAGTTAGGCCCCCTTGGGGCCACGATGGACGCTCTCTGGATCGATCATCACCCTCTGATTGTTCCCTTATTCATGCAGAATTCTCTGGAGGGAATTTGACGGTCCCACTGCGCAGTGTTTGGTGGGACCTAGAGAGACGTTGACCGAGTCCACACTCACCATCTCTGCTCTCTCTGGGATCACAGTAGCGAGGAAGGAATAAAACCAAAAAACTTCCGCTGCGCGGCCCACTCCAACGGAATGGGACGACGAAACGGTTCTAGAATTGCAAAAAGGATCAAATTTTCAACTAAGCCTGATATTAAAGATGAAAAAATTTTCAAAGGCTCTTTGCAGTGCCACTTGAAGGAAAAATTGTAATTATTCACCAAATTTGTTCTGATGGATACATTTAACAAAACAGAGTAGAGCTGGCTTAATGAAAAAAGAGTCAAGTTCTCATAAAAAAAGTAAATCAATAGTATTCATGCAAGACTCGACTCCATAGTCCTTCATACGATGTGCACTTTGCTCCTTTATTAAAGTCACCTAAGTAACCTGTGCGATCAGAGTTCATGAGGTCACCTTCAAAACACTAAGCTTCTTACATGTCCATGCATAAAGATTCTGTAATCCTCCGTCTTATCAATGTACCTGGGCTAGGGAGGCTCAATGAACACTGGATGAGCCGCCATCTTCATTTAAGGCTGGACTATAAAATTTCACCGGAAACATAAATGGCATAAACGATTCATCATAGATTACCACACCTAACTAACATCATTAGGGAAAATATTGAATCCCCAAACCCTCAGTTCGCAGAGAAACTTAGCTCCGAATTGATGTGCCAGTATCTTGTTGATGAACTCACATATTGCAAATCGGATAAAATGCTTGTCATTAGCAGATTTGAAGGCTTCAATTTCCTATTGCGAAGCCAATTTGGTCGCTACGAACTTTTTGCAATGTAGGTTTTTATTTCGGCTGGTTGCCGAGAGCATAGGCATGCTAGAGGAGACTTACCGATGAGTGAGTCGGGCTGGACGACGCTGCAGAGAGACGAACCAATGTGGATCGCTGGTGCAACGGCTCACGTCAGGAGCCGGATCCGGGAGGCAGTTCCTCGCAAATGGTTATTGCGAAGGCTCGACAAGGCTTTCACGGCCACTGATCGACGTTCCAGTTCCATTGCGTCGAATACAATCCTTGTCGTCGGCACGCCCGGTACGGGCAAGAGTATTTTCGCTGGGCAGCTGGCAGCGCATTGGAACTGTCCCTGCTACTTCGCAGGTTCGGGAAGTACCGACGGAGTCGTTTGGGCAGATCCTAAGAACTTCCTAGTTGCGATCGGATTGCAGCTGCGCGCGTTGTACGGCTCCGATATCTTCGCGGACGAGCGGGTCAACGTGCGTGCCAATGTGCGCGTCGAGCGAGTTCTTAGGGGTGGAACAGTCACTGGAGCGCATGTCGGACAACTCTCCCTCTCGGCCTTCTGCCGCGCATTAATCGAGGTCGACCTGGCAATCGGTGAACTCGCCGGGCAAGCAATGACCCTGAAAATTGACGAGCTTCGCGACCTAACTGATGGGATGCCGCCAGCCCAACTGATTCAGGACGCTCTGATAAAGCCACTGCGCAGGCTCGAGGTGACACAAAAGGGAGAGCGCGTTGTCATCATCGTTGATGGAATCGATCAATCTCCCGAAATCCTGCGCCTCATCCCACTGGTAGATGACATACCGGAGAGTGCCGCCGAGCTGACGTGGGTGTTGCTCAGCAGACCCGGGGATCACCTCAATCGTTTCCGCGTCGATGAGCCAACCGATTCCGTGGCCTACATAGACGTGACCGAGAAGGAAAGCGCACTCAACACACAATTCGAGGCGGAACTGTGGACCCACCATCGCCTAACGGAGGCGGGGGTGATCAGCGCGTACGAGCAGTCTCCCGTCGCGGCGGAGCCAGCCGAAGAGCTAATTCACAAACTCGCATGCACGAGCGGTGCGAACTTTCTCTTTCTCCATCATTTGCTCGAGACCATCATCGCGGATGCCAGCAATGGCAAGTTTAGATTGCTGCTGAGTCCGATTGAAGGGATGCCACACGGGCTCGACGGCATTCATCGCTACTTACTGACCGAACGGATTCGCTCGTCTATAGACGCCCGCGATTGGGTAGAGCACTATGTCCCCGTCCTCGGCATTCTCGGTGTCGCGCTGGCTCCACTGACAGTCGACGAAGTCGTCAAATTCTGTGGTGTCGATGTGCTCTACGTACAGGAGGTTCTGAGCAAGCTCATGCCCTTCCTGGATGAGGCTGGAGAAGGTAGCGAGCGTACAATCGTTCTCTTCCATCGTTCCTTCTCAGAATTCCTCTTCAGCCAGGATCGTACTCGGAACCCCTATCCCCTACGATCGCCAGATCACTATCACGCCTTGATCGCGGACTCCTGCACGAAACAAGGGAGCGTCGATTGGCTCCATTCGCGCAACCTCTACGCCCTCAGACATTTGCCGATGCATCTGCTCCAGTCGAAACAGCTCAAGGCTGTCGTAGAGCTACTGCGTGGCCCTTTCGCCGCGCGACAGTTGTCCACCATAGGCATCGCACAAACGCGGTCGGATTGCGCCGCAGTTGCCCGCGCGGCTGCTCACGCCAATTCAGATGATCACCTCCTTATGATGCTGGAACGGTGTGTCGAGCTCTCGAGTCTGGCGTCCGAGCGCTGGACGGCTGGCCGATACGTGCTCGATCTTCTCGACGAGGATCCCGCAACGATCTTGGATCGCAATGGCTATGGGCCGGACGGCGCTTGGACGGGCCATGGCGAGCCCCTCCTTCCTTGGTCAGCGTTCCTCACCACTGAGCGGTTGATGGACTTAGGCGCGAACCAGCAAGCGATTCAGCTGCTACGCAACGTTTCCCGGCGCCCGTGGGCGCCAAGAGAATCTCCCAAGGCAGGTTCAGTGGATCTTTGCGAAGGCAGCAATTTCGATTTTAATTCTCATACGGGCGTGCTTCAATTTCTCGCTCGAGTGGCCATGCTGGAACCGGAACTTGCGCTCAAGCTGACAACACGCCTCTTCGAGAGCCCGCTGGACCAGCTCCCGAACGAGCGTACCGGATGGCGTGACGTGCTGCGTGCCCTGCTTATTCATTCGGAGGGCGCCAACGGCAACTCAGTTGACCCGGAAACCTTTCGAGCGTTGGCCGAGGTGACCTATCAGTGGCTCTTTCAGGGCGGTTACCCCCACTGTTGGGCAGGACTTACGCAGGCGCTGTTTCGTCTACTTGCGTTATCCGTTCGGGCGGAGAAACTCGATCCGCTATGGATTAGTAACGTCTTCCTCCGCGCGGCAGAGCGACGCTCACAAGCGATGAACTTCGTCCAGGGTTCCCGTGACGAAGCCGAGAAAGACCCAGCACTGCAGCCGGGCAGCATTGCCGTGCACGCCGACATCCTGACCGGCATGGCAGACCTGCTCGATGCGCTTGCGAAGTCTGGCGACAGGCGGTCCCACGACTGTCGTGAGCCAAGTGGTACGGGATCTTCAACCAATGTCGACGAAGCGCCCAAGAATCCAGGCTCCGGCCTAAACGAGGTTCTTTGGGCAGCGTGCGAAAAGATCACGGATCAGCTTCCACCGCCGCTGGCCGAAGCCACGGGAGGACGCTCACTGCGACCGGCGGCGATGGCCAAGCTGAGCAACGCTCTCCACCGGTTAAACGTCGCTGCTTGGCACTCGTATGCAGAGGCTGCGTTGGAGACGTGCCAAGCAGACGCCACCGTCCCTGATCCCTCGATCCATTCGATAGATCAAGGACTAGCTTGGCTGCGCCGCATCGACGATCCCGAAATACACCATCGAGCTGATCGTCTGACTCGAGAGCTAATCGCGAACGGCTTGCAAGATATGGAAGTCAACACTCTTCCAGAGGAGTACGGCGAGTCCCAGGCTCGTGCTGCAGCGGCGAAAGAAATCCACCTGGAAGACCTCGCTGAAGAGGCGAACGTTTACGAACGCGGGCGGATGGCGCTACGACTCTGGCGGGAAGGCAGAGCGTCAAGGGAAGCCCTCGTCGAAGCGCTTGCTAAGCGAAGTTCCGCTCGGCGCCCGAGCAGGGGTGACGAAGAACCGCCGCAATTTGCGGATGTCCTAAAGGAGTCGATAATCAAGGCACTTGTCGCGAAGACCGCCCCCTGGTCGGGCGAGCTCATCAACCAGCTCGAAGTCGCACGAAGTCCAGAACGGCGCGAATCAGTCGGGCTGGATCTATCGGCTGTCGGTGCGAATCGCTGGCTTCTTCTGGAGCAGGCGGAAGATTTCGAGACCTTGCGCGGCGAGGTCGAAACGGAGTACGAGCGTGCATCTCAAGCAAGCGATTTCAACTCACGGTTGAATTGCTGTCTTGCCGCGATGAGCTTCGACCTCATGCTGGCCGATCGGTGGTTGGGTGAGTTGATCGATGAACTTAACGATCCAAACGACCGCGGACTTGCTGTGGCCATGATGCTTGGGCTCTTACGCGCGTATCAGCCATCGGAGCTTGAAAAAGTCGGGAGTCGCTGGTTTCGATATCTACCCACACCGGACGCGGCGACAGATATCTCTCGTTACCAAACGATGATCTGTGAGTCCTGTGGTCGAATAGAGAGCTTCGACGAAGAAATCGGCCAACTGCTCCAGCAAATCGCGAATTCTCTTCCGAAGTTCTGGGAGCGGCTTCAGCGAGAAGCCTCGGAAGACGGGTCGGGAGCGAGCACCGCGCGCGTCGAGGCTTGGCAACGCATCGGCCAAGTCCTGTTCTCCGTGGGACAAGTGAAAGTCCCGGGTGGCAGTGCTCGCGAGCAAGGCGTGATTGAAGTTGCGATAAGGGCATCGGATCTTTTTTCCGCAACCACAACACAGGCCAACGACTGGGAACAAGGCGCCATCGCACGCAACCTCCTGAAAGGCCTGCATACGAAGGAAGGAATGGTGGAGATCCAAAAAGGAGCGATCTCGGAACTCGTAACGGGAGTGTCCGATGATCTCCAGGTTCACGCCGACAAGGAGGTCCCACCCTCGAGCGTAGCGAATCTGGCCAATGTGCGCCTCGGGGTTGATCTGGCCGTGCAACTGAAACGGGCCAATCCATCTTGGGCTGCCCGAGAGGTAGACATGGCACTCGCGACATGGGAAGCCGAGATCGCCGGACAACGCGATCCGATTCGTGACGGCGAAAACAGCCAGTTCTCGGGGTTGGCACGCATATTGGGACAGGTTTTCGCGCGGGACACCGCCTTCGAGGACCCCGACGAGCGGAGGCTATTCGATCTGAGCAAGAGTCTCGTAGATTGGTGCACTCGGGAGCCCTGCTCTCCCGATCTCCTAGCGCACATGCAACGCCAGCTTGCCGGTACCAACGACGCGAACAAGCGAAAGATGATCAGCGCTCCCCTAGTGTTCGGGGCGGTGCTGCTCGGTGATACCGAACGCGCGAGCGCCTTGATCGACGCAACCGACTCAGAGTATCTTGAGCTGGCGAGGTTTTATGAGCAGCTTATCGCTAGAATCAACGGCCTGCAAAGTCACGAGCAAGCTGAGCTGATCGCCGAGCTTAAGTCCATCACCCTGAAACTGCTGCTAGAGACACCACTCTCAGGAAAGAATGACGCGCTCGATCAGGTCCTCGCGTCTTGGTTATTGCTCCGAGTGGTCGAGCAGCCACGTGCAGCCGGGCATGCTTATCTTCGAGAGTTGGCTACTCGTCTGCTCGCCTTCTATTCCCGACCCAGCCCCTCTCCAACGTAAACCCCATTTTCGGACGAGCGCTGACATATCGACGCTGGGTATTGTCTACTTAACCAAAACTCGTCTCTGAACAAGCAATTAGCCTGGACATAATCTGTAGAATTATCAAGGATCAGGATCCGAACTCCATGTGGGGCCGGAGGAAAACCTTGTTTGAATTGACAATACCGGGAAAGTACCGCTTCGAATTCCCGTAAACGCAAAGCCCAGTTAAAAATGTCATGTTGCACAAAGAAAAAGCAGGACAAAAACCAAACTGAAAAGTGATCCCCGATTGCATAGCATATCCATATCCTATTCATTCATCCACGATAACAGCACCAGGGATTGATTTATTTCACCCGAAGAGCTAAAGATGAAAACCTCATGGCTCCCAATCTAATTATTGTGTTTACTTCATGGAGGAAAAACCTATGTTCACTCATGGTTATGCAGTTTTGATTGGAGTCGACAAAAACAAAGTCGGGAAACTTGATTTACCTGTAGTCGCTGAAGACATCAACAAACTCCACGAAGTTTTCACTCACCCAGATCGATGCGGCTACCTACCCAAAAATGTGAAAGTTCTTACAGCCGAGGAGGCAACGAGGTCCAATATTCTTACTGCCATGGACTGGCTTCATGAGAAACTCGAAAAAGATAAAAACACAGAAACCACAGCTTTCATTTATTATTCAGGACATGGGCATCTGGAGGCAGATGTTGCATATCTCCTCCCTTATGACATGGCCTTCCCTATAAGTGCTTACGCTCTCCCAGCCGCCGCATTTGCTCAAAAAATTACCGCAATTTCTCCAAAACGATTACTTATTGTCCTTGACTGTTGTCATGCCGAGGGTCTGGGCGTAAAAGGGGATATTGGCCAGGTAGAAATTCAGCCTTCTCCTATAACTCCAGAAACGGCGGGATTTGCTGACCTGGCAAAAGGCGAAGGCCGGGCCGTGTTGAGTTCCTCACGTAGCGACCAACGTTCGTGGATTCGAAACGATGGCCAGATGAGCATTTTCACGTATCATCTCGTTGAAGCCTTGCTTGGTCATACAAGTAGGTTCGAACACTCGACCGTTTTGGTGACAGAAGTCATGGATTACCTTGCGAAAACCGTCCCAGGCACAGCAAAAGCAGAAAAAAATGCCGAACAGGTTCCATATTATAAATTTGAAGGTACACCCTTTCCAATCGCACTTATCATGGGTGGCAAAGGTCTTCCCAAAGGAAGGACCCCCCCCAATCCATTTGATGACCTGCCCATTAAAATGGAGGCTAAAGTCGAGGCAGAAGAGGTCGAAGGGGATTTAATAGGGCAGGAATTCGAGAATTTTAGTGGAGGGGAAGCGAAAGTCGAAATGACTTTTGTGAAGGTAAAAAAGGGAGGGAAGGCTATTGGACAAAAGTTTGGGAATGTGGGCAGAAAACCTTGATTCTAGGCGATGTTGATATTCAAAAAACAGGTTTTTGTAAAGCACTTTACGAGCCAGAGTATCCTTTATGAGGGAGAATTCCCCACCTACAGCGTCACTCAAAGATGACCTTTTTTTTCGGTCCATCGTTAACTCATATATCGAGAATCCCCGGTTTGTGCGACGTGAATGGTTGGCGACTGAGATAGACGATCTTCTCCAAGAGCCAGACTGTCGGTTTGTCTTACTGACGGCTGAACCGGGAGCGGGGAAAAGCGCCTTTCTCGCGCAATTGGCGTACGATCATCCCGCATGGCCCGTCTATTTCATTCGCCGTGACCAGCATTCTCCCTTAAGCGATGTCGGAACGCACTCCTTTCTCTTACGACTGGGCTATCAACTCGCGGCCCACCATCCAGCACTCTTCAAGCCCGAGCAGATCCGAGTAACCGTCGAGCAGCGGATCGGCACAATCGAGACTGGGGGTGAAGCGATTGGGGCAGAAATCGAACGGATCCTTGTTTCTCCGTTTTACCAGCAAGTCGTGCAGATTCAGCAAGACATTGAACGACTGCAAGGCAAAGTCACCGGGTTGCGGGTAGGGGAATACGTTCTTGAGCCACGACTGGTCCCCGTGGCAGATCTGCAATACATGGCATTGATCGATCCCGCTCGAGCGTTATTCAAACTTGACCCTTCACAGCAGATTGTGATTCTCGTGGATGCGCTCGATGAAATCCGCTATCACCAAGCTACTGATAATCTGTTGACCTGGCTCACCAATGCGCCGGAGCTGCCACCGAATGTGCGCTTCGTGCTCACCTCGCGTCCGCCAGATGGTGCGGTCTCGACGTTTCAAGATAAACAAACATCATGGGTGAGGCCGTTTGAGCTCCAGGAGTCCGATGGCCGAGTGCAGCAAGACTTGGAGTCTTATCTAAAGCAGTTGCTGGTCATCGACGCTGTAGCGGAAATAATGACGACGGACGAAGAGGCAAAGAACTTCCCAGATCGCGCCCTGCACCGCGCGGATGGAAACATTGGCTATCTCGATGCACTCGGGCGAGGGATTGACCAGGCGGTGAAGGGGATGGGAGACGCGACGCATCCTACAAGAGTCAAGACGCATCAGAACGCGTTACTCGAAATCCTCACGCTTAAGGAATTACCCGAGCATCTTGAGGGATTATACGGGTTCTTTCTCAGACAGATCCAAACAGAGGCAGCGAACGATGCGGTCCTGGTGGGGAAAGATGCTGAGACAGGGAAGGCCCTATATCGCTCCGCCTGGGCTGAGATATATAGACCCATCCTCGGTGTGCTGTCCGTGGCGTTCGAACCCCTGTCCCTCGAGCAAATCACAGATCTTGGAGGCATTGCAGTTGACTATGGAGATTTAGCAGAGGCAAAGGGGCGCTTAACACAGTTTCTGGAAAGCGAGGGTGAGCGGTATCGCTTGTATCACGCGACGGTCGGAGAGTTTCTGACGGCATCAAAGACGCGCGGCACTCATCCCAAATGCTACCTGAACCCAACCGAGTGGCACCGCAAGATTCCTGCCCATTACCAGGGTAAGACAACTACTTGGGCGGATGTTGATTGGGGACAAGTGGATGACTACGGCCTCCGGCAAGTAAGCAATCACTTGGCAGAGAGTAGTTTGGGTGAGCATCGAGAACTGCTCTGCACTCCCGAGTACATGGAGGCAAAAGCTCGACGCCTTGGAACACATTTACTCTTAGGAGACTTTTCTCCTTATTCATCAGTAGACCAGCAGGAATATGTAGCACTGTCTCGGTTAGAGAAGGCTCTTTCAAGAGAAACGCATCTGAGTACCGACATTCAAAACGGTGAGGTAAAACTGCTTCAACAATTGGTGATGCAGCTTTACAGGCTTGGTGATATAGAACTTTGTAGAAAAATTGAAAATACACTCACTACTCAGGAAGGTTCTTTCTTCTCACCGGGTTGGATCGGAGCAGCGAGCCTTGATAACGAAAGCCAGCTATTTACTCTTGCAGCAAGCGGACTTGGCGTTAAATCTCTCGCTCTCGCAAGTGATGGTCTGATCTTGGCCGCTGCCCTCTCGAATGGGTGTGTGGATATCTGGAATATTGAAAGTCGCGACAAAATTCGCACCGTCAAAACTGGGTTGCGCGGATATGCACTTGGCATTGTGATTTCTCCTGGAAATGATCTGCTCTTTACAGGTGGTGCCACTGACTCTCGGAAAGGTGAGATCGATGTCTGGAGCCTGGCGGACGGGTCCTTCATTCAGAAGTTTGAATGCAATGACGAAATTGCCTCCCTTGCAATCACACCTGATGGATCCATGCTTATCTCTGGCTCCATGAATGGTCTGTTACAAGTATGGGATCCAAAAACCGGTGAATTGCTCAATGAGAAGGGCGTGGATAAATGGGTGACGAATCTTCACGTGATTGATAGTGGGAAACGTCTTGTCTCTCTCTGCATAGACCGAAAAGTAATCGTTTGGACGCTACCTGGCTTGGTGAGACCAAAGATTTTCTATGGAGCAAAATCTTATAGAGATTCGGACCTTGCCAATAGAACCGAGGCTCTGGCTGTCAGCCCAAACGGACTAATTGCTCTAATTGGATATAACGATTATATGATTCACAAATTGGACCTGTCGCAGAGAGCTGATGTGGGTCTTCTTAAAGGACACCGAGGATGGGTCGATACTCTCGCCTTTATTGACAACGACACGGCTATTTCTGGAGCTTCGGATAAGTCTTTGCGAGTTTGGGATATAGCAACCCGAAAGACGAAAAGAATCATGGGGGGCCACAGCGACAGGATTCGTTCAGTCGTAGTGAACAACAACCATAGGACGGCCTTTTCCGCCTCAGATGACGGAACTATTAGAGCCTGGGATCTGGCAACGTTAAAAACTTCAGACGCAACCTTAGGCCACGAAGCAGCAGTGACTCAGGTTACGGTGGAACCTAATTCTAGCTTGGCAGTGTCGACTGGCAAGGATGGCTCCGTGAAGATTTGGGATATGGAAGCTGGACATCTGCTCCGCACTGTTTATATCTCTAACCCAGGGGGTCTCAATAATATTTTGACACTCAACGGATGTGAAAAGGTGATGTCGCATCATTATGGCAACGCACCGTGCGTATGGAATATTTGGACCGGCGAGCGAGAATTCCCAGCAAGTCCTGAGAGTTGTGAGTCCTCTGTTCATTTGAGAGACACAGCCACCGACCCCACCTTCATATCTAAATTGGAGAACACCCTCGTTTCTGACCACATACATCTCCTTGCCTCAACTTTTGACGGACGTGTGGCAGCGTCTTGCGATTCAGATGAGAAAATTGTCGTCTGGGATATACCCAATGGCGAGGCTCGTCACACCATTGTTGCTGGGAGTAACTTGCAAAGCCTTGTTTTCTCGCCAGATGGTAAGAGGCTGTATTCTGGTGCATCGGATGGGAGCATTAAACTTTGGGATCCTATTAAAGGAGAGTTGCAAAGGATCTTGGGAGGGTCGGAGAGAACAGCTTCTACCCTCACTTTTTCTGATGACGGAGCATATGTTCTATCGGGTTCGGAAGATTCGATAATAACTGTGTGGGATCATGCGAATCACAGTGTAATCGCAAAATTTTGTACTAATTCTAATGTGATCACCGCACTGACTATGTTTTCCAAATCACAGGTGGTGGTGTCTGGTTCCTCTGGAGGCATTCTAAGCTTCTGGGATCTTCATACAAAAACAAGATTGGCTACGTGGTCTGGAGCTAGTCCCATCACATGCCTTGCAATCGGACCCAATAGTAGAGTCTTATTTGGTGATAAGGCTGGGAATGTGGCCTCTGTGGATTTCCGTCATGGGTAACTTTAAGAATAGATCAGTGTCATTGGGGATTGTTTTAAAAAGGGACTACTCATTACTTCAGCCTTTCTGCCCAAAAATCTGAAATACATATAAGACCCTGTGTTTTTATTCATAGCAGCTAAGGTGGCCTCTTATGCCAAAGAAAAAAAAACGTAAAACCAAACGAAAGCCAGTCTTTAGTAAAGCCTCAGGTTTGGGGATGCAAGAGAGTTCTCAATCCGAAAATCTCTTCGGACGGTTGGGCAGATGGCTTCAGAGAATGTTTAGGAATCCAGATCTAACTTCCCCAGCGACCTCCAATCTACCAGAAGCAAGGCCGGACCAAGCAGAAAACGAAATTTTTGAGAAGGCTCTGAAGATTCTCGCCAAAAAGATTTCGGGGATCACACCTGAACAGGATTACCATCAAATGGAGGAAGCTGTTTCGGGGTATCTCAAATTGATCGAAAATCTAGGACCTAATCAGGAAATCATCAAGGCTATTGAATCACCATTAGGACGTCTGAACAAAATACTCAAGGATCATCCTCACCACACGGCAGCCCGTGCTTGGAAGGGTCTTGTCCTATTGACCGCGAACAAACCTGACGAGGCCTTCCCCCTTCTGCAACAAGCTGTAAAAAAGTATCCCGATGAGCCTAATATTCACGTGGGACTTAGCCTGGTGTGTTGGATTAAAGAGCGATTTGAACAGACACTACAACACGCTGAAAAGGCTATACAATTGTATTCTGATACAGAAGAACACGCACGATTGGGAGTGGCTCTTCTCATGAAAGCTCGGGCACTGCAAAAATTCGAAAACAAGGATCAAGCCACTGAATTCTTCCAGAAAGCAGCTAAGCTTAATCCGAATGCGAGCCTTATTCACTTAGTATTGGGGCAACATCTTATGGATGTAGAACGCTATGAAGAAGCTCTAGAAGCATTAGACCAAGCCTATGTTCTAAACACAGAGGATTCCAGTGTCCATGAACATCGAGCAAATTGCTACCTTAAACTGGAATGCTTTGATGATGCCTTGAGTTGCGCTCAGGAGGGCTTAAATAAGAAGCCAGATTCCATGAGTTTAATCCGTATAAAAGCAAGCGCATTTAATAAATTAGGCCGATTCGATGCAGCCATAAGTTCTCTTGCCCTAGTATTACGCAAGGAAATATCAGGAATCAATTTATTATTGATACATCATGAAGCATACAAAGCGTATCACGCCCTGGGCCGCATAGACGACGCACTGGCGAGAACCCAACCAAAGTACGTGGATGCTGTCATAGGATCTATGGCGTGTTTGGACGAAGGAGACCTCAATATCGCGACCTTAGATGCGGCCATCCGAAAACGGTCTGAACTTGCCTATCTATGGCATGATCTTAAGGGAGAAGCATTCCGAAGAAGAGGCCAGTTCGAAGATGCTCAAACTGAGTTTCGGAGATCGCTTGAACTCAATCGGGATAACGCCAAAGCCCTTGCCACCCTTGCTAGAAATTTTCGCGGCCTTGGCAACTCAGAAGATAGCTTAGAGGCAATCGAAAAATCATTGGCACTCGAGCCGAAAAATGTGGAAGCACTGATCATTAAGGCGGACATTTACCATGAAATAGATCGTGATGTGGATTCGCTTAAGGTACTAAGATTGGGGCTTGAGATCGACCAAGATAATGCCGAGCTTCATGCCTCCATAGGACGGTCTCTTTGGAAACTAGATCGGGACGACGAGGCACTCCAATATCTTGACCACGCCATTAAAGTCTCACCAGACTATGAATTTGCATGGAGACTCCGAGGACTGGCATTGGAATCGTTAAGTAAATTCGAAGAAGCGGTTTCTTCGTTTACCCGCGCATTAGAAATTAACCCAGAATCACTATCTGTACTCAGAAATCTAGGCGATGTATTAATTTCCCTGGAACGCAGCGAAGAAGCCCTCGAACACTTGAATAAAGCAATAAAAATTGATCCATCTGGTTCAGCCATTCTAGGGACAAAAGGCCGAGCCTTAATTGCATTAGATCGCAACGATGAAGCTACAGAAGTCTTGCAAAAAGGAGCCCACCTGGATCCAAATCAAATCTGGATTCATATGAACTTAGCTCAGGCATTAATCAATCTTGATCGTAACCAAGACGCATTGAATGTACTGAATGAAGCTATTAAAAATAATCCAGAAGCCGGAGAACTACTCACTCAGAAAAGTCAGATTTTGGCAGAAATGGGGCTATTTGAGAAATCTCTATAGACTATTCACGAATCTCTCAAGATTAATCCAGAGGATGGCGATGCCTTGAGAACGAAAGCCTGGGCTTTGGAGCATCTGATTCCACCTCGTCTAGACGAAGCATTGCGGTGTTTGAAAGAGGCACTTGCAATTGAACCTGATGAGTTATCGCATCAGGCCCGCTACGCAGACGTGTTGTGGGACCAAGGTGACTTCGCCCAAGCTCGATTAAAGTACGAGTCTATCGTCACTCATGCTACTAATACGGTTGATGGTGGCCTTTTAGGATGGTGTCACATGCGACTCGGTCAGTTTGAAATGGCCGAAAAATATCTTCAAGAGGAGGTGGCCAAGGGGCCTAAGGCGTTAGAGCTTAAGTTTGATCTGGGGCTATTACCGCCCTCTCGAGGAGAAGGCACAGCCGCGCTGACTGAATATCAAGATGCTCTGAAAGCGGCGACCCAAACATCTACCAATCGGCAGCGAGGGCTTCTTACTATTGCAATAGCAGATCTCAGAATTCAAGTGGAAAGCTGTCAATTCAATATACCAGACGAACAATCTCATAAAGCAATGACATCATTACAAAGTGCTTATAATCGAGTAACCGGTTAGATACTTTCTGACTCACTCAGCTTGGTATATTCCTCTCGCCATTGTCGTGATTCCCACAGTTCGCTAAGGCCCAGTTAGGTCTGCTCACACCGCTAGTTTGCGGATAATCTCGCTCAACTTTTCCCCGCTTTCCACTTGCCGCCGGCAATGCAACAACGTAAGACCAATTTTTCAAGTTCTCCTTGGTCTTGTTTATTTGGTTGGGTCAAAACTCAAAACTCATAAGAGCTTCTCGGTATCCAGATCCAGGATCATCCATTAAGATTTTGAGTTCGTCGGGTAGTCTTGCGAACAGCTCCGGGTCATCGGGGCGCGCAACGAGTAGCAGGCGTGCCAGAACCGTGTCGATTGCCGTTGGACTGCTGACCGTCATGGGGACAAGGGATTGGATCAGTCGCGTTCGCTTTGCGGTGTCCAGACCAGGGGTCACTATGACCAAGGCAGAGAGGTAGCTCGCCAGCAGATAGCTCATTTCGGGATCCGGCACTCGGACCTCGGTCCCAATCGGAAGAATCTCGTCCGCTCGCCTGATGTCCTCCCGGTTCAGGCGAACAAAATCCGCAAGTGTACGCTCATAAAAGCGGGCTAAGTCACGGAGCGTAGCAGCCTTCTGTGCCCAACTCGGAATCTCCAGGTGAACCGGAGGATTCGCACGTCCAAGGTAGGCCTCACCGACGATGTGGACAGCACCAAATTCGGCTGCGTAAGGGTTCTTTAAGAAGCAATCAATCCTTTTCGCTAGTTCGGTTGCTTGCACTGGCATGGAAATCTGATCCCGCCATTCATGAGCGAGGGCGTTATAGCGGCTGGTGGTACGAGCGCAGAAAGGCGGGTCTTGCACACAGTGGGCCGACTCCGATGCGCGTTGCAGGGCCTTGTGAATCCGGTCCTCCGCCCCAGGTCCGGCGATAAGGGCGGACTCGGCCAATGCGAGGCAGGCTGGGGATTCGTAACCTGCGAAGCCGGATGGACGATCGAGAGCCAGATCCACTAAGTTACTCGCAATCTCGGTGTCACCGATAACGACCGACAGCGCTTCTGCCAGGATCCCCAAGAGTCGCTTGTAGTGGCCCCAGGTATCGCCGCGTCCTCTCGATGGCTCCGTTAGGCCCCGTCCAGGTTGCTTTTCCAACTCTGAAGCTCGGCTTTTCGCCAGAACCAGAAGCTCGTCGAACATAGGTCGGAGCTTCGGCTTTCCTTTGGCCTTCTCGATTACCCGTTGTGCGATGGGTACGCCTTCAGCAAATCGGACACGACTGCCGGCAAGGGCCGCTTCGCAGACCAACCGCGAGAACTGTTTCACCCAATTTTGCTTCGGGTGTCGGAGGATGCTGCAGAATAAACCCCAAAGGGAGCGATTTCGATAGAAGACGTAGCCATTCGCGGCTAGCAGCTGGACGTATTCGCTCAGCGAGTCATCGCCCTTCGCTGAGTCTGCTAGCGAATAGGCGACGAGGTGGGGTCCGTCAATACCACCCAAATAGCTGGTGCCCTCCCGGTCCTTCACGGTAGGGTCGACGCCTTCGCCAAGTTGGCTGACGAGCGCCTGTTGTCGCTGATCCAGCTGATCGAGCTGTTCCTGAACATCTGCAAAGGAATTCGGGTCGAGCTCCGAGGCCAGGACCTCCTCATCGGCGTTCAAGCCGCGCATGCGTTGCAGGATCTGTTGGATGAGCTCCGGGTGATCCTGCGGTATCAGATCGGTGAGGCGTCTCTCTGGCGGAGTGTCGGATAGAGCATCCGACACCCGCTCGGACAACGTTGGCAGCGGCCGAATGTCGAGGGGATCGTCTTCCAGCCGGGCAAAAAAACTTTGGGCCGCATCCCTCCGCGCCCCGGCAGCGGCCAGCCAGACAGCGACGAGCAAGCTGGCCCGATGCCAGTGGGGCTCAGCGAAAAAGATCTCAAGAAGTTTCTCTGCCCGGTCGAGATCTCCCGCTTCTGCCGCCTCGAACACCTGCTTGGGGTCCATCTGTTGGTGGCGAAATGCTTGCAATTCTCTAGTCGCATCGAAGACAAGGCGCAGGGCGACCGGCGAGTCGTTGTGACAAGCCTCCTCCAGGGTCCGTTCCAAGTCCCGCTGAAGGGCCGCCGCATCTCCGAGACGTTTTTCGTGGGCTTTCTGGAACTCGCTATCGCCTACCAATGAGATCAGCCGCTGGATGAAGTCATCGCGTTTGGGTTGCCGGCTGTGTCGGGCAGCTTCCGCCAGATGAGTGGGCGTGTGCCGTAAGCCGTAATCGTCGAAGCATTTATCCCAGTCCCCCCGATACCGGTCCAGATACCGTACGGCCGTGCGAGCGTTGTCATCAGCCTCGGACAACGGGAATTTGTGGTTGTGTTTTTGATCAAACAGGAACTCGCGAAAGCTTTGGTGATAGAGATCGAATGGTCCGTTGGGCCGATCGCCTTCAAGGTAGGGGTCGCATTGCTGTAAGGCATCCTGTAGCCGGCCCATCTCATCGATGTTCAAAATGAACTGCAACTGCACGTCGCTCAGTTTCTCCTGCGCTACCCCCAACGTACCGAGGAGTGGTTTCGACTCGTCTTTCCACAGCTTTTTGCCCTCCTTCGAGCCGTACTCCCGTTGCAGAAAGCTGGAATAGATTCCGTTGAGCTTAGGCAGCAGGTCGAGCTCCTTTTTGGGGTCGAGCTGGTTGAGTCTCGGAAGCCAGTAATCCAGAGCGGTCTTGGCGTAGAGGAAATTCTCCTGGCTGGCTTCCGTAAATTTCTGTGCGAACGCTGGGTCTGCATGAGGTGCAGACCTCTTGAAGCGAGCTCGAACATAAGTAAGAACATCAGAGGAATCGTCAGCTGCATCGTCGATCAGGTCCCATTGGGCTTCACGCGGAAAACGATCCGTCACGAGATCCACTGGACGCGTGCTCACCACAAAACGAACACGCCCGGCTACGCCTTCAGCGCCGCCATCAAGTGCCCCAGCTAGGAGTTCCCCAATGGTTGGCGAGGCAGGCCAAAGCTCGGCCTCATCGAGAGCATCGATTAGGATCACGACCTGACCTTGTGGCAGGGGAATGGAAGCCAATGGCTCAAGAATGGCCGAGAAAATGGAAGATGGATCTTTCCCGCTAAGGTGTTCCACCAGGACACCGATCATCGTTCCCGAGACCGATTCTGCTATCTGTTTGACATTGATCTCTGTCTGCCTATCAGCGTTTGCGAGTAACCAAGCACCATAGTCAGGGATACGAAAGCTGAGCTGCTCAGAGAGCTTCGTGGCAAAACGCGCTGGATCAAGAGAGGGGCTAGTGCCGCTAGTTGTGGCAATGCAAAAATGGACTGCATCCAGTGATTTGTGCACGCGCTTGCGGACTGCGTCGATTTCCTGATCCGAAGATGCTGGACCTGCCCCGCACAGCCAAGCCATGAGCGCCGACTTTCCACTTCCAGCTCCTCCGGTGAGCACTAGGGCAGGCTCGGCCACCGGATTCCCGCTGATCCAAGAGTCGATTCGCCGGAGTGTCGAGTAACGACCGACAAAGTTACTAGCCCTCTCCGCCGCTTTGGGGAGAACCTTGACCAGGATGCCGCACTGCGGACATTCTCGCACAGGCTTCTCTAGTTCCAATGCACAGTTGGGGCACGGCCAGGACATTTGCCCCACCGCCTTTTTAGGCTTGGGGAGCTTATCACCGCACGCAGAACAGAACTGAGCACTCTCTGCCAGGCCGTTCTTACCACACTGAGGACATTTCATGACGACCTCCGAATCGGAAAGATTGCACACTTGGAAGCGGACTTATTTTCAGTCTTCTCCCGACATTCGTTCATACGTCAAATATAAAAGGTAAGCAATCTTTGTTAAGAAATTAAAACTCATGCGGCCCACTTTACTACCCGCCGCTGAGAATCCCAGTTGCGATGCGCGTTGAGGCCTCCTGAACACGTTCAAGATGTACGAGATCTATACCTTTGGAGTCTGCGGCTTCCCACGCTGCCACATAGTCTCCCATTGCCTGCTTTCCAGCAGCCACCAACGCATTTCGGCGATCGTCAGTCATGTCAAATTCGGTCGTCCCATAACCCTTGGCGGGTAGACGTACGACCAAGTCACTCAGGGAGTCGATAATCTGTTTGTCGTGGGCGTTTGTCATAGTGTCAACAAGTCGTTTCAACCGCTGAATGGTTTTCAGTCGACCAAAGTCAAGGCCGGAAGACTTCTCGGGTACAAGAGGCGCATTCGGCACTGGGAGTTTTTCATCAATAAGCATACCAATGATATTTCCCACCTTTTTCTCACCCATAACAGCCACAACATGTGGAGCATTTGATACCAAAAGTTCGATTGGGAAATTCGATAAAACTCCACCATCAACGATATGGTGGCCAGAAATGTCATGTTCCCGATAGGTACCCCATTCAGGGAACCATTCAACTTCTTCCCACACAAGAGGAATACTCATAGACATGCGTACTGCCCAGACAATGGGACATTGAGGGGCCGTACGATGGTTAAGAACTAAGACTTGTTGGCCAGTTGTGTCTGAAGCCACTAAACTAAGTTCCTTCCCTGTCGCCTGGAAAAACTCAAGCAGCGTCATGCCTCCAAATTGTCTCGCTTTCCCATTTACCTGCCCAGTATTGAGTTTCTTTTCCATCCAGACGAGAAATTTTTGAGCCGTGAACCACCCTCCGCGTTCCACGAACGAGAACAAATGGCTGTATTTTTTACTCTTTGAAAGTAACGTGACCAGGGCCCCGTCTATCTTCTTCTCGATGAACTCAGGCACCAACGGAAGATCGACCGCCCTAAAGAATTCAATCATCGCACTGTTTGCCACCTCAGTTTCATCAAACGGGCCTGGAACCCCCATAAACCCAAGAAATACTGGTTGGCCTCCCTGCTCTTCCACAAGGGCTTCCAGCATTTCTTGAGTTGTATAACCCGCCGCCAAAAGCGTAGCGGTGATCGCCCCAGCTGAGGTACCTAAGAGCCTTCCCATAGTGTGTTCTGCCTCACCAAATGCCTGCATGGCCCCCACAAAGACCATTCCTTTTGCCCCTCCACCCTCAAAAACGAGATCATATTCCATGTTATGGCTCCTTATATGAAGCTAAAATAAAATTGCTGTAATTGCCTTGATAAATCGAGGGTATCAGCGATTCCTATAACGGAGGCATCTTGCCAACTGTCCGTTGGGCTTCGATTCAAGACCGTTTTTGGCACTACTATGATGATGAGATTGGTCCAGTAATGCCCCCGACTGGGGCCAAGATCCCTCGCAGTCAAAACAGGTAACATGTAGAATTTCTCAGGTCATTTTTTCGGTTCCTTGATTCGTTTATTGTGCCCAATTTCATTTCGTTCGCTTGCGTTCGCTTGCATGATATCGTATTTCAAGTAATCCTATTGGCTCGAATTCTATATGCGATAGACACGCCCCCACTAAAACGTGTCCTGATTGCCCTTCTCCCACCTACATTTAATCATGAACGCGGAAAAATACGCCCTCGTCAAGCGAGAGGTAGTTTGGTGCAATGCTTCCTGCATCTTTCGCAGCCATCTGCCCACTATCGAGTGGATTGATCGCTGTGTAGGTCTTGGTTGCATCGTTGTAGATCAGCTGTACGGCCTGAAACCCAAAAACGACTGATGTGCTCCCCTTGTAAGAGACAATCCCTTCGTTGGCCTTAGAAGTGTCGACTCTCAGGCTGCCACTGGCCACCTGTTGGATAACCGGAATATCGAGGGTCGTTTCAGCTTGATTATCCGCCTTGGCCATAATGGTGAATGTAGTAGTTTTGATGGTGGAATTGATGACGTAGACCTTGTCGTCGATCAAAGCATTTGTCACGCTCCTCTGATCTGCCTTGATCGAAGCCGTGGTTAAGTATTGGTCGAGCAGATTGATGTCAGCGTGATCCTCCATCACGTTCTCAAACTTGAAGACCAAGCTCTTGGCCCGGTTGAATCCGGCACTCGCACTGAGTTTTGATCCTCCCAAGGCAGCGATAATGTTACCAAGGATATTGAGTCCTATTTCGAGTTTCGTCGAGCTGCTTTCCTTGCCAGAGATCTCGAGTGGTGCGGCATTATCGACACTGATGTCTGGCAATGGATTATTGCCGGTCAACATGATGTCTCGCAATTCGCCAGACCGTTGCAGGTCTTTCTTTCCCGCATGAATGAGAGTTTGAAGCGGTCTCATGTCGGACCGTGGAAGTCGAACAACGCAATACCCATGGTCTTTGAGATACGTAATAGACTGATCTGGTCGGGACATTTGAAACCTCCTTACCTAGTGAAACCCAGGGATCTATCGTCTCAATTATAGGATTTCAAGTTGCCAGTATCTCACGAACCTGCTTTGCTACAGCATCCAACTCTTCGACCCTGGTAGTAGGTCGGACGTCACGGAGAAAGGCAACGAGCAAGCCAATCAGTTTAAGAAAAGTCATTCGACTACCGATGGCCAGGCTACTTATTAAATAGGCTATATTCGCGTTTGACCAAAGATTTTGTTTCCGCCCATGAGTTAACAGAGCTTCAAACGCGTTTTTCCGACAAGACTCATCCTCAAGTGCATCGGCAGCTTCTACTAGCGAGGAGGCTTTCTCTGGACCATCATCTACTGTATAGGATAAGCAATTTTCTATGACCTCCTCTAATGCTATCCCTTTTATAATTTTATCACCAATAAGCCTGACGACGTTTAGAGCCTCATACCAACTGATGCGCGCTACGGTACAGGCAACAACCTTTAAGGCCTTTGCCAAACGATATTCTTTTCTTAGATTTCCCTCGGAGGGGAATGCCTCATGAGCGGCCTCAATTGCTCTAGCAACACTGACCGCAAGAAAAGCTTGGAGGATAAATACAATTGCCTCCTGAGAAGACGGTGAATCCTCAGTCGAAAGTGTTTCTTTCCAAAGGACCATAGCTCGCTCAGGATCTTTTTTCGCTATGATCTTTAAAGCATCCCTAAGCAAATATTCCCGAAAGAAATCATCGCTTTCTGAGTTGCACCCGAGTTCCCGGATTACCTGCTCGGGAACAATCCGTGCACGCCAAAATCTAGAAACTTCTGCGGCCAAATATTCATCCTTAGAAGCAATTTCTTTTTCTACAATTGGTATATTATCTGAGCCGACCACTAGAAATGCTGCTAGCAACACACGAAGTTGATGACCCTTCTTTGCCTCCAAAAACTCATAGTCAAGAAGATGATTTACCAACCGGCCGGCGTCTTTTTGGGGCATAGTCTGCCACCACACCTTCATAACTGTAGACAATCGCTCAAGATCAATGTCAGATCTTCGGGCCAGCTGAAGTAACAATTCAGGATCCAGCCCCTGTGATTCAAGGAGAACTGTATCGATAAGACTTGAGGTCCTAATCAAGCCGAAATAAGGATCCCTTATACTCCGATGATTCAATTCGGACATAGCTACTAATTGACAAACGACCTGGTTTAATAGGACCAATTGTTTGTCCTCCCCTACTCGCTTTGCGATCTCGAGTAAATATTTCGACCGCCTTATAGGATCCTCTAAAGAATTAGCATGCAGTTCTGCCGTTTCCTGGTCGATGTCTAAGCACGCGAGAGTCTTTTGAGCACATTGGTCATCTGCTGAACCCTTGTCTTGTAGATCGGCCCCCAAAACATTGTTGACTGCACCATATGCCACACAAAAATTAGCCGTCTCTGTATATCGCGGTATTCGGTCAAGTAATTGTTTCAATTCCGAGGTGTGTTTAGATGACAAATGTTCACTAAGTTGACCGATCAACAATAGCCTTGTCGAGTGATACCGTGACTCACAAAAATCGATTAAACGAAGAGCTTGGATAAAGCTCTGAGAAGCAAGGACTTGAAGAGCAGCAACATAAGAATGATGATCGGCCAACCAAGGTCTCCCTTGAAAATTTTCCAATATTGAATTAACGCCATAACTCGCGACACCTGCTACAAATCCGTGACCGGCAAAAGAGGCATCTCGGGTCCGATGCTTTTTAACCCATTCTAAAAACTCCAATGCCTGGGCAATATCCAATGTGGCAAGCCAGCGAGCTATAAATTCTGCGGCAGATTCTTGGTTCCGAAATGTGTCGCCATCTCGATAAACTTTTGCCATCTCAAGAGCGAGATCGAGCAAAATCTTCTGTGCAATTGAGTTCTTTGCCAAGCGTGTTAGCTCAAGACGTGAGATGACATCAATTAGCACATCGGCGAAAGAACTCAAATCCTCCCTCTTTAAGTCTATCCCTGCAGTAATTTCGTGAATTTCTCCTATCGGTGTGAAGACAAGGGCATTCGCGACCGCTAACGCCCCAAGCGGGGGCTTATGCTCAAGTGAATCCAGGCAGTCATACAGTTGTGGAGCCCCTGAGCGTGCAAGAGGAGCAGCTATTAAAATGCGAGTGCAACATAAATCGTGAGCAGCCTCTATATTCTGCACTAATCCCCACCCAACAGCAGGATCAGACTCCGCAATTAAGCAAGCAAGTTTGCCAAGTACGCTATGCCTATCTCGGGTAAATCGTACTCCTCCTATATCTTCATCGTAAGAATCCATAGTCTCAATTAATTGCCGAGCTTTTTCGAGATCCCGGCTAGCAAGTTGGAGCGCTATGGCTTCTATCTGGGGGCCTGATTTACGCGCGCGCTCAATGGCAATTGCCAGACAGTCATCATGGCGTGCCAACGCCGCACAAGTGTCAGCCGAAAGTGTTACGTCAGTTGGTATCCCTTCCAGGAGTTCCGCAGCGAGGCGCGGATTTTCGAGCGCTACACGACCTACTACAGCATCAGCGAGGTGCCATTTTTCCCACTTGTCTTTAAAGGAACTGACAATCTCCATCGCCTCTGAAACTCGGTCCTGTTCTGCTAACGCGAGAGCCATTTGTTTTTGGGCTTCAACTGCCTCCTCAGAGAATGTATCACTGCTCTTGTCCAATTCAGTGCTTAGTACCCTTGCACGATCAACCTGTCCAAGCTTGACGTAAATTGGTATGAGCGACGGTGCAATCTGCTGGGCTAAACGGTCTCGGAAGCCCACAAAGAGCCAGGCCAGCTCCATGAGAAGTGTTGGTGAGGCCAAGACTTTAGAGCCATTCAAAGCAATTCGAAGATCATCGAGGATTGCAATAATGTCGCGGCGTTTAAGTTTCGATGGCAAAAATCCAGAATTAAGTAACCCTGTCAATTCATCATCGATTGAACTGTAAGCCTCGAAGAGATGATGGATTAGAAAGTCAAGGACATAGTCGTCAACTCTACTCCAGTCAACCGCTGCCCATTTCGGATTGCTGCCTTTGCAATATGCAATGATTCTCTGGTGCTGCTCATTTTCTTCGCACCAGAAGACATCGGAGATATCCTTATCTAGGAGAAAGTCAGCAAAAGAGCGATGGTAGATCCCCCAGGTTTGAGAGGTTCGTGGTTGATGTTCATTCGTGTCTAGCAACTCTCGGATCCTTGCCAGCCGGACCCGAATAGCGCTCTCCGACGTCCCGGCAATACTCGCTAGTTGTTTCTCATTGAGAGCTTCCTGGGAAATTGCTAGAGGGCCTAGAATGGGTTTGTACTGTGTGTCCCATTCTTGAAGATCAGAGAAAATTCGACGTAGAAACGCTTGATATAATTCCGGCAAGGTATTGGGAAGAGAAGTGAGGGATTGAAGGTTGATCTCTCCGTCCGATTGCCGAAGCATGGGAAGCATATAGGTCACGTACAAGAAGTTACCATCTGCTCTTGTAGCTACTTCACGTGCAAAATCTTCTGGCGAGAGGTCCTTCGTCAGACGTTTAACGACATCTTGAGAGTTGTTTAGTTGCTTCAAGAAGAGATATGTAATCTCCTTATCTCTATCTTTTTTGGGATATTCTTTATTCAAGGTGTAGAGCCGGGTATCGCCAACGGCGAGGCGACATTTTATGGCGTCGATCGGGCGAGTGGTCACGATGAATCTGACTTGTCCAGGTAGGCCCTCCATTCTTGCTAGAAGATCCAGGATACTAACATTGCCTCGGTACAGGGTTGCTTCATCGAGGGCATCGATCATTATCAACCAAGTTTTAGAATTATTGGCTCGTGCCGCCTCCGCAAGAGGCTTCTGGATCCCATACAAGAATCCATCTTCTGGAGAAATGTCCCCAAGTGTGATCTCAACACCGGTCGCAACACCATGCAGCTCCCTTATCTGCTGTGAAACGTTGATAGATATTTCCCTACGCTGTTGTACCTGATGAAGAAGCGCCTCCTTGAACGATGAGCATGCGGCTAGCTGCTCCGAAATGGACTCGACAAAATGATGCGGATTAATGGAAGCCCCGTCATTTGCATTGCAGAAATACGCTGCGTCTAGTGTACAGTTGTTGCCTTGCGGCCTCAGGGCGTTCTCCTTGCTATAGATTGGTGAGACCTGACCCGCGAGGATTTTGGCGAGTACTGATTTGCCAGAGCCAGGCAACCCTTCTATGAGGAAGACCCGTTTGCCAACTGATGAAGACAGCCATTCATCGATTTCTTCGAAGACACGAGGGCGGTCAACGACATATTCCGGAGTTCGTTTCACTCTTGGATCTCCCCTGCAGACACAATCTACTTACGCCAAATTTGGCTCAAATCACACCTGGAGCTGTAAACCTAAATCCTGATAGATCAATGAAATATCGCCCAGGGAATTATCTCTCCTGCATTTAATTTACATCAATTTGACGGCACCTACTTTGTTTACTGAACTTTCCATTCTCAATATTTCATTCCTGCTTTATTTCCTAGAAAATATAGAGTAGAAAAATTTCTAAAATAAATCTAGTTAATTCTTATATTTACTATTGCAGAAAAAAATGACACTATTTGTAAAATTCATAAAATAAAAATCCTTATTGGAGTTCATCAAATTATTCCTGCAAAAGTTTCCAATTCCCTGTTAATTCCCTGTTCTTGAATCTGAACGGAGAAAGGCAAACCGCTGAACACCCTATTACCATTAAGTGTGGGACTATTTCAGTCAAGAATACGCCGTTATAAGAGAATAATTTCCCTGTATTTTCCCTGTTTAAGACAGAAAGAATAATTGAAAGATACTGACTACTTGGGAGGAGACAAGTCAGGGATAATTGCTGGATCTAATAGATAGGGTTAGATAACATGAGAGAGAATTACGCTACTGATTGCGCACACCGCCAGCACAGCAGGAGCCCACTTAGTCAAAGTGGAGCACAAAGATTCTTCAACACGGCAAAGACAGAGGGTGGGGTTTGAACAGGGGTTTTGAAGGGGATATTTTCCCTTCATGGGGTGACCGGAGCCATGCCAAGGCCCGAGGGGGGCATGGCCCCCTAGTGGGAGTGCGGGACTAACCAGACCCGCACGACTTCAAATTCCCACCCTCTCCGCCAACCAGTGTAGACCAAAATCAGCTCCTCCCCGTAATTCAGAATTACTCCTGACACGTCCGCGAGGTAGACTCCCTTGGAGCCAAGATCAAGACACTCTCTCCCCATCATCCCCTTCTACTTATTCCCCCTTTTTTCATCTAGATTTCTCTGTTGGTTTTTTAGCCGTTCCACTGCGCATGTTGTGTGGGACCGAGGGAGCCCGTGGCTAGATTGCCCTTTCGGTAACATTATTCTTAGAGAAAACGGATTGGTTGGTCGTTGGGTATCGGCTTTGTTATACAGCGCGGTCAGCCTAACCCGTGTTAAATTGACAGTACCCGCGTCAGCAATACACCCAGAGAAATGAAATGAAACTCGTAACGCTCGGGATCGGCCGCGAATCGCTTTGTCATTCGGGCGTACAGCTCGTCGATGAGCTGCGGCCGATCCGGGGTGTTGGGCAAGCCGGACGTTACAACAGGTTCCGAGAACGCCCGAATGAACCCGGCGTAGCTTTCCGCCCAAGCGCGCGGGTCCCCACTGCGGGCGAATTCCTCGTTGAAGGGGACTCGGCAATCCCGGGCCTCGGCCTTCTCGACGCGGAATGCCGGCGGCTCCCCGTTTTCTCCGGTCGGCGGCAACAACTCCGGAAGCGATCGATAGTAGACGGGGAAGACGAAATTCTCGTAGACGTCGCGCCTCAGGCGACCCTCCTCCACCATGTCAAGCATCGCATCGCTTATACCGTCAATAATTCCATTTGCGGTGTCGTGTTCGTCATTGCGTCCGAAGACTTGAACGAGTAGCTTTCCGCCGGGCTTCAACTCCGCGGCACGAGCCCGATAGAAACTCAGGATGTCTTCATGGGCTTGTTTAGTAAAAGCCGCTCTTTCCTCCGGGCTCACAGATACGCCCTCGCGAAACGCACGCTGCGCCGGTGGGGAAGGGGAGATAAACCGCGGCAGGCGTGTCTGGGGTAAGGCGGACATCCAGCCTACCGCATTGAAGGTCGTCGCGATGTCAAGGCTCGACGCCGGAACGACCCGCTCGAAAAGCGAACCGCCGACGGCAGCGGGATAGATGCCGGCAATGCGACTCGAGGATGTCGCATCGGGAAAAAGATTGGCGAAGAGTTGATTGAAGTCGTTCGTCGGCAAATCATCGAAGAACGTCCATATGTCGGCCGAGGTGCGTTCGCGCAACGCCTCGATGATCGCCCCTATCGCATGAATCGCGTTGGCGCCTTCCGACGAACCGAGGTCAAGCAGCGCGATCGGCGTGCCGTTTTTCGGCAAGGGTAAACCGGCCATGGCGCCTACCACCCAGGGAAGGAACTCGTCCATCGCCGCGCGCTGCCCCGATGAGTGCGCATCGTAGAAGCCTCCCCCTCTCATACCAGTTGTGCTGGCCATGCTCAGGTCTCCTGCCCATCGTAGGGCATTGTTCATTAACGTGATGTGATCACATTGATAAGGGTTTTGTCTCACCCCTTACGCACACACTGATTCCCTTCAGACTCGAAAGGCCCGGCTTCGCATTAGACGATTATTGGCGGCCTGCATTTAAATGTGTCGGAGTTGCACAATAATATCCATTCTATCATCGTCTGAGTCCACGGCTCACCGCAAATAGTGTTGTTGTCCCTGAATGAAAAAACACATGTTATCGAGTTGGCAAGTACATCCGAACGACCTTGTCGTTTCTTGAGCTTGCCTACATAGACAGGGCAAAATTCATGACATTATGGGCGAAGGGCATAGCTGGCGATAAAGCATCGTTTAACTAGAAGCTCCTCCACATCCCGAAACCTCCGAAAAAAATCGATGGTACAGCCACATCACATGACGAATAATTTCGGTCGGAAACGATGCCGTTGAAGCCGGGCGTTTTGGAATTCATGCTCCGAGTGTGCCAAACATGCGTTAAATTGACAATACCTGCAAGAGCCCCTGAGTTTGAACACTACATCAGGCCGGTTCGGGGAGCGCGTTCGCCAAAGAAACTTGGATAATAGAAATATTTGCCTCATGGTATGACCTCGGCTATGCGAAGGTACGAGGGGGCATGGCCCCCTCGTGGGAGTGGGGGATGAGCCATGCCCTCACGAAATTAGATTCTCACACTCTCCATCAACCAATCCAATGCAGAGCTTCCCTCTCCGTACATCGCTGGCATATTCCTAACAAGTCCAGGGTAGGCCTCCTCAGGGTCACGATTGCCGCTCTCTCCAACAATTAGCCCTTAGATGGCCGTAAAAACTGAGACGTTGGCCCAACTGGGGGCCATGCTGACAACCATGGAGAAAAATACGGGGACAAAAGGGATCGGAATCAGTCTGATTCGTAATGAGAACGGCACTCTCACACTTTCTGAACTGGAGGTTGATAAGAAAACTTCTATGGTCGGGCAGTAATTATTGGCCATGCCGGATGATGTGCGGGAGGAGATTGCCACCCGGGAAAAGACCTTCAACGAGCCGCAGCGGGAACAGCAACGAGCGAAGGTATCAGAAACTTTCCTTTTATTACCTATTATGATGAATTGCCTTTATTTATGAATCTTGCCACGCTACCCCCTAATCCAAATAATCGGCCATTTGGGAACATTTTTTTCCCATTTACAGGAGGGCTACCGCATGCGAGCACTTATATTTTTTGTATGTCTCCTGGGTATGGCTGGGAGTACCTGGGCCCAATTCGGCGAAGATCCCTGGCGACCGGCTTCACAGCTTCACCCAACTCCCCCAAGGTCCTTCTATGATCAAACCCCTATCCCTTCTTCCCCAGCGTCGTCGCAAAACTTCGATGCGTGGTACCAACAACAGCGTATACAACAACGGCAACAACACGATCGTTACCAGCAGGAGGCTCTACAACATGACTTAAATCAAATGAACCGTCTGCGGACATATGATCGACTGCGTTGGGGCCCCCTGCAACCCTATTCCCCATATTAAGCTGTGGCGGAGGGACTCTTTCGCAACACTATTCCCCCCCTACCTGTAAAACCCGATTGGGGCTAACATGTTCCTGCTGCAGTGCTTAAGGTGGAAGTCGGGCGTGAGTCCCACGCGTAGCGCTGCAGGAGCCTCACGCCCAAAAGTCTACATCCTCATACTTCACGCCACGCATAGCCGTTCGACCAACACATTTTCGACCCATCTCCCTTTGCTGTCCATCTGGTACGGCCAACACATCACATTGGCGGAAAACCGAGGGCTCTGCCCTAACTTTGATCATAGGTGTTCACTCAGTTATTGACCGGATCCGAACGCGGTGGCTAAAAGATCCTTCTTGTCCAGCAAACTGTTCAGCTAATTCAGCCAATGTGCAGTCCTAGCAGATATTGGCCATGACCGCTTCACCTTGAAAGCGGGAAATTGATGCCCTCGTGTGCATGTTGCCATCCTCTGCTCCTTCCATTGAAAAAAACCCGGAAGATTATGTGAGGAACACTTGCTTTTTAATCTGAGGTAAGTAAAGTAGGGGCCGTTTAATTGGGGGAATTGGGTACCCTAGCTCCTCTGATGGATTAGTCATATGAATATAAGGTCGGGAAAAGAAAAGGAGTTGTGGAATATGGCCATACTAAAATGCGTAATGAGAGGGGTTTTCTTACTGAGCATTTTATTAACGGATTTCGGTTATGAAATTTCAAGGGCAGACGGTTTTATACCACGAGAAGAATGTTCTCCGGAACAATCGGAATCATCGATACCTGTGCCTTGTACTGTTCGATTTCTGTCTTACAATGTTCATGGAATTTCTCCGATCCTGAATTCCATTTATGTCGGTATACCTGTGAGAAATGATGATACCCGAAGTGGTTTGATGGCCTGGTTGCTCATGGATTATGACTTCATTTTGTTACAAGAGGATTTTGAATTTCACCGGCAAATTGTTCATGAATTCACCTATGAGCTCATAGAACAGGGAAACGGTCCACGGATAGCTTTGGCCCCATTATGGCTGGTCACCCTTCCCATTAAAATCGCCAATGTTGGTTTTCAGTTATTTGATAGTCCTGGCATTCCTTTCCGTGTCCCCTATGGGTCAGGGCTAACCATCGCTTCACCCTACTTTAAAGCTATGGAAGAGGGAGTCACACAGGTACCGCTTCCAGATTGTGAAGGATGGTTGGATAGGAAAAATGATTGCTGGTCGACCAAAGGGCTTCTTCGAGTCCCGGTTCGTCTTCCGAATGGTGCAGAATTTGACGTGTATAATACGCACCTGGATGCCGGGAGAGATGAGGAGGACCGAGCCGTTCGAAAAAAGCAAATTAAATTCCTTGCAAAATGTATCAAAAAATTATCGAAAGATCGGGCCTTCATTTTGGGAGGGGATTTTAATTCGCAATATGACCATGGGGGAAATGAGGCTTCAGGAAAAGACTATGAAATTTTAAAAGACTATCTCCTTGATGAGTTGGCCCTCAATGACAGCAATGCACGTCCAGAACCCAATGGCTACTGGAAAAATCGAGTGGACTACATTTTCTACCGAGGAGGTGAAGGAGCCAGGATTGAATTAATCGGCTCCGGAGGGGAAGATCAACGTTTCCGGCATCCTGTTAACCGAGGCAGACAATCTCCTAATTCCAATGAAAAGTATGGAGATTTTCTTAGCGACCACCCTGCCATTCGTGCGGAATTCAAAATCTTCCCCTCGCCACTCTCCGCTCATGCTTCACGGGATGGGGAAAAGGAATCGTGTGCAGAAAAACCAGTGAAGGAAAAGATGGAGATAGTTTGGTAAGACAGCTGTAGTCGACTTTTTCAGCTCGTTCATCATACGCAGTGAAATCGCTGGACACGATATCGCCATTTTTCCCAAAGACACCTAGGGTGAACCTCCCTGCTTCCTTTATTCGGCGACATTCATTCTCTGGCCAATAAGACAAATCCTGGCTATATTAAAAGAAATAGGCCGTTAAGGCGTATTTACAGCTCACTTGCTATGGGATTGCCTCGGCCCTGGCACGGAAAGCCGGTTTTAACCAATCCCCATCTGCCAGAAACGGTATTTGAAGAACAGCCTCAAGTAAATTCGTGAGGGCAAAGCAGAGAATAGGAAAGATTCCATGCCGAGTATTTTTCTTCATGAATCTCCCGGTGTGGAAAACCTAGCCCCTACTTGTGGAGGATTTGTATGGGGTTGTTAAAAAAACTACGGGGTATGTTTAATCGCAGAAAAACAATATCCACCAATCCCCTTTATGAAATTGTTCTGACCTTTTTACAAAAAGACATTCATAAATCACCTCATGAGTTCATGCAAAAGCTTTCTAAAGCATCCAAGGAAAAGATCCTTCAGGAAATTTACAAAGTGACAGAAACTCTATGGCAGGCTCCCGATAGGGTATTGGCCAACCGGGAAGGGTTGCTTGAGTCCATGTTGCACCAGGTGGATTGTGAAATATTCATGATTGGCCCCGGCCATAAACTAGCCGGTTTCGATGGTATTTCTGGCGAATTGAAAGACTTCCTGCCTGAATTTGCCCAAAAACGCATAGACACTGGCGAATTAGACTGGAAACAAAAAACAAGCCCTACAAAAGATGAAGCCTATAAGTTGGTGTGGGGCAAATGGGTGAGGGCCAATCAATATTGCAAAATATTTAACGAAATACGGGTTTATTTAAAGGATTATCATACCAATCAGGAGCGAGACTGGGTTTTTCCCCTTCACTGTGCCTCGGCGGCTTTTACAGAATATAATTTTCGCAAAGAATATGGCCTCACACAGATCATTGATAGTGCTCGAGCCTTACAATATGGTTCCTTTCTGGAAATCGTTTCTAAAGGCCACAAAGACCCCTTAGAAGAATGGGAAAAGACCTATAATGAATTATTCCCTCTCCATTCTTCGTCTTATGCTGAGTCCAGGAATGGGAAAAACTAGGCCAATAATATTCCCTCAGCTAAAAACAAATCACCAGCAAACAAATATCACTCCATTCACCTTCATCTGCTCCTCTTGCCGGTTCCTTCAAAATCTGCCTCATATCCATCTGATGAATAACGAAATCCCTTACAAAGCTTTTCAAACGGTAAGTCTATGGGTTGGGTTTATCAATAGGGTGGATTAACCACCACGTCGTGAAGGAGGGATTAGTTGACGGCGGGGGGCAGGTCGCGAAGGAGAGCGTTGGGGATCGGAAGTCACAATAATGTCACCTATAGAAAACTTTCCATTGACCCCATCATCGTTCGTCATATCTCCAAAGCCGATTCTGGGTATTCCCACCCAGTCATTTCGTTTCAAAGCAAGTTTTCCATCAACGTACACCTTGGCAAATCTTCCAACCTCAACCGTTAAAGTGTAGGTGTGAAAGGTATCAGTCGTGTCCATTTTAAACGTCCCTTTTTCGTCTCCCCATCCAATGGCATCCTCATCAAAAAAGATCATATGGCTTCGTGGTCCTTCGGCGAAGATCCCGTCAGAGATGTCGACAGAACCGTAAAACATAATGCCCGCATCAAGAAAATTATGCGGTTGCTCCACTTTGTGCACTTGCAAAGTAAACTCAATGGAGAATCCTGTTTCGAAGTCAAATGGAATATCTTTATAAAACCACATGTACGCTTTCCCTGGAAGCTGATCGATCGCTCTTAGGACTCCAATGGTGTTGAGCGTTACATGACTCCCGTTTGTCACCACGTTCAATGGAAGAACCGCGTTGGTGGAAACCTTCCAACGTTGCTGTTCCGGCAACTGGGAACCCCTCAAAACCGTCGTTTGTCCCGACTGCACTCCTCCACATCCTGTAAGGAGAAACATGGTGACGAGCGTCAATTGCATAGTGATTTTTTTAATTCGCATGCCAGACCCCTTTGCAAAAAGGCTCAGTAAAAAGGCAACGCTACCGGAAACAGCCCTATGGTTCTCTCTGGCTTTACATCAGGCCAGCGATGAACATGCCCTGTTATGACAAACTAACCAAAATCTCCCTATCCACTCTTGGCTTACGAAAATGAATTCTACTATAGATCGTCCAGATTAAACATGAACCATTTCCGATGGAGATATTCAGTGAAATATCCGACCCTCCTCCCAATCCATCCGCCTTTACTGGCTCGATACCCGCCTATTGGCCATCAGCAAAAGAATGCCCCTACGATTCTGCCTGAGATAACGGAATCAGGACCGGACAAGGGTATTGAACGAATTGTCGTTGGAAACGGAATGGTGGAACGGTATTTCAGAATGGACAGGATTAGCCGGGATACTCGGCGGAAGGCATGGCCAGACGATTGAAGAAGCAAAGGATGTTCCACCAACCAGCGGACCATGCACCCCCTGGCTGGTTACCTGATCACACGAACTAACTTCGCTTCATGCGCGAGTTCACCTTCGATGGCGGACACGGGTACCAGGGCAGAAATACCTGATAATCGATGGACCTTCGGAATTTCTACTGATTCGGATGTTTGGTTTGGCTGTGAATGACAAAATAGTCCAATTCCAAAGTTCCGGTATCCGATTGCACCTCCAATGTGATCGTATGGGAACCGGCAGACAGGGCCTGTGATAATTGCATTTCACGGGTCACCCCATAATCACCCAGGTTGCCCCCCACTTCCATCTCGATCGTCGCCTGGCGTCGGCCATCCACAGAGATATTGACCTTATCATCAGAGCCGTTGCCCTTGGTATATCGCAAGCGAAGGCTTGGATTCGTAATGTCTTCGGTCAGGTTCAACACATAGTTCGCTTCCCCCGTCCCTCGTATCGTTTGTCCCCCGGACGCCGTCTTGCGAGGTGATTTCAACAGGGTACCCGAGCGATAGTCTTCAGCCTGCCGGGTTACAAGGTAGCCTAATGGTCGCAATACATCAATTGTGAAAATCGGACTCGAGGTATTGTGCCGTGAATAAGCCGGCCGGTCAAAACTCCAGGAATCCCCTGGGATCATTGTCCATTCCTCATGCGTCGGATCGATCGTGTACGTCTGCACATCACCGGAAGAGGATGCGGCCCGGATACGGGAGATATCGCTATTATCATTGGCCACCCACATGGAACGCATGGTGACAAACGGCGCGGTGAGGGTGTCATACGTTACATCCGTTACCCGAACCGTCGTCTTCCCCGGTTCGGCTTGGAGCTGCAATACCGCGGACGATCCGTTTTTATATTGCACATTGATGGACATCGTGTGCGGATCGATATCCAGCCTCTCAATCGGAGTGAACGGAAACAAGGAGTCCTCTGACGCCGGCCCGATAATCATCGAGGATCCGAAACAAACCCGCTCCTCCCGTCCCACCGGGGGTTGCGTGATAATCCTTGCATATCCATTAGCATAGAGCACGAATATTTGCGGGGGGGCATGAGCATCATCCGTCCGTTTAAGGAACTGGATAAAATCGTGGTCCGGCTCCGACTGCCCACCCACAATATTGACGGCCATCCCCGATTCATAAGGCCACCCGGACACATCCATGACTCGAACCGCTACATCGCCGTCATTATAGATGTCCTTACCGTCGAGATCCGCGATGTCCACAAAACCCGAAGTCACCAAACTCGCATACTGCACAGCGGCACCGGATGCAATGACCTGAGGGGTATCCCACCGTGGCGCGGTCGCCTTTGTCTTTGCGAGAAATTTTAGACTCTGGTTGTCTGCATCATAATAGGCAATATTCGGATAGCCTCGTGCCGTCACCCCCAGCGAGGCAAACCGGCCAACATCTCCCACCGCATCAAGAACGATCCCCGCCGGCCATGTTTCGGCGTCAGCTTCTTTGTGCAGGTATTTTAAATCCTTATTCGTGGCATCATAATATGCCACATGCAGCGCCCCATCAGGACCAAACGCCGTGGACGTATATTGCCCGACATCTCCCGACGCATCCAACACGACCGGAGTCGACCATCCCCGTGCATCCTGATAGATGTATTTTAAATGTCCGTTGCTCGCATCGTAATACGTGATATGCGGATAATGCCCTTCATAGGCCCCGTTCATTTTCTCTGTCCAACCCTCATAGTACACGCTCATTGAGGGGTAGGTACCCACATCCCCGGCGGCATCCAGGACCACGGGCGCCGACCACCCATGCGCGTCATCGTTGGTGACATATTTTAAATCTTTCGTGTCCGCATCGTAATACACCACATGCAGGCTGCCCGTGGGACCTATCGCCATGACTGCATGCTTCCCGACATCGCCGTTTGAGTCCAGAATCGTTGGAGTCGCCCATCCGCCCACCATATCTGGATTGGGTTTATAGGTATATTTTAAATTCCCATGATCCGCATCGTAATACACGACGTGATGCCGCCTATCCCGACTAATACGCAGCGAGACGAATTTCCCGACATCGCCGGTGGAATCGACAATCTCCGGCTGACGCCACTGCCCCTTTTCATCCCGGACAATATACATGAGATTGTGTTTGAGCGCGTCATAATAGGCCATGGCCGGTGGTGCACCTAAGCCCACCCAATACCGGTCTGTCGGCGGGTACGCCAGCGACACATATTGTCCGACATTCGCATTGTCCGCGTCCGGCGTTTCAATGGGATACCAATAGAAGCCGGGCGACTGCCAGACAAATTTCAAGGTCCGTTGCGCCGCATCGTAATAAGCGATCTGCGCCGTTGGCCGCATATCCCACGCCTGTTCGCAGTTGGTGAGATCCCCAATACAGAGATCCTTCTGCCCGCGTTGGAGGGGATAATAAGTGGGAAAGGACGCGGTGATTTGATAGTCGGACACAAAACCGCCATAGATCGGAATATTCACATTGTCCTCTTCCGCACACTGTGACGGAAAGCTCATATTCTTGGCGTGACGCACGGTGGTGGCTCCCGCAGCATGAATGGTTTGCAGGCCCACCACCACACACAGCATCCCGATAATCGCCAGATTTTTTGTCTTACACGTACGCCAAGCCATAACCATCAAGCGATCTCCTCACGTCTCATTATGAATGTGAATGTGCACGTTGACCGGGTGTTGACAGACGGGTGTGACCCACACCCACCGGGCTCCCACAATTTTCATTTTCCATTGTCATGCGGCGGCAGGATTCTTCCACAATTTAATATATTCTTATACGACCAGGAACATGGACCCCGATGGCTGGTGAACGACAAACTACAAAGGAGAGTCCTGAAAAAGCAGGTCCTGAGCCATGACAAACCTCCGCCAAAAGTCAGGAAAATACCTTCATGACAGGGGGCATAATCTACAGCCTTTTATCCCATCCCTTACGCCTCACGCCTTACCCTTGACTCCTTACACCAAAACCACAATTTACCATTTGGCCATCAGCGTGAACGTATTGCCTGACAACCAGATACCGTGATCATCCACACGGGAGCTGTCATCGCCCTCAACGACAACCTGCTTAGGCTTACCCTTCTTGTGGATTGGCCAGCGAACATAAATGGTTCTGTCCGTGAATTTTGGCATATCCACATCCAGAGTCAGTCTCTGGTCGTTGTCATCCCATTTCGCCTGCATCGTCAGGTTTCCGAAATGCGTGGGAAAATTCGAAAGGGCAATGCCATCGCCCACAAGCCATTCCCGTGGGGTACCAAACAGCAGGTTCAACGTTTTACTTTTGTCCTCTTCCATCACAATGAGGCCCCGGACAGAATTCACATATCCTGCCCCGACCCACGTATGTGGCATATCACCAATATACACACCCTTGCGACTGTCGGACAGCACAACTTCGGCAAACTCATTCCAATTGGCCGGACGCCTGCCCTTGAACAAAATTTCATGCAGGTCGAAAGCTTCCTTGCGATACCCCAGGGTCGCGAGAGCCAGAATATTCCGCACCTCGTAAGGCGTATAGGAATAGGGGGTCGAACCGGCATCCCGTTTTTTCACCATCCGGTCATAGCTCCGGAACGTCCGGTCCAGAATATCCGCGGGCAGAACGTGCCAGGCTTCCGTGGGAAACATGGCTATAGCAATAGAGGTCGGATCTGGAGTGCCTTTGTCCGCATCCACAGGGATATAGTCCAGCGACTTCCAGGCGATGGTTTTTGCAATGGACTCCCTGACGCTTGTGGTGAATTTTTTCGACTCCGTCCTCGCCCAGTCGGCCAAAAAATTCCGGCCTAGGATTTCCGCCATTTCAATCCCGTCCGCCCAACCGCGAATGGCCCAGAAATCATCCCAATAACTGTGCATCGGGGTAATGAACCCTTCATGACTGATAGACGGAGGCAGGATGCCCTTCAGCCGCTCTCCTGCCTCGAGATGGGCATAATGTTTCGGATCAAGCGTACGCTCCCGCAACGTGACAATGTACTTCATCGCCCGATGAACAGCATCAAAATGCTTTTCCAGGAAGTCTCTGTCACCCGTAAAACGATAGTATTCCATGATCGCATAGATAAACTGCCCCTGGCTGTCCCATTCGATATTCCTCCCCCAGCCGTCATACACCTCACCGCTGGTGAAGAGAATAGGAGGCACGAGACCGTCAGGCTCCACGCGTTCGGCATACCAGTTCAGAAAATCCCTGACCTCATCGAAAAAACCAAGCCGCATAAGCGTGGCGGAAATGATCGCCCCATCCCGCATCCAGGTCCGGTTGTAACTGCGCGCGCCTGGCTGGATAACCACGCCATCGTTGTTCAACAGGATATAGGCTATCTGCGACTTTACGGTATTGACGACGGCCTTATTGGCAAGCTCGAATCCCACACGGTTAAGCTTGTCGGTCCAGAAGGTCACATACTCCTTCCGCAACGTCTCGAAGTCCTCGGCCGTTTTCAGGTGGGTCAGGGTCTCATGCAAGGGTGCCGCAAACACAACCTCCCTGGATTCACCAGGTTTCAATTCGAATGCATAGGTCCAGGCTGCCGAAAGTAGGCCGGTCCCGGTCTTGTCCTCAATAGATTTGGCATCGCCATTGCCGTCTACACCCGCGCTCAGCATGACCCTGCCTCGCAGGTGGTTGGCAATATCCCCGTGAGCATATTGCGAGCCAAGAAAACTGTCGGCCGGCGACAGGGCCAAGTAGGTATTTTTGTCGTTAATCATGACCAGTTTTCCGGTTTCATGCACGTACCGGATCGAATGGATAGGCGACAATCCGCCATGTTGCCATTTGGGATTAATCTGGGCGGGCCTGATCGTCACGATGAGATCGCCCTTCCGTACGGTATCGGAACGATTTTCCAGCCGATGGCGCACATAAGTCATGCTGGCATCGACAGGACCGCTGGTAATGGCCTCGGACCTGAAATGCAGTCCATTCCCCGTCTCCCATTTCACAATAGGAGCCGGCAGGTACCCGTCCTGCAATTCCTGGTGTATGTTTGCCGCGACGGCAGCCGAATACAGATTGTCCCCCTCTTTGACATAGGGCATCAGCATGGGACCGTCGCGCCGGGATTCCAGATTGCCATACTCATCAAAGAGACTTTCCTCGCTATCTATGGGAAGGCCAACCAGAGTCCAATAGGTTTGATAGCCCCTGACATGTGGGGGATAATCACCGAAAGGAGCCCTCCGGGCATCAAATTGATACCGGATAAAAGGGGTGAACACTTCCTTGGGACCGCGCAATGAAATATCGCTAATCCCGAAACCGCCCCCGGCTTTAATAGGGTCGGACAACACAAGCCTGATGTAGCGTACCTCTGACGGATCTTGCGGAACAAAATCGGACTGCCCCTGTGATCCCGCCGAGACGGAGATAGAAGAGACCTCCTTCCATGCCTTTCCATCCAGCGAAATGGCCATATCGACCGAACCGGCATATTGATCCCCCCAATCAATACGCAATCCGGATATCGTCCTGGACCTGCGCAGGTCCAGAAGCAATTCTGCCCGATCCACCGCATCGCTTTTCCAGAGGGTATCCTTGCGTCCATCCATCAGAACCGAGGTGTCCCCTCCACCACCGGCAATCACGGAGATATCGACAATGTCGTCAGTCCCCTTAATATCAAATTCCCAAAGGGAATTCCCCCAGCTTGTCGCCCTCTCCCGTGTATCCAGCCGGACATACCTCGCGGAAACGGGCCGGATAAAAATATCATCCATCTGCCCGTCGCCCTCGTCGTTAATATACACCGTCGACCACACCTGGGCATCGGTCGATACCAGAAGGTTGTATTTGCTCGAATACCCGTCCTCCCAATGCAGGGTAAAGCCGGTGATCTCAACAACCTTTCCAAGGTCAATGAGCGCCCATTCCTCATCCTTTGCCTGACTGGACCAGCGAGTCTCCATATTGCCATCCGCCAGATTCCCGGGTTTGAATTCATCGCTCTGGATCGAGGAGGCAGTCACCCGCCAGGTATCCTTTGGCGGAATATTGGATGTGGCCAGCGCGGCTGTCGCAGGCACCATCAGCAGGACCAGAATTAATAACAATGTCAACACACATCTCTTGAAAAAGGTCATCAGTGATCTCCCTGACTTGTCGTGAGGTTTCCGGAAGGTTTGTGCCGTAGTTCCATTCCGTCTTTCCCGAAAAGATGGCAGTGGTCTGCCGCAAGACATACCGTCAGCCGGTCGCCCTTCGCGAAACCGAACTCGCCGGATGCGCGGAATATCAGCAGGTCCTCGGCATCCGGTGTTTCCAGATAGACATAGGAATGGCTGCCGAGTGGCTCCACCAACTTGATCTGCGTCTCGACGAGGTTGTAATCACCCCCCGTCGCCAGATGCTCGGGACGAATGCCAAGCGTGACCGGAGTATCAGGGGGCAATGCTCCGGCAACGCCATTCACCTGGATCGTCGCTCCACTGTGAAGTCGGACACTTGTGGTATCCTGGCGGCGGTCGACCACGACCCCGGCCAGGAAATTCATGGCCGGCGATCCGATAAAGCCGGCAACAAAGCGGTTGGCAGGATACTTGTACAGTTCATTGGGGGAACCCGTCTGTTCAATACATCCATCCCGGAGTACCACGATCCGGTCCGCCAACGTCATGGCCTCAACCTGATCATGCGTGACATAGATGATGGTGGTCTCAAGCGTCTCGTGCAGTCGTGCAATCTCATGCCGCATCTTCACACGAAGAGAGGCATCCAGATTGGAAAGCGGTTCATCAAAGAGGAAAATTTTCGGGCGTCTGACTATCGCCCGGCCAATAGCCGTGCGCTGGCGCTGTCCACCGGAAAGCTCTTTCGGTTTCCGCTCAAGCAGCGCGGTCAGGCCGAGCGTCTCGGCAGCCGTGCGCACCGCCTGGTCAATTTCTGCGGCTGCCGCTCCGGCAATTTTCATCCCGAAGCTCATGTTGTCATAGACAGTCATATGCGGATACAGCGCATAGGACTGAAACACCATCGCAATACCGCGCTCGGAAGGTGGAAACCCCGAGACATCGGTCTCACCGATTGTGATAGTTCCCGTATCGATCTCTTCGAGGCCCGCAATGGTACGCAACAGCGTTGACTTGCCGCAACCCGAGGGACCGACAATCACCGCAAATTCGCCATCGGCGACATCGAGGTCAATTCCCGACAATACGTCCGTCTTGCCAAAACGTTTGTGAATGTTTCGCAGGGTCAGACTGGCCATGTTACGTATGCACGGAAAGAGGCAGAAAGGGTTCGTCCAGAACCGCACCATTGGTTTCGATAATTTTCGAATAATACCGGGCTGTATCCTTCGGCGTGCGCTCAAGAGTCTCAAAATCGACATGCACAATGCCGAATCGCTTGGCATACCCATAGGACCATTCATAGTTGTCCATCAGAGACCAGGCCATATATCCCCGCACATCAACGCCTTTTTCAATCGCGGTCCGGACCGCGCACAGATGCTGGTTCAGGTAGTGCATCCGCACCGGATCAATGACCCGTCCATGAATCGCTTTCGGCGGATCAAAGAAGGCCGAGCCATTCTCGGTGATATACAGCGGCATCTCACCATAACGATTCTTGAGCCAGAGGAGCGTGTCGGAAAGCCCGTCCGGATAGACCTCCCACCCGGTTTCCGTATAGGTCTTGTGGGGCTGGCGAACGGTCCTGGCCCTGACAGGCAAGCAGTCCGGGCCATCACCCGTCACGGCACGCGTGTAATAATTCAGCCCGACAAAATCGATCTTCTGACCAATAAGCTCGAAATCCCTGGCAGGCCATTCAGGCCAGGCGTCACCGAATATCTCCGCCATTTCCTCCGGATAGGATCCCAGGAGCGCGGGATCAAGAAACTGCCGGTTCATATACGCATCCGCCCGATTGGTTGCCGCCAGATCTTTGGGATCCTCCGATACCGGATACTTCGGCTCGATATTCACCACCAGGCCGATTTCATGAGCCCCGACCGCACGATAGGCCTGAACGGCCGCCCCATGAGCGCGCATCAGATGATGAGCGGCAACCGGCGCTTCATAGTGAGAAGAATGCCCAGGGGCCAGTAGGCCATGCAAATAGCCGCCATCCGTGACCACCCAGGGTTCATTGAGTGTGGTCCATTTTTTTACCCGCCCATCCAAACGCCGGTACATCGCTTCGCCATAATCGGCAAACCAATGCGCAATGTCCGGATTCAGCCATCCGCCAAGATCGTCCAATGCTGCGGGCAAATCCCAGTGATACAATGTCAGGAGCGGTTCGATCCCGGCCTCCAGAAGGCCGTCAACAAGTCTTTCGTAGAAATCCAGGCCCTTCTCATTCAGGCTTCCTTTGCCTTCAGGAAAAATACGCGCCCAGGCCACCGAAAACCGATAGGCCTGCAATCCCAGCTCCTTCATGAGGGCGATATCCTCGCGCCAACGATGATAATGATCGCAGGCGACGTCACCGGTATCGCCATTCAGAATATTTCCGGGCGTGTGAGCAAAACGCTGCCAGATGCTTGGACCTGCACCATCGGCCAGCGGTGCTCCCTCAATCTGGTAGGACGATGTGGCAGCACCCCAGAGAAACCCCTCGGGAAATGTCGCTTGTTTTTTCATCTACGTTTATCCTTTTTTCCTTCTCGGATTTCCATGGGTCAATTTCTTCTCGTGCTCCTCTTGCAACAGACATCAGCTTGGAATTCTTCTCCTTGGTAAGGAGAAGACTAAGGTGGGGGACCTATTCGCAGCAGCTGGTTGTTATTGGGATGTCCAGCGAACGTCCAGATGCCTTCCATTGAATGTTACCCTGACGTCGCCCTTCAGTGAAGCCGGTAAAACAAAACCGCCCGGTGGCATGGTCGATCCTTCCAGATCAACGCGCACCTGCCCGCCTTCCTCACGTGCCGCATAGGACACTTCGCCATACGGGGTTCTCAGCCCATGCACCCGGATGCCCTCACCCTGCAACCAATTTCGCGGCAGACCCGCGCCGATAACCAGTGAGCCGGTTTCTGTATCAGCATACACAAACAGATCAAGTACCGCCCGGATGAAATCCGACCCCACCCAGGTATGGGGCATATCACCAATGAAACGCGGATCCCGTTCAAGCCGGCCGATCACCTCACTCCATTGGTTCCACGCGGCCGGGCGACGGTCCCGCATATAAAAATCAAGCAGGGCATGGGCACGTTCCAGCTCACCCAACCGCACAAACGCGCTCACCTGACGAAATTCATAGGGGGTGTAGACAGTCCACGTCTTGGTGCCATCGCGCCGCGCCACAAACTCGGACCAGGCTTTTTCAAACGTGGCTATCAGCAACTCTCGTGGCAGAGCTGACGCCGCCCCGGTCGGCGAAAGCGCGATTGTCGTGGATGTCGGGTCAAAATCTTTTCGGTCTGCGGCCCCCGGCACGTGCCCGAGTTCTTCGCCCAACAAACTAACAGACGCGCTGATATCTGCCGCAAATTCAGCGGCATCGGCCCTGATGTCAGCTGCGCGGTCAGCGTGACCCAGTTCCTCCGCAAGAAACGCCGCATCAGTCAATCCTTTCAGACCCCAGAAATTATCCCAGAATGAATAGGCCGGACGGTCCAAATAACCCTCATGGCTCACCGATGCCGGTAACAGACCATAGAATGCCTTGCGATCATCTTGACGGTTATGCTCCGTGCGTTCCGACAGCCTCAATGTATCGAGGACCGCCGCAGCCTTGTCCACATGAGGCCACATCATCTCGGCAAAGGCACGATCCCCGGTGTACCGGTAAATATCCACAATCAGAAAAATCAGTTCTCCATGGCTGTCATTCTCCACAACCGGATCCGCACCACGCTTGTCCACACAGCAGGGAACTCTGCCACTGGAAAATTGGTATGGTGCATACCAGCGGGCATACTCAACCGCAGGGTCGTTCTGCCCGAGACGCAGGAAGCTTTCACTCATCATTGCGCCATCACGTATCCACGAACGGGCATAGGTGCGTGGACCCGGACGCAGTGCCGGCCCGTCGCGCGTGATCATCATATGCGCCAACGCGGTTTTTAAACTATTGAGCATCGGCATGGATTCAGGCGGGCCCGAAATGTCCACTTGATTGAGGATTTCCCGCCATTCCCCGGCTGCGGCCTTTTCTCCGGCATTAATGGCCTCGCGGTTCAGGTCGGGCGCAGACCCCCTATCGGAATCGAGGACCGTGACGACGGAAACTTCGCGAGCCTCACCCGGCTTCAGATCAACATGAAAATACATGACGCCGGAGCCGAAGCCTCCCGGCGCCACGAGGCTTTGCGAAACCGTGCCTGCCCCGGCATCCTGTACATGCGGAAACCCGGCCCGTTCAAATTCCGCGAGCGAGACCTGGTCCGGCTTCAGCTCAGGATACACGGACCAGTCACCATTCACCTGAAACGCGGCACCATCCCAGCCGAGTTGATCAATGTTGCTGACCCCACCCACAAGATTCAGAATCTGCGTAGGCGGATCGACCTGCAGGGGGCGGATGGCAAGGGCCAGAGTGAGCTTTCGAAGGATCGTGCCGGTATTGACCACACGATATCTGGTCACCACATCACGGGCATGGCCGTCCGTTCCCCCTTCTCGTCCAGCAGGAACTGGCGGACGATGTGCACTGACATCCAATGAGAGGCCCTCATGGGTCCGGCGCACGCGCGGCAAGGGCAGATACTCATCCAGCAGGCTGTGATGGTGTTCCCCATCGGCCCAGCTCAGCACCGACTCATTCTCAAGAAGAAACGGCTCAATCGAGAACGCGCCGGGGCCCGGTTCCATGGCGCCATCTTCAGACAGTAATGCCGACCGGCCACCTTGTGGAGGGCCAACGATGGTCCAATAAATCTGCTCACCAAGGAAACTGCGCGGATACGATCCCTTTTTGGCTTCCCTGGCTAAGGACAGAAGAAACCGATTGTCATCCTGCCCGAATTCCGGTGGTTCAATCCGAGCTTCCAGCAAGCCAATCCGTCCTCCCGATGCCGGTGTCAGTGAAAGACGAACATAACGTCCGAACGCCTCTGCGGTTCGCAGATACCCGATCGTTCCTGACGAGGAAGGCCCGGTGCCCATTTCCCAGTGCGGTACCGTCCAGTCTGTTCCGTCTTCGGAAAGGGCCATGTCAATCGCCTCGGGCATTTGACCCTCGGCCCATCGCAAGGTCAGTCCGCCAAGATCGCGCAAATAGCCCAGATCAAATATGAGTTCAGTGGGTGTGTCGGCAGTCCAGGTGGTTTCCGGATCACCGTCAACGACGGCAGGGGCAGGGACGTCGCCGGCCATTGCCACGACCGGCGGAATCATGGCGGGCGGCTCGGGAAGTGGCCGCATCTGGAGGGTATCGAACTCGACCGTCCCTTTGTCACCGGTTTCGCCAAGAATCACAAATTCAAATTTGGCGATGGTATTCAGATCATGGTCCTTGATCGGCCCCCAGGCAAAGTGGATATCGCTTCGCCGAATACGAACGGTTGTCCAGTCAGCAGGAAATTCGTAATCATGAAACTGCCTCCACCAGACATTCGCTCCGCTGTCATCGACCAGCCGAATCTCAAAAGTAGATTGTGGCGCATGCCCCCTGAGTTTAAATGCAATCTCGAAATTGTTCGACAGATCAAGCTGAATTGCGCGATGTACATTGGCGGTCCCGGCGGTTCGAAGTTCATAGGACAATTGAAGCGCATTGCCCTTCACGCCTTCTGCCATCCTGATCGAGGCCTCGCTGTATTCCGTCGCGATGGTCTTCCATTCCCCGACATTCTCAAAACCATCAAGCAACCGAAAATCATTGGCGGCGGGATTCTCCCCGAATGCACACACCGGCAATAACAACCAGGCCATGCCGAAAAAGAGGAAGCCGGCTGCACGCCATACACCTCTCATCCTTTGACACTTCCCGCAAGATTTCCACTCATATAAAAACGCTGAAGCATCAGAAACAGAATCAGGACCGGTGTCACGGTGATCACCGCACCGGCCATCATCAGTTCGACATCCTGCACATGCTCACGTGACAAAGAGGCCAGCGCAATCGGCAGGGTATATTTATCACTGTCGGTCAGGACGATCAGCGGCCATAAAAAATCATTCCATGCGGCCATAAAGGTAAACAGCCCCAGTGTAATCAGAATGGGTGTCAGCAACGGCGCCACGACCGACCGGAAAATGCGTAGCTCACTGGCCCCTTCAATCCGGGCCGACTCGATCAGTTCCGTCGGAATAGATAAGGCATACTGCCGTACCAGGAATATACCAAATATGCTGGCCACAAAGGGGATCAGCACACCGATCCAGCTATTCACCAACCCCATCCCTTTCAACATCAAAAACAGCGGAATCATGGACACCTGGGCCGGAATCACCAGGGCACTCAACAGCCCGCGGAACAGCAGGTGCCGCCCCTTGAACTCCAGTTTGGCAAACGCATATCCGGCAGCCACATTAAACGTAAGTGACAACAGAGTGGCCGCCGTCGCGACAAACAGGGAATTCAAGAAGTTCCTTCCCATACTGGAATATTCAAAGAGCTTAATATAATTGGCCAGCGTCGGATGCTCCGGCAACAGCGGCGGCGGAAAATTGCTGGCCTCTCCCGGAGCCATAAAGGACACACTCAGCATCCACAGCAACGGGATCAAAGCAAACGCAGCCAAAAACAACAAGCCGACATTCGTCCCCGAGCCTCTCCACAAGTGTCTCATGGATTTACCAATCATACAGAATGTATGGTTCCCTGCTCTTCATCTGCATTCCGTCTCCCATAATCCGACGCCTGCCGGCTGGCCCAAGGGAGGGACGCTCTCATCCCCCGGCGGACCTTGTTTGAGCCAGGCGAGTTGGTCCGCCCTCTCCAAGTTTGCGTCCCTCCCCTCTAATGAGGCCAGACGGGGCGTCAATGGTTTTGGGTCCTTTTGCCAGAGCAAAAGGACCTCGCCTGCCGGGGCGAAACCCGGCATCACAGAACTTCACGTCAACACGAGAGTAGCAGCCACCGGTGCCATGCGTTCTCATCACAACACGATTTTCCTATAGTGCTTCCAATGAATATCCAAAGCCATCGTTATCTGTATGCCTTCCTCGCCGCTGCGGGACGCCTGCCGGCTGGCCCAAGGGAGGAACGCTCTCATCCCCAGGCGGACCTTGTTTGAGCCAGGCGAGTTGGTCCGCCCTCCCCAAGTTTGCGTCCCTCCCCTCTGCTGAAGCCAGACGGGGCGTCAATGGTTTTGGCCACTTTTGCCGAATCAAAAGTGGCTCGGCTGCCGGGCCGAGACCCGGCAATTATCATGAACTCTAAAAATTCCAGGTTGTGCATACGTGAAATTTTGATGCCATTGCTCCGAACCAATAGGTCGGTAATGGAAATGCCCAGAGTAAACCCAAGATTGATTCCCGATACACATCAGTAAACCTCTAAGACCAGAACCATTCACTTCGTATGAACATCAGCTCACACTCCACTCCCATACCGCCGCATCACCAAAAGTTGCCCAATTGCCGCCACAATCATAAAAACAAAAAGAATAAAGGCCACGGCGGATGCCGACCCCAGGCTCCACCATTTAAAACCTTCTTCATACATCAGATAAATAATGCTGAGCGTACTCTGAACGGGTCCGCCCTGTGTCATCACATAGGGTTCGGCAAACAATTGGAAGTATCCGGCCATGGTCAGCACCCCGACGAGAAACAGTGAAGGAACGAGGGAAGGCAATGTGACATGGAAAAAACGCTGAAGGGCATTGGCCCCGTCAATCCGTGCAGCCTCATACAAATCGCCGGGTATCGCCTGGAGGCCCGCCAGAAGAATGATCATATTGTAGCCAAAGTTTTTCCAGACCGCGAAAAGAATGATGGACGGCATGGAATAATGCGGATCACCCAGCCAGTCCACAACGGAGAGGCCCAACCAATCGAGGGAATAATTGATCAAGCCATAACGGGTATGCAGGAGATATCGCCAGATCACCGCCACGGCCACAATCGTCGTCACGACCGGCGCAAACAAGGCGGTCCTGAAAAATCCCTTGAACCGCACCATCTGTCCATTCAGCAACAGTGCCCCTGCCAGTGACACAAACACCGAGAGGGGCGCACCGACCAGCACGAAATACAGCGTGTTACCCAGGGCCTGCCAGAACAGCGGCCGTTGCAACAGCTCAATATAGTTTTGGAAACCCACAAATCGCAGGTTGGACAGGTCGGCCAGAGCATAGATATCAAAGTCCGTCAGACTGAGAGCCAACGCCGCCAGCACCGGCAGAAAGAAAAAAACAGCAATAATCGCCAGCGCCGGCCCGGCAAACAGCCAGCCTGCCACAGACGATTTCACGACCCGTCTTCCCCATCCCGCGCCAGCATTTGGACAACAGGCACCCTCCAGCAAACACTTTCGAACCGCTTGAAATATCGAGCGCCTTCCACCATCCTGCTGGAATTGTTGTTTCTAGACTTTTCCATTTTCGCCGGGGCACTCCACCTGCTTATTCTCTACTAAATCACTCACAGCCTTCGCTCTGGAGAGAGAGGGTTCAACTATGTACCAATAGAATTGAATGGGGGATGATGTCCGGAAATCTCAAGAACAATCGGGGGATGAATGAATCTCAGGTTTCGGTCGATTCTAACGCAAGATCAATGGGTAATTGGCGCACACGGATGCGAGTCTCCTAAAAAACCACGACCACTCCTTAAAGTATTTTTTCGTAACGAGGTGAGCAATGTTCTAAAGTTGATGTCCACGGAAACTCGATCAAAGAAGATTTCTTCCGTAGGAGCCAAGCGTCTGAGGTGGGCCAGGTGGCGGCCCTTAGATATTACGTGTCTTCGCTTGTGAGAGGTTTCCATCGCGCCTGAATCGTATCGGCAGAAAGGTCGGCTCCACAGTCCCACTCAACATAATAGCCCCCGTTGTGAATTTGCTCAAATGTGTTTCGATCTTTTAACGGAGCGAATGCCTCTGATTCCAGATAGGGGGTGATGTCCAAGAGACCGGCTTGCCCATCATCAGCCTTGATGTATAGGAGGTGATCGTCTTTTGGAATAACTTTTGTAATTTTCACTGATCAAGCCCTCGAATAGGAAAGGGTTTCTTGCCTACCACCGCCAGTTCCCAATCGGCTAGTAAATCTTCATGGTGTATTTCAATCCATGCCACGACTAACTTGTGTTTTTTAGGAGGAAGCTCGCCAGCTAAAACCGTACCATCAGGAATTGAATATACAGCAACCTGGCCCTGATATTCAGCATGAATGTGAGGCACGTGGTGTCTTTCCGTATCATAGAAAAACATTCGGATAAGGATGCCGTAAAACATGGAAATAGTGGGCATGGGTGTAACTCTCTCTCCTATGCTTATCAGCCTCCGCAGACTGGGTTACTCCATCTGTGTTCATTTTCCTTCATGCTTCCGTATTACCGAAGCTAACTGTTGGCGTGGCCGGAGCTGCCCTTTCGAAATGGAGGTTAGGCTCTAGCTCTAGAATATGGCCAGGAGCGGAGATAGCGCGTGATCAACAAGAAACCTCACGTTTGAGCAGTGAGCGGCAATTCTCGCTCGCGGACCGCCTCAGCCCCATATTTCAAAGCTTCGCGGACATCCTCCGAGCAGAGATCATCAGGATAGACCTCCAAGATCTCTTCCGAAATCATGCCGTCTGCCATCATCGCCACAATAGTGGCGACGGGAATCCGGAGGCCCCGAATACATGGCACGCCATCCATTCGCCGAGAATTGACGGTGATTCGCGAAAATTTCATAAGTTATTTTTTCTTTCCGTCATTGTAAACCAACAGTCGGTCCTGGACAATCAAAAGCTCAGGGATGCATTTAGAGTGATTCCGATTAATTTCCAAAGTCTTTTTTGTCTGTATGCCTCCACGCGGTTGACTGACGCCTGCCGTCCGGTCCTTGGGTCGGACGCTCTTGTGAACGGGCGGACTTTGTTTGAGCCCTGCGAGTTAGGCCGCCCTCCTCAGGCCCGCGTCCGTCCCATCTGAAGAGACCGGACTGGGCGTCGATTTGTATGGTGCTTCTCGTAGAGTGCGACCGTTGTTTGATCCTTTGTCTCCACACAACGGATTCGCTTTTCGAGTCGAACCAAACGATAATCGCGCTCTCAGAGACGCCTCAGGCAATACCTCGCCGCCGGACCGAAACCCGGCACCACAGAGATTCACGTCAACACGAGAATAGCAGCCACCAGTGCCATGCGTTCTCATCACAACACGATTTTCCTATAGTGATTCCAATGAATTTCCAAAGTCTTCTGTGTCTATGTGCCTGTTGCCATTGACTGACGCCTGCCGTCCGGTCCGTGGGTCGGACGCCCTCATCCCCTGGCGGGCCTTGTTTGAGCAGAGCGAGTTGGTCCGCCCTCCTCAGACTTGCGTCCGACCCATCTTAATGAAACCGGACGGGGCGTCAATGGTTTTGGCCACTTTTGCCGAAACAAAAGTGGCTCGACCGCCGGGGCGAAACCCGGCAACACAGAAAAACGCGTGAATACGAGAGCTGAGGAAATCAGTGCCATGCAATCACCGGACAGCGCTTTTTCGATGAAAAAAAGCAAGAGGGTTTACCACAGACGATTTCACGCCCCGTCTCCCCCATCCCGCGCCAGCATCCACCGACGTTTCTCCAGAATGCGATCGATCCGGCTATCCAGTTCACGCGCCACTTCTTCAGCCGTCCATTTCTCATGCACCGCACGCTCCGTCACCATGCGCAATTCCTGCACGATGCGTTCCCATTCGGGAATTTTCGGTGCCGGTAGCGCGCGCTCAAGCTGCTCCCTAAAGGCCACGAGATACCGATCCGATTCAAGCCGGTCTCCCCGCCAGCTTGACCGACGCGGCGGCAGATTCCCACTGATCTCATAAAACTGTTGCTGAATTTCTGGACGGGACAGGAATTCCACCAGCCGAAATGCCGCATCTTTATGCGCGGAATGTTTAAACACCACCAGGCTGGAACCGCCTGCTGTCGAGGCACCCGGACCCGAAGGCCCGGGCAGGATGGACGTCATCCAGTCATCCTGCAGATCGGCAGGCAACCGGCGGCGGAATTCGCCGATATTCCACGGCCCGGTCATATAGAAGGTAAAGTGGCCCCGTGCAAACTCATCCCACACATTGGCAATGTCGGTTTCACTGGAAGGCGGTGCCAGCCCTTTGCGAAAAAAGTCGAGGTAAAAATCAAGGGCCACCACCAGCTCAGGGCTGGAAAAATTGCCATACCGGTCACCGTCCCGCAGCAACGGCACCCCTTGTTGAAGAGCAAGGGACACCTGCATTTCATATTCATTCAGCGGCACGTAAAAGGCAAAGTTGTCTTTTCCAACATGTTGCTTCACCGCCGTGGCCGCCTGCATCCATTCAGTCCAGTCACGTGGAGGGCGAACAATTCCGGAAGCCTTCAGAATATCCTGCCGGTAAAAGAGCAACCGCGTATCCACATACCAGGGCACCCCGTACAAGGTATCGCCAACGACGTTCGTCGCCCAGATCCCCGGGAAATAATCCTGCTCCTCAATCACGGAAGAGGCCTCTGCCATCTCATCCAGCCTGGCAACGGCATCAAGCGCCGCAAATTCCGCGATCCAGGTATTACCCATCTGGGCGACATCAGGCAGGGCATCTCCGGCAAAGGCCGTCAACAGTTTTTCATGGGCCGAGGTCCAGGGAATCTGCTGGACAATGACGCGAACCCCAGGATTCTCACGTTCAAACTCCTTGAGCACCTCAGGAACAATCTCCCCTTCGCGGCCCATCGCCCAGAACTTAATTTCCAGAATGTCATCCTGCCCGCTCCCACTTGTGCATGCGGCCAACATGGCAGCCAGCACAATGAAGGCAACTACAAACATACCCGCTGTTTTTTTACACGATATTTTTGGGCTCATACAGAATATGGGCGTCCTCGCTCTTTCATGTGCATTCCTGAAAGGTTCGTCTCCCATAGTCCGACGCCTGCCGTCCGGTCCTTGGGTCGGACGCTCTCATCACAACTCGTTTTCCCTATAGTGATTCCAATGAATTTCCAAAGCCATCGTTATCTGTGTGCCTTCCTCGCCGTTGCGGTGACGCCTGCCGGCTGGCCAAGGGAGGGACGCTCTCATCCCCTGGCGGACCTTGTTTGAGCCCGGCGAGTTGGTCCGCCCTCCCCAGGTTGGCGTCCGTCCCCTCTGATGAGGCCAGACGGGGCGTCAATGGTTTTGGCTACTTTTGCCTCCACAACAAAGGTCGCGCTCTCCGAGACGCATCAGGCAAAACCTCGCTGCCGGGGCGAAACCCGGCAACACAGAACATCACGTAGACATAAGAGTTGGAGCCACCAGTGCGATGCGTTTTCATCAGCGCGCGTTCTAATTAGTAAACCCAAGATGAATTCCCGACACACATGGTCAAGCTGTAAGGCCAGAATCATACATTCTGAATGATCCTATTTTTCCTGGACTGTTGTCATGCTTTACAGTCTTCTTTTCGAGGGGATAAAAAGAATCTGGCGAGCATCACCCGCCACTCCGGAGCTTTCCCGGATATACGGTAGCCTCACACGCGGCACGGTTCTGTCAAGGTTCTGGGGGGTTGAGGGACTGGTTTGATGGATACCCAATCGCGCAGCTACATTTGTTCCAAAAGGTAATTCTCGTTTTTCGCGGTCTCAGGCATTTCAGCGCTTACAGGAAGAGCTACCAACTCTGTGAATACGTCACCTTCCATCGCAAGCTGCTGGGTTAACAATTTCTCTATTACGGTTAATGCGGATGTACTATTGCAATCCACCCGCAATCAGGTCCTTGAGCCTTGATACCAAATGATTCGCCCGGCTGAAGGGTACGGCGCATGGCACGCGGTCGGTCTTGGGGCCCGGTGGGTGGAATAACAAAGCCGGTACCATTGATGAAGAGGTTGACGTTGGCGGTATTAATGACTTGCACGCTAACATCGACCGGGTTAGTAGACCCGTTATCGTAAACCCGTGGGATATCTCCTTGATTCTGTGTACACGGATTGCCGAAATCACTGGAAAGAAAAATAAAGCCGTAGCCTTCCTCATTGAGGGTGGCACATCCGGCAAGGAGTATGAACGCGGCAAGCGATAAAAGACATTTCATTTGTCCTCTCAAGCTCATTGCACGAAACGACTCAGATTGCACGCTATTCTTTTCCTTCTTCATTGGGTGATCGAGCATCGGTAGTGCTGTTTATTCTGCAATCAATTGACCGATCCGTACAGGGATCGCGCAGGTTAAATGGTTTAAAGATACCATAACAATCGAGCCTTCCTTCTTCAACCAAATCATCCTACGAGATATTAGTTGGAGATGTTACAACCGAACCCGTGGTCGGCTGGTGGGGAGAAACAACCCCGATGGCTGGTGACCGACAAATTCCGAAATATTGATTCGGCTCATCGTACTCCCAATTTCTTCGCGGGCAGCTCAGTTGGTCATACCAGTTTAGGCCCTCATCAGATTGGAAATCCTTTGGGCGTATATGCGGCGACAGTGAGTCGCCGCTTGAAATTGGCGGCGTCACAGATGTCTCATTACAAGACCTGCCCCCCAAGCTGGACCTGATGATATCTTTTCCTTGGCCTTTTCATCCTGGATTATCAAGGGGGATAGCTTATTCCGGTGGTGAATGTGGTATCGCTTCCAACAACCGGCCAGCTATTTACAACGAACAGCGGAATTTGATTTAGTCAGATAACCGTTTGTCAGGAAAACACGAGACTTTAACTGCCTCGTGCAAATTTATCACTATAGACATAGACTACCGAAATATTAAGATGAGAAATTGTCTATTTCCGACGCAAAGCGGATATTACATAAAGATAACCTAGCACCCAACTGAAAAATTAACTATGAACCGACAGGGCTACCAAAGTTCAATAATTAGTTCGCTTAGTTGGCTTTCTACGCAGGTATCAGTTAGCAATGGCATGAACTTTACTGACATAAATATTCATTCTGAGAACTTCTATCGGAATCTTTTGAATCTGGCATTTGGATACAGCTTGATCAATATCAACATCATTGAACAAAACAGCACGGCTATTGATCTCGGAGATCAGGCTAACCGCATAGCTATCCAAGTAACCTCTACATCCACTCTTGATAAAACCAAGAACACTGTCGATAAGTTCATTAAAAAAAAACTATACGAAAAGTACGACCGCCTTGTAATCCTTAATATTGTCAAGAAAAAAGATCATAAAGTTCCAAACATTGGCAATAAGTTTTATAACTTAGATACTAAAAATGATATTTGGGATATAGGTATTCTCGCAAAAATGTTTAATAATCTTGGCACCCCCAAACTGGAAAAAATTAATGATTTTCTAAATAGTGAGTTGTATCAAAAACCAACAGAAGAACTGCCGAAGAATGTACAGACAATTCTAAGCCTTATAGAATTAATCAGTGATGAAGATCATCCCGCGATAGGCGATGGATACCTAACAGACCCATTTCCGGACGAAAAAATTAATCAGAGATTTTCAAATCATGCGGTATTCTTAAAAACCGAATTTTTAACTTTATATCAAGATTATGGTGCCGTTTTAGAGGCAATTGAAAAGGAATCCGATATTGGCCAAGTGAAACTTCGTCGGGTCGCGCAACACTTGAGAGTATTTAGCGATAAAGTTCTGACTGAGTGTGACGGCAATCCAAAGAATGCATTAGCACGGATAATAGAATATTTCGTCACGCTTTTACAGACAAAGGGATTTGCAGCAGACACTGGGGCGGCCCAATTCTATATTGTTAAACACTTGATTAAGTGCAATGTATTTCCAAATAAGGAAACAGACCTTGTCTAACCTATTTACAAAAGATGAAGACCTAATGAAATCTGCCCCCTTCATTGGCTATGAGATACTGAAGCAGCTGCGGGGAAGTGCCGATGGTCGAATAAGTATCTTTGATATTGCAAAAAGTTTCCAAAAGACGACCAAGCTAAGCGCTAGAAGCATCTATTACGGAATGTTATTTTTGTATTCCTTAGATATTGTCGATTTTGATGAGCCATATTTAATTGAAAATGTTGAAAATTAAAAAACTATATACCGAACCAGGAGTATTTGATCCCATTTCATTTGTAGACGGGTTTAATTTGATCTTAGGCGAAAAAAAAGAAGGGAATGTTAAAACCAATGGCGTTGGTAAGTCTATAGTTATTGAGTTCCTAAATTATGCTCTTCTAAAACAGCACAAAGATAGCCGGGTAGCACTCATTCCCGAACAAACCCTATCTCGGGAAGTGACCGTTTGCTTAGATTTTGAAATTGGTGAGCACAAAATAACATCTAAGCGAACAATTAAAGATCATGACTGTCCGGTTTTAATTATTAATGGCCATAGCCAGCGCTATTCAACGCTAGCCGATGCTAACAACCATTTAGGTTCGTTATTATTTGAAAATCTAGACCAAAAAAACCCACCTTCTTTTCGAATAATGATGGGTCCACTTATTCGGGATGAAGGTTCTGAATTCAAGTCAATAATCGACTGTTACGACACCACAAAACGTATACCGCCAGACTACACTCCGCACCTTTATTTATTGCATGTTGATCCATTGCCATACAACGAAGCAAGGCAGCTTTACAAGGAAATGGAAAACTTAACAAAAGCAAAAAGTAAGATAGAGGAGAACATCAAAGTCATTACGAATAAAAATGTGTCGGAATCAAAATCTGATCTCAATGAATTAGAAAGCCAAGTCCGAAGAATACAATCTGATATTGATCGACTTGAGAATATTGAAGGCTTTGGAGTCATAAAAGATGAAATAATCGAAATAGAAAATCGGCTTGAAAGGGAACGGTCAAAACAGGCCGTATTAAAATCTGAATTATCAAAGTTGCAGCTTTTTCATGGTGACAACTATATTGACGGCGATGAGGTTGCAGAGCTCTACAATCAATTTAAAGAAGGGCTTGGCGATCTAATAAAACGCGAATTAGATGAAGTGACTATATTCAAGAAAAAGATCGATAATTTCCAGAGAAACCTTATCGACCAGAAACGCGGCTCCATTGTGGAAGCCCTCCAACCATTAAACGAAAACATTTCTGAATTAAGCCGGTTATACAAAGAAAAAATATTACTCTTAGATCAAGAAGGGCTTTTAATAAGCTTAAAGCAGACCATCGCTATTCATGCTAGAAAAATAGAAGAGCTTTCTGCCCTTTCGTCTTTTATAAAAGCCCACAACCAATACGAAAGTGATCACAAAAGTAAAAAACGGGAACGCGAAAATAAAATCTATTTATTGGAAAGTTACCGCAATGACTCTGATGCGGTGGTTCGATCGTTTGAAAAAACTATTCTTGATATTCATGAGTATGTATTTGGAAACAGAAAAAGTTCATTTGATATAGAAATATCTAAAAGAAAAGAAATATTGAAGTTTGAACTTCGCACTGACTCGGATGGAAGCCATAGCATAAACAGAGAAAAGGTGTTTTTGTATGATTATGCCTTATTGATAAACCCCTACACCTCTGAGCTTCATCCCGGACTTTTAGTACATGACAATATTTTTGATGTTGATCAGGACACACTGATTAAAAGCATCAATTATATTGGTGAGAATCTTAATTTGTTAAATGGTAAACAATATATTTTAACGATCAACCGCGATAAATTTAGCGAATCGGACATGGAATTATTAAATTTAGACCTTGATGGCTATGCTCGCGCATCTTTTACGAAATCGAATAAATTTTTAAAGACCCAATACCAAGAGTTAACACTTTAGGGACAGACTTTGGCTCTGATGTAAGCTTTCCCGTCAAGCGGACAGTTCAAATGTAGAGTTTTCGGGCGTTAATTTCTGATAATGATACGGGGCAGTTCCCTGTAAAGCCTTGCGGGGCCGGTGTTCATTGTAGATGGTCCGCCAACTGGCTGTGATCTCCCACACTTCTTCCAAACTCCGAAACAGATAGAGATTGAGCACCTCATTCCGATAGGTGCGATTAAATCGCTCGATAAAGGCATTCTGCGTCGGGCAACCTGGTTGAATGTGATAGATCAACACCCGATTCGCCTTTCCCATTCCTGTAGTTGCTGAGCGATGAATTCTGGGCCGTTATCCAAGCGAATCATAAGGGGCAACTCGCGTTCTGCCTTCTGGCGGTCAAGGACCCGAATGACTCGCTCAGCCCGTAGCGAGGTATCAATCTCAATGGCTAACGCTTCCCGATTAAAGTCATCAATGATGTTCAAGGTGCGAAATCGGGCACCAGGGTATAACGCATCACTCATAAAGTCGGCGGACCACACTTAGGAGGCCTATTAAAGGATTTTAAAAAATTCAATGACAATGGTAATAAAGACAGCCTTTCAATATTCTTTCGGGAGAGGCTGATTGGCAAATCCTCTCCAACCTTATCCTGAATAATCCAGAAACATTTTCCTAGGTACATCCTGATCAATTCCTCCATATATTGAAAGCTCATTAAAGACTTATTTGCAAAATTAAGATAATCTTCAAAGCTCAAGCAGCCATGTTTCTGGATCCCTTTCAATAGGCAGTCATTTAATCATGCAATGGATGGAATAATAGTATCGCAAATAAAGGATATACCAAGGTGACCCAAAATCCAAATACCACTTCTCCTGTTGATAAAAAACAAATAGCTTCACCGATCTACGAGGCTGCTAGAAATAAGCCCCCTCAAAGTACAGCGAACTCCAATTTGCCCGTTATCGAAATCAATGAGGAAGTACTTCAAAAGTACCATGACCAAGTATTTCAAATGATTAATGCCAGGTTAACAGAAACCTTAAAGTTCTACACGCCAATCCTCGCTGCTTTAACTGGATTCGGTTGGATCTGGTTTGTATTCCCTATTCCAAACCCGGACAAAACTCCTTATACAGATTTGCCATTTTTTGCTTATCTGTTAGGAATGGCTATTCTATTTGGTGGAGTGATTTATTTATTGAAAGTTGGCTACACATATCGGTATTTACAAATTGTCCTTGCAGGGCTAGAAAAAATGTTGGGCCTCTATAAACTAGGGCCAGGGTGGGATCCATGTCCCAAGCTAGAACCTAAATTACCCACTTTATTTATGGCATTTACATATACCGAATGCTTTTGGATGTTGCCAGAGATTTTAAAGACTCATTTAATTATGTTTTTCTTTGCAGCAATTGGTATCTCTCTTATATATATGATTTATTTAGTAGGTCCTTTACCGGCAATCATATTGATATGGGGTTTCATCATTATTTCTATTGGATATACTTACAAGAACTGTATCAGTAAATTAAAAATGCAATGTAAAGAACTGGAAACCAATTTCAAGCAATACAAATTCGTAGTTTGTTCAGTTTATGGAAAAAAAAGAATTGATTGAAAAAGGAAGAAGAAGTGACCAGGTGTTGGTATTACAGTTACCTTGGTACATGCTTGCCTATAGTTCATCCGTTAGTTCTTAAACGTCGGGGCCGCCTACCATGTCACGAGGCAGGGCAATGCTCGCCAGCACATAGTCCACGCTGAGCCTGACCGTAAGCACTTTCTCGCTCTGCCTGCTAACCGGTGAGAGCCGGCTTGACTTGTTTTTCCGAGCGGTAGTTTTTTCTCCCAAAATTCACTACCAATCGAGGCATTGGCATTCCAACATGAATGCCCGGGTGCAGAGTCTTTCGTGGGTTACTACTTCGAAAGACTTTTTTTTAGCGAAACCACCCATGCTGCTTCCTTCACGCTATAGCGGTTTCATGCTGACCCCTTGGAGGCTCTATCGGTACGGCTATGATCCGCCTGCGCAAACCTGCGAACCTTTATTCCTCTACCTAAACCTCCTCACCCGGAAACGGGTGGGAGGTTTTTATTGGGCCATACCCTTTTTAAATAGGAAAGAGTAGAATTCCCGAACATTATTGAGAGAAGGTATCCCGGCATGTGGACTGTCTCTCTCAAGGTGGTCACATATATCAATTATTCATCATAGGTTGACTAATTCATGGAGGTGAATGGCCATGGCTGACGCGCAGATCCTTAATGGTGTCAATGTCGCAGCAGTGAACGAGCTGGTGAAAAACGTCGAGAGTGATCCCAAACTGGGTGAATGCAGGTTTCACATCAAAAACACCTGGAGTACGTGTGGGCAAAATCAATCGAAGGTCTCAAGCTTTTATGCAGCCAAGCAGGAAATTCCCCACGACGATCCATTCACCCTGAATGCTGATGAACCCTCCATTCTGGCCGGGCATGATACCGGTGCGAATCCCGTTGAGCACCTGTTACATGCGTTGGCGGGATGCCTGACGACCACCTTGGTGTACCATGCTGCCGTGCGGGGCATTAAAATTGACGCATTGGAATCGGAACTCGAGGGTGACCTGGATATCAGGGGATTCCTTGGTCTCTCGAATAAGGTCAGGAGCGGGTTCGAGAATATTCGGGTCAATTTTAAGGTCAAAACCGATGCGGAGAACATTGAGAAGCTCAAAGCTCTCAGTAAACTCTCACCGGTGTTCGACATGACGTCCCATGGCACCAATGTTCAGGTGAATATCGAGAGAAAGGAGTGTTGAAAGAGGCCGCCAGCGGCGTTCTCGCCCCTTGGCCGTGCTCACGTACTCCTTCGTACGCTCCGCTCGTCCAAGCGGCTGCGGCCTTTCCTTCGAGAAGCCTCAGGACAGGACTGGACGGACCTTTTTAACCACTCCACTATTTTTCTCTGGTGAGCCTCGTTGACTCCTAAGCTGATGAAGCGGCGAAATTTTTCTAATATTCAACAGTCCCAGAAAATAAACCGTCGAAAGAGAAAGAGATTGAAGGAATTGACAGCAGGCGGAGTCGGCGGATGAGTGATGGCAGAAGCTGACCTCTTTTTCGATTGATGAGCCGACTCCAAAACCCGGGGGTGCGCCAGCCAAATGCGTATTCATATTCGGCTGGCGCACAAGTTATGCGAGGCGCACTTACCGCTGGGTAGGCGGCTGAGAGAAAATGGAAATCTTGTCCGGCGTCTTTCCGGGCATGCTGCGGGTTGCCAACTCCACTGGCGCGGTCAAATTGGCGCTTCCTTCCAACAGAATATCAGCCACGAGCGCCCCAGGGATGGAATAGGCGCGTTGGGGTTGCTGCTGCCCTATCGTTATTTCCCTGGTCACGTCGCCGCTTGCATGTGTACCTGTGATCGCCGATTTCATCTTTGCAATTCGGTCGGACAGATCAACCCGTGTTGCTGTTTGTAATTTATCTCGTAATTGTTGGTCGATGATCTTCCAATACCCCACCTTGATATCTTCCAACATAGTTTTCGATTCGCTGGCCATCTGAAGGTCAGACATCGTCATCACAGACCCCTCGCCTTCCAGCTGCGGTGTTCCCCAATAATAGATCGTGCCATTAAGATCTCCTGTGGTGTTGATGGTGAACAGTGCCTTCCCCCCGGAGTCTGACGCCGTGGCTTTGTTGATGACCATGTCGACGTTGGGGTCTTTAACGGGTTGGTGCACCAGCCTCTCCTGCAGCTCTCGGTTTACCTCGGAATATGGCACGCTCACGGAGGCTAAGACTTTATACGGCTTCCCCTCAAGGAGGGCGGCGCCGGAGGTGATTTTCATGACTTCGGCGGTTGGCTTGGCGCACGAATTTTCAAAAGTCGCCGTCGGGGTTTCGTTGACGACGATAGGAATAGTCGTCCGCTGCACGGTACCCTTCAGGGTTCCGATGGCCATTTCTGTAGGTTTCCCATAGATGCAGGCCTGGGTGTTGAACTTCACCACATTTACGGCCACCGGCGCTTGTAACTTCGTCCAGACCTGTTCCAAGGGAACCTGGTACCCGCTTTCTTCCACGGCCCGTGTCATGCTTTCGACGAGCATGGGGGTATTCAGGAGCTCCGCCAGTTGATCCTTGACCGGAATATTGAACATGTTGCACTTACTCTCGCTCTCAGGTTTGAGGTCGATGTCTATTTGGGGGCTTTTGAGGCGCAGGACGAGCGCATTACCTTCTTGTTCCAACTCAAGTTTCCCGGTGGTATTGAGGATGGGAAAGACGGGATCTAAACGGCAGCCGCGGGAGGCGGTGTTGGCCTCAATATCCCCTCTGTAGGTGGAATGGATAGTCACCAAACCATCCTGAATGGTGACTTGGGGCTCTGCTTCTCTGACGAAATCCCACCTGTAATCTTTCTGTAACGGATGAAAAGCTTCGCTGAAGTGTTCCGGCATGGACGCCTGCAATGTCTCTTCCAGGGGGGTCAAATCAAGGACAAGCGTAACGGGAAGCGCTGAGTCAGGAAGTTGAACCTCGGGCACCTCAATCGCGTCGGGAGTCGGTGGGGTAAATTGCTGTGGCGGAACCGGTTTGGCTGTGTAGGGCGGTATCGTATGGCTGCATGCGACCGCGACCAACAGAAAGGGTAGTAATGCAATGCATCTTTTCCAGGTCCTCATGGTGTACTCCTTGGGTATCACAACCCGTTAACATAGTAATAAGTAAATTCCTGACAAAAACTTGGATGTCCACTGGCCTACCGGCCAATGGGCTTGGGTATCGGGCATTCTCTCCTTTGTGTGGTACTGTGTTTCACTGAAATTTGAACTGACCTGCCTATCCGACATCTGCCTATTTCTTCAATCCTTAAATATCAAGTTCACTAAAGAAAGGCGATGGATAAAAGACATGCAGGTGGGGAAGGAAATATTCAACCCCATGGAGAATATGGAGGAGGAGGCTGATACCGGGATTGTGATTCAACGAACAGTTAAGAATCCACTAAGGCGCGTTTGACATACCAAGGGTGAGAGGGCGCTGATGGGAAAACGACGGACTTATTTTGTTATTGGAAAGGGACAAACGCCTCCCTTCTGTGAGAGGGAAAAAGTGGCAGGAATTTTCATTGAACAGCTGCCCCTGCCCCTATCACCTCAACTCAGACGGGCATTTTCTCTGCTGTACCGTCGCCTGCCTACATTTGGGCGCACCTGATAGAATCTGGAAATTAAACGCATGATGTTGTGTTGATCTGGAGTATCTGCCTCGAAGTATTCTTAGAAATGTGCAACAAGATTAGGAAAGTCAGGCCAATTATTGGATGAGAGAACCTGAAGGAATTATGGATCATACAAAATACAGGGTTCTACGCCCCACAGCGCTCAGCATTCTGAATCGATGAATCCTGATGAGGTACTTAAACGTTTGAGGATAGCAAGAACGAGGTGGGAAACACCCTCCACAAAATTGTCATGCTGAGCAGCGCGAAGTCTGGCTGAGTCATGGCCTTGTTAGGTTAGGCTCAGATCTTTCGTTTCTCAGGATGAAAAGCAGAGGCACACAGCCAGATCCTTCAGAATGGATTCGTCAGATATTGACGGTGTTCTGAGGCAGGGTTACGCAATGGCCCAAGGGCGGCGGAATGTCGGTGAACCAGGTGCGCCCTTCAATGAGGGACATGACCGACAGGATCTGAGGCCATCGTCCGCAGACGGTCACAAGCCCCGGTATCACCTGACTGGCTCATGATGTCGCGAATCTGCCATGGCGAAAAACGTGAGGCGGCGGCTTGGATATGTTGATACCAGTTCAGGACCGGTTCATCCTCATTAGTCACCGCCTGTTCGTACACAAGCTTGCATAGGGTGAGGAACGCGGCGTAATCGCGAGACAGCCACGACGCGGCTAATTCCGGCAGGCGAGCATTTCTGATATTGCCCCACGACCAGGCGCGCGGGAATCCGTACTGGAGAGGTGAGACCTCTCCACTGCTTTCAATGACCAACGGGGCGATGATGTCTGCCACGGTCTGCTCGCCACACACCTCCGCTTCCCGCACAAAAACGCGAGTCGGATGCTCGAGCAATGCAGGGATCGTGGCAAGATCGATCTGGACATCGATGACATCTTTGTATTGTTCCCGGATCCGTACGGCTTCGACCACGGCTGCCGCATTTTCCTCGGCATCAGGCAGGGAACCGTCAAGCGTATACACGGCCCGGCCGACGGGTTCGAGCGGATGGAGTTGCAACAATTTGGCGCCTTGTTCAACCGCAAATTCTGCGACCCACTCCAACTCGTGAACGTTGTGAAACGTGAGGGTAAAGATAAACCCGAATCGAATGCCGGATGCCCGCAAGCCCTCAAGTTTGGCGCACATGTCATCGAATGCGCGGGGAGAATTTCGCATGAGGTTATGCGATTCGGCTACGCCATCAAGGCTGATTGCGATGAGATCGCAATCAGCCTGTAAGATGTCCAGATGGCGTTGATCCAGTAACATGCCGTTTGTGGTGACCGTGGTGGCCAATCCCGCCTCATGCGATACGCGAAGCAGTTCCCCTAGCGCCGAATACAACAGAGGTTCCCCGCCCGAAACCGACATGACCACGTACCCGAGCGTGGCTGCATCAACCACAACTGTCCGCAGCGTATCGATATCCACTTGTTCGGAGACGTCCGGCCCGGAATCCGAATAACAATGCAGACACTGCAGGTTACAGCGTCTGCCGGGGTGGACTTGCAATGCGGGATATTTACCAGCCGGTCCCTGCATGAATCATCTATCCTCGTCCGAGTGTGAAATTGACCTGGACGACCTCAGGCCGTGGTGGTTGGCCATGAATGAGGATGTTCAGATCGCGCAACTCTTTCAATTTCGTCAGCGTGGCCACATGAGACCTGAAGTTGCCGATGTTCGCCTGAACCGTGCCAAAAATTACATCGGGTCCCGGTTGGCCAACTTCATGCCAATCAATGATTTTGACACCCCGTAATTTTTTCTTAATCGTTCCCGCTGCCTGACTTAATTTTGCAGAACCCCGTCCTGCCAACTTTACCTTTGAAGCCACGCGCTTCTTTGCTACAGCCATCAGATACCTCCTTGTGTTGGTTGGTTCATGCCCAAAACATTGAAATGAACACTAGCAGTTTTGAAACCTTACAACTTTTTAATTTAAACGGCAAGAATATCAGTGAATCAAAATTTGATTAATTACTTACACAAATGTGGTGCATTGCCGTATTCATATTTTTTAGGAAGTGATGAATGGAGAAATGTTTGTGGCATTTCGATCACAAAAAAACATTCGTATCTCATGAAGGACAAGGACAATCTACAAGCCCTCGCCCTCGGCTTGCGGCGAAGTCAGGCCCGCATCAGTCGGGCCTGCCGCCGGAATCTCCAGGGTGGAACACACGCAGCGCATCAACATCCAAAAGAGCTCAGCGCAATTCCGAGAGGGAAAATTCCCATCAGCGTGATTGTTTTATAGAGTTAAGAAGAAAGGAGGAGAGATCAGTGGGAAATTAGGGGGATAAGAGGCAGGAGTTCTCAGCGTATTCAAAGGACTTCTCAAATTCATTTCTTGCCTGTCGATAGTCTTCTTCGGCTTCAATCAATTCCTTCGTTCGTGCCGGGGCCTTCCAGGAGGCCTGGTTGCAGGCAACAGCTCGTCCCACGCTAAAGATTCCACCTCGTGCACACACCGCTAAGTCTGCATAGGCTACGCGCTCCCGGCTCCTGGCTGATTGTAATGTCCGTTGGTAGGCACTGAAATTCTTTCGAGCCTTGATCACTTTTTCCATTGCGAGGCCACAGGAAGGAGAATACGGCTCGCTGCCGGCAGGACACGTCCAAGCGAGGAAAAGCAGAAGAGGGAGACCGATACCATACAAGGATTTGACCATCACAGATTGACTCCCGATAGAACGTTCACGACCCTCGCGTGGGGTTAGGGCTCACGCAGACAGATCTGCCTGGCCTGTTGAAATAATTCTTCAAACGTTTTTCTCTTCTGCCGGTATTGGTCTATGGCCGCCAACGCGAACGTGTCGGGTTTCGGGCTGTGCCATTGCGACTGAGAACACAAGACGGATGTATCCCCACCACCCCGGCTCCCGGCAACACAGGCCTCCGCTTCACCATATGCCCCGGATTGATGGGCTCTTAACATTTCCATGGTCCGACGAAATGGAAGGAGCGCTTTCCGGGCTGTTTCACCCCTTTCTAATACGATCTCACAGGATGGCGAATAGAGCTCGGCAAACGTCGGCGTAGCAAACACGATCGCAAGGCTGAGGATGGCGAGAGAAGAAAAAAGTTTCATCTTCAGTTCCGGTTCAGGACAACTGGAAGAAGCCTTATATTATCACTCCTTTGGCATTGAAGGACAATACCTGAGCAGAGCTGAATGGTCGGTATAGGGAGACGTCCCAACACTATTCACCTTTCCGTCCTCGTTTCAATTTGAGATGTTTTTTAGTCTTTACTTAATAAATTCTTCGACAAACCTGAACTCCCCTTTTTCCCACCGGATATCATGTAATTGTAAACGGAATTCGGCCCTTGCAGGGCAATACCCATTGTCCTTAGCAGGTAACATAAACAAGGAGGAGATCATGGAACTTTTCGGGATACTTTCTATTATGTTGGGGATTATTGGCATGATCGTGATGCTGAAGGGAAAGCGTCCTCAGGACCCTTCTTCCACCGATCAGGTCAAGATGTCGTAGGTCAAATAGGTACCTTGGGAACGTTTAAAGGGTTTGCACCCCGTCCTAATCGGCATCAACAGCATGGCTATCGTCCAACACCTGTATTTTGAGACATTCCAGCGTGGATGAGAACCAGGAGAAAGGAGTGATCCATGAGCACATTTATTTTGGCGTTGACTGTAAGCCTTGGCATTACGGCCGGTAATGTCTACCTCACGGCAATCATGATGGGGGGCAGTGGCTGGACGTGAACATCCAGCCATGTCCTTGCGCTGAACACGGTCAGCCCATTCCCTGAAAAAACCGGGTTACCACACCCATGGTACATGCCTTCATCTAGAAGCCATAAGAATCAGTTAACCCCGCCGATCGTGTTAAGGACGGTTCACGTCAATTCAGGTGGAGCAAAAGGTACAAATTCATCCGGGAATCGAGGAATGCGTGAGGCCGCATCAGTTTAAGGGCAATTCACAACAGGCCTCGGCGTCCCTCGCACCTCCTGTTTAGCAAGACCCGCGATCGAAACGAATCTTTCCATAGCTATCGCCCGGAAACATCCCTTCAAGCCTTCCACAGTCCAGGAAATTCCGTGGAGCGTCGTAAACAGCTCGTGAAACCTCTACTCACCGTGACTGCGAGCGTTTATGCTTTCACGACCAGTGCGGGATAGCGAGCCTGCACGGTGTACCAGTTCCATTGCCCGCCCGCCGTCTGCGTGATGGCTCCCCAGACCTCTGCCGATGGCGGCACGTTCCTGAGCACCAGCGACACCGTTGTCTGTCCACTGAGCGTCCGCGGACCGCTATTCGCCATCGTGCCGCCTCCGGCGTAACCGGATAGGTCGAACGTCGATGACTGTCCAATGACCTCAATCGTGAACACCATGACGTAAGTCGAGACGGCCGTAATCCCATAGGCCTTCGGCTCAAAATGCATGGACACGGCGGGGTCTCGGGTGGGCGACTCCCGACGATCGAATCCGGCATACGGCTTGGCCCCACTCGAAGTATTCACATCCACCTGAACAATGGTCGGCCTGATGAGAGTCAGATTGGTGCGGCCACGACCAACGGTCTTGGCGGGGCTCAAGGTCTCTATCGGAAAAACAAAAAAGCCGACATTACGCCAGCCGGTGACCGGTTCGAACAACTCCTTGAGATCCTTCAATGGCAGGTCTGATGGAAATTTGGCGGGATTCACCTTGCGTTTGTTGATTGGTTCAGGCTCGGTCGGTTTCGCAGGTCTCTTGGATGGTTGTTTCTTTGTCATGATGACTCTCTTTGTGGTGGGTGAAGTCTGTTCGCCTCCCATTTCCTGACCGGGAGATTGCGCTACTCTACTCTTTCCGTCTTAAAAATCAACTCCCCCGCCAACGAGAGAAATCGTGATTGAGATGCCCAAAACAGGTTAAGAAGCAGGGGTGCTGAATCTTGTATGGCTTACTATTGGTGCAGATGCCGTGAACTTGCCCATACGGGAAGGCGGTCAGTCAACGGGAGGGTCTGAGTATATTAAGGATTTCTTGTAGCATCGCCTCCGGGTTTTCCATGCAGTCATGACCAGCGCGAGGAATTTCCTTGATAGACACGAAGGTATTCCCTGCCTCTTGTGCAATGCGTTGTAATGCTTCGGCTTCCCAAGCCTCGATGAGAGGATCATTTTCCCCCCTAAGCAGCAGCATGGGTAATGTGACCCGGTTTATCTGTTTGTATGCCATGGCAGAATATGCCTCCGGTCCCATCATGTGCCACCACGTTTTATAGGTAAAGATTTCATCGTGCAATGGGCTCCGGCTTGGCCCTCGGGCCTGGTAGATCACCACCATTTCGTCATGGTCACTGTGAGAAGGATTCTCGCCTAGAATAGACTTGGCCTGTGCATACAATTCCTCATAGCTCGGAGTACTTTTCCATTTGGTCAAACGCTTTCTCTGTGTATCGGGGATGGCATAATGCGTCCCCTCGAGAATGAGCCCTTTGACATTGGGAACGTGGCGATTCCCCGCCCAGTGCAGGACCATACTGGCACCAAGGCTATAGCCTAAGATGAAAATATGATGAAACCCTTCTTGAGTCAGGAAGTCCACTGCTGCGTCTATATCATGGATCGTCTCATCGAAAATCCCTCTTCCGTTTATTTGCCCGGCGAATGCCAGCCTGGTGTTAATGGAAAACGACGAAATATCCCGCTCCCGGAGCGCCTGAGGAAGAAGGCGAGGAGTTCCTCGTGCCAGAAAGTTCCCTAGCAAACCATGCACTTCAATGACAATTGGGTTCTTGAGGGTGTTCGTATCAAGATTATTTTCTTTGATGACCAGATGCCCACTCATCAAAAAGCCATCGTGTGTTCGAAGCCGGAACAGTCTTTGGTGAGGGTGGATCATCGGAATCTTTGGTAGAGAGATTTTCGGACAGTCCCGAAGAAGGGAAATCTTATTCAAATCGTTCCTGAATCCATTGGACTACCTCTTGTCCGAGTTCCTCGTGCTTTCCAGAAAGATCGTGCCCGGCTTCAAGGTGGAGCATGGTCACATCCGGGTTGCCTGCTGTTTTGGCCACATTTCCCAATGCGTCACACTCCTGTGGGTCAATCATCTCATCAAATTTCCCGTGAACTAACAGGACCGGCACTTTGATACCCCCTATATGTTGGTACGCTTTGGGACCCTCGGCTTCAGGTCCTGCTAAGGCCCACCAGGTTTTCAACGTATAGATTTCTGAATGCTCCGGTCGGAGTGTTGGGCCATGCGCCCGCTTGACGACAATGGTTTCATCATCGGGTCGATCGTGCCCTGGATTTGGATCATGCAGTGGTTTGGCCTTTTCATAGACTTCCTGGTAGGAAGGTTGACTGCCGAATCGTGTCCATCGTTTCCGGATTGTGTCGGGCAAAGAATACGCTGTGGCAATGGCAATAATTCCTTGAATGTCAGGAGATGGGAATTGTTGCTGTTGCAGCGCGCCATAGCGAATCGCCATGGCTCCTCCCAACCCATGTCCTGCAAGAATAATTTTCCGAAAGCCCATCTGTCGAAGATAGGTACACGCAGCATGGATTTGAGGCATCGCCTCGTCGAAAATACCAAATCCAAAAAATAGGCCCAGGTTGGCCATGATGGTATTGATGGTAATGGAGGAATACCCATACTTCGCTAGAATGTACGGAAGATCATGCTCGGTTTCATCCAGGAGGTTCCCTAAGAGTCCATGGAGTCTCAGTAAAACAGGCTTGTTCCGGACATGTTCATCGTGCGTGACAAGATGATAATACAGCGCATCAATTTTGTGCTTTTGGAAAGGAATGGAAATGATGGTTCCAGACCAACTATCGACCTTCACGTTTCACCCCTCAATACTGCGATGACCATGTCTATTAGTATTTCACGTTACCAAAACCTGAATGCCCTGACCATGACTTTCATCAAAAACCAAATGGGACTTTTCTGGAAATCGCCGGATCCGATTTGTTGAGGATTGGAGGGTGGGCCTCAATTGGCGTTGTGACAATTTCCGAACATTACTTTTAGGAAAAACCCTGTTGTAGGATTTGTTCGCATAGGCGGGAACTGAAAGGACCAAGAGGCCGGATGGGTTCTTTGACGATACAGGCTCATATGAACAGCCTAGGGCGCAGGCTGGCAAGCACTCAAATTTTTACCCGCGTCAGCCATACACCCGGCGAAATGAAATGCAACTCATCGCACGCGGGCTCGGCGACATAAGGAACATCCCTTTTTTTAGACCAATTCGGTTCCGTGCATGCGCGCGAAGAGTTCCCAATCAAAGGGCTTGGGAGCCACGGCATGCAGAGGAATGGGCTGAATGGTTCCTGGATCGCGGTAGGCTAACATGCAGCCGATGACCTGTTCCGGTTGTTCGATCAACCGCCGGATGGCCTCGTAGGCGAAGAGTTGGGCCATGGTTTTGTCGACGGGAGTCGGGAAGGCGCCTCGCAGGGTATGGCCAAGAATGGTGGCCTTGGTCGCCACCGAAAGAGGGTAGTGCCCTGATCGGGTTTGCAGATGCGTCCATTGGGCAATCCTACTCCCGAAATAATCCACCAGGCCATGGACTCCCCCTTCAGGATGGTACTGGTGCGGGGTGCGTTCGGCCACGATAATAATATGGCTTTTGTTCCGGACGCCCAACGTCTGTTTTAGTGTGCCCAGAACCACCTCCTCGATATAGGCATTCGGATCAGGATGTTCATTAACCAACAGGCCTTCAGCTCGTGCCTGGTAGGCACACATAAGCGCCAGGTGCCCTGATCCTGCCCCCATGACCTCCACAAAAAACACACTGCCCATGGCCGCGCTGGTTGCTTTCAGCGACTCGATGGATTGGTTGGCCAGGGCGACAGCCGATTGAACCCCGAGTGAGGTGGTCCCGGCGATATTGTCGTCGATCGAACCGGGAATCCCCACGACCTGGATGCCGAACCGTTCATAGATGGCGCGAGCCCCACGCATACTTCCATCACCTCCCATCACGATGAGCGCCCCATCCTTCATGAATGGTTTGAGATGATGAATGGCGGCCAGTTGGACCTCCTCATCTTTAAAATCTTCAAACCGGCTGCTGCCAATCGGGCTGCTGGCATGATTGCTCATGCCACGTGTGTCCTGTTCCGTCACCAACTCAATCCAATTATTTGCCAAACCCAGAAATCCGTGTTGGACGAAATAGACTTCCAGGCCTAATCGATTCCCTGTCACACGGAGTTCCTTCAATGCTGCACCGGCTCCGGCAAAATCCCCACCGGAGACCAGAGCGACAATTCGCCGGATTTGCCGTGGCTTCAGCGTCACCTTCTCCCGGCGGCTCTGTTCCACGCTCATCCAGGCCTCGCGGACGGCCCGTTCACGTTCAGAAAGACCGACGGCCGTGGAGTAGCCCGATAATTGCCCATGCTCATAGGTGAGGAGGACGACGTTGTCCTGTCCTTCCTTATAGGCTCCAAATTCGGAAAAAGCCTCACTGAACGGACGTGGGTCGAGAAAAATTAAGAGCGCTCGTAGAGTTGAGCTGTGCGTATATAAACACAGCACTTTTCCCTGGTGACTCTGGCCTAATTGATGGAACCCATCGACCAACTCCACATACAGCTCAAAGAAGGAGTGTCCTCCCGGATAACTATACAGCGGATGCTTAATCAGACGCTGGGCCGTCTTCGTGTCGACCCCAAAGGCCTTGGCGGCTTCTTCAATTTCAATTGTTTTCTCAATACCGGTGGCCCATCCAAAGTCTTGTGATTCCAATGCCCATTCCGTGATGGGCTCGGTGGTCTCGGCCGTCTCGGGAGACAGGATGGAGACGACCCGTTCAAAAAGCTGTCGGGTATTGGGGCTTTGACTCACCATATGAACAAATGATTTCGCATCCAGGTAGTTGTCGAGCTGCAGGAAATCCAGTTGTTTTCCGACCAGGCCCAAGGTCCGGACCAGGGCGGTTCCGATGGCGTCAGCCTTGGGAATTCCCCGCTCGGCATCAAGGACATTCTTCAACCGTCGCCCCACGCGGAACTTCTTACTATCCATCCGGGAGACGCCGTGGCGCATCGTGAAAAACAGCGTGCGGGCACTTAAATCCCTCGGCATCAACCAATAGCGGTCATCGCCGATATCAAGGACAATCCGACCCTCAGCCAGATTGGGCGTCATATGCTCGCGCGGGACGATCGCCACCGGTCGACGTCGGATGGGTTTATTCGTAGCACCGATTGGTGCCCGGAATAACGGAGAAAGCTCGCCCTGAGCGAGCAGTTGATTCCACGCCGCGAAAAACACCAACTCATCTCCACCGCAGGCCTGCTGGATCAGCGCCTGTCTTGCCCCTCTGTAAGCCGCAGCATTGGCAAATCCTTTTTGGGCATCCCGGACAAACAGTCGTAGGGCAGCCATGGCCTCCAACACCCGTTGCGGACGATCTTCCAAGAAAGCTAACGGGGGATGAGGCTCTGCCCCCTCTACCGGCGGTCGCCTGGCAATAACCTCGCCATATTTTAGCAGCCCATTAATTGTGACAAAATCCAGAGTCTCGGCTTCCGCTTTCATCTATTCACCTCTTCCAATCCTTCAGCGATTCTTGATCTCATATAAATCTTGTCCCATCATCATAATATTATCCCACCTAATCGACAACACAAGTCCTCGCCATAGACGTTTGATCTGTCTCCTGCCGATACAATCATTCTCTGCATATAGGTTCTCACGGTGGTGGAAAAGGTCCCCTTGTGTCACGCATCAGGTATAATGAGCCCACCCCAACCGACCATGGTCAGTGATCGACCCTGCTAGAGTTTGACGCTAAAGTGGGCTACACTTCATAAGAACCCACAGGGAGGTGGGATATCTTCTGCGCCGAACAGCATTCCAGCAACACGAGTACCTTCAATCCTATAAATCTCAAACAGGAGTTGGGCCTCCCCATCTCCTTGGACGCCTGCGTCTGATGCCGCTCTCACAGGAGGCACGGGTGCCATAGGATCTGACTGATGAAATTGGAAGGTGATGGGATCGTTTTCACAATTGACGAGTATTGAAAGCTGATAGGGAACCATTCATGCAAAAGACCAAAATCATCTGCACGATCGGACCGGTGACCGAATCGTATGAGATGTTGCGTAAAATGTACGACGCCGGTATGAACATCGTGCGGTTGAATATGTCCCATGGCACCCATGAATCCCATGCCAAAGTGATCAAACACATTAAAACGCTCAATACCAAGGTCCCCTTTCCTATTCCGATTCTTTTAGATACCCAAGGCCCTGAAATCCGGACGGGAGATTTATCGATTGATCTTAATCTCCAGGAAGGCACGATCGTGTCGATTTCTGCGCGGGGGCCGATGGATGTGGAAGAAAGCTCCATTCACATCAACTATGCCGATTTAATGGAATCCGTGAATGTCGGCGATAAAATTACCGTGGATAATGGGTTGATCAATTTTGAGGTCCTTGAAAAACAGGATCGCCTCATGCAGTGCCGGGTCCTTGATGGGGGGGTCTTGAAAAGCAAACGCCATGTCAATTTACCGGGAATCCGGGTCAATCTCCCGGCGATTACGCAAAAGGACGAAAAGGATATTGCCTTTGGTTTGGCCGCCGATGTGGATTTTATTGCTCTGTCCTTTGTTCGGGAAGCGAAGGATATCCAACAACTGAAACAGTTGATGGGGCACAAAGTGGGGAGGGTGAAAATTATTGCCAAGATTGAAGATCAGGAAGGAGTTCGCAATCTTGAGGATATTATCCGGGAATCGGATGGCATTATGGTGGCTCGCGGAGATTTGGGGGCAGAAATCAACCTGGAGGATCTGCCGAATGTGCAGCGCAGAATTGTGCGACTTTGCGCGGAATCCGGCAAGCGCGTGATTGTGGCAACTCATCTCCTGGAATCGATGATCCATAATCCCATCCCCACGCGTGCCGAAGTCACTGACGTGGCGAATGCCATTTATGAGGAAGTCGACGGGGTGATGTTATCCGGAGAAACCACGGTCGGAAAATATCCACTGAAATGCATCGAATATCTCCGAAAAATCTCCATCAAAACCGAAGCCATTCCAGGTTTGCAGTTTGCGAAACAGTTAAAGCTGACGACCGACAAACAACAATTAGCCACCGCTGCCGTCCAGCTCGCGGAAGGACTACACGCCAAAGGGATTGTCGTGATCACTCGACGAGGTATCATGGCGGATTTGGTCTCGAATTGTCGTCCATTTTCCACGAACATTTATGCTTTCACGAACGGGAGTCAATCCCGTCGAACGATGACGCTCAATAGAGGCGTCTATCCCTTTCGGATCGACTTTAGTTCAGACCCGGAGAAAACATTACAAACCGCATTTCGGATTTTAAAAACCCGTGAACATTTTCAAATAGGAGACAAGGTCGTGATTATCTCAGACGTGTTGGCGCAAGAACGGGTCGATGGGATTCAAATCCGAGCCATTCCCTAAGGCAGGCCATTTGCCCAGCCACCCGTCAGAAATTTCTTCAGATGGGGCCCTTTCCTGACACGTTCCTGCTGGGAAGGCTTCAAAGAAAAGCCGATACTTTTTTTCTGAACCGGGCCGGAGGAGAGGAGCTAGATTCTTCGGATAGCCAGAAGAATCATGGAAATAAGCCAGGCAAAAAAGACGATATTGATGAAAAATCCCTCCATACTATTTTTATCGGCTTATCAGCTCCTAAAGTTAAGTTTTTTCTTGTTCTCTGCAATTCTTGTTTCATTTTTTACTCATTTTCGCCATTTAGCCCAAAAATCCATTAGGACCTTTGACCATTCACACACAAGAGATGTCCTTTGGCTTTAGAGACGTTGTTCCATCTCCATGGAGAAGGGTGAGAAGACACCCTATCAGGTGAGCACAAACTATGACGTGGGTGAAGACAGGGTCTTCTGCCTGAAAGGCTGAACCGGAAGGGATAGGATACGGTCTAGAAGGGTATCCGCCAGCTGTCGTTTCGGCATTCGCGGGATGTGATGCGGGGCGGCACCCGGCGTGAGCACATACACCTCATTGGTATCATTTCCAAAAGCAGACTGCTCTCCGCCGACGTGATTCACAATCAGCATATCCAGATGTTTGCCGGTAAGCTTGGCCTGTCCATGCTCAATAAGATGATCGGTTTCAGCCGCAAAGCCAATCAGGCGTTGGTGTGTACGCTGGGCGGAGAGTGCCATTAAAATATCCGGCGTCCGTTCCAAATCCAATCCTTTGCCCTGCCATTGGTCTTTTTTTACCTTCTGTGCATGCGCCTGTTTAGGGCGAAAATCTCCCACGGCAGCAGTCATCAAGAGCGTGGTTGCCCATTCAAATCGCGCCGTGAGCGCTTGTAACATGTCTTCTGCGGTGACTACCGGAATCACGGTTACGTTCTTCGGAGCCATTAACTGGGTGGGACCGGTCACTAAGACGACCTCGGCCCCACGTGCGGCGGCTGCCTCGGCCAAGGCAAACCCCATTTTGCCTGATGACCCGTTACTGATAAAGCGCACGGGGTCAATGGGTTCCTGGGTAGGTCCTGCCGATATCAAGACACGCTCCGCTTGCCAATCCGTTCGGCGACGCAACAGGTCAACCGCGGTCGACATAATGCTTTCCTCCGCAGCTAAACGCCCCTGTCCCCATTCTCCAGAAGCCAAGGCCCCGACTGCCGGCTCGACCAGGACGACCCCTCGATGACGGAGGGTCTGAGCATGGGCTTGGACCGCCGGATGGGCCCACATTTCTCCATCCATCGCCGGACAAATCATCACCGGACATTGAACGGTGAGCGAAAGGGTTCCGAGCAAATTGTCGGCTAACCCCAGCGCCAATTTGGCTAAGGTGTTCGCAGTACAGGGAGCCACAATCAACAAATCGGCTTGCTCCGCTAAGGACAGGTGCTTCATGTCCTGATGGCCCGCAAAGACATCACTTGCCACCGGATTCTGTGACAGCACTTCAAATGTCAGGGGGGCAATAAACCGGATGGCTGAATCCGTCATGACCACATGCACGCTGGCACCGGCTTGCGTCAACAGGCGTAGGAGTCCAACCGCCTTATAGGCGGCAATACTTCCCGTCACTCCCAGAATAATCCGCTTACCTGCTAATTCGGTGCTCATCTTCCGCATTCTTTCGCGAAACGATTTCAGCTATGCTTCTTCAGGTTCGACCACCGTGCCAAGATGTTGAGCCGTGTCATCAATATACACACTCAATTCTTTTTTGATCTCTTGCGCGTTTTCATCCGGTTGTGCGTAAAGAGCCGGATCAATGGGACGTTCATTCGCGCGTTTGGCATTTTTAATGGCCTCTTTAGCTTCCTGGCCAATTAAATACGGAACCTGCCCGTTGAGCACTTCTTCCAGGGCTCTTGAGGTGTCTTTCGAAAATTTACTGGCTCCATACGGCTCTCCACCCCGAACCAATTGTTTGGCCCGCTGGGCGGCAATCAGCACAATCCGATACCGCGAATCAAATTCTTTTTGGTGATGTTGGGGTAGTAACGATAATGCTTCCATTGAATATCCTCTTTCCTTTCTGTGAAAAACACATGTTCCTGATGATTCTACACAAATCAATCCCATCAATGCAGCAATTACCGGAACACATGCGCGGCATCGATATGGATGGTTCGAATACGTTCAGCCATAATGACGGATTGGAGTTCCTCGATGGCCTGTTCCAAGGTTTCATTACGAATCGTATATTGGTATTCCGAATAGCTCCGCATCTCATCCTGGGATTTCTGAAACCGACGCTCCTGCTCGTCCGTTGTATCCGTCCCTCGATCGACCAGACGGGTCCGAAGCACCTCTATTGAAGGAGGCAGGATAAACACGGTCACGGCTTTTTGAAGCGTTTTCATGACCTGCCGCGCACCCTGGACATCGATATCCAATAAGATATCCGTATTGGAACCGGACTCTTGCTCCAACTCTTTCCAAGGTGTTCCGTATAATCGCCCATAGACTTCGGCATATTCAGCAAATGCGTGCTCGGAAATTTTTGTGTGAAACTCCGTTTCCGAAATAAACGTGTATTCCTTGCCATCCGTCTCGCCCGCCCGTGGCTTCCGGGTGGTGTACGAAACCGAAAGGCGAATGTCGGGAATCGTCTTCAATATATGCCGGCAGAGCGTTGACTTTCCCACTCCAGAAGGACCTGATACGACAAATAACAATCTTTTTCCCGTGGCTCCCACCGTTCCTCCGACGTTATGACATAAATGGATTATTCAATATTTTGGACCTGTTCACGGATTTTCTCTAATTCACTCTTTAAATCCACAACCTGCCCGGAGATCTCGGAGTCGCTCGCCTTTGATCCAATGGTATTGACTTCCCTTCCCATTTCTTGGAGAAGAAAATCAAGCCGCTTACCCACCGGGCCTTTGGATTTGAGTGTGGAACGAAATTGTGTCACATGGCTTTGCAACCGTGTTAATTCTTCCGTCACGTCTGATCGCTCTGCCAACATGGCGATTTCTTGAGCAATTCGATCGTCGTTCACCCGCTCCCCCTCTAATAACTTGGCGACACGAGCTTTCAAACGATCCGAGGACACCTGCAATGCAGATGGAATGCGTTGCTGAACCACATGAAGCCGGTCTTCGACTATCTGAACACGCTGCAAGAGATCTTTTTGTAAGGCAGAACCTTCTTTCTTTCGCATTTTCTCTAAATCGGTCAAGGCACGCTGGACTAACCCCTCAACGACCTTCGGGACATCCTTGATCACCGGAGGCTCCTCACTGGTGGAAAATAGATCCCGAAATCCTGCCACCACATTCACATCCACCGTTCCACTCAGCTTGAATTCCCGTTGCAAATCCCGCAACCCTTGTATATACCGCTTCGCCATGGCGCGATCTAATTGGACAATCTTCGTAGCTCCAGACCCTCCACCATTCATGGTCACGGTCAATTCAATGCGACCACGCTCGCAGGCGCGCTTGACTTGCTCTTTCAGTTCCAACTCCATATGAGACAGAGACTTAGGCAGACGCACCATCAACTCGCAAAACCGATGATTCACAGATCGCACTTCAACCCCCACCATGGTTCCCTGATATAGGGATTCACGTTTTCCAAAACCGGTCATACTTTTCATGTTGGCTTTCGTTTTCCTTCCCATCCACAGTCTGAATCAAGCACACAATGAGCACACTTTGGCGTTCTGGCCAAACACACATATCGCCCATGAAGTAGGAGGCGTTGAGCCCCGTTCGTCCATTGCGATTTTGGTAAGAGGCGTTGAAGATCCTCTTCAATTTTGGTCGGGTCTTGGCTTCTCGTCAATCCGAGGCGATTGGCTACCCGCTTCACATGAGTATCAACCACAATGGCAGGCTCTCCCACAGAACTCCCCAAAATAACATTGGCTGTTTTTCGTCCAACGCCGGGCAGGGAAGTTAAGTCCTTCATCGTTCCGGGGACCATGCCGTGAAAACGCTGCACCAGAGCTTGGCCACACCCAATGAGATGACGCGCTTTATTTTTATAAAATCCTGTTGTCCGAATGAGCGCTTCTAATTCGGCTGGATCCGCACCGGCATAATCCTGTGCCGTGCGATAGCGGGCAAACAGATTCGGGGTTACCTGGTTGACTCTCTGGTCTGTGCATTGGGCCGAAAGAATTGTGGCCACCAACAACTCAAGCCGGTTGGAGGAATCTAATTCTACTCTCACGTCAGGAACGGATTGATCCAAGGCGGCAAGGATCCGACGTACTCGCTTTTTCGCTTCTACCGGCGATTCCATCGGGGATCGTGCTGTTCTGAGACGACTCATCGGTGACGCAAGACCGCTCATGGAAAGGTCTCGGCTGGAGCCGGAAGAGTATAGAGAGGCATCTCCTGACACTTCCCCGTCCTGCCATCTTCTGCCTGAAGGCCCCGAAGCAGGGACGTGAGTTCTTGCTGAATCATAAGAAGGGACGCATCTTGTAACGCCGATCCCCCCATTCCTCCATAACGCTGACAGAGGAGTTGTAGGTCTTCTTCCACCATCAAATCGGCTTTATTAAAAAAACGCAGGCATGGGATGTTTTCAAGCCCTAATTCCTTCAATATATTGTCTACCGCAATAATGTGCTGCCCAGGATCGGGGACATGAGCATCTATCACGTGGAGCAATACATCGGCCTCTTGCAATTCCAGCAAAGTGGTCTGAAATGCCGCCATGAGGTCTTTTGGCAAATCCCGGATGAATCCTACGGTATCCGTCAGAATGACGTCGCCTAATCCAGGTAAATACCAGCGGCGATTGACCGTATCAAGTGTCTCAAACACACGATCCTTTACAGAGACTTGGCTCTTTGTCAATGCATTTAACAGGGTCGACTTCCCCACATTGGTATAGCCAATAATGGAAATAATCGGAAGTCCTCGCTTCATGCGCATTTTTCGTTGTTCCTGACGACCATGTGCCATAGACTCCAGGTCCCGCTCCAATCGTTGAATGCGCTCGCGGGCACGACGTCGATCCGTTTCCAACTTGGTTTCTCCAGGCCCTCGTGTGCCAATTCCGCCCGCTAACCGGGAAAGAGCTGTACTGGATTGGGCAAGTCGTGGTAGCAGATACCGCAGCTGAGCCAGTTCAACTTGTATTTTCCCAATGGAGGAATGGGCCCGCTGTGCAAAAATATCGAGAATCACTTGTGAGCGGTCCAAGACCCGCAGATCCGTGATTTCCGAAATACCCCGTACCTGAGCCGGGGTTAAATCTTGGTCAAAAATCAAGGTATCGGCACCGGATTGGAGCGCACGAATCGCCAACTCTTTCATCTTTCCCGAGCCAACGACAAACTTCGGATGGATCGCTCCCAACCGTTGAGTGATACACCCTAAAACTTCAACGTCCTGGGCACGCACCAATTCTTGTAATTCCTGAAGACGACCTTCTTCCGAAGCGGCATTCCCTGTGCTGACACTAACCAGGAGCGCCCTGCCCTCCCGAACACCTTCTCGTAACCCTGGATTCGAGCGAACAATTTCTTGCTCCAACGATTGAATAAACTGCTGGCAATCCAACTGAAACGAGTGAAAGGCACAAGGCGGTAACTCCACCGTGGTTCGTCCCTTGATGGGGTTCGAAAGAATGTGCGCCACATAAACATCCCGAAGGCTCCCATCTTTTCCCACACCAAGCGCCATAATTAAATCCAATCGAAGAAGAGCTAGGTCGGTCAGATCATCCTGCGTCAGGGGTTGATTATTGAGGTGGGTATGGACTAAACGAACCCCTCGCAATAACCGAAGGCCTGACCGGGTCCGCGAAAGATGGGGAATAACCAATTCGTGGTGGTCACCGATTAAAACCGATTCAATTTGGCCTTGTCGATTGACCAAAAGCCCGATTTGCCGTCTCGTCTCATAGGTGAGTTCGGCACATTCCCGAGCCACCTCCGGGGTTACAACTTTTTCTGGAGGGATCCGTCGACGATAAAGACGCTCCATTCGGCTAATGTGATTAGCCTTTAACCCATGAAGATTACCGAGAACAACAGGAATGATTCTTCTCCTTTTGCGATATCATCTGAGTCATTGAGAAGGAAGTCCAGCCATCGCAGACTCATCATATTTACATTGCAACGTAGAAATCGCATCCACATCCCATGCTGCTCTTTCCTTCCGCTTAAGTTTTTCCAACCCCGCGGCTGCAATCATGGCACCATTGTCTGTGCAGAGCGCGCGTGGAGGTAGAGTCACATGCAGCCCTAATGTGCGAGCCCGCTCCTCAAGCCTCAGGCGAAGGCGAGAGTTTGCAGCCACTCCTCCCACGACAGAAATCCCTTTCACATCATATTGACGGGCAGCACGACAAAGTTTCTCTACCAGCACATCCACAATAGCCTCCTGGTAACTGGCCGCGATATCAGCAACGGGCAAAGGAGAATCCCCCTTTTTTTGTTCATCCCGAACAAAATATCGAAGGGCGGTTTTCAGCCCACTGAAACTGAAATTGAAATTTTGGCTTTGAAGAGTTGGTCGGGGGAATAATACATATCGTTCATTCCCCTGTTGGGCAAGCCGGTCAATTGCCGGACCACCCGGATAAGGAAGCCCAAGCATTTTGGCGCCTTTATCGAACGCTTCTCCCGCTGCATCATCCATCGTCCATCCAATGAACTGATATTCTCCACGATGAGGAACCAATGCCAAATGCGTGTGCCCACCGGATGCAATCAAGACCATGGCCGGGGTTGGGAAATCTTGATTCGATAACCATGCGGACGCCAAATGCCCCTCCAAATGATTCACTGTCACCAAGGGAATTTTGGTGGCAAACGCCAGGGCTTTAGCAAAATTTACTCCAACGAGTAAGGCCCCTACCAATCCTGGACGATTGGTGACCGCTATTCCCGTTAATTGGGAAAGAGAAACATTGGCCAGACCCAAGGCTTGCCTTGTCAGAAGTTCCAGACACTCCATATGACGACGCGAAGCCAGTTCCGGGACGACTCCCCCGTAACGGGCATGCACCTCAACCTGAGAATCCAAAATATTTGAAAGGATGCGACCTTCCCAATCCAACACAGCCACGGCTGTTTCATCACAGGAAGTTTCAATTCCTAAAATCACTTAAAACCCCTTTTCGGCACAAAAATTAATTTGGCGAAAAACAACAAAACCCCCAGGACTCGAGGTCCTGAGGGTTTCATCTAACATTTGACCATCCCTATAGCCAATCAGACACTCGCTAACACCTCTTCTTCAATGAAATTTGGAGTCTGATCGGTCAGGACAACTTTAATCTTTTTGGCATCCTTAAACCGCCCCTTAATCAGTTCTTCAGAGAGAGGATCTCCCAGTCGGCGTTGAATTGTCCGGCGAAGGGGACGGGCACCGTATTGTTGTTCAAACCCTTCGTCAATCAACCACTGTTTCACCTCGTCAGTAACATCTAAAAATACTCCTCTTTCCACAAGACGAGCATTGAGTTCCCCAATAAGAATATCAACGATACTCACCAAATGTTCTTTTGTGAGTTGGTGGAAAACAACCAATTCATCGATACGATTTAAGAACTCAGGACTGAAATGACGCTTTAACTCGGCAAGGACTTCACCTCGCATGCGTGAAGAATGCTCAGCCTCTACATCACGCTGGAACCCAAGGGATACACCCTTCTGAATGAATCGGGTTCCCAAATTTGAGGTCATCACCAAAATAGTATTTTTAAAGTCCACCTTCCGACCTAGACTATCCGTCAATACTCCATCATCAAGTACCTGCAGCAACACATTAAAAATATCTGGATGGGCCTTTTCAATTTCATCAAATAAGACAACTGAATAGGGACGACGTCTTACTTTCTCCGTCAATTGCCCCCCTTCCTCATACCCCACGTAACCCGGAGGGGCTCCAAACAGCCGTGAACTGGTGAATTTCTCCTGGTACTCTGACATGTCTACTCTGATTAACGCATCATCAGTATTGAACAAGAATTCTGCTAATGCGCGAGCCAACTCCGTCTTACCTACCCCGGTCGGTCCAAGGAAAATAAACGACCCAATGGGTTTTTTGGCATCTTTCAAACCGGCCCGCGACCGACGAATGGACCGACAGACCGCAGAAATGGCTTCTTCCTGTCCTATAATACGTTTATGAAGGTAATCCTCCATGTGCAACAATTTTTCAGATTCTTCTTCTTCAAGTTTAAAGAGAGGAATCCCAGTCATTTTCGAAATGACATACGCCACATCCTCGCCTGAGATAACCGGTTTATTTTTCTCTTGCTTTTTCTTCCAATCACGCTTGGAATCATCTAATAATTTGCGGAATCGCTCTTCCTCTTCGCGAAATTTCACGGCTTCTTCAAAGTTTTGAAGCCCGATTGCTACTTCTTTTTCACGAGCCACTCTTTTGAGTTCCTGTTCCAGCGACTTCAACTCAGGGGGGAGAGCATATGTTAGCAACTTTGCTCGCGAACCGGTTTCATCGATAAGGTCAATAGCCTTATCAGGCAAAAACCTGTCGGTAATATATCGTTCACTCAGCTTCACAGCCTCTTCAACTGCCTCATCCGTAATTTCAACTCCATGATGTTCTTCATATCGATCACGAAGCCCCTGAATGATTTGCACAGTTTCCTCTACTGAAGGAGGCTGAACATAAATAGGCTGAAACCTCCGCTTGAGTGCCCCGTCCTTTTCAATATGTTTTCGGTATTCATCGAGGGTCGTTGCACCAATGCATTGAATTTCCCCACGGGACAATGCCGGCTTTAACATATTCGCAGCATCAATGGACCCTTCAGCAGCACCCGCACCGACTAACGTGTGAAGTTCATCAATAAAAAGAATAATATTCCCAGCTTGGGAAATTTCTTTCATCACTACCTTGAGCCGTTCCTCAAATTGCCCACGATATTTTGTTCCTGCTACCAAGGAACCAAGATCCAAGGCAATGACCCTGCGATTCAATAAATTGTCGGGAACATCCAGGCCAATGATCCGCTGAGCCAGCCCTTCCACAATGGCTGTTTTCCCCACACCAGATTCACCAATTAATGCCGGGTTATTTTTGGTTCGACGGCTGAGGATTTGAAGGACCCTTTGGATTTCATCTGAACGTCCAATTACAGGGTCTAGCGTTCCCTCTTGAGCCAATTGCGTTAAATCCCTCCCAAATTCATCTAACGCAGGTGTGCTACTTTTTTTATCTCGCTCACGGGTTCCTGATTTTCGAAGGAATGTGACAGTCAATTGACGTGCCGTTAGAAGATTGGCCCCTAAACTACGAAGAACTTTCCCCCCAATTCCTTCTTCCTCACGAAGTAGGCCAAGAAGGAGATGTTCACTCCCGATATGGTTGTGCCCCAGCAGTCTGGCCTCCTCGACACCGTATTCAATCACCTTTTTCACTCTGGGACTAAATGGGATTTCCCCGAACGTAACCGTCGTCCCACCCCCGGGCAGATTCCGTTCTATTTCAAGGCGGATTTGTTCCGGAGAGAGACCCATTTTTTTAATGATCATCAAGGCTATGCCGTCTGACTCTCGGAGAATCGCGAGAACCAAATGCTCGGTACCCAAATAATCGTTTTGGTGCCGTTCCGCTTCTTCTCTGGCAAGGATGATGATTTTTCTACCACGATCCGTGAATCGTTCGAACATTGGACCTCCTCTAGCCGATTATTCGCGAAACTTTTCGCTCACACATTCGTCTATTATCCACAAATAAATTCGAGAAAAATTCACAATTTCAGTCTATCCGTGATCCCTCAAAACTGTCAAGTCAGAAGCTAGAGATGAGAGATCCAGCAATAGGAATGATGATTTAGTGTACCAATCAAAAGTTGCTAAGAAAAGCCTCCTGTCACACATGGATAAAATTGCCGAACCCATTCTCGAAAAAATCCTCGCTTGCTATCAGATCAGCGAAGACACTACCATCCTGACGCCTGGCAACACCAATCCCTAATCTAAGCTCATGTCTACCTTTCAGACCATCGGGATCATCACCAAACCTAACGCCCCCAATATTCTGAAGGAGATTTCCCATCTTCGAGATTGGTTGGTGGCCCATCACAAAACCGTCATTCTTGATTCTACTCAAGGATTTCCTACTTCGGATAGTCCCACACGTATTCAGATTGCCCAGGAAGCCGACCTCCTTATTGTATTGGGTGGCGATGGCACGATGTTAAGCGGGGCACGGCTTGTTGAACAACGAGGGATTCCTATCCTGGGAGTCAATATGGGAGGTCTGGGTTTCCTCACTGAAATCAATTTTGACGATCTCCCCACAGCCTTAGAAAAAGTATTCGCAGGGAAATGGCAACTGGATAAACGCCTGATGCTAAAAGTCCAGCTACAACGCGGCGACCAAATTCTCTGCACCTACTCAGCCTTAAACGACGTGGTCATCAGTAAAGGCCACTTAGCAAGAATGATCGCCACGAGAATATGGGTAAACCACGCATTTATGACAAACTTGCGTGGTGATGGACTCATCGTCGCTACTCCGACGGGATCGACCGCTTACTCCCTTTCGGCAAAGGGTCCGATTTTAGATCCACGGCTGGAAGTGTTGCTGATCAATCCAATTTGCCCACACACCTTTTCCCACCGCCCCTTCCTCGCCCCTGGCGATGTGCCGATCACCATTGAACTGACAAGTCAGGAACCAGCCATGGCGACCATAGATGGCCAAGTGGGAGTAGAAATGTTAACTGGTGATCTTGTGCAAGTGCGAGCCTCAGACCACCGCACGCATCTTATTCGTTTTCCCGAGCGAAGCTACTTTGAGGTATTACGTACAAAATTAAAGTGGGGGGATGGGTGACTCCGGCCTTCTAGACTCTCTACCACCAACACGACCAATTTTATGACTATCTCATTAGCTTCATAGCCTGGCAAATCTGAAATTTCAATTAATTTATTCATTAAAACCGTCTGCCCGTATTTAATCAAAAAAAAATAGACGATTGAATTCAAAAAAAGGAAAGAAAACGGAAAATGCCCTGACAAGCAAACTGCAGGGAAGGCTTTAATTTCAATAGAGCCTTATGGTGCACACTCGGGACATTCTTTCCGCTCAACAGGGGCATAAAATTCAGATGCGGTGAGAGGAAAAACTTGATCGCACGTTTCGCAATAGCGAATTTCAAAAAAAGGCACGCCCTCCTCGTTGATTTCGCACGGCAACAATAAATCAATAGGGTCGAATCCTAGGGATTTTTCATCGGGAAACTTGACCACTGCAAGCCGAACGTTAAAAAATTCAAATACCCCTTCCTTGCCTTTATACCGATCTTCATGACCCATCACATACACGGGCTGACCTTTACGTTTAATCCGAAGATCCTTTAAGGTTCGCTCGGTCTCAGATGCACAAAAAAAGTCTTGAGCTGGGTTTGGCTCGCTCATTCTGGCAAAATCCCTCTGTCGTATGTATTCATCAGACTGATCCTTCCGCTAACTGCTGGACCAGCTTGTAGCATGGCCCCAAAAAGGAGGTCAAGGCTGATAAAATTGACAGACCAATCACAAAGGAGACGTATTTATGGCTGACATCCTCATTTATCACAAACCAACGTGCTCCACCTGCAGACAGGTCATCAAATTAGTAGAGCAAAGCGGGCAACCCTATACGACCATTAACTATTACGAAAAAACTTTTTCTAAATCCACGCTCAAAGGGCTACTCAAAAAAGCTGGGATTAAATCGTCAGAAATCATCCGTAAAAAGGAAGAGATATACAAAAAGCTGAACTTACAAAACTCAGAATTCACCGATGATGAATTATTAGATATCCTCATCAAACATCCGGATCTCATCCAGCGTCCTCTGGTCCAAAAAGGGGACCAAGTAATCCTCGCCCGCCCTCCGGAAACCGTCACCAAAATTCTTTAACAACATCTTCCCGTGAGAATTGAGGCGGGCCGTATGTCAAAATGGCCGCTGCATAGAATCTGAGGCCGTACTGCCAAAATAGTCGGTTTTGAGAAACTGGTAGGCTTCGATAATACGCCGCAGTTCCGGCTCGGAACTGCGGTCGCCCTGCCGAATATCAGGATGTATCTTTTTGGCCCGCTCCCGAAAGGCTCGAGTCACCACTGGCAAAGGACTTCCAAATTCAACACCCAGTACTTCATAGGCTTGGACAGACGAACGAATTTCCCCACGAACAGAAGTGGGCTCTCCCTCCCCTCCGCTGCCGCCCGCAGCCTTGAAAAAATTAAAAAGATTGATCTTGTGCCTTCGACGGCGAGGACGCTGCCTGATCTCGCTTTCAAACTCTTCAAACCGGTCCTCAATAAATTCTAAGCGTGATTCCAAACGCTGGGCCGTAGTCAATTCGGTAATATCCTCCAACTCCCCCTCAACCAGCCCCAACATCCGATCAACCTCGATCAACCCCTGCTCAACATGCAAATAGGCCTCTGTCCGCTCTTGAAACATCGTTTCAATAGCAAAGTCCAAGCTTTGCTCAGATTGATCACGAAGCTTAGCAATCCGCCGACTCATGCCAGCCACAAATTTCCGACGATTGTGTTCATTTAACGCCATAAAGCCAATGCTCAAGAAAAATTTGGGACTAATTGTACCACAACTGGCCACCATGGAAGGATGTTTGTTATGACTTGAAAGGAAGGTCCCCCAATGGAAAATAGTTAATAAATAGCTGAGATTGCCCCCCAGCTGGATGATTGGTATCCTGATGACCTTTGTGAACCCTTGAAAAGCTTAAGATATAAGGAACACGAGTTATCTCCCAAGTAGTTAACTTTTTTAGTTTTCCCAAATCTTATTGAAGGAGGGTTTCATGAATCACTACCTGCTTATTTTGGGAAGTAGCTTTTTTCTCTCCATCATCCATACGCCAATAGCTTGGTCAGTCAACCCTGCCGGCTATGGTAGCGCAGGTGGTGAATTCAACATCAAAATCTCCAGGGTCCCCTCGAATGAGATAGCCAAAGCCAAATCGGCGCAACCTCCAATTGAACCCACCTCGGAAATACTTGCCGAAGGTAAAGAAATTTTTTTGGGACGTGGAGGGTGTATTAGTTGTCATGGTGCCGAAGGTAAAGGGGATGGGCCGGCCGCAAAAAACCTTCCCATTCAACCGAGAAATTTTACCAACCCGAAGTTTAACACCTATCGAACACCGGGTGAAATGATGTGGGTCCTTAAAAACGGAAGTTTGGGACAAACCGGCCGAGTCCCTGGAACAGGAATGCTTCCGGTTGTTCAGCCCAATGGTTTCATTTCGGAGGAAGATGGATGGAAGGTGTTGCTGTATGAACGAAGCCTCGGAGAACAACAGCCATAATACTTCTTTTCCCTAACGTAATAATTATTTCGGAATCCAACGTTTCTATCATTATTCATTACCCTATAGGAGGTTGAGTGAAAAGCCCTTATGTCTGAATCCACAACAGAACGCCAACCCAATCGTCTGAGTCACGAAACGAGCCCTTACCTCCTTCAACATGCCTACAACCCGGTAGATTGGTTCCCCTGGGGAGAGGAGGCGCTGAATCTGGCAAAAAAAGAAAATAAGCCTATCTTGCTCTCCATAGGTTATTCGGCCTGCCATTGGTGCCACGTCATGGAGCGGGAATCCTTTGAGAATCAGGCCATCGCAGATCTGATGAACCGGTACTTTGTGAATATAAAAGTGGACAGGGAAGAACGTCCGGATTTGGATGAAATCTATATGCAGGCCACGACTGCCATGAACCAGGGGCACGGCGGATGGCCCATGACCGTATTTCTCACCCCTGATCAGGAACCCATTTTTGCGGGAACTTATTTCCCTCCCACCGACCGCTATGGTCGTCCGGGATTCGGATCAATCCTGACAAACATCGGGGAGGGGTGGAAGAAAGATCAATCCAACATCGCCCAACAAGCCAGTCGATTCACCGCACGCCTGCGAAATGCCCTGCAACCCGCATCTCCCCTTGCCGTTGGCGCAGCCGAGATTGAAGATGCCGTTAAGCAATATGCTCGTGATTTCGACGCACGCTACGGGGGATTTGGACGTGCACCCAAATTCCCACCTGCCACCGGCCTCTCCTTTCTCCTGCGCCAATATCACTGGAGTCGAGAGAAGAAAATACTCGCCATGGTCACCAAAACCCTGGATGGGATGGCCGAAGGCGGACTGTATGATCATATTGGTGGAGGATTTGCTCGCTATTCCACCGATGACGAATGGTTAGCCCCGCACTTTGAAAAAATGCTGTATGACAACGCACTCCTTGCTCGGACATACGTTGAAGCGTTTCAAGTCACAGGTGAGAATCGATACCGCCAGGTCGCCACAGAGACCCTAGATTACATTTTACGAGAAATGACTGCACCGGAAGGTGGTTTTTATTCAGCCACTGATGCGGACAGCGAAGGAGTGGAAGGTAAGTTTTTCGTGTGGACCCCGGAACAGATACGTGAAATTCTGACAAACGAACAAGACGCCACTTGCTTTTGCGCGTATTACGACATCACGGATGAAGGCAATTGGGAACACACCAACATCCCACGCACAAAAAAATCACTCGAAACCGTAGCGAAGGAATTAGGCTGTTCCCCTGAAGACTTACGTGAGACCATCATGCGTACAAAATCCACCGTGTATCAGGCTCGTCTGAAACGTGTACCACCGGGACTCGATGACAAAATCATCACCGCCTGGAATGGCATGATGATCGGCACGATGGCCGAAGCCGGTCGAGTATTCAACCATGAACCGTATCTGGATGGTGCCATCCGGGCCGCCGATTTCCTGCTAACCACGCTTTCACGGCCTGAAAGCCGGCTGTGGCGCACCTACCGGGCAGGGCACGCTCACCTCAATGCCTGTTTGGAAGATTATGCTTATGCGGCCGAGGCGATGATCGATGTCTATGAAGCCACAGGGCATGAACGGTATCTCCATGAAGGAGTCTCATTAGCGGAACGCCTCCTTGAAGACTTTGAAGATCGAGAGCATGGAGGATTCTTTACCACAGCCGCCGATCATGAGGCCTTAATTATCCGGGGGCGGGAAGGTGCCGATGGTGCAACTCCCAGTGGAAATGCGGTGGCCGCATCGGCGTTAGCCCGCTTATCATTTCACCGTGATCGCGAAGACTTTCGGAAAGCCGCGACCAATGCTATCCGTGCCTATGGCCAACAAATCGGTCAGGTGCCACGAGGGTTTCCCAAAAGTCTCATGGTCGTCGATCTTTTATTACGAGGGCCGGTGGAATTGGCTCTCGTGGGATCTCCCACTGACAAGGGATATAACCAACTCCGCACGGCGGTCAATGCGTGTTTCGTCCCGTATCGCATTTTGGCCTATCGGCAAGAGCTGGAGGCTGAAACCCCTCATCCCCTGTTAACCGGGAAAACCCTGGTCGATGGGCAAGCCGCGCTCTATGTCTGTAAGAACTTTGCCTGCCAGGCTCCGATTACCGATCCTCAAGAGGCCATTGACGTATTGACTTATCCTCAGGGAACCATCACCTCAACTGACCCACCCGTGCAAGCACTGACCAGCCAGGGGCTTTCCGGACATGCCACTCCTCAAGGAACGGGGCAGTACGTGGCCAGAATCCTGGCCAGCCCTCAGGATTCGCCCCCTTCCTCCCATGGATATACGTCTTTGGGTTCAACCGGATTGACCACTTCTCGCATAGGCTTTGGTGGTTACCGGATCAACCTTGGAGTGGAAGACCACCGCAGAGCCCTTGAAAAGTCTTTACAAGACGGGTGCAACCTTATCGATACGTCCACCAATTATGCCGACGGTGGGAGCGAACGATTGGTGGGTGTTGTGCTCAAGGATCTCATCGCTAAAGAGGTTGTCTCTCGTGATGAAGTCATCGTGGTTTCAAAAATCGGCTATGTGCAGGGCAATAATCTTACGCGCGCTGAGACCAGGGAACAAGCCGGCAAACCGTTTCCCGAGATGGTCAAATATGGCGAAGGCATCTGGCATTGCCTCCATCCATCGTTTCTAGAAGAACAACTCATTCTGTGCCTTGATCGCCTGGGACTGGAAACCCTGGATATCTGCCTCCTGCATAATCCAGAATATTTCCTGTCCGATGCCAAGAACAGGAACTTGTCGATTGATCCCCTCAGACTTGAAGATCTCCGGCAAGAGTTTTATCGCCGCCTGGAACAGGCATTTTCTTATCTGGAGACACAAATCGCCGCCGGCCGTTTGCAATACTATGGAGTCTCCTCCAATACCTGCACGGCCAAACCCGATAATCCCGAAGCCACCTCTCTCTCTCGCATGCTCAAGGCCGCTGAAGCTGCCGCAAAACATGCCGGCATTCCGCACCATCATTTTCGAATACTGCAACTCCCGATGAATCTGTTTGAATCGGGAGCTCTGCTCACGCCCAATACCGGTCCCGAACAGGCGCAAACAGTCTTGTCATTCGCCCAGGAAGCCAACATTGCTGTTTTGGTGAACCGGCCTCTGAATGCCATTCCTGGAAAAGGCGGAGGCATGATCCGCCTCGCAGACCCTCAGGTGGAAATTTCCAATACAAATTTTGATGCCCAACAACCAAAAGTCGCCGCGCTGGAGAACGACTACAAGCAGGTGTTAGCACCCCAGGTCCCCACACCCGAAAAAGGAGCTGCTCCGCTGGACTATTTCAACTGGGCCGAAGAACTGAAGCGGATTCGTCCGTCTATCCACAATCTCGAGCACTGGGATCAAATTGAATCACAAACGATTGCCCCACATGCCAATCAGGTCTTCCAACTGCTCACCCGACATTTCGCCGGCAAACAGGAAGAGGTGCAAATATGGGAATCGTGGCGCGATCGCTATGTCCCTGAACTCGTCTCCCTCCTCAAGGTCATGCGCATGGAGGCCGCACAAAAAAGTGCAAAGAAACTCTCTGAAATTCGTAAGCTCATTGACCCCCTTATACCAGAATCCAAACGGGAAGAACCCTTTGCCCGGAAAGCCCTCTGGGCGGTTGCCAGTATCCCAGGTGTAACCTGTGTGCTCAACGGCATGCGACATCCTGTTTATGTGGATGACTCACTGACCATTCTGAAATGGGAAGCGCTCCCTCAATCCCGTGCACTATTTGAGACTATTCATACATCCGAGGTTCCCTGATACCTGATTTCATATTATTTTTAATTTGAAAATGAAACCAAGTTTCATTATTGCCAACAAACTCCAATATTTGATAGGTTTAGTTTATGGAAACAATCGGATCATTAATCGGGCTTGGCGCGATTGCGGGGGTTTTCCCGATTTATCTCGGCATTGCCTTGGCTTTAATAGTTGCAAAGGCCATGAGCAGGACTTGGGAAGGCTATTTAACTGGAATCGCAACGGGTGTACTGGTCTATCTCTTTTTTGACCTCATGCACGAGGCTGTGGAATTCACGGGCGCGACAGATGTTCTTTCGTGGGTCGCCTTTCTCGGAAGCCTGTTGATCGGGTTTGTGGGATTAGTCCTCATTGAGCAACGCCAGCAGGGTCGGAATCGGACAGAGCCATCCAAGCTATTCCTCCCCTACATGATTGCGCTAGGAATGGGCCTTCATAATTTGGGGGAAGGCCTGGCAATCGGCGCCGCCTACATGCAGGGCGAATGGGTCTTAAGCGGGGTCCTCATTATGGGTTTCGCTCTACACAATGGGACAGAAGGATTTGCCATCATCGGCTCGGCTGGAAAATCAAGACCGAGTTTCAAAGATATCTTTTTGATGGGATTGCTGGCAGGTCTGCCAACTTGTTTGGGAACTTTAATCAGCGGATTCGCGGTGTCTCACTATTTTACCATCATGTTTTTTGCGTTAGCCGCGGGCTCGCTGTTATATGTAATCTTTTCTCTAACCACGATTTTCTATACCGCCACCCGTCGGGTCCAATCGGCCTATGGGGTCTTCACTGGTATCAGTCTCATGTTCCTCACGGCCATGGTTCTGCAGATCGTCAGCGGCATTCGCACGTAAGAAGGCAACGGGCTGAAGTCTAGCACTCATGGAAATTCAAATTCAGGGCGGCCAAAAGTTCGCTGCACGTTCCTCTGAACAATCACCCTCTTTTTTTTACACAAGAAACCGCGAGTCTCTTCCTCAGATTACGATCAAAAAATCCCGTTTTCCACTATTGGCATGATCTGTCTGGTCTCCATCCGAAATTTTCCATCACAAGTGAAGATTTCTTAACACCTCACAACGTCTCACAACTAATCCTCCCCACATACATGAGGATACTCCATTGAAAGCTGTGCATAGATTGGCGGGTCAAGGCGAGCCTGCCGCAATGATTTGGCTTTTGACAATTGGAGGAGAGTCGTGTTGTAAAGATCCTGAAGATTAGCCTCCTCCAAATTCACCTGAATCAGTGAAGCCTGCTCAACATTCGCACCCCCTAGATTCGCTTGCGTGAGATTGGCCTGTGCCAAATCAGCACGACCAAGATTGGCGCTAGCAAGATCCGCCTGGGCCAGATTTGCCTCTCGCAGCTTACATCTCTCCAAATTAGCCTCAATGAGTTTTGCGCCTTGTAAATTGGCCAAGAGAAGATTCGCTTCAGTCAGATTCGCTTCGGTGAGATCTGCCCCTGTTAAATCCGTTTTGGCAAGATGTGCCCGCTCAAGATTCGCCCGTATGAGTATGGCCCGGAGAAGATCCGCGTCACTCACATTCGCATTTTCCAAGTTCGCGCCGGTCAAATTTGTTTCCAACAAACTGGACTCTGTCAAATTAGCCCCGGCCAATATGGCACCTGAAAGATCCGCGTGATTGAAATTGACATCTTGCAAGTTAGCACCGGCCAAATCGACACAGGACAATTCCAGTCTGGAAAAATTTCCACCACTCAAATCTATGCGAATGGAAGGATTGGCTTTTCTCCATGCATTCCAGACATTTACCCCCGCCTTGATGAGCTTCAATTGGTCTTGATTCGCCATGAGACTCCTTTAATGACAATAACCGATCTTGAGAAATTTTTTATCTTTGGCTGACAATCTGTCCTCGACAGCGGCTTAAAACGTGGAAGCAAAATTTGGCACACCACTCTTCCTCATTTGCGGAAATAGACAAACCCACACAGCAGTTATCGAATACGGCAATTTTATCGTAAAATGTTCACGATGGATTCGCAATGTGGCGAATAGGCTATTTATGAGGAAGACCCCGAAATCCAGATGCCACGCTGTTGGAAAAACCGTTTAATCGATTCCCTATTCGAGTCCAATTGCCCCATTCCTCTCTCCACATACGCGGGCCGGCTTGAATCTGGAGCAGGCTTCCCTCCCTCGCTGTTCGCACCGTCATGTCGTCCGATCCGATACTTCCCATGAACCAGACCGCTCCATCGCGATCAGTCCGGTATACAGGAAGGCCTCGCTGTTTATACGCATCCAACACCTCAGGAGCTGGATGTCCGTACCGATTATGGGCACCGACCGAAACAACCATCGCCTCAGCTTGAAGGCGATTCACCCATTCACGATGCAGAGAACTTTTCGCTCCATGATGCGGTACTTTCACGATGCGGGCAGAAAAACCATTGGAAACCCGAAGCAATTCATTCAGAGATTGCTGTTCCGCATCGGCCGTGAACAAAAATGAATGCGGCCCGCACTCGAGCCTGGTGACGAGCGATCGATTATTGAGACTCTTTCCACTAGACACTGTTCGGGAACCATACTTCTCCGTCCCTGGGCTGGGGGAGGGACCAAGCACAGTCAGAGAGCAAGGTCCGGGGCCGACAATGACAGTTCCTGCTTTGCTTGTCTGTTCCTGAAGCCCAGCAGATTTCACCGCCGAGTGGAGGCGAGAAAAAAAGCGTTCCGGGCGAGAGATGCCATTATCCCAATAATGTCCTACCTCGAACGTATCCAACACCCACGGCAGGCCACCCACATGATCCCATTGCGGATGCGTCGCAACCACATGATCCAACCTCCGGATCCCCTGATTCCAGAGATACGGTCCGATGACCGCGCGTCCCATATCCAATTTTCGATAGGATGGTCCACCATCGATCAAGACGGTTTGGCCGTCGGGTAATTCAATGAGGGTGGCATCACCTTGTCCCACATCCAGGAACGTGACTCGTACGGTTCCCGGATCCCACCCTGTGCGCGGGGACCATCCCCACCACAGGAGAATCGCGAGCAGAATTGTGCCACAGCCCCATCGGATCAACTTCCGATGCCACATAGCCACAACCACGGCCAACAGTCCCCAAAAGACGATCATCGAACTCAAGCTCGGCGATGCGACATACCAGGCCGCTCCGGGAACATGTGAGAGCATCATCACGACCTGCGCGAGCCAGTCAAAGATCCATTGATTCAGACTGGACAAAGGAAGAGTTCCTCCTCCCGCCACTAAGACCATCATCCCTGACAACAAACCTAGAGGAATCATGATCGCGCCGACCAAGGGCACAATCACCATATTTGCCAATAATCCCAGCCACGGTATTTGATGAAAGTCATGGGCGACCAAAGGCAAAGTGGTCAGGCTGACTGCGAGGGTCATCAGCCAGGCTAGCACCGCCTTTTGCCAGAGACCCAAGAGCCATGTCGGTTGTGCTGGTGGGAAGGCTGCATCTAATCCGGATAGCTTGGAATCCTTTTCTTTCCGGGCCTGAACCACGAATGCAATTGCAGCAACTGAGAGATATGATAACTGGAAAGAAATATCCTGAATGGCCTCTGGATGCGGCAACACCATAAGAAGCGCGGCTAGGGCTAGCGCTGTCACCAGATTGCGTTCCCTTCCCAACCATATGCCGGCACAACACACCACGATCATAATCCATGAGCGGACCGTCGCCATTTCCGCACCCGCCAGCAAGGTATAAAAAGAGACGGCCGGCAATGTGATAAGGACCGCAAACCGTGTGGCGGTGAGTCGTAACGAAAGTTGTTCCAGCCAAACGGTCGGTAACTGGCGCAGGCTCCATCGTGCTCCGGCAAAAATCAACAATGCCAATAACCCTAAATGAGACCCGGAGATCGAAAGAATATGCACGGTTCCGCTGGCCATAAAAGCGTCTCGAATATCCGACTCAATATAACTTTGCTCTCCCAGTACCATCCCTAGGAACAATCCCAATGCAGGATTGGTGAGACTGGAGACCGCCGCAGAATGAATCGATTGGCGCCAGCGATCGACCACACCCAATATAAACCCACGGGTGGTCAGCTCCGGGGTGCCCTGAATCCTGATGCCTTCCGGGCCTTGCACAGTCGCGACAGCATGAATTCCTTGGCGTTTTAGATATCGTCCATAATGAAACCCGCCAGGGTTCATGGTTCCATAGGGTTCGCGTACTCTGGCCATAAAGGCGACATGATCACCGTAACTTAATGTAGAAGCACCTGGTTCCCGCCAAGTGAGACGGATTCGCCCATGAGCCATCTGCGCCTCTCCCTGTTTCACCATATGGGTCGCCTCCACCAGCAAAACCAGCCCATCCGGGGTCTGCCTGACCGGTGCAACAATAGTTCCTTCAAGGAAGATGGGCTGTTCTCCCCCCTCGATAACGAGATTCGAATCCCATTGCGTGGCCGATGCCCAATAACCATGGCCGATTCCTCCCACCACAAGGGCAAACAGGATGAACCCGGTTTTTCGAGTTAGGCGTCGCTGTTGTTCAAACCAGGTGAGAATGCACCCAAAAATAAAAAGAGCCCCCAAAAGTGATAGGGGGAAGAATGGTAGAAACGGGCCAAACCAAAGCCCGGTGAGGTAGGACACTACTCCATGGAGTATCACATAGGACAATGCATATGGTTAATGAAACTCTTTACCAAGACCGGCGACAGCAACCTGATCCTTACTGAATGCAGGACTTCACCACTGTGATTAAATCATCTGCAATCTCCTGTATGACCTGGTTATCTTGACCTTCAACCATCACTCGCAGCAATGGTTCCGTACCGGAATAGCGTACAAGAATCCGCCCGGTTCCATTCAGCGCCCGCTCTTTGTCTTGAATAGCCTGCTGTAACTGTGGAAGGCTCTGCAGATCAGGCTTGCGGGGAACGGTGACCCCTACCAATACTTGAGGGGTAGAATGCATACACATGGCAATTTCCGACAATGGTTTTTGAGCTCGCTTCATCAGCTTCAGCATTTGCAAGCCGGAGATCATTCCATCACCACTCGTATGATAATCCAAAAATATCATATGGCCGGATTGCTCTCCACCCAGATTAAAATCTTCAGCCACCATTCGCTCTAAGATATATCGGTCCCCAACAGCCGTTCGTACCAAATTGATACCAGCCTCTCGCATACAGACCTCAAACCCAAAATTACTCATCACGGTTCCGACCACGGTATTGTGTCGTAATCGGCCTAGCCGTTTAAGGTCAAGAGCAAAAGCCGCCAAGGCATGATCTCCATCCACCACCTGTCCCTTCTCACAGACAAACAAAGCCCGATCCGCGTCTCCGTCAAGGGCAATACCGAGGTCGGCCTTCCGGTCTCGAACCATCTGCTGTAACCGTTCCGGGTGCACCGCACCACACCCGTCATTTATATTGAGACCGTCAGGTTCATTGCCCATCACCCAGACTTTCGCGCCTAGTTCATGAATGACCTTTGGGAAAACGTGATACGCTGCTCCATGGGCACAATCCAAGACAATTCGCATATTTTGAAAATCCATTTCACGGGGAAGCGAACGCTTGACGAACTCAATATATCGTCCTTCAGCATCATCAATGCGATAGGCTTTTCCGATGGCGTCAGCGGTCGGTCGAATATGCTCAATTTCATTGGAAAGAATAAGATTCTCAATACGGTGTTCCAGTTCATCCGGCAATTTCATCCCGTCATTCGAAAAAAACTTTATGCCATTATCCTGATAGGGGTTGTGGGAAGCAGAAATCATCACCCCGGCATCGGCTCTCAAGCTACGGGTCATGAACGCAATTGCCGGGGTGGGTAAGGGGCCGACCAATAAGACATCCACACCCATAGAGCACAGTCCGGCAGTTAAGGCAGACTCCAGCATATACCCGGACACACGAGTATCTTTGCCAATGATGATTTTATGTCGTCCATCACGTTTACGAAAAACATGGGCTGCCGCCCGTCCTAATTTCATGGCCATTTCGCTAGTCATCGGATCCAGGTTCGCGACCCCACGCACCCCATCCGTACCGAATAGTTTCCCCATGTGGTTCCCTTTTTTTAGTAATGAACTCAGACCATAAAACAAAATGAATAGCGGGAAATATATGTTGTCGCACTACTCAAAAGCGCATCAAAGGCCTGGAACGAAAATCCCAAAAATCCAGTCCAAGCCATTGTTGTAAGCCGGACAAAGGGGTGAAAACGCCACGGGGGGAGATCTTACCACCGACCCTATTACTTGTCGCACAAATTTTGTAAAGCTTGAGCCACCTTAATAGCATCGTGCATGGCTCCCACCTCATGAACTCGTACAATATGAACTCCCTGCCAGACAGCAGCGGCCACCGCAACAGCATTCCCGAATTCCCGTTTCCCAACCGGTTTTCCCGTTAATGTCCCTATAAAGGCTTTCCGTGACACCCCAATTAAAATAGGGTGTCCCAATGGAAGGAATTCCCCAATGTTACTAAGAATTTTCAAATTATGATCAAGGGTTTTCCCAAACCCGATTCCCGGATCAATCATAATATGATCTGCCGGAATCCCCATCGATCGAGCCATGGAGACCCGTTCAGATAAAAAGTCTTTAATTTCAACTACGACATCTTTATATTGTGGGGCATGCTGCATATTTATACTATGCCCCTGGCGGTGCATGAGGACCAACCCTGCTCCGGTTTCTTGAATTAATTGAGCCATTCGAGGATCATCTTGAAGAGCGCTCACATCATTGATGATATCGGCGCCTAGATCCAATGCGGTTCGAGCCACAGCAGCTTTGCGTGTATCAATAGAAATGGGGATATTGGTGAGTTTTCTCAACGCGGTCAGAATGGGAGCAATTCGATTTATTTCCTCGTTCTTATCCACATATAACGCTCCAGGCCTCGTCGATTCTCCCCCGATATCAATTAAGTCCGCTCCCTCGGCAATCATCTGTTGTGCTCGTTCAAGGGCTGCCTCAGCGTTGAGGAAATGTCCATCCTCAGAAAAAGAATCCGGAGTCATGTTCAAGATACCCATGATTAAGACCTTTGACCCAATGGGCAAGGTCTTTTCTCGGCATCGGATTGCAGTAAAAGTGGGACCTGCGACAGCTGCGGGTTTCATGGGCTTATGCCGTTAACCAACTCATTGGCATGAGGGGGTTTTAAAAATCAAATAGGACTTTCTGCCATATAAATTTCAACGAATTGAATGATTAGAAAAGCCGCGAATGGACAAAGAAAAGAATAGTGGAAGGGGTAACGTTTGATAGATAAATTCTTAAGGGGGAAGCCCTCACAATAGTGATGGGCCCAATTAACATGCTCTAAACCCACGGTGGATGGAGAAAAATGATTTCAATGGAAACAAGGGGTTCAAACATTTGAGTTTTTCATAAGGGGGAGTAGGAAAAATATACCAGCTTAGCCTGAAACGAGAATTCCGTGGCTATTCTAATTGATGAAAAATTCATGAAATCTCGTTACACTGCTGCAGCTTGCTCAAGCGAAGATGACTGTTGAACAATTTTTTCAATTTCGATGCCGTCTAACACCTCTTTTTCCAACAATGCTTCAGCGATGGCCCGTAGTGTATGAATGTGTTCGGTTAGCATCCTGGTCGTTCGTTCATAAGATTCAACTACAAGCCGTTTGACTTCCTTGTCAATTTCTAAAGCCACTTGATCACTAAAATCTCGACGAGAACCAAAATCACGTCCCAGGAAAACTTCTTCGTCTTTTTTTCCAAATGTCAATGGACCTAATTTTTCACTCATACCCCATTCGCAAACCATTTTTCTCGCCAAATCCGTGGCCCGCTCAATATCGTTCCCAGCCCCAGTGGTCACGCTTTTAAATATTAATTCTTCTGCCACGCGCCCCCCAAACAGAATGGAGAGTGTATTGTACAAAAAGTCCTTCGAGTAACTATGTCGGTCATCGATGGGCAGTTGCATCGTCATGCCCAAAGCCCGCCCCCGAGGAATAATGGTGACTTTATGAACAGGATCCGTTCCTGGTAAGAGTTTCGCCATCAAAGCGTGGCCCGCCTCATGAAACGCCGTCGTGCGCTTTTCTTCCTCAGTCAGAACCATGCTCTTACGTTCGACACCCATTAAAACCTTATCTTTGGCGTTTTCAAAATCTATTTGGTCAACAGTTTTTTTATCGAGGCGAGCAGCCCACAAGGCGGCTTCGTTAACCAGGTTTTCCAAATCAGCCCCGGAAAAACCCGGAGTCCCTCTGGCAATTTGCTCCAAATCCACATCTGACGAGACAGGGACTTTTTTAGTATGAACCTTGAGAATTTCCCCTCTCCCACGAACATCAGGACGATTCACGACAACTTGCCGATCAAACCGGCCTGGTCGTAACAAGGCAGGATCCAGCACATCAGGTCTATTGGTCGCCGCAATCAGGATCACGCCTTCCGTGGTATCAAACCCATCCATTTCAACTAATAATTGATTTAGGGTTTGCTCCCGTTCATCATGCCCTCCCCCAAGACCGGCGCCACGCAATCGGCCTACCGCATCAATTTCATCAATAAAAATGATACAAGGCGCATGCTTTTTCCCCTGCTCAAAGAGATCTCGAACCCGTGAAGCCCCAACTCCGACAAACATTTCTACAAAATCCGATCCACTAATGCTGAAAAACGGCACACCAGCTTCGCCAGCAATCGCTTTGGCTAACAAGGTTTTCCCCGTACCTGGAGGCCCAACAATCAAGACTCCTTTAGGAATACGCCCACCTAATTTTTGGAATTTTGCAGGGTCCTTCAGAAAATCTATGATTTCCACCACTTCCTCTTTTGCCTCATCCACCCCCGCGACATCCGCAAACGTGATTTTTTTCTTCTCCTCGGTTAGGAGGCGGGCACGGCTTTTCCCAAATGACAGAGCCCGGTTGCCGCCCATCTGCATTTGACGCATCAGGAAAAACCACAATCCCAAAAAGAGTACAAATGGTCCCCAGGAGAGCAGGAAGGTGATGTACCAGGGATTATCTTCAGGTGGTTTGGCTTCAATTTGTACGGATTTTTCCTGCAATACCTTAACCAGGTCTGGATACTCAACCGAATAGGTTTGGATCCGGGTACCATCTTTCAAAATCGCACTGATATTATTGTTCTTGATGATAACTCGTTCAACATCCCCTTTTTCCAAGTGTGCCATGAAATCGCTAAAGATGACGGGATCTTCTGGATGCTGATTGGGCACCGTAAAGAGATTGAACAACAAAATCATGAACAAACACACAAACACCCAAAACAGTAAGTTTTTCACCCGAGAATTCATACCGAGGGTAACCCCCTTAGCAATTCAAATGTCATAAAGAGCCATACCGTCCAGCCATTAGCTTAACCAATTGATTCTATCACGCACTTTTTAGAACTGACAACCGCATCAAGACTGGGAGTCTTCTCGAACCAACTTTGGGTCGAGTTTAGCCAGGTAGGGAAGATTTCGATATTTTTGCTTAAAATCCAGCCCATATCCCACAACATAGGTCGAAGGCACTTCAAACCCCACATATCGCAAATCAACCTCCACTTTGCGATTGGCAGGCTTGCTAATCAACGCGCAGACAGCCACAGAGGCTGGTTTCTTCTTCATCAACGTTTTGACTAAAAACTGAGCAGTTATTCCAGAGTCCACAATATCTTCTACCAGCAACACATGGCGATTATTGATCTTTTCTGTCAACTCTGACCACACTTTCACCTTTTTGGCGGAACTACCGATGGTTTTGTGACTTTTGGCAATCAGAAAATCAATCTGAATAGGCAATCGGATGACTCGAACCAGATCAGCAAAAAACACATAGGCCCCTTTGAGCACACCGACAACCAAGAGATCCTTGTCTTGATAATCCTGAGAAATTTGCTTTCCCAGGTCCTTAATGCGCGCCCTCATGGCTTCTTGCGTAACCAGTGGTTTTCCAAAGATTTGATCCATAGAGACTTCCATATTACATGATCATCCTGGCCATAACGACCGAGGTCGTAGATGATGAGACCTGGAAACGTTCATCTGCTCGTAATCCAGCAACCCAGACAATTCCCTCAGGCGCCACCAATAAAGGCACCTTGTTCCGCTGGGAACGGGGCAATTTAAGATCCGAAAAAAAATCCTGGATTTTTTTTTGTCGGCCACCAAGTCCCTTGGGACAAAAAATATCTCCAGGCATCCAACTTCGTAACATTAATTCAGGAGTAAATCTCGCCGGATCAAGATAAATCTCTGAATGGTTCGCATGGCCATTCATTTCTGGAGATATTTTTCTTGAAACCGAAAAACGGTGCCCCGTGGGGAGCCAAACCACCTCACCAGGTATGGATAAAGGCATCACGCTCACCCTCGAATAATCCTGTCCAGGTTGATGCATTTTCTCGCAGGAGCAAATCACCAAACGATCATATTCCTGTCCAACCCGCACGCCGTTATATTCAATCGTCCATCCCGACTGCCCATGCTCTAACCGATCTAATACCCGTTCAACAAAGTCGAATCTCGGACTCTGCTGGTGTCCGGCAATGATCTGGAGACTCTGGCGGACCACCCTCCGACGAATAGGTAACGGTACGTTTAAAAGCGCCATACGATCAAATTGCCGTTCTCCCATGGCGTCTGACACACACGTACGCTGGAAGGCTTCATCCGCTAATGTCTCCAGGTAGGCGTGATCATCCCGAAGTATATGTGCCTGCCGGGTCAATACATTCACAATCCCTGGCGAGAACTGTTTCATTTGAGGAATCAGGTGCTGACGAATGCGATTCCGGAGGTACACGGGTTGAACATTGGAGGTATCCAATCTGGATTCCTCCTCCCTCTCCCTCAGATACGCCACAATCTCACTTCGATGGATATCAAGCAAGGGACGAACGACATACATTCCTCGCTTGGGAGGGATGCCGCCTAATCCACCGGTTCCACACCCACGTAGCATCCACATCAGAACCGTCTCGGCTTGATCGTCCGCCGTATGACCAAGCACTAACTTTGTCGCATTTCGGTCAAGGACCATTTGCTCCAATGCCCCGTACCGCGCTCTTCTGGCATATTCCTGGAGTGATTCCTTCTTCAATTTTGCGTCATCTTTATTCAGATGGAGCCGGCAGATCATAACGGGCACTCCAAATCTCTCCCCTAAATCCTGCACAAACTTCGCATCCCCTTCACTTTCAGCTCCGCGAAATCCATGGTCCACATGTCCAATACAGATGTCCCAATGCCACCGGGTGCGCAACTCCACCAAACACCTAAAAAGGGCCACAGAATCAGGACCGCCTGAAACCGCAGCCACGAGCCGATCTCCCGACGCCAATAACCCCTTAGCCCGAATGGCCTGGTCAACTTTTCGTTCCATTCCAACAACGGGACCTGGACGATTCATCTATACACTTTCCCCCTGAACGACCGCAGGAATTCGGGGGTCTCCTGAATAGTTCCGCAAGATCTCCCTAGCTCGCCGGCCATCCTGGTCCATTTGACTCACGAGATCCTGGGAATTGGCAAACACCATATCCCCTCGCACTCTTTCAATAAAATACACTGAAATATCTTCCCCATATAGCTGAAGAGTCTTATCAAACATATGCACTTCCAATAAACGTTCCTCTTCAGAAAACGTCGGCCGCGTGCCGATATAGGCAATAGAGTCCAGACATTCCCCTTTCAACACTGTCAGGGTGGCATACACACCATCCGCAGGAAGAACACGATGCCCGGGGAGTCGAAGATTGGCGGTCGGCCATCCAAACTGTTTCCCTCGCTTCTCACCGGAAATCACAATCCCCTCTAACATATAGGGGCGCCCCAAACATTGGGCACCTTCCCACACGTCTCCAACTGTCAGGCATTGGCGAATGCGGGTCGAACTCACCACCTTCTGTCCCACAATTACGGGCGCTATCGGCTCAACCGAAAAATCTGCTCGTGCCCCCAATTCAATCAAATCCTTCACTCCTCCACTTCGTCCCTTACCGAAGACAAAATTTTCTCCAACAAACAGCTTTCGGATCCCAAGCCCATCATGCAGAACCTGGCGAACAAACTCATCCGGTCTCAGACTGGCTAACTCCATGGTGAAAGGGAGAATCACCAGTTCCCCGACGCCTAGCCGTTGAAAGAACGCTATCTTTTCATGGTCATCAGATAAAAATTTATGGACAGATCCGGGACGCAACACCTCGACAGGATGCGGAGCAAAGGACAATACCATAGGATATCCATTGACCTGCCTGGCGCAATCCACAACCGCCTGTACAAGAGCACGGTGTCCCAAATGCTGTCCATCAAAATTACCAATAGTGAGAACAGGACAAGAAGCGGGACGAACCGTCGGTAATCCTTGAGAAATTTTCATACACCGTCACGGGTGAGGAGATAGGCAGCCTCTTTGGCAAAATACGTAAGAATCAGATCCGCCCCTGCGCGTTTAATTGCGAGTAAGCTTTCCATCATCACCGAAGCTTCATTGACCCAGCCTAACTGCGCACCAGCCTTGATCATGCTGTATTCCCCACTTACTTGATACGCCGCCACGGGAACGGCCACAAGTTCGCGCACTCGTCGCAGAATATCCAAATAAAACAAGGCTGGCTTCACCATCACGATATCGGCCCCCTCCTGAATGTCCAGTTCCACTTCACGCAAGGCTTCCCTCGCATTGGCTGCATCCATTTGGTAGGACCGTCGGTCCCCAAAAGATGGGCTCGAAAAGGCCGCATCACGAAACGGGGCATACAACGCCGAAGCATACTTGGCAGAATAGGCCATGATGGGCATGTCAGAAAATCCCTGTTGGTCCAATGCCTGTCGAATCGCGGCAACCCGGCCATCCATCATATCGGAAGGAGCAACCATATCGACGCCTGCTTCTGCATGACTTAGCGCCATTGCCTGAAGGCACTCGAGCGTTTCATCATTGAGAATCCGGCCGTCTCGAACAATTCCGCAATGACCATGCGAAGTATATTCATCAATACACACATCGGTGATCACCATCAAATCGGGCAAATGGTCTTTAAGCGCCCGAACTGCACGCTGAACAACCCCATCCTTCTCATAGGCCGAGGATCCACGCTCGTCTTTGTGTTCAGGAATCCCAAATAAGATGACGGCCGGAACCCCTAATTCCCAGGCATCTTTGGCTTCCTTAACGACTCGATCCACAGACCACCGCCATTGACCAGGCATCGAGGCGATCGGCTCTTGCTTATTCTCCCCAACGGTTACAAACAAGGGATAGATGAAATCAGCCGGATTCAGCTGCGTCTCCCTGACCATTCGGCGAAGTGATTCATGTTGCCGCAAACGACGTAATCGATGAACGGGAAACCCCATACTCGTCCTTACTTTCGAGGAAGATTGGTTAAAAAGACAACCAGATCCCGAACAGAGATCATCCCCACCATGGCTCCAGCCTGGGTCACTCCCAGATGCCGAATATGTTCTTTAGCCATTAAATCATTTGCATCCAACAAGGTTCGATCGGCCTCGATACTGACAATCGGAGCGGACATAATTTTTTCGACCGTCGTCCGCATCGGGTCTGCACCCGCGGCGACCACACGTCGAACCAGATCCGTATCAGTTAAAATGCCGATAATTTCTTCTCCACTGGTCACAATCACACTTCCGATTCCATTATCCCGCATCATTTCTGCAGCGGTCTTGACTAAAATATCCCGGTCAACTTTGACAATTTTGTCTACCGGGACCATACAAGATTTTACAGGAACCATGACGCTACTCCTCCCATCAATCGGTTAACAAAACGTGGTGTTCAGAACTCCCTCCACCATAGAATATTTATGAAGACGATACCAATCGCGTATCCTTTGGATTTTGCTGGGCGTGAATGATCATGGCATCGACCAACGCCGGAACTGTATTTTCCAACGCCATAACATCCACCGACAGCCCTTCTTCCTGAACGGTTTGAGCGGTGATCGGGCCAATGACGGCCACAATCAAATGCCGTGTTAATTCTTGCAATTCCTGACGATTCTCAAACAACTGGCAAAAATTCTTCACGGTTGAAGAACTGGTAAAGGTCACATACTGAATTTCCCTGTTGCGAAGGCGATCACGAAGAGGGCCCATATCGACGATAGGAGGAAGAGCTTGATAGGCATGCACCACATGAACGGTGGCACCCATGGCTTTCAACTGCTCAGGAAGAATCTCGCGTGCCACTTTGGCTCGAGGAATCAAAATCCGTTGACTGGCGACCCCTAACCCGCCTATGGCCTGCAAAATCCCCTCTGCCTGAAAATCTTGGGGAACCAGATCCGAGGCAATCCCCCAACGAGCAGCCTCTTCCCGGGTGCGTGGACCTATACAACACACACGGATTCCAGCCAAGCTCCTCACATCTTTGTGATGAAACCAAAGACGTTCCATGAAGGATTGCACACCATTCACACTCGTGAAAATCAACCAGTCGTATGTCGAAATCGCAGCAATCGCCTCATCCACAGGTGCCCAGCTATCAGGAGGATGAATTTCCAACGTAGGACATTCCACCGGTTCGGCACCCTGCGCCGCCAGCAGATTCGAAAGAGCCGGCGCCTGGGCACGAGGTCTGGTCACTAAAACCCCTTGTCCAAACAGAGGCCGTAATTCATGCCAGTTCAATCGTTCACGTAACCGAACGACTTCACCCACGACAATCACTGATGGCGGACTCATGTCTGCCTGAGAGGCTAATTCCACAATGTCTGATAACGTTCCCACCACTGTTCGTTGACGAGCATAGGTCCCCCATCGGATCACCGCAACAGGAGTCGTTGCAGGCTTGCCTTCCTGAATGAGCCGGTCAACAATCTGCGGAAGATTTTTCATGCCCATTAAAAAGACAAGGGTTCCTTCAGCCGAAGCGAAACGCGGCCATTCCATGGCACTTGATGATTTGGTCGGATCTTCATGGCCGGTCACAAATGCGACCGTCGAGGCGAGGGTCCGGTGTGTTACGGGGATGCCGGCATAGGCCGGCACAGCCACGGCAGCCGTTACTCCGGGTACGACTTCAAAGGGAATCCCAGCGTCAGCGATCACCTCGGCTTCTTCACCTCCACGACCAAATACAAAAGGATCCCCCCCCTTCAGTCGCACCACACATTTGCCTTCTTTGGATTTGGTGACCAACAGGGCGTGAATCTCTGCCTGATCCCGATAGGCACCACGCCCTTTTCTTCCAACGTAAATACACTCGGCATGAGAAGGAGCAAATTTCAATAACTCTGGATTGGCCAAGTGATCGTAGAGCACCACGTCGGCTTGCTCGAGACACTCTTTCCCTCGTAAGGTCAGCAACTTTGCATCGCCCGGCCCGGCTCCAACCAAAAACACCCGACCATGAATTGCAACTGCCTTGTTCATGCCATCCCATAAATTTCCTGGAGAATGGGCTGCGCCCCACCGTCCAACAATTGTTCAGCCACCTGCGTGCCAATTGATTCGGCTTCCCCCGCTGGTCCCGATACCACTTGACGGATATATCGTTTCCCATCAAGGCTCGTGACTAACCCATCCAAAGTCAGGATGTCTCCGTGGAGAGTCGCATATCCTGCAATGGGAACCTGGCATCCGCCTTCCAACCCTGCAAGCAACGCCCGTTCGGCAGCGACCGCAATCCGAGTTGGCCGATGTTCAAACTGAATCACCAGATCTCGAACCCACGAATCATCTTCCCTTCCTTCCAAGCCCAACGAGCCTTGCCCAATTGCCGGCAAACTCACATCCACGGACAAATACTCCGTCACTTCCTGATCCCACCCTAGGCGCTTGAGCCCGGATGCGGCCAGAATAATGGCATCATACTGACCCTCGCGAACCTTGCGAAGTCGTGTATCAACATTCCCACGCAACATGGCAATCTCAAGATCGGGACGAGCATGTAACAATTGCGCCTGTCGTCGCAAACTACTGGTTCCGACTCGTGCACCGATCGGTAATGTCGCCAAGGTATGGCCTCCTCGGGCAATCAACGCATCCCTGGGATCCTCCCGCTCGGGAACACAAACAATCCCCAATCCATCAGGCAATTCTGACGGTACATCTTTCATGCTATGCACGGCTAAATCAATATCTCGTCTGAGCAACGCTTCTTCGATTTCTTTGACAAACAGGCCTTTTCCTCCAATTTTGGCCAAAGGCACATCTTGAATCTTATCTCCGCTGGTTTGAATGCGCTTCAGAATGACAGAAATATCCGGAGCAAGGGCTTTGAGCTGATTTTGCACCCATTCGGCCTGCCATATGGCCAATTGGCTTCCTCGTGTTCCCACAATGAGCGTAGACCGTGTTCGACTCTTCCCCTGATTCATACGCCATCCTTCTGCGGCAGGGGCTCCTCGCTGACGCCATCACCTGTCTCATCTTCCAGGAGTTGGATCTCTCCGGAGTGAATCTCCCGCTCGCGAAGTTCAAAAAACCGGCGGGCGGCTTCAATAAACGCAAATCCATTTTGAGATTGCGCTTCCGACTTTAAGGTCACGACCGGACCATGGAGTAATTTATTCACAATCGCCGAGGCCAGCCCTTCGATAGCAGCTCGCTCCTTCGGCGACAATTCTCCCAGACGACCGAAGACTTTCTCCAACTCGCCTTGTTTGATCTCTTCCGCTTTTTTTCTCAAGGCCACAATAGTGGGCGTTGCTTCCAGGCCACGAACCCAGGCGACCATACTTCCGACTTCCTCCCGGACCATGTGCTCGGCGGTTTCGGCTTCTTTCAATCGTTCTTCCTGATTATGCCCCACATGGGCTTTGAGATCATCAATGTCAAACACATAGGCGTTATCAACATCCTTGACCGCCGGATCAATATTTCGAGGCACCGTGATATCAATCAAAAACATGGGACGGTTCATTCGATGATACACCGCCATTTCTATATCATCTTTGGTAATAACATAGTGGGGAGCACCCGTGGCGCAAATCACAATATCCACCTTGGGTAGCGTGCTTCGAAGCTGTTCATAGGGAACCGCCTGTCCATGGAAGCGCTCGGCCAGTGTGAAAGCACGATGATGATTCCGATTGGCAATGAGAACCTCCTTTACACCCTGATTCACCAGGTGTTGGGCCGCCAATTTTCCCATCTCCCCGGCACCGACTAACAACACAACTCGTTGCTTCAGATTCGAAAAAACTTTTTTGGCTAATTCCACAGCGGCATAGCTGACAGAAACCGCATATTCCCCAATCCGCGTGTTCGTCCGGACACTTTTTCCTACCGAAATCGCCTTCTTGACGACCTTATTAAGAATGACTCCGGACGAACGATGGGTCAGAGCCAGCTCATAGGCCTCCTTAACTTGCCCCAGGACCTGTGGCTCTCCCACGACCATGGAATCTAAACTAGCCGATACACGAAATAAATGCGCGATGGCTTCATCATCACTATATCGATACAGGTGAGGGAGTAAATCCTCCGAAGATAAAGAGAAATGGGTTGAGACCAAAAAATCTTCCAATTGACGAAAACCCCATTCTCTTTTTTCCACGACGGCATATACTTCAACACGGTTACAGGTCCCCAGATACATGGCCTCTTTTATTCCGGAATACGCCATGAGCCGACCCAACGCTTCTCCCATCCGGCTATCCTGAATGGCCAGTAATTCACGAAGTTCAACGGAAGCCGTCCGATGATTGAGGCCTAAAACGATAATATTCATAACGGTGACATTGGTTGAGGACTTTTGATAAGGATGCCCACAAAAGTCAAAATTACTCCGGCAAATCCCACAATGGTTAGATAAGCGGCTTTTTTCGCCCTCCATCCGGCCGTCACCCTTCCCATCAGGACCGCGAAATAAAAAAACCAGGTAATTAACGCCCAAATTTGCTCAGAGTTCCAACTCAAGTACGACCCAATCGTTAATTGTGCTGAAACGGCCCCCGTCAGAATTCCTAAGGTCAATAAGGGAAACCCAAAAAGGATAGATCGTTGATTGAGAGAATCTAAAAAATCCAGCGGGGGGAGCTTGAAAGCTAACACATTAAATTGTTTGGACTTCAAGAGACGCTCCTGCATCACATACATCAGCCCGGCCACAAAGGCCACAGCAAATCCGATGGTACCCAGGATACTCAGGGTCACATGCACCCAAACCGTCTGAAAGACCGGGGCCAGGGTGCTGGCTGACTGAGGGGCCAGGGTTGCCGAAACGAGAGACAGAAAGGCCAGTGGAAGGATAAAGGCGCCCAACACCTCTAAGCCCCGTTTCAGGCCAACAACCAAAAAGACCAGCACTAACCCCCAGGCAAAAAATGACATCGCGTCCTTAAATGTCATGATAGGGACATGTCCCGTCGATATCATAGCCATGATGAGCGCTGTGGTATGAGAAACAAACCCCAAACCTGTGGCCACAAGAGAAATTTTTGAGATGGCATCAGAACGGTGCCAGAGATACAAAAGAAAAAGGAGCGTGCCTCCAAAATAAAGGCCCATGGTGAGATATGGCAGTAATTCAGACATTGAACAACCTAGTAAAGAAACATGCACAGTGAGCCATGTCGAGTATAGATCTGCATATATAGAAGGTCAAGAAAATCAATGAGTTATCAGCTTTCCTTCACTGCCAAGACTAGGAAAATCACACCCTGCGGTAGTTCCACCACAAACATTTAAGGCTTGACCGGTTATTGCACTAGCCGCATGTGAGCAGAGGTACAGGACGACACTGGCCACCTACTCGGTTTCCGCCATCCTTTTTTCGGAATCGTACTAATCGCGATTTCACGAAATTCACCTGGTGAAATCCCAAGGCTGGCAGCCGTTTCTTCGATACCCTGCCTGGCCATGGCGGTATCCACCCACGTTGGGCAAATGGCATTCACCGTTATGCCCTGAGAGGCGACTTCCAGTGCCAGAGCTTTGGTAAACCCTAAAATGCCATGTTTGGCTGTACAATAGGCCAAATACCCTGCCACGCCAAATCGTCCCAAGACGGAGGAGATATTCACGACTCGTCCATAGTGGTGGGGGAGCATATGTGGAATAGCAAGTTTCGAAACCAAGTGGCTGCCTGTTAAATTCACTTGAAGAATATTCTGCCATTTGGAATCATCCGGATCATGGATCGGCGTTTGACCTGATGCTCCTGCGTTATTAACAAGAATGTCCAGCCTGTCAACTTCTGGATCACTCTCTTTATGGTACGCTCAACATCGTCCCGTTGGGTCACATCGCATGGTACCGAAAGCACTTCTCCGCCAGCCTGAATGAGATCGCCTGCTGTGCGCTCCAATTCTTCCACACGTCTTCCACAAATAGCGACTCCCACTTGTTGCCCCACTAACGCCCGGGCAATGGCACGTCCAATGCCCACTCCACCTCCCGCAACCAGAGCCACCTGACTTTGCAAACTATGGATGTCACCCATCCTTCATATCCTTATTATTTGGCAACTGAGTGACGAGGTGGGTACGACTGGATCCTCCTGGACAATGGCAGCCTCACGCAGTACCATCTCCAACTTTGCCCTACATCATTTTCCCTCAATAGACCATGACCGGAACGCTCTATATTGTCAGCACACCTATCGGCAATCTGGAAGATATGACCTTCCGGGCTATCCGTATTTTACAGGAGGTAGCCATTATTGCAGCCGAGGACACACGTCGCACACAAAAACTCTGCACCTATTATCACATCGGCACACCACTCACCAGCTATCACGATTTCAACAAAGAGGAGAAAACCGACATTCTCCTCCATCGGCTCCAGGAAGGGAGCTCCGTTGCCTTGGTTTGCGATGCGGGGACCCCTCTTATTTCTGATCCGGGGTTTTATCTGGTTCGACAGGCGATCAAGTCAAATATTCCACTTATCCCTATTCCAGGACCATCCTCCGTTCTGACCGCATTATGCGTGTCAGGTTTGGCAACGGATCGATTTATTTTTGAGGGATTTGTGCCCAGAAAGCCAGGAGCCAGGGAAAAATTTTTCCAAAATCTTAAAGAGGAAAAAGGTACCATTATTGTTTTTGAAACCCAGCATCGGATTCTCAAAACATTACAAGTCATCACTACCGTCATGGGAAACAGACACATCGTACTGACACGGGAACTGACAAAACTCAACGAAGAAATTCTACGGGGAGAAATTGAAGAAGTGGTTCAACAGTTAAAAGGTAAATCGATTAAAGGAGAAATAACGCTTTTAATACAAGGCTTACCTCAAAGGAGTAAAAGGCAATTGGGAACATTACTTGAAAGCTCCAGCTCAACCGCCATCACACACTCACCTTCTGAATAACCACACGGTAATAATGGTCAACTTTTTCTTGTTTAAGGATCTGGTGACCCTCATTGGTAATGCTTTGCGGGACATTTCGAATTGGTTCGCCTTCATCCAACAAGACCCTCAACTGATCACCGTTTTCTAAAGATTCCAGCTTAAGCTTCGTCTTCACAAAGTTATAGGGACAAATTACACCTCGAAGATCCAATTCCTCCATGGTCTCTCGTTCTTCTCCCGCCGACAGATTAAAACAGATAAAATTTTCTTTCTGTAATCCTTATTGATTTCATGGAGCAAATAACAAAAGAGCGTGCCGGATATTGACCGGCACGCTCTTTTACACTACAAAAATGGCTTGTTATCAGAAACCTATTGAACCGTACCCTTGTTAAAGTTCTTGCGATCATCCCCGTAGTCAGTGGCAACGGTCTTATCTGTCCGTTCATTGACTGTGGTCGGTTGGGGTGCACATTGCCAGCAAGGTGCAGCACCAGTCATCATACCAACGTCGCTGGTGATTCCTGACTTGACTTCTCCTGGCTGTACCGCACCCTCTGGCATTCCCGTATAAGATCCACTCTTAACGGTAAGTCCTCTGGAGGCGTAAGGATCGGGTTTTTGACCAAATCCGCCGCCAAAGCCTGGATTATCGGCACCTCCCAACAATTGACTTCCCTTTAACACATACACATCACGAACCAATTTTCGCCCTGTTCCAAATTTTTGGTCCTCGGAAGTTTCATTGGCTGCTTGGATCGTGACGTAATCACCCTTACCAATAGCTTTAAGATTCGCCATATTGGTTTTGTTGTCAAAATACAGCTCTTTTAAGTTCAAGGCACCACGAAGGGTTTGCCGTTCATCGTGGGAACTTCCTCCCATATCGAGCCACAGCCTTCCCCCGGCGTAATCAATACCGACAACTTCACCCTGAATCGTTTCATCTGCTGAGAGGTACCGCAACATGTCGTCTTGGTCCATCACTCGTGACCTGTCGCCTACACCTTGAGAGTCTCCGACACCAGTCCCATACCCTACATGCTGAGGTGGACGCTCTTGCGCCACCGCCACGCTCACCGAGCCTGCAAAAATCATTGCTAATCCAAAATACCCTACCTTCCGCATGTGGCTCCTCCTTGGAAGTGTGAGTGAATAATCAAAAAAACGAACGAATTCAAATATACGATTTTATTTCATGATCAAGGGCACCAACTATAGTCAAGGCGGTAGCCCCTGTCAAGTCAATTCTTGCCTTTAAATCCTTGAGTAACATACCCGAAATTTCACTTAAATGCTTACACGGTTTTTTCCATTTTTTCTCATTTTCAATTGAACCTAAGACATTTAATGGTGCCCGGAGGGAGGGTCGAACTCCCACTCTCGTGAAAGAACCGGATTTTGAGTCCGGCGCGTCTGCCAGTTCCGCCATCCGGGCAAGGTCATTTTCTCCTGCGATATCTACCATGAACCTTTATACAGGTCAAACAGGAAAAGCTGACCCGTTTCTACGGTAATTTAAACCATGGGGTGCATACTCGGCATTCTCATTATATTCCCATTAATACCAGTCCCCTAATTTATCCAATGGAACCCAGCGCGAACTTTTCACCCCATTTTCGAAACAATGTTTCCTTAAGGATGCGATGATCAGGCAGTGTCAACAGTGGATCACATTCCAATATTTCTCCTGCCTTTTGTTTTGCTTTTATTAACAACACGGTATCTCGAGCCAAATCCGCCACACGAAAATCCATTTCCCCCCATTGCTTGACCCCTAAGACATGCCCAGGCCCACGAATTTTCAAATCTTCTTCCGCCAGTGCAAAGCCGTCTTCACATTGTGCAAACACCCCGAGGCGCCGCCTCGCTGTAGAAGGGGAAAACGCTTCCCCCTGGGAACGCCTGCCGATCTCATCGAGCGACATTCGACTGGACTCAAGCTTCAAGGGTATTTGAGGGGAATAGGGAGGAATTTTCCCAAGGCCATGAATCAGCATACAATAGCCTTGAGAAAGACCTCGCCCTACCCGGCCCCGCAATTGATGCAATTGCGCCAATCCAAACCGTTCCGCATGTTCAATGAGCATGACCGTGGCATTGTGAACATCCAACCCGACCTCGACAACAGTGGTGGCCACCAACACATCAATCTCTTTCTTTTTAAACTTGGCCATAATCACTTGTTTTTCGCGGGATGGCAATCGGCCATGCAGCAAACCGATTCGAAATGGAGCACATTCTTCCCGTAATTGCTCGGCAGCCTCAATGGCTGCCTGTAAATCAATTTTTTCTGATGGTTCAACGAGCGGATACACCACATAAGCCTGCCGCCCCGCTTCCAATTCTTTTCGCATCAAACGATGCGCGTCTTTCCGTTGACCGGTGGGGAACAACATCGTCTTTACGGGTTTTTTCCCTGGAGGAAACTGATCAATCACCGACACATCCAAATCCCCATACAGCGTCATCGCCAGGGTCCTGGGGATAGGCGTGGCGGTCATCACCAACACATCGGGATGCCATGGCGCTTTCCCACGAAGCTGGGCGCGCTGCAGCACACCGAATTTGTGTTGCTCATCCAACAATTACCAACCCAAGCTTGGCAAAGTGCACATCCGGCTGTAACAAGGCGTGTGTACCCACCACCACCTGCACCTGACCTGACTGCATTCCGGCAAGTATCTTCCCGCGCTCGCGTCCTGTCTGCCCGCCCTTCAACAAAATGCTCCGTACACCCAGAGCATCAAATAGGGGAAGCAATGACAGATAATGCTGTTCGCTCAACACTTCTGTTGGGGCCATCAGGGCAGCTTGATATCCGGACCCACAGGCCATCACGATGGCATGAAGAGCCACCACGGTCTTCCCACACCCGACATCTCCTTGCAGCAAGCGGTTCATACTGGTTGGCCGTCCCATGTCATGGCTAATTTCCTTGATCACACGTTCTTGCGCCGAAGTAAGCGAAAAGGGCAACACGGTTTTCAGCTGTTTAACCAACGGGTTGCGAACAGCGAATGGGATACCTTCAAGGTCCTGAGTCTGCCCTCGACGCCGCATGGCGAGTGCCAATTGCAGGAGAAACAATTCTTCAAATGCCAGGCGTTGGTGTTCTGGTGTCGCGTAGGCATTCAATGCCTCCACCGAACGCTCCTGATTGGGAAAGTGTAAGACGGGTAATGCCTCTGAAAGGGTTGGCACTCCGAGTTGTGTTCGCATCGTTAAGGGCAACATCTCTTGTAACTGATGGGCATAATGGTCAAAAATTGATCGAATAATTCGTCGAATCTGCTTGGAGCTCAACCCATTTGTCTCATGATAGACGGGAACAATCCGGCCCCCACACATGTCCGGCAATTCGTCCTCATCCAACAATTCATATTCCGGCCCGCGCATGGTCATCGGGGAACTAGCAGAAGAATTGGACAAGACCGGACCGGTCAATAACAGAGATACGCCAGGTGCAAAGGTTTTCTCCAAATAGGGCTGGTTAAAAAACACGCATTCGATAAGACCCGTCTCATCCCTCACCGTCACTGTGACCACGACCAGACGCCTTCGATACGTGGTTTTCACCCACACTTTCTGCACTCTGCCTTTAATTGTGGCCTTCATGCCTGGAAGAAGGTTCCCGATGGGCAACACTTCCAATCGGTTTTCATATCGCCAGGGTAAAAACCAGAAGGCATCCTCTAATGTTTGCACGTCTAATTTTTCCAGCAGGCGGGCTCTCCGAGGCCCCACCCCTTTGGCAAACTGAATGGGAATCTCAGAGAGCGAGGAATGACTTGGCATAAATGGTTAAACCAAAAAGCTTATGAAGTCAGAACCCTTCGCCTGACCAAGAAGGACTGAATACATCTAAATCCCATTGGGCGTAATCCCACTGGGCGCAAATGGCTGAGAGGAAATAAGGGAGGGGGAAATGACGCTGTCATAACATCAATCCGAAGGCTCCGCAGAACCATGTCCTTATGGAGAAAAACTACTTCGCGCCTCGCAGAGGCTCCAGGAGCTTGGAACGATACCCCTTCGCCGGATGGCTCGGAGCGGTTTCCTGCGGGGTAAATTTATCAATAATGTCATCGAACCGTTGGGCACATCCCTTCACATCATTCGGATCCACTCGGCAAGAGACACAAGCGGCATAACTCATGGCATAAATACGATTGACATCTCCGGCGTCCGGATAATTTCTTTTGAGGGCGCTTTGTACATCGGCATCCAGCTTGCCTCCAGCCAAGCTAGTCATGAGACCTGATATTTCCGCACCAAATTTCTTGACTTTATGTTGATCGTCTGTCGACAAGTCTTCCGGAAGCGGGCAGGTATTGGGTTTAATGACAACCGAATCGACTCTGTGCTGCTGCTGACATCCAAGGATTAAGGTCAGCATGCTCACCATCGCCAGACCCATCATTAATGGAACACGCCGATCCCTTGCAGGAAATTTCAGATTCATCATGAATCCTCCTTTGTCGAAATGGGTGAGTCGCACACGTTTAAAAAGTCGCATTATGATCTGAGGCACTTTAGATGGCAAACCCGACAGAGCCGAATGAAGGATTCTTACTCAAACGAAGCGAACGACTTCTGCAAAAAAGCGGATCCTAAAAATGAAGGCATTCTCCACTTCTTTTAAAGATAAAAGTCCCGGAACCAGTTAAAGCTTTTAAATAATGCAGACCTCTTACACTGTTTTCTTAAAAAGGCAACGGATAGAGCGGCTCCGGGAGACATAGGTTTCTAAGCCAAAAAGTCCCGTGAGCATTAACCACGCCGTATCAGGTCCAGGAATTGGCAGCGAACTGGTCCTGGCAACGAACCAGCAGGTATCGCTGTCCAACGCGTTTTGCTACCAAGCGCTGAGCCCTATAGAGTTGGAACCAGGTCTGGATTCCCCAGAAACAGAACGGCCTATTCTCTTCCTCTTAGTTCCGTAAGGATTATTTTTTGTGCGCCTATCGTGTAGATAGTACCCGAGTCAAGGCTGAAATTTAAATTAGAATCCAGATGTCGGGTCGGTGAGATCGAACTGACAGCCCGATGGACATGGAGCAGGCGTGATATCAATTCCCGGCAAAGTTTGACCACGACCAATGTTCCAGGAAAAGTTCAAAAGACTGTTGGTGAAACCCCCAGTCGGGACTCTTCTGGAAAATCACACCTGGATGTATCCCGCTAGAGACACAACACCTAGTCATGAGAACATCGCGCCTACCCTCAAGGAATACACAACGTTTGTGTATAAAACGTTAACTTCAGCCGTGTGGTAAACGTTCGACAGCCAAACAGGAGGAAAGTACTACTACCCATTCCCCTCAACACCTGTTATCAGGGTATTTCTGATGTTTCAAATTCAACGAACATGATAGATAATTCATTTTTTGAGATCCTCTTTGAAAATACTTCGACTAATTGCCAAAATACATTCAAGTCCTCATGCGGCTTGGGATTATCACTTGAGGAAGTTTATAGCAAGTGTGGCTTAAGGCCTATAATCTGTGCACCCGCTTGCCCCTGTTAAATAAAAAATGGATTTATATGGCTCTACTTTTTCTGTGATAAGCGAAGGTTCAGTATTCAGTGTATAAAAGAGAGTTTTATTTTTTAGGTAAAGATTTATTCAAGGTAGGAGATTGTCTTGTGCCCTTCCATGAGTGGAGGGCTTCCCATTTCCTTACTATTTTTAGATATCACTGAGAATCTGACCATGAGGGAAACTTTTGCGTTCTCAAACCTGGTCTTGACCATAATCAGGTTAGGACTACCTTCTTATGGAGGCTCTCATTCAAGGCCAGGTCCTAAATGCCCATCATACTATACTGAAATGGGTTGTAACCGTATCTCGCAGGCTCTCTGCTTGAGGAAGCTTCGCCCTTCTCTCCATCAAGCATCCGGTGTCACTTATGACTCGTCCCGACAAATGCCCACAGATAAGAATACCCTGGGCATTATCACAAGCCGTAATTTGATATTTTGGGTCTTGTGTGTACAATAGCACCTGTGGTAACAAACAGACTCTAATCGACCATTCTGTCCTTTTTAAATATCCAGGGAGAAAACCATGGCTTTTTCATGTGATGTGTGCGGAAAAAACCGCTTAGTGGGAAACAATGTCAGTCATGCGAATAATCGCACAAAACGGATCTTTCGGCCGAATCTCCGGACGGTTCGCGCTCTCGTGAAAGGTGCGGCACAACGCATTAAAGTCTGCACCCGTTGCCTGCGGTCCGGATTGGTCCAAAAAGCCGTCTAGTCGATTCTCAGGCCGTTCATGCGAAGTGAACGGTATTTCCCATTTGTTGTTCTTGTAGCCCTGAATCGTATTCACCTATTCGACTATCATCATTACTTCATTCCTTTCCAGCCGATTTTCCTACTGATTCTTAGGTGTCATTCTGAAATACGCCCACATCTGATAAATCAGCAGGGCTCGCCCCTGGAAACGACCGCTGGTCCCTATTAACGTGGGGCAGACCATTCCACCTTCATTTTTTCCGTCTCGCAGGACAATAGCCTCTTTTTTCGCTCTCGCCTTAATCGGAATTTTTCATCCTCTGAGCTTCCCGCCCTTTGATCTCGGATGGCTGGCCTGGTTGGTGTTGGTTCCGCTCCAAATTATTATTCATGACCTCCCGCCAAGACGGGCTTTGTATTATGGATGGCTGGCCGGAACCATCGCCTTTGCAGGGACCGTGACATGGGTCATCACGGCCATGCATCAATTTGGTCAAGTGCCGTTCATGGTGAGTGCGTTGTTGATGCTCCTTTTGGCTGCCTACCTTGGCCTATACATGGGCATTTATGGCTGGGGATATGCCAAGTTTCAACACACCTGCCCCAAACTCTTGTGGCTGGGAGCTCCCGCCTTGTGGGTCACCTTGGAATTTGTGCGAACCCATGCGTTGAGCGGGTTCCCCTGGGCGCTCTTGGGCTATTCTCAATACCAATGGCTCCCGCTTATTCAATTTGCCGATGTGACGGGAGTTTATGGGGTATCATTTTTACTCGTCATGGGGAATGTTGCTCTGACTTCTCTTTTGTTATGGATCGACGGCAAAAGACGAGGCTTGGCCCTTCCGGGACCCTGGGTGTCGGTGACAGGCTTTGGGTGCGCCCTGAGTCTCGTCCTGGCCTATGGAACCTGGCGGGTGCAGGAACAGGCCAACCTTGACGCCTCGGCACGCACGCTATCAATTGGGTTGGTCCAAGCCAATATTGATCAAGCCGTCAAATGGAACGAGGCCTATCGGGATGAGACACTTCGACGCTACGCCTCGCTCAGCCTTAAAGCCGGGAAAAATACCGACCTGCTCATTTGGCCGGAGGCAGCCACACCCTTTCTCTTCGAGCAGGAACCCGACTACCAGAAACAAATCCTTGATATTGCGAAAAACACACACAACTCGTTGCTATTTGGCAGCCCCACACTTCGATTTCAACAGGACGGCCGTCCTTATTTGTACAATAGTGCCTTTCTAGTGACGGCTGAAGGACGGGCCTCAGACCGGTATGACAAACGTCATCTCGTGCCATTTGGGGAATACATACCCTTGAGATCAATTCTCTTTTTTCTGGATAAGCTCGTGGTAGGGATCGGGGACTTCAAATCGGGCCAGGGAGTCATGACCATGCAAGTCCCAACGCTGCCACCCGGCAGTGGTCCGAGATTCGGGGTGGCTATTTGTTTCGAAGTGATTTTCCCCGATCTGGTTCGCCGGATGGCCCAGGAGGGCGCTAATTTTCTCGTCACGATTACCAATGATGCCTGGTTCGGGAATTCTGCTGCGCCGTATCAACATTTCGGCATGGTCGTTTTTCGTGCCGTGGAAAACCATTTAGGATTTGCCCGGGCCGCCAACACCGGGATTTCCGGCTTCATTGCCCCAGACGGACACATTCTTTCCCAGACATCAATTTTCTCAGAACAGGCGGTGACGGGATTACTCCCACTCCGTTCCTCATCACCCACCTTTTACACGCAATTTGGGGATGTCTTTAGTTGGGGTTGTGTTATAATAGCTGGTATTTTGTTCGGTTGGTGTCGGTTTACCACACCGCTTTCCACCCCTAAGCCACGGTCTTCACTGATATAGCCACGAGAGGAGTGCTGCCCATGCTTGAAGATATTCGCATTCGAATGGACAAAATCAACGACTACATTCTGGAATTCCGGAGGTATCTTTGACGTTCCTCGGCTAACAACTGAACTGGAAGAACTGGAGCGGGAGACCTCCCAACCGGATTTTTGGAACAATCCCCGGCAGGCTGCCAAAGCCGGACGACGTCAAGCTGAGATCGAACGCCAACTCGCACGCCTTCAACAAATCGACCAGCAACGGGATGACCTTCTTGCCATTCTTGATCTGATTGGCCAACAAGGGGATCCGGAATTAGAAGCCGAGTGGAGCAAGGGCATCAAAGACATTGAGGCCACGCTGGAAGCCTGGCGATTGGAACAATTGTTATCGGGCGAACATGACCAGAATAATGCCATTCTCAGCATTAATCCCGGAGCAGGCGGAACCGAATCTCAGGACTGGGCACAGATGCTCATGCGCATGTATATTCGATGGGCTCAGGAACGGGGGTACAAAGTGGAAACCATCGATCTGCAACCTGGCGATGAAGCCGGCATTAAAAGCGTAACCTTGGCCATTGGGGGTCCATTGGCCTATGGATACCTGCACTCAGAGGCGGGCGTGCACCGGCTGGTTCGCATCTCGCCCTTTGACGCCAACAAGCGTCGGCATACCTCGTTCGCCGCCGTGGGGGTTTATCCGGAATTGGACGATGACATTGATATTGTGATTGATGATAAGGATCTGAAAGTCGATACCTTTCGCGCGGGTGGCGCGGGCGGGCAAAATGTGAACAAGGTGGAAACCGCTATTCGCATGACCCATCTTCCCACGGGAACCGTGGTCCAATGTCAAAATGAACGGTCGCAATTACAAAACCGGATCGGCGCCATGCGGGTGTTAAAAGCGAAGCTGTATGAGCTGGAACAACAAAAGAAAGACGCGGAATTTCAAAATATTGTTGGAGAAAAGAAAGATATCGCCTGGGGTAGCCAAATTCGTTCCTATGTGTTTCAACCGTATCAAATGGTCAAAGACCACCGGACCAACTACGAGTCAGGCAATGTCCCCGCAGTCATGGATGGAGGGCTGGACCCATTTATCGAAGCGTATTTAACCATGAAGGCCTCGAAGGCTTCACATATGCCGGCCAATTAACACGCCTCCACATTTGATACTCGGCCTTCATGATTCATCACCGACACATTCGTATAGCATGCGCTGACCAGACAACCATCGAGACATTCACCTTCATGAATCAGTAGAGCCATGTAAGTTATGGAAGAATTGAACGAACAACAACAACAACGATTGGAAAAACTCCACGCGCTTCAGGAGCAAGGCATCCATCCGTTTGGTACACGTTTTCCCACCTCTCACACACTTGAGACCCTTCTTCAATCATATACGGACTCGACCAAAGAAGAGCTTGAAGGCACACCGGTTTCGTGCACGGTAGCCGGACGCATTGTGGCCATGCGCCGTTTCGGAAAGGCTGCTTTCGCAGCCCTACAGGAAGAAGGCCATCGTCTCCAGGTCTACCTCAAGAAAGATCTGCTTGGGGATCAGTCCTTCGAACTTTCGCAGTCGTTTGATTTAGGGGATTGGATCGGAGTCGAAGGCAAGTTATTTCGCACCAAAACCGACGAACTCACGGTGGAAGTCCATCGCCTCACCTTTCTCACGAAGGGGTTACGGCCTCTTCCGGAAAAATGGCACGGGCTCACCGACATCGAAACCCGGTATCGGCAACGTTATGTGGATTTGATTGCCAATCCATCGGTACACCAGGTCTTCCGCACGCGCAGTCGAATCATTAATATCATTCGTTCGTTTCTCACGGAACGAGAATACCTCGAAGTAGAAACACCGATGATGCATTCCATCCCTGGAGGAGCCACGGCACGCCCGTTTGTGACCCATCACAACACCCTCGACGTAGATTTATATTTGCGTGTGGCACCGGAATTATACCTCAAGCGCCTCATTGTCGGGGGATTCCGGCGCGTCTTTGAAATCAACCGCAATTTCCGCAATGAAGGCATTTCCACCATTCACAATCCTGAATTTACCATGTTGGAATTTTATCAGGCCTATGCGGATTATCATGATCTGATGGACCTGACCGAACAGTTGTTCCACACCTTGAGTCTGGAAGTGTGCGGAGGCCCAACGGTAGCATACCAGGGCCAAAGCATTTCTCTGGCGCCACCCTGGCGCCGGGTGCCGTATTTGGACTCGATCGTAGAGGTCAACCGGTTGGATCCTGAGATCCTGTCCGACCAAAAGAAAGCCATAGACGCGGCAAAACGGTTAGGGGTTGATTATGTGCCGCAAGCCGGCCATGTCGACATCCTCGTCAACCTTTTTGAAGCCACAGTCGAGCCGACCTTGATTCAACCAACATTCATTACCGATTTCCCGATTGAGATCTCTCCCTTGGCCAGGAAAAAAGAATCCAACCCGGCACTGACCGACCGATTTGAACTCTTCATTGGTGGACGGGAATTAGCCAATGGATTTTCGGAGTTAAACGACCCATTAGACCAGCGACAACGCTTTGAGGCCCAAGTGGCATTGCGTGATGCAGGAGACGACGAAGCCCATTATCTCGATGAGGACTTTATTCGAGCCCTCGAATATGGCATGCCTCCCACAGCAGGAGAAGGTATTGGGATTGATCGACTCGTCATGCTGCTCACCAATCAGGCCTCGATTCGCGATGTCATTCTTTTTCCCCAACTTCGACCGGATCGGCCTTTGTGACCCTCCCATATGAGATTTTAGTCGGACTGCGGTATCTTCGGGCCAAGCGTCGGCAACGAACAATTTCGCTGAACACGTTTATCTCCATCACCGGAATCACGCTTGGTGTCGCAGCACTCATTGGCACGCTTGGCATCATGACCGGCTTCAAGGAGGATCTCCAGTCGAAAATTCTTGGCACCACTGCGCATGTGATCGTCCAGGAACGGGGCAGCAATGACATGAAAGGCTATGCGGACCTGGTCGATCAAATTGAAGCCGTTCCCGATGTGATAGCCGCTGCCCCGTTTATTTTCAAACAAGTGCTCGTCACCTCGAAAACGGCCGTGCAAGGGATCATCCTCCGGGGCATCCAGCCCTCGCAGGAAACACGCGTGACCGATATAGAAGCCAACATGAAATTTGGGGATTTGGCTGACCTGACCCGCCCTTTTGCCCCACCCACATCGACATCTCCTGATTCCGGTCGGGACAACCCCACTCCTGCGCCCTCCAACCCGCCAGGAATTATTTTGGGGAAGGAATTGGCCTTCCGGCTTGGCGTGTTTATCGGCGATACCATCAACGTCGTCTCACCTGTCGGCCCAATGACCTCGTTGACCATGACACCGAAAATTCGGCCCTACACCGTGGTCGGCGTGTTCGAATCCGGCATGTTCGAATATGATTCTTCATTGTCGTATATCAGTCTGGAAGAGGCCCAGAAATTTTTCAATCTCGGAGAGACGGTTACGGGGATTCAAGTCAAAGTCAATGACGTATTTTTGGCCCAGCAGATTGCCCAACGATTAGAGGCCACACTCGGTCACATCTTTATTGCCCGTGATTGGATGCAACTAAATCGAAATTTGTTTTCGGCATTAAAACTCGAAAAGACCATGATGTTTCTTCTGCTGGTCTTGATCACCCTGGTCGCCTCGTTCAATATCGTGGGGACCTTGACGATGATTGTCAACGAAAAGCAACGGGAAATTGCCATCCTCAAAGCCATGGGCGCCACGCCAGGAGCCATCATGCGGATTTTCATGTTAAACGGGTTGGTAATCGGAATCGTGGGAACGGGCATTGGGGTCCCACTCGGCTATACTTTTTTGTGGCTCATTCAGAACTATTGGACCTTCGACGCCTCCGTCTATTACATATCCCGCATTCCCGTCCACATCCTGCCATTGGATGTGCTGTTAGTAGCCACCTCGGCCATCCTGATCAGTTTTGCCGCCACGTTCTACCCTTCATGGCAAGCAGCGAAATTAGATCCAGTCAGCGCCCTTCGTTATGAATAACCCAATCGACTCAGAGTTCACGCCCCAGGTGCCATTGGTCTCTATCGACAATCTTTGTCGTTCATTTCAGATGGGCAAGCAAACGGTGCATGTCCTCAACGGCATTTCCATGACGTTAGCGCGAAAGGAAATGGTGTCGATTGTCGGAGCCTCAGGTGCAGGAAAAAGTACCCTGCTCCACATCATGGGAACCTTGGATCGCCCGACAAGTGGAAAAGTATTGTTTGAAGGAAAGAATATGTTCCGGGTCAGCGAAACCGCGTTAGCGGGATTTCGGAATCGATCCATCGGATTTGTTTTTCAATTTCATCACCTTCTTCCGGAATTCACCGCGTTGGAAAACACCTATCTCCCGGCGCTCATCCAAAAAATTCCCAAACAGCAGGCCATGGACGCGGCAAAATCTCTCCTATCTGAAGTGGGGCTTTCTCACCGTCTGCACCATAAACCAGGGGAATTATCAGGAGGAGAGCAGCAGCGTGTCGCCGTGGCCAGAGCCTTAATCCGGCACCCTGACCTGGTGTTGGCAGATGAACCGACAGGCAATCTGGATACGCATACCGGCGATGAATTATTTGAACTTTTACGAAAACTCAATCACACGCATGGAACAGCCTTCGTGATTGTGACCCACAACGAAAAACTCTCCCTGCAGACCGACCGGCTGATTCAACTACAGGATGGACAAATTATCGAAGATCGCTGCCTGACGAATAGTCCGCCCCCAACGGACAGGTCGTAAGACTACACTCAATAAACATGGAGAACTCCATCTTTGTTGATGAAGTTCTCCATGTTGAAGAATGCTGAGTGTTCAAATAGGCTCGTCCAGTCATGCCGAAAAGAAGGCCGCAGCTGCTTGGACGAGCGGAGCGTACGGAGGAGTAGGTGAGCACGGCCAGGCGGCGCAAGCGGCATTATTCACCACTTCCATTAGGGAGAAGCTGTAATACGGTCCTTAATCTCGTCAAATGTGGCTTTTGGAATAATGTTTTTCGCTACAAGTTCGCCACGGAGGCGATAAGGCCGGTTTGAAACCACTTCCTCAGCTACCTCCCGAGTTAATCCCAGCGTCAACACGAGATCACTCACTGGCGCCTTATTAATATTGACTAAATCCCCTCCGATTTTTGGCAGGGTGGGGGGCGTCACAATTTTAGGCACAGGTGGTTTGGACGAAACGATCGGGCTGGAATTCACTGACGGGGCACTTTCGGTCTTGGGCATGTCAGGCCTCTCCAAGGACTTCATCACTCCGGCAGTACTTCCTATAGAAGATTCACGGGTGTCTTTTAATTCCTTCTGATAGCGCAACACTGTCTCTTTCAGGGCTTTGTTTTGCGCTTTCACTTTTTGATATTGGTCCACGACCACACGCAATTTGGACGTGAGCTGCTCTTTCTCCTGATCCAATTCCCGCTCACGTGTTTCCAATAAAGTGTGCTCATTTTTTCTTCCTTCTTTAATTCGTTGCACCTCGGTGGTCATCGTCTCCAAATCCGTGGAAACTTTTTCGTTCAATCCTTTTAAATTGCGTATTTGTTCTTCAAGGGCTTCCTGATGCATCCGGCTTTTTTCCAACTCGGCCTTGGCCGACTCCATATCCGCCACCGATGCCTCATATTTCGACTTCGAAACCATGCACCCGGGCAATCCGAATAGAAGCACGACCGAAAAAACCAACCACCTTTTCATAATATCCTCCTCGTCCCTGCCAATAGAAAGATTCATCCTTGAAAAACTCTTCCTGCTCCTGCCTGGCTCCTGGGTTTACACCCTTAATTCAGGATTTAGGGCATCCTCCCGGTTATGTCAAGCCTAGCGGCGCCCTGGCTCGTGCATTCCAACTACTTGCCCCTTACAAAACATACCATTGAGGACGTCGGTCTTTAAGCAAATCGTTATAGGGATTGATTCGTTTGTCGCGGGCTTCCGCCATATCCATCTCGTACTGACCAACCTCATCGTCTTTGAGGGAAGACCGACACAAAATCTGTCCATTGGGGGCCACAATCTCACTCATGCCAATAAACGGCAATGCAGGTTTTTCCCCACGCTGTTCACGACCGACTCGATTGGCTGTGATGGCAAATACCCCGTTTTCCAAGCATCTCGTCACCATGGCATCAGGACAATAAGGCAACACTAAATTGCTGGGGTGGCATAAAATATCGGCGCCCTTAATGGCCAGACTTCTTGCGGCTTCCGGGAAAAACCAATCAAAACAGACGAGAAGGCCCACCTTAGCCCTTCCAATATCCCAGACAAGAAATCCCGTATCTCCCGGATCAAACCAGAGGGTTTCCTCAAAAAATAAATGGGTTTTCCGATATCTCCCGATATACCCTTTCGGGCCGATCAGCACTGCCGAATTATATAACCGGTCATGGTCTCGTTCAGCCAACCCGACCACGACGTGCAGGTCGCGTCCCCGCACGGCCTCCTCCAGGGTTTTAATTACGGGACCGGAAGGAATGTCTTCAGCCAGTTCGCGGACTTCGTCTTTAGAAAGAAATTGATAACCCGAGAGGGCAAGTTCGGGAAAAACAAGGAGATGCCCTTCAAAGTTATGGATGGCATTCAGGATGGTTTCTAGATTACGTTGGATCTCTCCAAACACCGGAGAAAATTGAAAATACCCTCCACTGATCTTGGACATCACCACCCCACAAAAAAAAGCGGGCAGAGATGAACTCTACCCGCTTCTTTCATCAGATTAAGGCTTTATGATTACTTAACCTCTTTCAAATGCATCACTGCGCTTTTCGCATGCTTGGTCCCGACATCGGCATGACCGGCTTTGCCATGTTCCACCGCTTCCATGAGTTCGTGAACCCCTTCGTCTAAATGAGGATTTTTCACGTCCTTTTGGGCACCTTGGGCGTGGGTCAAGGCTTCCTGGGCATGCTCAACCAACGCATCAGCATGTCCCTGCTCGCCATGTTTCACGGCTCCCTGGGCATGGGCAATCGCTTCAGCCACATGTGGATTGGCTCCTGCAAGGGCGAGAGAACCCCACGACCCCGCAAACAGTAACCCTAGAATGGCAAACAGACCAATTCCCCTAACAACCGCTTGCTTTTTCATCCCTGACCTCCTTGAAAAAGTAAATTAATATTGAACTGAGAGAGTAGGTTATAATCTCATCTCTCATACACGAGATCAAGATGTTCTCATTTGATCCTGATTGGTGACTCGATATAATAACTTCACATCTTTTTCCGCCGGTGCCGCAAAATCACGTGACCATTCCCACCATGACCCTGGATAGACTTTCACTCGTGGAAACCCGACGTATCGCAATAGACAAAAGACCCAAGCCGCCCGGACGCCACCCAGGCAATATGTCATGATTTCCTGATTGTCCCGTAACCCGTGATCCTCAAATATTTTCCTGACCTGCTCCGGAGGTTTCACCGTGGCATCCCGTTGTAAAAACCGGTTCCACGGGATATTGATGGCAGAAGGAATATGGCCGGCCCGAGGCAACCCATCGATCTCTTTCCCCGCATATTCCTCAACGCTTCTGGCATCAAGAATGATGGTATCCGGATGGGGTCCTTTGACCAGCTTTTTCAATCCATCCTTATTCACAATGAGGTCCGGATTGGCCTTAACAGCAAAATCGCCCGGCTTGGGTTGAATCGCTTCATGTTCAAATGGGCGCTGCTCTGCAGTCCACTTGACCCACCCACCGTCCAGAATCCGGACGCTTGGATGACCCAGATAGGTCAACATCCAAAACATGCGTCCCTCATCACCCCAATTATCGAAGGGGTTGCAATAAATAACCACGTCACTGGACTGGTTAATACCGAGCGCTCGAAGACGCTGTTCAATTCTCCCAAGATCAGGGTCTAAGACCCCCTTTGCCACGGCCGAGGGATCGCTGTACTCATGCCACGTACTGTGAACAGCACCGGGAATATGTGAGGAATAGGCCGCGCGGCCTCGTACATCAAGAATGACCAAGTCTTCGCGGCCCAGATTTTGGGCAAGTGATTCAGTATCAATGAAAAAATTTTCAGCCACAGTGCTTTCCTTTATGAATGGAGTGAAGACATATCTGCCGGGGGATGAGGAGTAAGCCCATCGGACGGTGCCATACACCCTACCCGAAGATCGGGTTCCTGATCCTGCACAATCGTAGACAAGGTCGCATCCAAGGGGTACTCTCGTTCATAGATCGTAAAGACATATGGATCATCGGCCGTCAGACCATACCGATCTCTCAACATCTGATTTTGACTATCGGTCTGAATATGATACCGAATCCGCGCCTGAACGATCCACCCTTTTTCATGTTCGGGGATTTCATATTCAAAGGAATAATCCCGGCTGGCAAGGGGCAGCAATCGATTATCATATACTTCCACAATCACAGGCTGCCAGAGGATCCAACGGCCCATGGTATCAGACTGCTCATGCACCACCGTACCGTTCGAATCGCGCACCGTAAATTCAACGGTAAAAAACCGGTCAGGGTCCCCTGTCGGGATTTTGTGCCCAGCCCCCGCATTAATCAGAGTCAGCGTCAATTTGACATCGTCACCCGGTTGGGGTGTCGGAGGATCTGCCTGCACTTGGACAGCGACCGCTCGCTTGACCATGTCCGGATCATGACCTCCCCGCCAGAGATGCCGTCGACCAAATCGGATAGGGCTACCCTTGGCCACCGGCCGCTCGACTTCCGGCATATGACAACTCTGACAAATCAGTCCCTTTTCCTTCATGAAAAACTTGCCTTCATACTCAGGATACGTACCACAAGGCCCTGCATTGTAGAATTGCATGGGTCCCGAAACGACATTATGACAACGATAACAGACTTGGGTCGTTCTAAAGGAAGGATCGAATTGGGTGGGATGCGGCGCCGCCGAATCGTCATATGGACCGAGAATCTTTCCATCCCGAACATGGCAGGCTGCGCACGTCACACCTTCTTGTTGATACTCCGCATCGTACCGGTAATTGGGAATTTGAATGGCTTTTTCGACACGGCCACGGGGAAGGTCTTGAATAAGAGTCGGTTGCTGATTTTCCAATGGCGTATGGCAATTCAAACAGACCCAGATATTGTCATCTTTTTTCCAATAGGCTTGAAAAAACGGATCGTGAAAGGCCTTGGCATGAATACTGGATTTCCACTCTTCGTAGATTTCGACATGACAACTTCCACATTCCTCCGCTTTCAAGCTCTGCAATCCCACTGGAATCTGTTGATAGGGAATGGGTTTCGCGTAATCCTCTCGTAAGCCGAATATGACGGTGGGACGAATCTCCGTATAAAAAATATAGATCCCTACCCCTAGCACCAATAGGAGCAACAACCACGCTTTTCCTCCCCATGATCGCTTTGATTTCATCGCGTTAATTATCCAGCAGAGCCTGTAGGTGGCGGTCCACGGATCCCGCCAACGCCTTGAGGTGATACCCACCTTCTAAACATGACACGATTCGCCCCCTTGCAAATGTTTTTGCAATCTTCGAGACAATCGTGGTCAAATCGGCATACCCTTGCTCCGTTAAGGCCATACTCGCCAATGGATCATCCCGGTGACCGTCAAATCCGGCGGAAATCAGAATACATTCAGGTTGAAAGTGTTCGGCAGCGGGGACCAAGACCTTCTGGAATATTTCGCGATACTCCCCATCCCCTTGTCCTCCCGGGAGCGGCACATTGATGGTGAGACCTTTCCCTTGACCTGCCCCGGTTTCCGTCGAACGGCCCGTCCCGGGATAAAATGGAGCCTGGTGGGTACTAAAAAAAAGGACTGTGGGATCATCATAGAAGGCCTGTTGCGTGCCATTGCCATGGTGCACATCCCAATCCACAATCATAATCCTCTGTAGTCCATATTGTTGCTGAAGATAACGGGCGGCAATCGCGATGGTGTTAAAGAAACAAAACCCCATCGCTCGATCCGCCTCCGCGTGATGCCCAGGAGGCCGCACAGCGCAAAACGCCTGATCAATGTCATGGTTCATGATCGCATCCACCGCCGCCAATCCCCCGCCGACTGCCAGATAGGCGGCCTCCAGCGTTCCCGGACACATCGACGTATCAGGATCCAGGGAGACATACCCAGTTGAGGGGGAGCGTCGTTCAAGACTTTCCACATAGGATGAGTCGTGGACGAGTTCAATCCATTTCAGATCGGCCCGTCGTGGGGCAACCTGATGCAGCCGGGACCACGTTCCCGAACTTTCTAATTGTGCGCGTATTGCACGAAGCCGTTCAGGTGACTCCGGATGGCTTCTGCTCATCTCATGGAGCTCATAGGCCGGATGAGATACGTATCCAACACGTCCCATACTCAAGAACTCCTAAACTTGAAAAGGAAATCATGCTAACGAGGAAAAACCTGATCACCGTTACCGGGAATAAATCTTGCGCCTACTGACAAGCAGGAGGGAAAAGCGAAAAAGATCCTAGCATAGGGGAATGGCTTAGACAACGAATACACCCGCATGATAGGCTCGATTTCGTTCTTGTTTCGTCACCTTTATTTCTGATCGGATCTCAACCATGGCCAATCCTAAGATCGAACAATTCAAGAAAGTGCTCCAAATGGATCCGAAGGACGAAACCATGTGGTTCGGCCTGGGGAAAGCCTACATGAATGACGAAAATTGGAAAGAGGCGATTCCTGCCCTGGAGCAATGCATTGAGGTGAAACCTGAATACTCAGCCGCCTATTTTGCATTGGCTCAATCGCTTCACCAGACAGGCGATTTTCAAAAATGCCGGACAATATGCACCCAAGGCATCACCGTGGCAACCAAGAATGGTGATCTCCTCGTCATTAAAAACCTGGAAGCCCTGAAAGCGTCCCTGCCTTCATCCTGACCGTTCGTACTTTTTCCAATCCTTTCCCGCAGGTTTGCCTCACATCCTTTCCTTGATACTTGTGAGTTCTTGGGAGCTAAGGCGATATCGAGCAACCGGGTTCACTGCCAACAATCGAATTCGAGGGTCGCGTGCATCCCCTGGAGGTCGAGTAACCCACGTGACCTGGCGAATACGAATGGGATTACGTAATTCCTGCGCCGGTGCCTTCCATAAGGTCAGCAGGATCGCACTGAACTGAGGGACGTCAACAACCACTCCGACCAACATCGCAGCCAATCGCTGAAGATCCAAGGAAGGAATGTCCTGAGGGCGCCCTTTCCTCCAGGGTAAATCGGGTACACTGACTGCCAGCAACACGGGTGCACAGTACCGTTCTAATTGCCTGGCTTTTTCGGCCATGCGTGACAACAATCGCCTAACTAAAGCCTGTTCAAAAAACTCATCCGAGGATTCCAAAATCTGGTGAGGTTGCAGGCGCACCGCCGGTGATTTGCGAGTAGGTCCTTGGGTCGATTGGATAACCGTGACTTCCACAAAAAATCGATGGGTACCTTCATAACACTCCAAATCCGCCGTTCGACCGCCAGAGGCCTCTAAAAATGCCACGGAAAAGCCCGCTTGCGCGAGAAAATACGCCGTCTCGATCTCGGCATGGGCGGACGCCGCCTGCCTGACCGGAAACCGATTAATGTGCTCCCACAATATCGCTAGTCGAGTCTGACTCTCTCCGTCATCACAGGCTTTGGCAAGAGTCTGCCATTGGTGAAGAATCAAATCAGACTTGGGTTGTACCTTCACGCTCCTCCCTCATGAGCACGAAAATCGAACCAACAAATGCGTTTATTGGTATCGCGGCCCACGCGTTTCCGCCGACACTCAACCAGTATATCAATTTAACGCGTCAACAGGCTTTCCCTTAGGCGGGAAAATCGGGCAACATCTTCTACCTCACAGGCACTGATATAGTAAATAAGGGGAAAAGGACGCGAGAGGATCAAGCCGAGGGCCTGCTCGGCATTATGCGTTGGGGGCTTCAGAAGGATGCTTCAACTCTTCGAGTATGAAATGTTTCGGAAGCATGACCGGGAATACCACACCAATGGGATCGCCACGGAGAATAGTCGTGGTCTTGTCCGGAGAAGGGTCCAATTGCAGCAGAAAATTCGTCACAAAGGCATCGTGGTCAGGCAGAAAATCATAGGGATTCGGGGTTAGTTTATATTCTTGCGTTTTGATCCCTTCCCAGATGGAGAAGGTCCGGTTGGGGAAATGATAAAAATGATTGGGAAGATCCTTCATCATCATGCCGACTTGTTTGGGGTAATAAAAACGAATGCCACAATAGAGCTTGGGAAATCCACTATTCAAAATCGTATCGACATACATTCCCGAAAATGACTTATACCCCAAGAGCCGCTCTTCAGGAAGTATGGGCGGAGACTGCCATTCAAAACCAGTGCCTTTCCTACGAAACCGGCAATCCGCAGGTGAACGGATGAGCCAGCCGTATTGACCTACGGCCCGAACCGGCCCGCAATCATCAGGAAGGACCTTGTATCCGGAGGCCGCTAACTCCCGTTGCTCAGGCAACGGCATGTTGGTCATCAAGGGGCGGTGGGGATGGAAATCCAGCTTGAGTCGTTCCGGAGCAAAGGCGGTGGCATACTCCCGCTCCCAATAAATGACCCATTTATCGTCTAAGTTTCCCGGTATCGAACTCATAAAATGCCCTTCAGGATTGCCCTGGGATCGTCTGGCCTCGCTTGATCACCCACGCCACTTCAGCCACACGCTTTCCCAACGCCCATGCATCCGCACGCTCCGCATCATTAATGCCAGGGCTATCGCCTTCCGTGGTGGCTGAAGCGCCAAACGCTCCTCCGTCACTCACAACAATCATCTTATTTCCAAGCATGGCTGCAAGGATGGTCAACATCGTCACCTCTTTTCCGCTTGATATTTGCCCACCGGTCGCAAAGGCTGCTCCTACCTTATTACGCATTTTCCATTCAGGATACACGCCAAATTCAAACTGCCACCGGTCAAAAAATGCTTTGACTTCACCTGACATATTCGACCAATAGACTGGCGAACCCACGATGACTGCATCGCTGCCAAACAACTCATCGGCGGTCACCTGCCCCACGGTCTTCAGGAGGACGGTGGTCCCTGGTATCGATTCAGCACCCTTTTTCACACTCTTGGCCATCTCGGCCGTATGACCCGACAGAGAATGATAGGTGACTAAGACCTGAAGGCCATCGCTAGCTTGAGGAGATGCTTGGGGAGATGAAGTCTGAGCGGAAACTTGCACATACCCACACCACCAAACAAGGACAGCCAGAGCTACCCATAAGGTATTTCCCCGAAAAATCTTCATAGGAGAATCAAACTGGAAGAGAGAAATCAAAGTTCCCGACCTGAAAGACCAATCCTTAAGAACCCCAAACCCCGCTATCGGCGTTCAATTTCTTCGTCCATCTGCTCTTCCACCGATACATGGGTTAAGGCCCCTCGATAATCGCACTTATGACATCGTACCCGGAATTCCTCCAACCACTTCTCTTGCACAAAATGTTGATGACATTTTGGGCACGCAAACACGCCCTTCACATAATGCACCTGCTTTCTATACTTCATAACCCACCCCTCCAAAAATTTATAAAATAAAAGCTCGGTGCTAGCCTGCCATAGGCCTTTTTCCAATTGCAAATTGGAATCGGGCCATCACCGCAGGGCGACACCCGGGCAAATATCTGCTCAAGACTCAGTATCATGAGAGGCTCCAAAGACCCTCGTCCGTTGTTTACGGGGAAAGTATTGGTCATGAACCTTTTTGAGGCGGGCTTGCTCCACATGAGTATAGATTTGTGTCGTGGCAATGCTGGCATGGCCGAGCATCATTTGGACCGAACGAAGATCGGCCCCGTGATCCAATAAATGCGTGGCAAAGGAATGGCGAAGCATATGAGGTGAAATAGGCTTGGTGATGCCTGCACGAGCCGTACGATCCTTGAGAATTTTCCAAAAACATTGGCGGCTCATGGCCCGACCCAGCCGGGTAAGAAATAACGCGGAAGACGTTCGCTTTTTGACAAAGGCCGGACGGGAAGACTGCAGATACTCCGAGACCAACTGGCGTGCCTTGTCTCCGATCGGAACAATTCGTTGTTTGTCCCGCTTGCCAGTCGCTTGCAAAAACCCCACATCCAGATTGAGATGCGCCATTTCCAAATTGATGAGTTCCGACACCCGAAGACCGGTGGCATAGAGCAGTTCCACCATGGCGGCATCACGTAGATCTTCCCTGGTGTCCATCACGGATAAGTTGAGCAATCTGGTCACTTCGGCTTCGGACAACAACTTTGGCAATTGACTCCATTGCTTCGGCGTCCCTTTTAAAATACCCTCAAATGTCGGATCATCCCTTCCCCTCTCAAACGATTTATAGAAACCCCTGATAGAAGCCAGGCACCTGGCAATTGAAGAGGAGGACAGCCCTTCGGCTTTCAAACTGTTTAAGAATTGAAACCACAGTGGCCTGGAAAGATATGTGGGATCGGCAATGTCGTGCGTTCGAAAAAAGATCTCGAGTTTCCTGAGGTCCCGACGATAGCTCTCAATGGTATTCGCCGCATAGCCCTGCTCGACTTGCAGCATGGTGAGATAACGATCAATACATTCCTGCATCGGCTCTTTACGCCACCCTTATCTTTACGATGGGAAAAACACAAACCTTTTCATGCCCCCACCGACCATAATCCTATCCAGAGTTTTTCTTGCATTCTTCTATTTTGGTAAGCGAACTTCCTGGTATACTAAATAAGAAAAGCATTGTCGTCACCGTATTCTGCTTGTAAATTATCCACCCAAGCATTCGGGTATTGGCCTGTTTCCATACGAACAATCCCTTCCATTTCCAAGGCGTTTAGGTAAATTCCCTTTGACGACTGTCAGACTTAAATATCTGTTGCTGCGAACCTTTTTGTGTCTCATCCTGGGAAGCCCGGGACTGCACGATGGATGGTGGCCCTTCTTTGGCGAAAGCTTCAACATCGCATTTGCTCAACAAACTTCAACTTCTCCTCTTCTGGCTCAGGCAAGATTGGAGCTTGAAGCCGATAATCCTGCAGCCGCCATTACGACTCTCGAGAAGCTGATAGATTCATTTCCTCCTCCAGAGATCCTTGAAGAAGCCTATCTTTTGCAGGCAACCGCCCTGAAACATGATCATCAGCCAACGGATGCCCTTACGGTTTTGAAGCAACTCCTGGAGGAATTTCCCTTTTCACACTCCACGAACCCGGCACGGGTCTTAATGGCCGAACTCTATATCGAATTACAGAATTATGAGCCTGCCCTGGATCAATTGTATCAGGCATTGGATTACGCCACGGATCTGGACCTGCGCCGGTCAATATTCCAATTGATCCGTCAAACCGAGTTAAACAATCACAACCCGCTGGGCGCCGTAAAAGCCCTCTTAAATGAGATGAGTCTGGCCGACCAGACCGAACGGCTCGAGTTAGAAAGCCTCACTCAAACACTGATTTTACAGCAGTTGGACGAACCCGCGCTCCAGGAACTGGTTGAGAGTTATTCCTCCCGGTATCCGGGTGACATCGCAACCATCCGGCTGATTGAACTGCATACTGCCCATGGGGACGAGGTCCTCGCCGAACGGGATATCCGGGGATTTCTCAAACGCTTTCCCTCCCATCCCTATGCTCAAACCGCGATGGCCCTCCTCCAATCATTTATCAGCAAAATCAAATTTCATTCGCATATTTTGGCCGCCGCCCTGCCTTTTTCCGGCCCCATGAAAACCTATGGCACGGATTCGTTAAACGGCATTCGACTCGCTCTCGAAATTGCCAAGGAACAATGGGGACTGACCTCGGTTGGGCTGGTCGTAAAAGATACCACAACCCTCACCGCCCCATTGCGCGTTGAGATACAACAAATGCTTGATGAATTTCGGCCCCTTGCAGTCGTAGGGCCCCTTTTGTCACGTGAGATACAGGGACTCGGCCGACTCCCTGATGACTATGTCACGCCGTTTATCACCCCTTCATCCACGCTCTTAAATGTTCGGCAGTTTGGATCTTTTTGGTTTAGTACCGCCATGACCTCATCCGTCCAGGCCAAACGCCTGGTGGAATATGCCATCCTAAAACTGGGATACCACCGTTTTGGCATTATTTATCCCCAAACAGCGTATGGACGAGAAATGGCTGATATGTTCGCGAAAGAAGTGTTGCACTCCGGCGGGGAAATTATTGCCTCAGAAGGCTATGCTGATGACCAGACCGATATTGGTGAACAATTACGCCACTTGAAGGAAAAAGATCTGGCCAAATACGGCACCACCCAAAACGAAAAAACCCGAACCGGAGAAGATCGCTTGGTCTACACACCGGGGATTGACGCCGTGTTTGTCCCGGGACAGCCCGTGCACTTGGCCCTCATTGCGGCACAACTGGCATTTTATGACATGAATGTGCCGATTTTAGGCGGCAATAGCTGGCATAACTCTGAATTATTTCGGTGGGCCAAACACGATCTGGACGGTCATATTTTTGTCGATGGATTTTTTCCCAACAGTCCTGATCCCAATATTCAGATGTTTGTTCAGCGGTATCGCAGTCAGTTTCAAAAGGAACCATCCCTCTTTGCCTTCCAGGCCTATGATGCGGCAACCATGGTGATGGAAACCATCCGCCAGGGCGCTCAATCCGGACAAGGGGTCTGGGACCAACTTGTGCGACGCTCTGACTTGCCGGCATTGAGCGGATTTGCCTCTTTTAGTTCCGCCGGCATACTGAACCGAAGGCTCTACCTCCTCCAGGTCAAAAACAAGACCTTCACCCAACTCAACTAAGCCAAATGGATTCCCTTTCCTCTTTTCTCTATAACCTCTCTTTCATGCTGGTTCCACTCATGGCCGCGGTGGTCTTACACGAATGCGCCCATGGGTGGGTCGCAAATTTCTTTGGAGACCAGACGGCCAAAAACCTGGGACGACTCACCATCAATCCCCTCCCGCACATCGACCTGTATGGAAGCATCATTGTGCCACTGATGTTGTCTCTGATACCTGGAGGGTTTGTGTTTGGTTGGGCCAAACCCGTTCCCGTCAATCCTGCACACCTCCATAACCCCAGACGAGATATGGCCTTTGTGGCCGCAGCCGGACCACTCATGAATTTGTTTTTGGCCATTGTCAGCAGCCTGCTGCTCGGCCTGTTTCTTTATCTCGACCCCACTCTCCAAGCCAACTGGCCTCCTCAGCCTGGCGTTGAACCACGCCGCGATCTTCTCGGCATGATCCTGGTTCCTCTCACGGCCATGGCCTTATCTTCCATGATCATTAATATCGTGCTATTTTCATTTAATCTTTTACCGGTTCCTCCTTTGGATGGGAGCCGGGTCCTTCGTAGCCTCCTCCCGGTCAGTTCCGCGGAAATCTTAAACCGGTTGGAACCCTATGGGATGTTTCTTATTTTGGGTCTCCTGATGCTGAATTCGTATATCCCCATAATCAGCAGCTTTATCGGAATGGTGTTTCAGGTATTTCAACGCCTCTTTTTACCTGCTTTCATAACTTAACGAGAACCGGAATACTGACTATGACCACACGAGTACTCAGCGGCATGCAACCGAGCGGGCTCATGCATTTAGGCAATCTTCTCGGAGCTCTGGAAAATTGGAAAACCTTACAAGCCCAATACGAATGTTATTTTTTTGTGGCTGACTGGCATGCCATGTCGACAAATTATGCCGACACCGGCCGGATTAAAGAATTCACACAGGAATTGCTCATTGATTGGCTTGCAGCCGGCATTGATCCGGAACGGGCTACGGTGTTTGTCCAATCCAGCATTCCAGAACATGCCATTCTCCACTTGCTGTTCTCTATGATTGTGCCCATTCCCTGGTTGGAGCGAAATCCTACGTATAAGGAAAAGCAGGTGGAGATCAAAGAAAAGGATCTTTCCACCTACGGATTTTTGGGTTATCCAGTGCTACAGGCGGCAGACATTCTGTTATACAAACCCGATCTCGTCCCGGTCGGCAAGGATCAGCTTCCCCATTTGGAACTCACGCGGGAAATAGGCCGCCGGTTCAACAATCTTTATTCGCCGGTATTTTCTGAACCCAAGGAACATCTCACACAGTTTCCCAAAGTCATGGGCACCGACGGACGCAAAATGAGCAAAAGTTACGGCAATACGATCAATCTTTCCGATACCGAGCCGGTCGTGCGACAAAAGCTCAAAACCATGGTGACGGATCCTGCACGCGTCCGCCGGACCGACAAGGGCAACCCTGATGTCTGCCCGGTATTTGACTTTCACAAAATTTATTCATCTGCCGACGTCGTCAAACAAATTGACCAGGATTGCCGCACCGCTGCCATTGGATGCATCGATTGCAAACGCCAAGTTGCCGACGCCATGGTGGAACGCTACCGACCTATGTGGGACACACGGGCCACAATCCTTCAACATCCTGAACAGACGCAGGAAATGGTAGAAGAAGGACGAAAACGCGCCTCTCACGTGGCACAGGAGACGATGCAGGAAGTGAAAACCGCGATGAAAATTCTCTAGCAACCTCAAATCGCACAATACTCGAGCACTTTCTGAAGTAGCATTTTTCTACTACCAAAGCGGCCCATAAAACGGACAACCTCCCGTTCCTTAGTCCAAAGAGCACACCCAGAAACCATGTTCACGGGAATAGCGGGCTTTACAAAGGCTCATTGCTCTCACAACCCAGCAAAACAAGGAACTTTATGAGCCGGACTCGAGATATTTTCTTGACTTCATGCTATTGTGAAATTACGATCATGTACCTATAAAAGATTCCCTTATTTTCATTTATTTAGGTATATCAAACTATGAGTATCCGCGTTGCCATTAATGGATTTGGTCGCATTGGAAGAAATTTTTTCCGGACCTGTTTCAAAGATCCTGCCATCAAGATTGTGGCCATCAATGACTTGACTGACTCAAAAACCCTGGCCCATCTTTTGACCTATGATTCGATTCATGGAAAATTTCAAGCCGATATTCAACACGGACCGGACTTTCTGACAGTCAATGGGAAACAGATTCAGATTCTGGCCATCAAAGACCCACAGGCCTTGCCATGGAAAGAACACCAGATTGATTTCGTGGTCGAATGCACTGGGCGTTTTACCGACAGGAAAAGCGCGGGACAACACATTTCGGCCGGAGCCAAACGGGTTATCATTTCAGCACCTGCCAAAGATCCGGATATCACGATCGTGTTGGGCGTGAATGACTCCGACTACAATCCTCAACAACACACCATCATATCAAACGCCTCCTGTACGACCAATTGTCTCGCTCCCGTGTCGAAAGTTCTTTTACAGGAATTCGGCATCAAGCACGGGTTTATGACCACCATTCATTCGTATACCAACGATCAACAACTGCTTGATTTGCCTCATAAGGATTTACGCCGGGCACGGGCGGCCACCTTATCCATGATTCCTACATCAACCGGGGCGGCCAAAGCGTTATACCTGGTCATCCCGGAATTAAAAGGGAAGATTGATGGCATGGCCATTCGAGTGCCGACCCCCAATGTATCGCTCATTGATCTTTCAGTTGAAGTCGAACGCGATTGTGATGCGGCAACGGTGAACGCGGCCTTTCAACAAGCTGCCCAGAGCTCGTTGAAGGGTTACTTGCAGGTCTCTGAAGCCCCCATTGTTTCCAGTGATCTCAATGGGTGTTCATATTCTGCCACCGTGGACGCACCTCTCACTTCCGTCATCAATAAACGGCTCGTTAAGGTATTTGCCTGGTATGACAATGAATGGGGATATTCGTGCCGCTTGCACGATCTGATCAATGTTCTCGCTCAACACCGTTAGATATCGCATCATCACAAATGTAACCGGCTTTCCCCCGCGAACCATCGGCATCGGAAGGCAAAAGAAGGCATGAAGCATTTAAAAAAACAAACCATTGATCAGGTTGACCTCCGCAACAAACGCGTACTCATTCGCGTGGATTTTAACGTTCCCCTCGATGACTCCTGCCAGATCACGGACGATTCCAGGATTCGGGCCGCCCTTCCCACCATCAACCGTGCTGTAGATGAAAACGCTGTCGTCATTCTCTGTTCCCACCTGGGACGCCCGGATGGAACCATCAACCAGGCACTCAGCCTGGCTCCCGTGGCCAAGCGACTCCAGCGACTATTAAATAAACCGGTTGAATTTGTTGGCGATTGCATTGGGCCGACCGTTGAAGCTGTCGTCAACAAAGCCAAACCCGGCGACGTAGTGGTATTAGAAAATCTGCGCTTTCATCCGGAAGAAGAAAAAAACGACGACCAGTTCTCGTCCCAATTGGCCTCATTGGCAGATGTGTACATCAATGATGCCTTTGGAACCGCCCACCGGTCTCATGCCTCCACTGTCGGCATCACCAAATATGTGAAAGTATCTGCGGCAGGATTTCTGATGAAACGGGAAGTTGAAGCTCTGGAAGGCACGGTGGAGAACCCTGTTCGTCCGTTTGTGGCCATTTTGGGAGGGGCCAAGGTTTCCGGGAAAATCGGGGTCATTGAAAATCTTGGCAAGGTGGTCGATAAAGTCATCATCGGTGGCGGCATGGCGTTTACCTTTATCAAGGCCATGGGATTGGAAATCGGCCAATCTCTCGTCGAAAAAGACATGCTGGACTTTGCCAAACGCATTCACGAACAGGCGATGGCTCAAAAAATCAAATTCTATCTTCCCGTCGATTGTGTTGTCGCCGCCAGTCTCGACCCTGAAGCGGAAACAAAAATTGTCCCGGTGCAGGAAATCCCCGCGGGCTGGTATGGCATGGACATCGGGCCCGCATCAGTCCGCCTGTTTAGTGAAGCCGTCCAAAACGCCAAAACCATTTTGTGGAATGGCCCCATGGGAGTCTTTGAGCGTGATGCATTTTCACGCGGGACCTATGCAATGGCCCATGCTGTGGCCAATGCCTATGCGAAAACAATTGTGGGAGGAGGAGATACGGCTCTCGCCGTGTATCGAGCCGGAGAATCGGAAAGCATGTCGTTCATTTCAACCGGTGGTGGTGCGGCCCTTCAACTCCTGGAAGGCAAGCATATGCCGGGGCTTGCAGCCTTACCCGATCGTCTTTGATCCCAACGCCCCCCTTTTTTCACTTCCAAAAGTTCAGAGGTCCTCATGTTACGTCGATTCATTGTCGGCAATTGGAAAATGCACAAAACGATTTCCCAGGCCGAGTCGCTGGTGAAGGATATTCTCCAAATTTATCAACCACAGGCGTCAGTAGAATTGGCCATCGCTCCTCCATTCGTGTCGTTGCCAGCAGTTTCACGCCTGCTGGCTTCCACGCCCATCCAATTGGCCGCTCAAAATACCTGTGCGAGTGACGAGGGCGCCTTTACCGGAGAAATTTCGCCACCCATGCTACGGGACGTCGGCTGCCACTATGTCATTATTGGACATTCCGAACGACGGCATATTTTTGGAGAAACCGACCAGGCTATTAATAAAAAAATCCACGCCGCCTTCCACCATGACCTCCTACCAATTTTATGTGTCGGGGAACGTCTTGAAGAGCGTCAGTCAAATAAAACCCAGGCCGTCATTCAACAGCAATTACAAACCGGTCTTGAAGGTCTCGAATCAAAAGATTTTGCGAGGATCACCATCGCCTACGAACCGGTCTGGGCCATTGGGACCGGCCAGGCGGCTACCGTCGACCAGGCAGCCGAGGTCCATGGCCATATCCGGTCTTTTCTTGCCAGGCAATGGGGCATCAAACCTGATCAGACCACAATCATTTACGGTGGGAGCGTGACTCAGGACAATGCCAAAAGTCTCTTTCAATCTTCACAAATTAATGGGGCTCTCGTGGGAAAAGCTTGTTTGAATTCCGAATCCTTTGTTAAGATAGCCGAATTAGCTTCTTCCAATTAACCAGGAACACTCCAACGAACACGTACACATTATGTATACCCTGACCGTCATTCTTCATATCATTGTCTGTTTTCTCATGATTGCCGCCATCTTGCTCCAGGCAGGAAAAGGCGCTGAGATCGGTGCTTCATTTGGAGGGTCTTCTCAAACGGTGTTTGGAAGCCGGGGCCCCGGTACGTTTCTAAGCAAGATCACAGTGGGAGCGGCTATTGTGTTTATGCTGACATCGCTCAGCCTGGCATTACTGTCTAAACAGGCCAATACCTCGTCCACCGTAATAGATCTTCACCCAACCTCACACCATGAAACGTCCTCTCCAGCGACCACTGAGACAACTCCTCCAACTGAAACCGGCACAGCTGAACCCCAGGCAGAGACCACTCCCGCCCCGACTGCTCCATAAATATTCTTTACTGAGTCGGCAACTATTTTTGACAAATGGTGGAATGGCCCAGGATCGTGGGGCCACCTGAGTGAGAAGGGCCACTCCTAAATTGGAGTCAGCCAATTGGCATACGCAGGTTCTTCGCCACGCACAATTCTAAAGAAATTATCCTGCAGGCATTTTGTGAGAGCCCCTGGCCTACCTTCGCCGATTTTTCGATCATCCAATTCGCGAACCGGTGTCACTTCGGCAGCGGTTCCGGTAAGAAATATTTCATCTGCCACATACATCGCATCGCGGGTAAACCGCTCCTCAATCACCGGGATGTTTTTGGCTCTCGCCATTTCAAGGATCGAATTCCGGGTAATCCCGTCCAGGATCGAGGTCAAGGGAGTCGTTTTTAGAACTCCCTTTTTCACAATAAACACGTTTTCTCCTGTTCCCTCAGAGACATATCCATCAGGATCAAGGAGAATACATTCGGCATATCCTGACTTCTTCGCCTCCCATTTGGCTAAAATCGAATTGACGTAATATCCCGAGATTTTTGCCCGGGTCATAGATACATTCACATGATGCCGGGTAAAGGATGAAATTTTTGCCCTGATGCCTTGCACCAAGGCATCTTCCCCTAGATACGATCCCCATGGCCAAGCCGCAATAGCCAGACGAATCGGGTTGTCACCAGGGTACACCCCCATTGCGCCGTACCCCACATAGGCGATCGGGCGGATGTAACAGGAGGCCAATTGATTGACCCGAACCGTCTCAACAATGGCGTCCGACACCTCTTTTTTGGTAAAAGGCATGGGCATCATCGTAATATGGGCAGACTCAAAGAGCCGGTCCACATGCTCTTGTAATCGAAAAATGTTTGATCCGGCCTTGCCCTCATAACAACGGATCCCCTCAAAGGCCGCCAGACCATAATGGAGAGAATGGGTAAGAACATGAACCGAGGCCTCATCCCAATCGACGAGGGCTCCATCCATCCAAATTTTTTTTGAACCAGTCACCATAGGAATACTTCTCCGATTGACAGTAGCTGAAATAGACAAGGCATGTGAGCGAAGAGTTTTTTGCTAAGCATCAAGAACGCGTGATGATATACTAAAATCTTGACATAAATGTAAACATACTGGCAAAATGCGTGTTTGTTAAGGAGCTAAAAACATGTATGCAATTATCGAAACAGGTGGAAAACAATACCGGGCGGAACCGAACGGTATTCTACAAGTCGAGTCACTTGAAGGCGATGTCGGATCCATCATTCAATTCGACTCAGTGGGATTTGTCCAAACGGACCAAGCGCCTATTGTCGGCTCTCCCATGATTACAGATGCAGTAGTCAAAGGAGAGATCATCCGGCATGCGCGAACCCGGTCCATTACCATTTTCAAAAAGAAACGACGAAAAAACTATCGACGGACCAAGGGCCATCGTCAGGGATTCACTGAAGTTCGAATCACTGAAATCGTGGCATCGGCATAATCCTTGATCTTTAGAATACTTTGGAGGTTTGACTCATGGCGCATAAAAAAGGTGGCGGATCATCCCGCAACGGTCGCGATAGCAATCCACAATATTTAGGCGTCAAAGCCTATGCCGGCGAAAAGGTGAGCGGCGGAAGCATCATCGTTCGTCAACGCGGAACAAAATTCTTTCCTGGGACAAATGTCGGACTTGGAAGCGACTACACCCTCTTTGCCAAAGTAGACGGGATCGTTAAGTTTGAAGGAGGAATCGCCCGCCGGAAGGTGAGCGTCTATCCCCCCGTCTAGCTCCCTTCCCATTTCTTGCTTTATCAATTCATCGCCTTCATTTCTCCCTGGTAAGTCCGGTAGGATTTTTTAAGGATCAGTATGTTTATCGATCAAGCACGAATATTTATCAAAGCTGGTGACGGTGGAACCGGACACTGCAGCTTTCGACGGGAAAAATTTGCCGAGTTTGGCGGTCCCAACGGTGGCGACGGCGGGGATGGAGGAGACGTGGTCTTTGTGGCCTCCAACAGAGTCTCAACATTGCTCGACCTGCGATATCAAAAACATTATGAGGCTACTTCCGGCGTCAGAGGCCTCAAGACCAATTGCCATGGAGCCAATGGCTCCGATATCGTGATTCCCCTTCCTGTCGGAACTCTCGTGAAAACCGAAGACGGTGAAATCATCGCCGACCTTATTGCGGAAGGACAGACCGCCATCGTGGCCAAAGGAGGTAAAGGCGGAAAGGGGAATGCACGTTTTGCCACGTCAACGAATCGAGCGCCACGTCAATTTGAGCCAGGGACTCCCGGCGAAGAGCGATGGGTGAATCTGGAATTGAAATTGTTAGCCGATGTCGGCTTAGTGGGCTTTCCTAACGCAGGTAAATCAACATTGATTTCAGCGATTTCTTCTGCACACCCGGAAATTGCGAGTTATCCCTTCACCACCCTGCGGCCTCATTTGGGAGTGGTGGAATGGATGGAACATTCTTCGTTTGTTGTAGCCGATATTCCAGGATTGATCGAAGGCGCTCATGAGGGGAAAGGGTTAGGAATTAAATTTCTGCGACATATCCAGCGAACCGCTTTTTTGTTATATCTGGTCGACATTACCGAATGGATTGCAGAAGATCCCGTCGAGATCGTTGAAACCCTACAAAGGGAACTCCAGGCCTTTGACCCGGAACTCCTTGAACGGCCATTTGCCATCGTAGCTACAAAAATTGATTCTCAGGGAAACGGCCAGCACTTGGAAGCCCTTCGGGAGTATTGCAGCGCACACCACTTTCCGTTCTTTCCCATTTCGGCCGTGACCAGGGAAGGCCTTCCATCACTCGTGACCTATTTAGGGAAAGCCGTTCTGGAAGCAAAGACCTCATGCGCGAGCAAGTGCTAGCCGCGTGCAAGAGGATCGTCGTCAAAGTAGGAAGCAGCCTGGTGGCTTCCTCGCAAGGCGGTCTTCGTCTCGACCGCATCAACCGTTTAGCCCAGGAATTGGGCACCCTCCAGGCTCAGGATCGACAAATTGTCGTGGTTTCTTCCGGAGCCATCGTTGCGGGCATCTCACACCTCGCCATTTTTTCCTATCCCGCTGAATTACCTCTTCAGCAAGCCGCCGCTGCCGTCGGACAAAGCCGGCTCATGCGAGCCTATGAGATGGCGTTTGAAGAAACGAAAAATAAAATTGCCCAAGTCCTCTTAACTCACCAGGATTTATCCGACCGTCGACGATTCCTGAATGCCCGCCATACCCTCAATACCCTTATTCAACTGAGGGTCATTCCGATTATTAATGAAAATGACACCGTAGCTATCGAAGAAATCAAATTTGGTGACAATGATACCCTCGCAGGGGAAGTGGCCCACTTAGTGGACGCAGATCTGCTGGTGATTTTATCAGATGTCGATGGGCTCTATAGCCAGGATCCTCACCTCAATCCTTCGGCAGAATTAATTCCTCTGGTTTGCAACGTCACCAAGGACATTGAAGACCTCGCCGGAACTTCCCGAACACAAGCCAGCCGCGGAGGCATGGTCACCAAGATCAGGGCCGCCAAACAGGCAGGACGCTTCGGCGTTCCGACCCTTTTATTAAATGGAGAAACTCCCCATGCGTTGGAAGATGTCCTGAACGGAAAGCCCGGGGGAACATTCTTTGTGTCAGACCAATCACCCCTAACCAGTCGAAAACAGTGGATTGCCTATACGCTTCGACCAAAAGGGGAGGTCCGGTTAGACGAAGGAGCGGTGGCCGCCCTCACCCTTCGAGGAAAAAGCTTATTACCCTCAGGCATTCTGGACATCACAGGCATCTTTCTGACAGGAGACCCCATTACCTGCGCCACCCGGGAGGGAATGCCGTTCGCGCAGGGACTCACCAATTATTCTGCCGAAACTCTTCACCGTATCAAGGGGAAAAAAACATCAGACATCAGACAACTCCTAGGCTCGTTGGAGTATGAGGAAGTCATTCACCGTGACAATCTGGTTCTGACTAAGCACCAGGTCTCATAAGCGACGTGACTCCAGGCTAAAGGCACAGGTATGGTTCACCTTTACCTAAAATTAAACATGGAGCTGTGAATATTAAAAATATTGCCGTTTCCTCAGCATATGAGGGACCGAGCCTCATCAGAGAAATGTGTGGGGTATTCTGTCCTGAGGCCCTCGAAGGAAAGGCCGCAGCCGGCGGCGGCCTCTTTCAACCCTCTCCACATGAGAAAAATCTAGACTGATGTTTATCGGCCTCTTGGGCGGCGCATTCAACCCCATCCATAATGGGCATTTGCATATTGCCCAGTATGTCTACAGCACGATCCAGCTCGATCGCATAATTTTCATTCCGACAGGGGATCCTCCACACAAACCATCGGCCTCCCTAGCGCCAGCCCATCACCGTTTAGCAATGGTGCAGCAAGCAGTTGCCCCGTTTCCCTACTGCACGGTATCCGATTACGAAATTCAATCTGAGGCAGTGTCCTACAGTGTCGACACCGTCACTCATTTCAAAAATGAATGCCCCGAGGGAACGGAGTTGGGGTTTATTGTGGGGCTTGATGCTTTTCTGGATTTCTGCAGTTGGAGGCAGGTGGATCATTTGCTCACCCTGTGTCATTTTATTGTCTGCTCGAGACCTGGGGTTGCCTTCACGCAACTTCAAGCCCTGCCGTTCCTTCCTGCGACAAAGCCTCAAGCATTTCAAAGCCTTGACCAACAAAACACGAACCGTCTGGACATGCTTCTTCCTTCCGGTAAGACCATTTTTCTCCTGTCCGTACCACCGTGCGAGATCTCGGCCTCGACAATTCGAGAGCAACTGGCCAGTGGTTCCCGCGTCAGCCAGTGGTTGCCGCCCACGGTAGAGTCCTATATAATTCGCCATCGATTGTACCAATGGCCCGTCTAACCCACCCGAAACCATCTCCTACCCTCGAACAGGCGGTCTTCATCGCTCAAGCGGCTCAAGAAAAGCAAGCAGGAGAGGTGTTGGTGCTTGATGTAGGAGCAATGACGTCAATAGCAGACTATTTCGTCTTTGCCTCAGGGGATTCCGAACGCCAGGTGCGAGGGATTGCCTCCTTCATTGAAAAGGTCATGGCCACACGGTATGAATTAGGTCCGGATATTGAAGGAAAAGAAACGGCCAATTGGATATTACTCGACTATGGAGACATCATCATCCATATATTTAAATCAGACGTCCGGAAGTATTATGCCTTAGAAAGTATGTGGGCGGACGCTCCACAAATTACTATTCCTGAAAGCCGTAAACCTTTTCCACAGGTCGCACAAGCGCCAAAAGCACCAGGAAAGGTCGCCAGGCTTTCATAAGCAACGAGAAGGTTTCATCTTTTATCCGTAGGTTGGAATTCAAATATTTCAGAATAAAATTATGGAGAACCCCATGACCGCATTTCAAAATTTGGCAGATCGGGTGCTGGAGGGAATCGTCCCAAGCCGGGAGGAAGGCTTGGCCATTCTGGACACACCTCAGGACAAACTGCTCGATCTGATCAATGCGGCCTATCGGATTCGGTCACGATATTTTGGCAACACCATCCGCCTGCAAATGCTGCTCAATGCCAAAAGCGGAGCCTGTCAGGAAGATTGTCACTATTGTTCCCAATCAACCATTTCCACCGCCCCAATCGAGCGGTACGCACTCGTCTCTCCGGGAAAAATGCTGGAAGGCGCTCGACGGGCTGCACAGGCCAAAGCTCAGCGGTATTGCATCGTAATCAGTGGCCGCTCCCCGTTACAATCAGAAATCACACACATCACCAGCGCCGTCAAACAAATTAAAGAGGAACTGCCGATTCAAATCTGCTGTTCACTAGGCCTGTTGAATGGCGAACAGGCCATCCAGTTAAAGGCGGCTGGAGTCGATCGCATCAACCATAATCTCAACACCAGTGAAGCGTATCACCCTGCTATTTGCACGACACACTCCTACCAGGATCGTCTCGACACCCTGAAACATGCCCGCGCAGCCGGATTGGAACTCTGTAGCGGAGGTATCGTCGGCATGGGCGAGGGGGACGAAGATTTGGTGGATCTGGCCCTGGCGTTACAGGACATCCAACCCGATTCCATTCCATTAAACATGTTGTACCCGGTCGAAGGCACACCATTTGACGAAATGAAAAACCTCACACCGGTCCGTTGCTTAAAAATCCTCTGTCTCTTCAGATTCTTCCACCCCAAAACGGAAATACGGGCAGCCGGAGGACGCGAAAAAAATCTCCGCTCGCTCCAACCCTTAGCGCTCTATGTCGCTGACTCCCTTTTCGTGGACGGCTATTTGACCACCCCGGGCCTTGCCCATCAGGAAGTCTGGAAAATGATCGAAGACCTGGGCTTTACCGTGGAAGTGAAGTACGAGGGGACTGAAGCCGAAAAAGCTGAAACCTGCTCATCCTGATTGCTCTACCTGCGGTGTCCTAAAAATCCTTTAACCATAGCACCTCCGAGTCATTCATATCTCAAATCTTCAGCGATGACCTGACGACCGGCCCACCTGGCTGGACCCCACGCCCCCAGCAATGCGGCCAACAGCGCCACAAGTAACGCCATCCCCAATGTTTCCCATGGCAGGGTGAACTGAATGGTCCAGCCAAATGATTGCTTATTAATGACGTTGATCAACAACACCGACAACGCCAATCCCACCAGAATGCCTAAGCCGGCACCCAATCCGGCCACATAAAAGGATTCCCAGAAGATCAGGCCTTGAATCTGCGGACGACTCACCCCTAACGCGCGTAGCGTGGCCAGTTCCCGACGGCGTTCGGTGATGGCCGTCATGAGGGTATTGATAATCCCCAGCACCGCCACGCTCAGGGCAATCAACTCCAACACATAGGTGACGCGAAACGTCCGGTCAAAAATTTCAAGAATCTCGGTTTTCAATTCTCCATTACTGATTGTGACGATGGGGACCTCATTTTTTAACACCTGTTCAATCTCACGTCGCACGACCGGAAGCGCCAGACCGGCCTTGAGATACACCGCAAAGACGGTTGCGTCAGACTCCCCCCAATACCGACGAAAGAGTTGGTCATCCATGACCACTTTTCCCCCATCGGTGGCATAATCATAAAAAATGCCCTTAACCGGAAATGCCTGTTGTCCTGAAGACGTCTTCACTTCAATGTGCCTTCCTACCGCCAGCCCCAGCCGCCCGGCTAATACCTCAGACACAATCACGCCTTCACCTTCGATCGTTTCTTGTAAAATGGGAGTGGAATCACCTGTCACAAACAGATATTGGCTGCGAGCGGCATGAAGGGCCATGTCGCGTGCGACCAAGGACACCGACTCCCCTGAAACCTCACCCATGGTTTCCATGTAGGGATCAACCGCCTCGACCCCTGGGACCATCATCACGGTCCTGACCAGAGCCAATGGCAGAGCGGGCTTGCCGTTCCCGCCCTCCTGTTCCCCTAGCCAGGACACCGGCGCCACGATGATATCCGCCAGCATCGTTTGCTCAATCCAGATGTCTACCGTATTCCGGAAACTCTGGATCATGATGCCCACCCCAACCATAATGGCAAGACCGACGACAATCGCGGCCATGGTCACACTGGTCCGACCGGGATTGCGGCTGATTTGTTCCGCCGCGAGGGACGGAAGGAGGCCCCATCGCCCGCTTTGCCATGTTCTCCTCCACCCATGCACCACTCCACAGAGCACAGGCCCCAGGGCCGTTCCTCCCACCAGAAGACAAAATGCCGCGGCATACCCGCCGACCGGAATACCGTCCACGGGAGCCATAGTACTCAAGGCGGCACTCCCACCAAAGGCGATCATCGCGATCCACCCTGACTTCCTATACGAAACAGATTCTTCATCTTCGGATTGGCCTACCGACAAGGCTTGGACCGGGGCAATCGTGCTGGCATCCCAGGAAGGGCGGAGTGCTCCCAGAAGGGAAACCCCGACCCCAATCCCTATCGCTTCCACCAACAGCCAGGGATGCATCTGTGACACCGCCAAAGACGTGATCCCGTATAATTCGCCGACGCTTTGCCCGATGAGCGTCGTCAATCCGCCGGCCAGGAAGACGCCGAACCAGCAGCCCAAGACTCCACCCACAAGGCCGAGCAGACCCGACTCCAAGAGAAACAATCCCGTGATGGCTCGCCGTTCCATGCCGAGTGCCCTGAGAATGCCAATCTCCCGACGATGGTGTGCCACCGAAAATGCCATCGTGTTATAGACCAGAAACACTCCCACTAACAGCGCAATTCCACTGAGCATGGTGAGATTAAACTGGAAGGCTTTCAACATCGATTCCACTTGCTCCGTCCGTCGGGAGGATTGACTCATTCGAATATCCGATGGCACGACCTTTTGTAAGGCATGGATGAGCGTGGTCCCGGCCACCGCAGGTTCAGGAACTACGGCAATGGAATGCAGACGCCCCAACCAACCGAACAACCATTGGGCGGCGGCAATATCCATGATCGCCTGTCGTTCGGTGCCTTGGAGAAGGGCGTCGGAGGACCTCAACAGACCCCCCACGATCAGATCATGGGAAAGACCCTGACTCGTCACAATCAGTGTCTGCCCTTCGCGCAACCCTAATTCCCCGGCAAACTCTTCCCCCAAAAAGATTGTCTGCGGCGAAAACACCTGTTTCCATTGATTGTCCGTGATCGCATTTGTCGAATCCCCCGATGGCATCAGCTCCTCATAGTCCAGAAGATCGACTCCCCAAATCACGAGCGTGTGACCCATGGAGGGGCCTTCTTTGATTATGGACTCAATTTTCAGAACGGGCTGGGCCGATTGGACCCCGGGAAAACGTTGAATCTCCTCAATAATCGACTCATCCATCCCCTCCGACCCACGTGATAGGGTGATGGACGCCTCTCCAACAACGGACGCCACCGAATCCTCAAAGGATTGATACACTGCGCCATTGGCCAGGCGAATGGCCAACCAGGCCGAAACCCCGATCGCCACCCCGACCACTGTGAGAAAGGCTCGGAAGGGCCGATGGCGCACATGGTCAAGGACCAATAGAAGAAGAATTCGTATCATATGAAGCGGTTGTCGGAAGTAATGGACGTATGTTAAAACAACTAGAAAATTATGCGTGGGGCACTACTCAATATGCCAAAAGGGAAAGTGACTGAATCGGAATCAACAGAAGAACTCTTGGAATCAAATTCCGAGGGACAATCTCTCACCGCTCGCCAAAAGGAAATCTTGAGCCTGGTGGCTCAAGGCTTTACCAATCGTGAAATTGGTGAAAAGCTCGACATTAGCGTGCGAACGGTTGAAGTCCACCGCTTCAATTTGATGCGCCGCTTACGTGTCAGAAACGTGGCCCAATTACTCCGGCAAGCCATTGCGCTTCGTATCATCCCCCAAGGCCCAGCGACTCCGACCACAAAGACCTGAGAGACGTGCGTCTCGACCCGGCCTGCTATCAAGGGTTGAAAAACGCAACTGAACGCATATATTGACTTTACCCTGTGAAGGCGTTCGATCGCATTTCGCTTCAATCCATCTCCCGTAATTTCCCTCGACACGCCATCAATGACGGATAACCTTTTCGCTTCAGGCAATCGGCAATCTCCCCTTCGAGCCTTGCAAACACCTCACAACCTCTCTCAACCAGCACGGTGCCTATCTGAACCGCCGAGGCGCCACACAACACATGCTCGAACACATCCACGCCGTGTTCCACCCCACCTGTGCCAATAATAGGAATCTGATCGCCCCAGATCTTCCAAAACGCGCGAACATTGGCCAGGGCCACAGGCTTGATTATCCTACCACCTAACCCACCAAATCCACCCTTGGGCTTAATCACCACCGTTTCTTTTTCCGGATCGACCACCAGGGTATTGCCCACTGAATTGATAACCGTCACAAAGGCCACTCCACTTCGCTGAAGCACCTCGGCAATTTTCTGATGATGGATAGGATCAAAGTAGGGCGGGAGTTTCACTCCGAACGGCACCGTCAGCAGCGCACGAATTTCTGTTAACAACCGTTCCGTTTCCTCAAAGTCATAGCCGATCTGTGGCTTCCCGGGAATATTGGGACACGACAAATTCACTTCCACCAAATCCGGTCGGGCGATCTCCAAGGCCTTGGCGCCTTCTAGAAAATCATCGGGATGAAGACCCGCCAGACTGGCGATGACGGGTTTCCCAAACCGCTTCAACTCTGGAATGAGTTTCGCGTAGACGGGAAATCCTAAATTGGGAAGGCCCATCGAATTGATCGAGCCGCCGTCAAAGGCCACATACCTCGGTTGAGGATTTCCCTCACGGGCTAGCGGCGTCATCGATTTGGTCACAATCGCACCGGCATGGGACATGCCCAGGGCCTCCAGCTCTTCCGGCGTCACGCACAAGGCTCCCGACGCGTTCATCACTCCAAATGGAAACGACACACCGGCAATTACTGTTGAAAGATCCATTTCCTATTACTCCAATTGTCCGTCTCGAATCGCAACGATCCGATCCGCTGCCTGAGCGGCGCGTAATGAATGGGTGGCCAAGAGCACCGTCTGACCGAATTCCTTCGCACATTGACGCAGCAACGACACAATTTTCTCTCCGGTTTCACCATCCAAATTGCCGGTGGGTTCATCAGCCACAATCAGTCGAGGGCGATGCCCAAAGGCCCGGGCAAGCGCTACCCGCTGCTGTTCTCCTCCGGATAATTCATGCGACCGGTGACCGATCCGATGACTCATCCCTACCCGCTCCAGCATGTCAGCGGTCCGGGTTCGGATCGTTTCTGATCCCTCCCCTCGTAAACGCAAGGGAAGTGCAACATTTTCTTCGATCGTCAATCCGGGGATCAGATGGAAAGCCTGAAACACGATCCCCACCTCCTCCCGACGCCATCGGGTCCATTCCTGATCAACAAACCCCAGACAGGAACGCCCATCCAGCAGGATATCTCCGGACGTCACCCAGTCCAGCCCAGCCACCAAATGCAAAAGCGTGCTTTTTCCACTCCCGCTGGGTCCCATGAGCGCACAAAATTCTCCCTGCTGAATGTCCACACAGACATCCCGCAGAGCCACGACCGATGTGGATCCGCGCTGATATTCCTTATAGACATGTTGAAACTGAATCACGTAAACCTATCAGAAGTTTCTGCCCTCGGTACCGCTGTTGAATCATGGCAAATTCGCCATCTCTCCTATATCATAACGAAGGTAAATGGACCAAGGCGCCTCACGATAATTAGGCATACTCCACGGTTGACCTCAGCTCGGAAAGTTCGCCTCCATGGCTCCACCAATTACTACGACACGTCTACTCCGAAGGCTCCTGCATATCATTTTTCCCACCGCCTGTGCCGGCTGTCAGCATCCCTTGCAGGACGATCCCGTCCCCTTTTTTTGCCGGCGGTGTTGGGATAGGCTCAAACCCATCCCAGGCCCGGTTTGTCCGCGATGTGGACGCCCCTTTGCCTCCCCCATTGCCCTATTACATAGCCCCACTCATCAGTGTGGAGCCTGCCGCGCACGACCAATGGCTCTTACGCAAATATGGAGCCTCTTTCCCTACCAACCCCCACTGAAAGAAGCCATTACCCTGTTCAAATACCGGGGAAAACTGTCGTTGACTCAACCACTCGCCCAAGCCATGGTTGAAGCGTTGCCCGCTTTACCAACCTTAGATGCCATCATTCCCGTCCCCCTTCATCCGCAACGCTTACGAGAACGTGAATACAATCAATCCCTGCTCCTCGCAAACCGACTGAGTCACCACCTGGGGATTCCTCTTTTCCTGGCGTGTTTACTTCGGATTCGTCCCACAGTCCCCCAAACCTCGTTATCAAGGAAAGAGCGACTCGCGAATCTGCGTCAGGCTTTTTCCGTCCCCAAGCCGGCCCCTATCAAAGGCAAACGGATCTTATTGGTGGACGATGTCTTAACCACGGGCACAACCCTGCATGAATGCGCCAAGACGCTTCGACGGGCCGGCTCAGGCCCGGTGTATGGGCTGACACTCGCCAGAATGGTGTAAGGAATTTGTTGTAAATTCCTGAGGTCGAGGCAAATCGTCCGCCAACATAAATCTATGGCTGGCTGTTTTCTCTAAATACCCCCCCACCTCATTTACTTTTCCCCTTGTCTGTCTTTTCTCGATTGGCCCTTTTCACCAGCCCCTTCATATGAGGGTTCGAGAATTATAAGTCCGATACCTTCGCTCTATTAACGTATTTAAGGTCTTTCGAATCGTATAAACCAATTTTCGACTCTTCCCAAAGAGACCATTTTGCGATATATACAGCCCGTATATTGCGATCAGGAGGAACGACTCAATGCCCATTTACGAATACCGTTGTCAGGATTGCCGGAAGCGCAACTCCTTTTTAATCCTCACCTCGAACGCTCCAGTCCCATCCTGCACGCATTGCCGAAGTACCAACCTGGAACGCATCATGTCTCGCTTCGCTGCACCCAAATCGGAAGAAGCCCGGATGGAAGCCTTGGCCGATCCCAGTAACTTCGGGGACCTGGACGAAAACGATCCACAGAGCATGGCCCGCTTCATGAAAAAAATGGGAAAGGAGATGGGGGAAGACGTGGGAGATGACATGGACGAGGCCATGGAGGGAATGGACACTGACGATATGGACATGGGGATGCCTACCACCGAAGGCGATTAGCTCGACTACTCAAGCAAAACTACTTGACTTTTCTTAAAGTTTCGGTAAGCTACACTCACAGATAGGACGTTCAGGAGATCCAAGGAACATTCTGCATGTTTGCCGGTCAATATTATTGTAAAATCGACGAAAAAGGACGATTTGTTGTCCCGAGTCCTATTCGTGAAGAAATCGAAATTCACGGCAATAGTCTGATGTTTCTCAAGGGACAGGATATGCCCGTCTCAGCCTATACCAATCCGGAATGGGCCAAGATTCTGGAAAACGCCAAACAATCTCTTGATGAAAACCAACGACGTCTTTTCATGTATCACATGGTCTCGGAAGCCTCCGCATCAGAAATGGATAAGGCAGGTCGCATTCTCATCCCGGGCCGGTTTCGCAAACTCGTCCCGGTGGATGAGGATCAAGAAGTGGTATTAGTGGGCATGTTTCATCGCCTTGAAGTGTGGAATCCATCGGAGTGGCGCCGTTTTGTCCATGTAAACGAAGACACCTTTGAACATAGCATGAGCAAAATTCAGAGCCTCCTCTAACAGACCCGTTGCTTCTCGTTTCACCACCGATACCATACCCCTTTCATAGATGCCCCATTGAGAACTATTCGTATTCCCTCCCTTCCCAAGCTTTTGCAGTCCAAAGGGAAAGGTGGCCTGGTCCTCCTCCACAGTCATAAACGAAAAGCCAAAACTGCAGATGCTGGGATGGATTGGTCGAATTTGGGCGGCGATACTCTGTCGACTCGCAAACTTTTTGTTGTCTTACCCCTTCCACCCAGCATTAATCATCAATACGCCACCGTCAATGGCCGGAGGGTCCTGGCCTCCCCAGGCCGGCATTATAAGACTGCCGTGGCTCGACACTTACTCACCATCTTGCGGCAATCATCTCATCGGACGGAATTTTTAGAGCAATTGGAGACCCACACCCTTAGTCTCTCCCTCCGCTTCCACTTCAAAACAGCCCTGCGACGGGATCTGGATGGCGGGCTCAAAATCGCGCAAGATGCCATTTGCCAAGCCATCGATTTAAATGACAACCGCATCACCGAAATTCATCTACACAAAGACCTGGATTCGGTCCGTCCGCGCCTGGAATGCTTATTAGCCATTCAGGAACCCATCGCCCGGACAATCCGGTCACCCAAAAATCTCTCGATGGTCACCAAAGCCAATCCCCGAACTGTCCCTCGGTTCTCAACAGACCATACTCCTCGTTGAAACCTAGATCCGCCTGTCCTCTTCATTCCATGTGCCATTGGCCCTTCCAATCCTCCTTCGCCTGACTTCGATTTTCTAATTAGCTGAAGACGGAACCCGTCATGGGTGGCGCCTTGGACAAGGACGCTTCATTATGATGCCGTTCTGTTCAGTAGTCAGATGAGCATCTGCTCACGATAGGGAACATGGATTTAATCATGGAAAAGAAGAAGAAATTAGAGAGAGGTGACTGCGCGCGAGAGAGAATGGAGAACGATGGTCAAGGGATGCTTGGCCGCTCTCGTGGGATGGTTGGTCAGGGCCGGGAACAAAAATCCCATTTTTTGGCCCTTGCAGTGCCGGACAAGTCCAGGCAACCAAATGCTGTCGCCGAGGTATTTTAGTTTGACAGACACTTGGGTACCCCGTAGCACAGGAGGAATTTGATTGTCGGGGAATTCAACGAGCATGCCCTGAGGACTGAGATTGAGTACACGGCCCCGACACACTGTGTCTTGCCCATAACGAATGGCAACCGGAAGCACTTGATAGGGTTTGACGGACATCCGGCGAAACGACCGTCGATCTCCTTGAGGAATCGGTATCGGTTGCCGGAGATCTTGTCTCGGAGCGGTCGATGTGCCCATCGTCACGACTCCGCTGGATGTGCTTTGCTAGATTCAAAGATCTTCAAGGCTTCATCTTCGCTGGAAAAGATGGGGATCCATTCCCCAATTTCCGTGATTTCCAGGACATCCCGAACAAACCCTATCGGAGAAATAATGGCCAGCTTGCCACCAATTCGCTGAAAGCGCCGCTGGGCGAGAACCAACCATCCGAGGGCAGCGCTGTCAATAAATGATACGGCCACCATATTTAACATCACAAATCGATACCCTTGCAGAATGGCATGATCAATCCGCCATTTAAAATCCTGTCTGGCATGTTGATCAAATCGACCCATAAAAGTCTCCACCAGGGTATCGTGGCTGAGACTCCGTTCTGAAATAACCATAGAAGATTCTTTCGGGGTGATATTGGGTGGTGTCTTCCTGTATCGGTTTTCCTCGCTCCAGTCTTAACCCGGCCTACCGGCAAAGAACATGCGTTATCTTCAATAAGCTTGAAGGGGCCTTTCAGGGTTGGGAAAGGAGTTCCACCATGACATCATCTATAAACTGAACCGGTGACGGCTTGCCGGCACCGCTCTGAAAGGGACGGGTCACCCGAAGCTGGATGGTATGACGACCTGCTGTCACAGGGACTTTTCCAATGAAATGGTGCTGAACCGTGCCACCATCCTCCATCGGACCGACATCGAGATCGGCTATGACTTGATCATCAACAACCCATTCAAACAATCCCCCGTTCAGATTCCTTTTATAATCGGGGGAATGGTAGGTGACCCCCACACGGGCTGAGAGCTGAATGAGGCCGGCATTGGTCATTGTAGTGAGACCAATCCCTCCACCTTGTTGCACGTCATGGGTAGGAGCGAAATGAAGCTGGCCGACTTGGACCTGAAGGCAATAAGAGGGAGAAACTGGGTTACCATAATCACACAGAGCAACGACAGGAAATCCCTTGCCCCCTAAGGTTCCATTGGAGGTAGAAAACACCGTCCAGTCAGAAAGGGTTCCAGATTCAAAATCCGTGGCCAAGAGGACCTCGGCCGAAACAGGGCAAATACCCATCGACCCTATGCCCATGAGGAAAGAAAAACCCCATCGCTGAATAGCATGTAGGCACAATTTGATTTTTGAAAGCATAACGATATTTCCCTCCATGACCTGCACCTTTTTGCCTCTCAGAGTTTTTTTCAGACTTGAATGCCTGATAAGATATGTAGTAATGGGTGGCTAGTTCCAGGTTTCTCCGTTTGAGTCTCTACTCAGACCGCAGATTCTCCCTAAAAGACCCCCCCCTTTTTTCCTTCTTACCGACGGTTTCAAGGACAGAGTAGATTGGTGTACGACACAATTCATTTTTTTCATTCACCCGAACATTAAGGTCCGTCCAATATGAGCACCCTCTTCACACCCCTGTTCGTCTTTTGGCAAATAGTCGGCGGAATTTCCTGTCTGCTGGGTCTTTCCTCACCGTCTTGGGCTCAACAAACACCACTGGAGGCTCATCCGGTTCATCCCCTTATAACAGCCCAAGTTTTAGTGGTCGAAACCATCGCACTCACGGAGCGAGGACTCCAGGATTCCACGGCTATCACAAAGACCGTCACCGACCGATTGGCCGAGACAGGATTTACCATCGTCTCTACTCCAGAAGAACCTCACGATGCGGTCATACGGGTGAAATGCGAAGAACGACAGACATTCACCGGCCCAAGTCAACATCGGAATACTGGTCCGGCCCTTACTTCGCGGTTATGGAAAGGCCCTGCCTGTCATATTTCTTACCGTTATGGAGAACAATTTCCTCCTTGGAGCTGGGATGTTCACACTCCATTTGAAGATACAAGTGAGGCTGCGGAAATCGCAGGAGCCTCGAATACGGGAACCTTCGCAATGACTGCTCTAAACACCCGGCTTCAACAGGATGATTTTCCATTGTATCTAGTGGCTGAATGGGAACAAGTCGACAGATTGCTGATGCTCTTTCAGAAATCCTCCGACAATATTGACCGACAAACGACAATCCTCAAACTTTTGGGAACTTTGCCTTCCGATCAAGCCTTCGAAACTCTGAAGCAGGCCCTCACCGACCCTGCCCTGACGCCGACGGCACTATTGGCCCTTGGGCAACAAGGAGAAAAGGCTATCCCTGCCTTGGCTTCATTTCTGGAATCCTCCACTAACCCAGACCATAGATTGGCCGCTATTCAAGCCTTGGGCGTCATTGCCACGCAGAGCAATGCTCCCGCCTTATTCACTCAGTTCATGAAAGCTTTGGATACAGAAGAGCCCAAGATACAAACGGAAGCCGTCAAAGGCCTTGGAAACCTTGCGGACCGACGGGCGATTCAACCTTTGGAAAAACTTAACCTGAAAAGCTGGACAAATCCTTCCACCAGTCCTGACATGATGGCTCTCCGTAAAATGCTGAGCTGGAGCCTCTGGCAACTGAGTCCAAGCGCTCACACCGCAGAATGAATCACATGTGGATATTTCAGCGTGGTAGAAACCATGTCTGATAATTTTACCTGAGACTCTTCTGATTTTTTAAACATGAATCAAAAAAATTCTGGAAGTCGTTTTTTTTCTACCTCTACTCCACACCGCATCTGAAAAAAGTCAGCGCCAAATTGACCGACCTGTGCAACAAATTTCCCAGACTCCCCCAGCAGCAAAACGCCAAGGGATTCAAGCACCTTATCGCCTTTCAGAGGTTAGAAAATTTTATGGATAAGGCAGATCTGAATTTGGATTCCTTTATTACGCCAAATTTACCAAACTTCCTCGGTAGGCTAGTGAAGGATCGGGATTAAGAAAGACTCTTCGACAGCCAATACGAACAAGAGCAAGCAAATGGCTCAGGTGAAAAATGCCTGGAGGCACTTCAAGCTTGGTCGCAGCAAATCAACACGTCAAGATTTTGGAAAAAACACGGGTGGGATTCTAAAAATGAAAAACCGAAGATGGTGCGCCCGGCAGGAGTCGAACCGGCAACCTCTTGATCCGTAGTCAAGTGCTCTATCCATTGAGCTACGGGCGCTTATTTTGCATTTTCATTAAGTTAGGAGAGCTCGTCAAGCAGGGTCAATTGACTAGCCTGAAATTAATGCTAACCCGGAACAACCGTCCCCCCTCTTAGTCTTGGTGGAAGTCTACTCTACCATTTATTAACTTTTCATGTCTTAATTTTATGGGGTGAAATTTTAAAAACTGGTAAGTGGTCAACCTCTCTTTATCCTGGAACAACCAGCCTTATACCCTTTCTTTCCTGAACGCGTCAATTCGTTGGGCAGGAACAGGCCCACCCATCCTTGGAACTTTTGATGGTTAAAGCACCTGGTTGGTATTTAGATGGTCGTGGATAGTGAGAAACTCCGGATAGGCCAATTCTGGTGTGAGGGGCCACAATTCAATCAAGGAGAAATGTCCGGTCATTTTTTCTGGAGATTTTTCTTGTGATTGCCCAAGGTTCATTTCCCGCCTGAGATTATTTCTCGCTCATTCCCCGGTTAAGACGACCGCCGAAACCGGACCCTTTACGAAATACCAGATTTTCATATGCTTCGTTCAACAGGAGATTCTCCATTGTGACTGATCATTTCAATCAGAACGCCGATGCTCCTACCCGACACACGGAGAATACCCATAAATTTGGCATATGGGCCAGGCATCTTGGCCTTGAACCAGACTATGTAGACGGAAGAAAGTCCATGCAGTTCGGCAAGCGGAAGGAATGCCAATTCTATTGCAATTAGACGAATTCCCCTTTTTTCATTGTCGGAGTTCGCGATGGAGGATACGTATTCTCAATTAACCTGTCTGGGGAATTGATGCCCATCTCCTGGGAGCGTCAACTATCAAGAAAATATCACCAAGATTTATTCATGATGGGCCCAGACAGTATCAGACAATTAATTTCAGTCATAAGGGAATTAAAAGAAAGAGGGGAGGAAGTACCCATGCTTGCGGTTAGAGAGCATTGTCAGCACAACACAAAAATACTGGACCTCTCGGGAAGTTTTGACGCCAGTTCCAAGGTGGGACTTGAAGTCGCCATCCTCGGAGCAAAGGAAATGGGCTGTCAACATATTATCTTAAATTTTTCTGAGATTACCTGGATTGATTCAATGGGATTAGGACAATTATTCCTTTGGTATCACAAGATGAGACCCAATCATGTGCACCTCAGTATCGTCAGCCCGCAACCGACGGTTAAAGATCTTTTAGAGTCGACCCACCTCTCCGAAATTGTTCCTATCTATCAATCTGAAAAAGAAGCTGTGGAGGCTCAACCCCAGACTCCTTATGTGTGAACAATCCCCATTTCCAGCCTTAGAAAGGGCGGAAGATCTCCACTGAAGTTACCCTCACCAATTTCTTGGAATACCTATGCCCGCAACTCTTGATTTGCTGAGCAAGAAACCCGGCTACAGCCTAAAAACTCCGTAGAGGTGAGCAATACATTTCCACATTGCTTCCAGTAATTTTCCAGACAATTAATTCCCAAAATTTGTTCCCCATGCTCCAAGAAAAATGCTGAAGAACCCGCAGTCCCGAACACCCGCTACCAGATGCATAGGAACAAGCCGAAAGAATGACTTTTTCTCAAGCACCGGTGGTCTCTTTCTCCCCATAGGACAAGTGCAATGGAAAATCCAGGAATGAACACCATAAATTCAACACATAATTCCGTGAATGATTCCTTGCATGCCGGGAACACCGGCCGGGTGTTTGGGTGGTTGAAGATAAACCTTCATTGGCAGGGTAATTCAAAACTGTCCTTGAAGATTGGGGATATCACGTCTGTGGTGCGAAAAATGGACGGGAAGGCCGGGATGTGAGCATGAATCATACAGTCGCCGGAATTTTGCTAGATATGCCAATGCCCTTGATGAACGGGCGAATGCCCGATGAATTACAATGGTTAGGATATCAAATCCTGGGGCTGGCAATGCCCGGTGGGTTAGACCTCGCAGCCCTTCGGCAGCTTCTTAAGGTAAGACGCCCTTTTCTGCAATCCTTCAAACAATCTTGCCATCAGATTTTCGAAAGTAATGCAATGTCTGGCCCTCTCCTTCCACCCTTTCATAATGGATTAAACCCAGGTTGGAATGATTTTGTTGTTTCCCTTAATGATCGTGATAGAAAAATCTAGCACTACCCTTTTAATGGGGGATAGCAAGAAACTAATGGACGGGATCCAACCAGGAAGATGTGAACGCTAACTGTCGTAGGAGATAGAGGGGCAGTAGTGGGACAAAGTAATCTCATGGTTTGGACATTTTTTCTACAAAAGACTCCTTGTGCGACAGGTCGTCTTTTCATGCTTCCCCTTCCACAAGGGTGCATTACTACAAGAAATTAATGCCCATAAGAATAGTGTTCTTCAAAAGGTTTATTTTTTGCTTATTTCAGATTCAATGGTGGAAAGCGACTGTTAGGTATTCAACAGGAGGCATTTCACATGAAGAAAAAAAATTGGACATGTTTATTAGTGATTGTGGGTTTAGCGAATGGGTTACTTTTTTTGCCTTTGACCATGGAGAGCCTGCATGCGGGGACAGTGCCCGATATTAGAGGCACCTGGAAAGATGGCCCGAGTAGTGGTTCAGTAACGGGATGTCAGGATCCGGATGATAATGGACCTTTCAGTGATCCTGGGGGAGATACCTATGGTATTACCAACCAAACTGGTTCCAACTGGAACGTAACACAGGTGGATACCGTGGTTGATAACGGAATTACCGTTGTACAAACAGTGACCTGTTCAGGAACCGTATCAGCGAATGGGACAGTGAATGCGTCATGTCCTTACGTGGTTACCCTCAACGGCGGGTTTTGGTATAGCGGCACAGCCACTTTAACGGCTTCCCTTGTAGGAAATACCTTGACCTACACGCTTGCCGGTCAGGATCTCGTGGGAGATACCTGTCAATGGATTCAGACGGGAACAGATACCAGGAGTGGGACTGTCCCTCCTCCTGTTGTTTTACCCATACATACGCCTTATGACCTCAATGGAGATGGGAAGGGCGACCTAATCTGGCGCAACACAAACACCGGGAGCACGGCCATCTGGTTGATGAACGGGATAGTCCGGGCCTCGATCGGGTTCCCAGGCGGGGTGCCGCTCAACTGGCAGATCGCAGGGATCGGCGATGTGACAGGGGATGGCAAGGCCGATGTCATCTGGCGCAATAGTACCAACGGCTCGGTGGCGATCTGGGTGATGAACGGCACGACCGTGACGTCCACAGGTTTTCCCGGCAGTGCGCCGACTGCCTGGGTTATTCAGGCCGTCGGGGATGTCAACGGCGATGGGAAAGCCGATCTAATATGGCGCAACAGCAGTAACGGCAACACAGCCATCTGGTTGATGAATGGGACCGCCATGGCCTCGGTTGCCTTCCCGGGCGGAGTACCGCTCAACTGGCAGATTGCGGGGACCGGCGATGTGACGGGGGATGGCAAGGCCGATGTCATCTGGCGTAACGGCAGCAATGGGGCCGTGGCCGTGTGGGTGATGAATGGGATCACTGTGACCGGCACGGGCTTTCCCGGCAGCACCTCCACGAATTGGAAAATTGAGGGTGTTGGGGATTTCAATGGCGATGGGAAGGCCGACTTTATCTGGAAGAATGACACAAGCGACATCTTGGCCATCTGGCTGATGAATGGGACCTCTATTGCGTCGTCTAAAGTGTTGGGCGGCATCGCCTCGGCATGGAAGATTGAGCAGGTGGGGGATATAAATGGAGATGGGGAAAGCGGACGTGGTCTTGAAAAATACGATTACCGGGGAGGTGAAAGTCTGGCTGATGAATGGAGTAGCCCTGATTGGAATCGGCTCTCCGGATACAGTTTCCCCCTCCTGGGACATTCAACCCTAGAGTAATAACAATGCACTCGGAATCACAGGGAGAAGGAGAACAAGGCTCTAACAGAAAAAAACCAAGCTTACTTTCGTTGGCCCCCCAAGAGCCTGACCCACATTAGGGGCAGGCTCTTTTTCTAACCAAATTGTTCATTGTGGAAAGGCCCATCCCACAATAGCTCCTGCCTGGAATGTAGGTCCTAAGTGTAATGGTCAGCATGAACATACCCCTGTATTTTGAAAATCATCAACTGAGGAGATATGAGATGGACAAACGTTTTTATTACCAAAGCGAGGGAGAAAAACTCTCGTTGAGTGGACGGTGGTGGCTCATTCTCTTTGCCGCGATTCTTTTGTGGATTTTGAAATAATCCTACCTCCCTCTTCACGTGATAATTCTCATTCTTATAGGCAACTCTTTCCCATTTCCAAGGAGGAAAGTAAAAAATCGGACTTTCCCAACGAATTCTTTTCTCTCTGACTCATGAGTCCCCCTGTCTCATAGCTCTCCTTTCAGATTCAACATGGCACTCTTCCCCTGCCCTTATGAACCAGGGTAGAAATGAGACCTCCGTTTAATCACGTCCCCTAGCAACCTTTTTTTGAGGGATTCGCCACTCTTCGGGTGGGCCAAGCAAAAACACGGCACCAAGACAATATGTCAATGAGCTACAAATCTTTTTACACATTTCCTTTACCCTCCAATTTTTGTATGGTGTAAGAAACCTTGTTTGATTGGAGTTAAGTCCAGACTTATGCGCCACGCCCAAAGAGAGGACGCTGGTGAAAGAAATTCAACAAAGGACATTTTTTCGAGGGAGAAGGCCCCATTTCTGCCCCTTAAATACACGAAATAGGCACAGCTGAAATATGTCGGAACGAAAAGACCACCAGAATATTGTCATGCCTGAAGGCATTTCTTTCTTGCCCCCAATTCAAGTCGGGTATGAAATCTACTATGAAAACCTTGAGATTCAGGGAATTCAAGATCGGCAGGCCATTGTCTGGCAATTTATCCAAGGCTCCAAACACCTATTGGACTGGGAACAAGAACCGAGCAACCCCCATGACCCTCATGCCATCAAGATATTTGGGGTATCGGAGCAAATCTTTTCTACGAAACGGGATATGCTGGGCTATGTTCCAGGTGATGTAGCCAAACAGATTGTGACTGGCGGGCTCTGGCCATTTTTGCAACTCAGGCTGGATTCCATCTCTGTCGCAAATCAAGGGTTCGTTGTCATCCGGTTTCAAATCCTTGGGCCCATCAGGAAAAAAAACGGTGACGAGCAACCACCTGGCGGACCAGGCATCAAGGGGGAACGAAGGCACACCCAGGCCACGAAACCAACATTCTTGTTCGGTAGAGAAGCGGAACGTCCAAAAGCGCATCGAAGCAAGGTCAAGTATGTCGCATTCTTCATTTTAAGGATTATCCTGATCACACTTGGCACCGCGTTGGCTTTTGTGGGCGGCACAATGGGCACCGCAGCCTGGCAAGCCAAGGGAAACCTCTTTGTATTGATGCTCGTGCCATTGGCATTGATCAGTATTGGAGGCCTGCTCATCTGGACTGGAATTAAACCCTCAAAAACCAAAGAAAAGACCTCTACCTAAAATACTCTTTTGGGCCATAAGCATGCGTCATTCAGGCACTTCTCGACAAATCTGAAAGGTGCGCATGGCAAGCACCTATCACCTCTGGCTGACACCTACTGGTCAGACTTACGACATTCTCATGAAAACCATTACCGACTTGAGCAATGCGCATCACGCTCCAGTCTTCGACCCGCATGTGACGCTCCTGGGTTCTCTTCCAGGAACAGAGGAAGCTATATCCCTGCAATGCGTAAAACTCGGAGGACTGCTTGCACCTTTTAATATTTTTCTGGCCGAACCTGCCTATGGTGATCAGTACTTTCAATGCGTGTTCTTCAAGACTCAGGAAACACCGGCACTCATGAATGCGCATGAACTAGCAAAAAACCTGTTCGGCAAGGCACCCAACCCCTTTATGCCCCATCTCAGTCTTTTGTATGGTCATTATTCTCTTAAGCTGAAACACAAAATCACGTCAAACTTATCTCAAGTATTGCCCCTCAACTTCACAGTCGACACGATCCATCTTATCCATTCCAAGAGCGAACATCCCATGGACTGGGCCTCAATCCTGTCAGTCCCTTTGAGTGGATAAATTCTTTTCCACTTTACACATTTATACCCATTCGCGAATGAATGTCGCCTTGTGCCTTAAGAACTCCTAGGAGTCTGTCGGACTTTGGGAATCAATAGAGAAAATGGGGCTGAGCGAGGACAGATTTTGACGATTTTGCCGGGCCATAGTGAGAGTATGGGCCCAGGACGCGGCAAAATATGGACCGCTTAGTCACTTTTGCTGCCGATTCATCCGCAGTCCGACAGGCTCCTAAGTCAGGTCCTCCGCATTTCCTGGTAAATCGACGGGCTTGTCCCCCCATCCCCCCTAACATAAGCCGCCACATGCAAATCCATTCGGTTAACTGAAGCGAAATCGGTTTAATACTGGGAGACATTTAGGAAAAACCTGGGAGGAACCACTGATTTAAATGGCAGGGATGGGTTCTGAAATTTCTGGTTGAGAGATGCCCGTTACGATTTGTATAAGATGATCCAACACTTTTTGGATGTCTTCGGATTTACCCAAGCTGATCTGAAAAAAACTGGACATATCGGGGATTCCGTCAGCAATTTGTTTGGCCACTTCCACAAGCCCATCAGGTTCGATTTCCAAAAGCTCCTTTGATAATTGAATGGCCGATTGAATAGCCACCTCGGGTTGTTGGTGGCACCACATATCGGCTAACCGCCCCGACAAGGCCACGCATTGAATAGTTAACCGGGAAACGTCATCGCTCCCTGACGCCAAGGAGGGGTTATGGCTCCCCTTGACGGATTCTCGCAATAATTCAGGCAATTCCCACGTCTCGGCCAACCATGCCCCGATCTCGCAATGATCCGTTTTCCACCGATCTTGCTCCAACGCCTGAAGTGTCTGATGATCCTGCGCAGCTTTTTTATAAAGCAACCCATATTCCATGCCTAACGCCTCGCTCATCACCAATACGCCCAGGTCCTGCAATAATCCGGCAAGGAACACCTCTTCTTCGTTCGCCACCCGGACGCGCTTGGCCAAAATCTTCGCGGCCAAACTCGCCAAAATACATCGATGCCAAAAGTGGGTATGATCAAACGCTCCACCACCTTTTTTTCGCAAGTCCCGATATAACGAAAAGCAAAACGCTAACGTGGCGATAGAATTCATGCCCAATAACGTCACCGCATGGGTGACCGTCGTCACTTTATGTCGACTGCCCCCGTAAAAACTGGAATTCGCCACATTCAACAGCTTGGCGACAAAGGACGGGTCTTTGCTAATAACGTCACCAATGCGTTGGGCTGTCGTTCTCTCATCCCGACACAGTTGGAGGACCTGCAGAGGCAACGCGGGGATCGCCGGAAGGGTCTTGCAATTTTTTATACGCTGCAGAATCTGGGGATCCATTATTTGTCAAACCTCATACCTTGTATCACCATTTCCCACAACAGCATTTCTTCGAAAACCAATCATCCAGATTTTTCCACGTATAGGCTTGTCTTCATAGATCGATGGGATAGGGAATTCTTTTCCGAATAAGTACCAGGAAGTTGAAGGACAATCCGTTCCGGCATACGATCGGAAATCCACAAGTATTCAAAGATTTTATCGGACAATGAGTACCTGACTTGAGGTAGAAACCAGCTTCCGGTTTGACGGATTTCTCCAACCCAAACCCAGCCTCAACCCGGAAAAAGAGACTATTTAGGAGAAGGCGAGCACAGGGAATGGCAGGAAAATCGAAGATTTATGAACGGAGGGTGGGGTAAGAATGTTTTTGCCTTCGGTAACACAGGAAATCCATCAGGATAGGACCTGCCCATAGAGGGTCGAAGGCGAGGCATCCATGATAAGAACGGGCACAAGGTCTCCTGGTTGACGGACTTCGTCATCCTTGGGCCAGACAACCGTCACATTGTGGTCGCTATGTCCCATCCATTGAAGGTCGGATTTTTTGGAATGCCCTTCCAACATAACCTCCACTGTGGTGCCGATGAGTTCTTTGTTTTTTGAAAGGGAAATTTCTTTTTGCAATTCCACGAGCTGGTTTGTCCTGTACCCCTTTATCTGCTCAGGCACATCGTCCGCAAATTTTCTGGCCGCAATTGTGTGTTTTCGTTCAGAATATTTGAATACGAACGCCGCCTGATATTCCACCTCTTGCATAAGACGATAAGTCTCCTGGAACTCCTCATCGGTTTCTCCACAAAATCCACAAATGATATCGGTGGTCAAAACAAGAGGGCCCTTCTTTCGAATGGCCTCGACAAGGTTTCGATACTCTCGTTGAGTGTAGCCCCGACCCATACGTTCCAGAATTCGATCATTAGCCGATTGCAGCGGCAAATGAATCGTCTTACAGATGGCGGGATGCTCCGCTACGGCTTCAAGCAGGGCAGGAGGAAAATCTTTAGGGTGGGGAGACATAAACCGCACACGTTGAATTCCCGGGACATCCCCAACGGCGATTAACAATCGGGCAAAATCCCATTCTCCGGACCGGTAGGAATTGACATTTTGTCCCAATAATGTGATTTGCCGAACCCCCTGACTGACCAATTGATGGGCTTCCTGAATTATTCCTTCAGGGTCTCGAGAGCGTTCTCGTCCTCGCGTATAGGGCACCACGCAAAAGGAACAAAAATTATCACAGCCCCGCATGACGGCGATCCATCCATTAATTCCATCCGGCCGGTCCGGGACGATATGGGCATACGTTTCATATTCGGACAGATCAACGGCCAACCCTCGTTTTCGGTGCTCCAGCGCATCGATAAGAAGATCGGGCAGTCGCCGGTACCCATCCGGCCCGACCAGCACATCAATGAACGATCGGGTATCCATCAGCTCTTGTTTCAGATTCTGCGCCATACAGCCTAATACCCCGATGACCAATCCTCGATCTTTTTTTCTATTGGTATAGCGGGCTAAATGGCCATACACGCGATTATGTGCATTCTCACGAATGGCACAGGTGTTAAACAGGATTACATCGGCTTCATCATCATGCGGCGTAAATTGAAATCCTCGGGTTTTTAACAGCGACCGAACGATTTCGGAATCATATTCATTCATCTGACACCCGAAGGTCTCCATATACACCTGATAGCCACTTTGACCAGTGGAACGGGTCCGGGCCTTCAGGCTGGTAGGGAGGAGTAAAGGGGATCCGCTCACAAACATCACCTTCCTATGAAACGCACACAAATGAAGACGCTGAAAAAAGATCCTGTGCCGGGGGAGGACTTTCAGAGAACGGCTCCAGCAATCCCAACGTGGTGTCCGACATCATGCCGGTCACGACAACCGGTTGAATAGTATTCCGTAACGGATGCGGAGAACGAACGGTGACACGAAGAAAATTATCCGTGAGCCCTGGCCAATACCCGTCGGCTTCCGCTGCTTCAAATAACACCGAGACCCGTCGCCCTACAAACCGCTGTTGGAAAGCCATTCGCTTGTGATCGGACATTTCTCGCAAAGATCGACTCCGCTCTTTTGTCGTAACGGGAGACACGGGATGCGGTAATTTGGTGGAAGCCGTACCGGGCCGAGGCGAGTAACTAAACACATGCAAATACGCAAAAGGAAGATTTCTGACCACTGCTTCCGTATTCGCAAATTCTTTTGGGCCCTCACCAGGAAAACCCACCAGCACATCCGTGCCGAAACACAGGTCTGGAATGCGTTTCAGCGCTGAGTCCATGGACTCCTGGTACTCTCGTACGGAATACCGGCGATTCATGGCCTGCAATATACGATCGTCACCACTCTGTAAGGGAACATGTAAATGCCGGCAAAGCTTGGTGGAACTACTCATATAGTCCAGAAGACTCTCAGGTACCGTAGTGGGTTCAATAGAGGAAATACGGATCCGCTCAAGGCCTTCTATAGCTTCAAATCGTTGAATGAGCGCCAGGAGATCGGCAGCTCCATCACGATATTGCCCGATGTTCACCCCCGTCAGCACTAACTCCCGATGCCCCCTTTCCACCAACAGCTCGGCCTCACAAACCGCATCCTCCAGAAACCGACTCCGCTCCCGTCCTCTGGCAAAGGGAATCAGACAAAACGAACACATAAACTGGCACCCATCCTGAATTTTTAAATTTGCGCGAGTCGTCGTATAGGCTCCAACGCCTTCTATCGAAAAATTCCTAGGATCAATCCGTCCATGATGCACCAGTGGCACAGGTTGTTTTTTAAGTCGGGGAAAAGGCGGAATAATCTCAGGCAGCTTCATTTTGAATTGATTCCCGACAATGAGGTCAATATCGGCCATGCGACGAAGCACTTCCAAGCCGGTCTGAGCATAACACCCGGTGACGGCGACAAAGGCATGGGGGGAATGACGGAGGACCTGACGAACGATTCGTCGACATTCCACCTCAGCCCCTTCCGTGACGGTGCAGGTATTGATCACAAAAAGATCCGTCTCCTGACCAAACTCGACCGGGATAAATCCGCTTTGCTGAAACCCGTCTTTAAGCAGAGCCGTTTCAGCCTGGTTGAGTCGGCACCCTAACGTATATAACGTGACACGTGGTTGGGGTTCTTGAAAATCCTCAGAATTCATAGGCAAATCATTATAAAGAAGGCCCTTTCACACAACAAGGCAGGGGAAACCAGGTTTCCATTGCCGACCGAACATGCTAATATTTTTTTATCCTAGATGCAGCCGGGCACATTCGGGGATTGCCCTACGGTTATCTATCGTCTTTCAATCTTGTCTCCCGCTCAATCGAACCCTCTCCTCTCAAACAATGACTGACGGTTTCGGAAGACTCCTGATAGCTCGTTTTGTCGGCTTTCGGTTATTACCGGGCCAGATTGTGGCATTAGCCGCCCTTGGACTCATTTTCTTCGGTGCCTGCCTGCTCATGCTGCCAATCGCCACTCATCCCGGAGTGAACATTTCATTCCTTGACGCGCTTTTTACGGCAACCTCTGCAGTTTGTGTGACAGGTCTCATCGTCGTGGATACTCCTCAGGATTTTACCTTGTTTGGGCAAGGCGTGGTTCTCGGATTGATCCAGATTGGAGGATTAGGATATGCCTTGATGGCCACGATGATCTTACTCATTTTAGGGCGTCGCCTTGGGTTGCGAGACCGCATGATGCTCAGCGAATCCATGAATACGATGGATTTACAGGGATTAGTCCGATTCGTGAAGCTGGTCGCCACAATTACTTTTGGGTTAGAGGGCCTTGGCGCGGTGTTGCTCACGCTTCGCTTTGCCGTCGATATGCCTTGGGGAACCGCCGCCTATTACGGGATATTCCATTCCATTTCGGCATTTAATAATGCCGGGTTTGCCCTTTTTTCTGATAGCTTTAAGTCCTTTCAAACAGATTGGTCCATCAATGGAATCATCACCATTTTGGTGATCTTCGGAAGCATCGGGTTTTTTGTCTTTGAAGATCTTCTAGGCAATCTTCGTGGGCAACGCTTTCGTCTACAGACCCATACTAAATTGGTGCTGGTCACCACCGCCCTGCTTATCGTGGGGGGAACAATAGGCATTACCATATTGGAGTGGAACAATCCCTCCACATTCCAATCCGCCTCCATCGGGAAAAAGCTGACCATTTCCTATTTTCACTCCGTTTCCCGTACCGCAGGGTTTACATCCATCGATATCGTCGACATGCGCGATGCCACCCTCTATTTCCTGTTATTATTGATGGCCATCGGAGGATCGCCCGGAAGTATGGCAGGAGGTCTCAAAACGACCACCGCTGCTATCGTATTTCTAACCATCTTAAACATGCTTCGTCGAGATAGAGACGTAGAGGTCTTTAACCGGCGAATACCCCAGGACCTCATTACCCGAGCCCTTTGCTTCACCGTCCTGGCCATTGTCATGATTACCGGCATGACCCTACTCTTGGATTCTACCGAATCACAACCGTTTTTATTTCTGATGTTCGAAATCACCTCAGCCATGGGCATTGTGGGTATGTCATTAGGAAACGGCGAAACACTGAGCTTATCGGCTCTCTTTACCGACTTTGGAAAAGTGATGATTATGCTTTCCATGCTATTGGGCCGGTTCGGGCCCTTAATGATCGGGTTATTTGCCGTGAAAACGGCAGTAAGCAAACCCTATCGCTATGCCAAGGCCCGCGTGATTATCGGGTAAATCGACTCAGACAATCCGTCGCTGAAGCCTGAAAATAAAAAATGCCAGCGTCGGAAGCGGGAATAAGACATAGGGCAAGGCCCACAACCACACATTTTTTCCTCTCACCCTGGCTTGATCATACATCCAAACGAAGATCCAAACCATTAACAACACATAATTGGCTATAATCCATTGAGTCGTTCGGACATGTAACTGGCTTTCCCCCTCCTCACCGATCAGGAGGAAAAACATAACCTCCAACAAGGCCAACGCCAGCACTAATCCAAGAACCAAGGGTTTACTCCACACATACATGATTTGGCTCCTTCTTCAAAAAATAGTTTTCCTGGTCTCCTTGGACCCTATCCGGTCCACCTGCGACATGTCCTAACGTGGCATAAGGTACCGTCGCAAATCAAAAAATGCTTCAAGAGACGGCCTATCGATTCCCTCCTGACGTCTTTCACCCTGACACATTCAATCCATTTTTTCTCTTAAAATTTTCAGATCTTTAATTGTGTGAGGAATTGTCCTGAAAATTTCAAAAGGCACCCTGACATTTTTCGAACATTTTTTTCTTCTTGGGTCGTAAACGTGTGCATAACTTGTTGGGTGAAAATTTCAGCCTGTTGATAACCAGGAAAATTTATTCAGAACTCCGCACGAAATATTAGGTTTTTTGAACTCACATGTTCTGCACAGAAATCCCCACTTGAGAGGCATTAATCACAACATTTAGTATTGACATTTTTTTCGATCCGCTATAGATTGTGGGGCATTGGTTTATACCAATTATTTCTTCCGGTTTTATTTTTTCCTATTTTTCTGATGTGTGCAGGCATTTGGCATTCGCCCATTCTTTCCTGCTAGAGGCCAGTCATTCGTCGATACGCTGCATTGATGGCTTCTGGTTGCACTGCTTGTTGTATGAACTCCAGGATCCCTGAGAGAATACCAGGCAGTAGAGAGGCACAAATCTTAATGTGCTCTCCTGGAAGGCAGGGATGCCAGATGAGGCGGAAAAAATGACCGAAGAATTACCCCTCAGGTTTGCAGTCTCTTCCAAAGGAGTCCTACATGAAAATTGACCGTCGATTTACAAAAACCGGTGAAAGCCCGTATCAAACCATTCCCTTTTCACACCGATCATCCGAAATCCGGAATCCGGATGGCTCGGCCGTGTTTCATCAAGCCAACATTCTGGCCCCGGAACATTGGTCTCAATTAGCGGTCGATATTTTAGCCCAAAAATATTTTCGCAAAGCCGGAGTTCCCCAATTTGACGATCAAGGACAACCACTCCTCAATGACAAAGGCGGCCCCATTCTTGGAGGGGAACGGGATGCCCGGCAGGTGTTCCATCGACTAGCCGGTTGTTGGACGGAATGGGGCAAGACCCATCACTACTTTGATACCCCTGAAGATGCGGAAACCTTTAAAGACGAACTTAGTTATATGTTGGCCTGGCAAATGGCCGCTCCAAACTCTCCCCAATGGTTCAATACCGGTCTGCACTTTGCCTATGGCCTGTCTGGACCCTCACAAGGACATTTCTACGTAGACCCGAATTCCCATCGGGTCAAACTAGCCCGCAATGCGTATGAACGCCCTCAAGTCCATGCCTGCTTTATCCAATCGATCTCTGATGATTTGGTGAATGAAGGCGGGATTATGGATCTCTGGGTTCGTGAAGCCCGCCTTTTCAAATATGGGTCGGGAACCGGCACTAATTTCTCCAAGTTACGGGCCGATGGAGAATCGTTATCGGGAGGCGGTCGCTCGTCCGGACTCATGTCCTTTCTCAAAATCGGCGATCGGGCTGCTGGTGCCATTAAATCGGGAGGCACAACCCGCCGTGCCGCGAAAATGGTGTGCCTGGATTTAGATCATCCCGACATTGAAGAATTTATTGATTGGAAAGTCATAGAAGAACAAAAAGTGGCGGCCATGGTCACCGGATCGAAAGTCTGCGCACGTCATCTGAATGCCATTTTAAGGGCCTGTCACGTCCCACGTCAGGACGGGACGACTCAGGTCGATACCAATCCCCGAGATAACCATGCCTTACGTGAGGCGATCCAGGCCGCACGGGAAGCCGCTGTGCCTGAACCCTATATTCACCGGATGTTCAGCTACGCTCAGGAAGGATTTACCCATTTTGTGTTCCATGAATATGACACCAATTGGGATAGCAAAGCCTATCAGACGGTCTCCGGGCAAAACTCGAATAATAGCATCCGAATTCCCAATGAATTTTTTGAGACCCTTCAGGCAGGCGGGGATTGGAAGTTGACCAGACGCACCGACGGTGCGGTCTGCAAAACCATGCCGGCAAAAGAATTATGGGATCGAATCGCCTGGGCGGCCTGGATCTGCGCAGATCCCGGCGTGCAATATGACACAACCATTAATGAATGGCACACCTGTCCCCAGGATGGTCGGATTAAAGCCTCGAATCCTTGCAGCGAATACATGTTTTTAGATGATACCGCATGCAACCTGGCTTCTCTCAATTTAGGACGATTTCTCACATCGGAAGGACAGTTTGATATTGACGGCTTTCGACATGCCGTCCGGTTGTGGACGATTGTCCTGGAAATCAGCGTGCTGATGGCTGGATTCCCAGGTCGCGCGATTGCTGAAAAAAGCTTTGCCTATAGAACCCTCGGCCTTGGCTATGCCAACTTGGGCTCCATTCTGATGAAACTGGGGATTCCTTATGATTCGCCACAGGCCTTAGCCTGGAGTGGCGCCATTACATCCCTGATGACCGGGGAGGCCTATGCCACCTCCGCAGAAATGGCCAAGGAATTGGGTCACTTTAATGCCTATCCACGAAATGCCGAAGCCATGCTTCGAGTCATGCGAAACCATCGCCGAGCGGCCTACAATGCTTCGGCGGATGAATATGAAGAGCTCACAATTCCTCCCATGGGCATTCAATCGGACCAATGTCCCCAAACCCTCTTACAAGCCGCACAAACATCCTGGGACCGGGCATTGGCGCTGGGAGAACAGTACGGGTACCGGAACGCACAAGCCACAGTCATCGCTCCGACCGGTACGATCGGCTTAGTCATGGATTGCGATACGACGGGGATCGAGCCGGATTTCGCCCTGGTCAAATTCAAAAAACTGGCCGGCGGCGGCTACTTTAAAATCATCAATCAAAGTCTTCCACCCGCGTTACGGCATCTTGGATACAACTCCAGCCAGATTCAGGATATCATCACCTATGCGACGGGAACCCGAACGCTCAAACAGGCCCCCTTTATCAACCATGACACGTTGCTGGCCAAGGGATTCGACCGCGAGGTGCTGGAACGCATGGAGGCCACGCTGGACGGAGCCTTTGATATTCATTTTGCGTTTAACAAATGGACCCTCACCGAGGAATTTTGTCGCGAAAAATTAGGTCTGACCGAATCCCAACTTCAGAGTCCTCAATTAAATATTCTCAAACTCCTCGGTTTTACTCAGGAAGAAATTCTTGCGGCAACGGACTTTTGCTGTGGCACCATGACCGTCGAAGGCGCACCCCATCTCAAACCTGAACATTTGTCAGTGTTTGATTGTGCCAACCGGTGCGGACGCATAGGACAACGATTTATTTCTCCTCCGGCTCACATCCGGATGATGGCAGCCGCCCAGCCTTTTATCAGCGGAGCCATTAGCAAAACCATCAATATGCCGGCAGAGGCGTCCGTGGACTCCGTGAAGGAGGCCTATATGTTGTCTTGGACGTCCATGGTCAAAGCCGTAGCCCTGTACCGGGATGGATCAAAACTGAGCCAACCGCTCAATACAGTGAGTGAATGGGGCGATTTATCCGCCCAAAATGAGCACATCGCCTCCGTGGCAAAACAAGCGGCTTCCCGTGTGCTGGTCCGTTACCTGGCGAAACGCCGTCCCCTACCGACCCGTCGAGGCGGGTATACCCAAAAGGCGATTGTCGGCGGTCACAAAATCTATCTCCGAACCGGCGAATATGAAGATGGAACTCTGGGCGAAATTTTCCTGGATATGCATAAAGAGGGGGCGGCATTTCGAAGTCTGATGAACTGTTTCGCCATTGCGATTTCCCTGGGATTCCAACATGGCGTACCGCTTGAGGAATATGTGGACGCATTTGTGTTCACTCGATTTGAGCCAAACGGACCGGTCAAGCTTAACGACCATATCAAAATGTCCACATCGATCATCGACTACATTTTCCGCGAACTGGCGATCACCTACCTGGACCGGCACGATTTGGAACAAGTCGCCCCTGAAGATCTTCGCGTGGATGCCCTCAAGAAGGAAACGGATATGCCGGATGATGGCGAAGAAGGCTTAGTGGACCCACGCTCGCTCAGCTCAACCTCAATCAGTCCCGAGGTATTTCCCTCCCGGAAGCCCGTAGGAAACGGGGTAGGAAAGAACGGAGAGCATGGGAAAGTCGCCAGAAAAGTGGAAATGAAACGCGAGACCCTCACCATCACGGAAGTACAGGAAGCCCGGCAAAAAGGCTATGAAGGCGACCCCTGTCCGGAATGCAAGCAATTTAAGATGGTAAGGAACGGAACCTGCCTGAAGTGTGATAACTGCGGATCCACCAACGGGTGTTCGTAAAAACTTTTGATATCCAAGAAGGACTGGCCATTGTCAGGGATGCAAACAAAAACGATCATTTAATGATCTTTGTGGAGACTCATTGCTCTTTGGTCTTGCCTGGCACTCAAGACTAATGATTAATCCATAAGTCAAAAGGTTAACTCGATCCGGCGTTCTTTGAATTCAAAGAACGCTGGATTGTTAAAAAATGCCATTCATACATTCAAGCCCTAGGGTCATGACCGCAAGGGAAGTGGCAATTCCTTCGGGGCGGGTTTCTCTTCCGGCTTTCTGACGAGATCGGGTCGGGCTTTCAGTATCCATGCAATGGCCTGCTCGTTATAGCTTCTAAGCTGGCCGTAAACAATCCATCGCATGCTGTGAACCGTATCAATATACTCATTAAAGTGATCCTGTGTGATTGCATTGGGGGCCAATTTCAGTAATGTTGGCAGCAGGCAGCTTTCACAACCGGAAGCTTGCTCCTGAAATGACGGGTACACAAAATGTTTCGCCAAATCAAGCCGGTGACATAAGATACGGGCGAGCTGGTTGTAATTTCGTTCTTTGTTTTCCTTCCCGGCAATTCCGAGAATCTCTTCTCCATAAAGGTAGATTTTTTCCCATGTCATGGCGTACGGCGCTTTTTCTAAGAGCCTGTCGAGTAAATGGGTATTGACCCCCAACAGTTGCTCATCAAATGCCGATGTCACCACATGTTTGGCCATTTCCGGACGTTCGCATAAAATATCGGCCATCCAGACAAAGCACTTTTCCTGGGTACTTCTATCAAGATAATCGATAATGGATTCGATCAGCTTTATCTCTTCTCTGGTAATGAGCGATCGATCCCGGAGAATAATGTCTTTGGCTCTTCTGACTCGACTCCTGACAAGTTCAATTTTTGACCCGCCATTCAGCATATATCCATTATCGTAATCAGCCCGTTTTTCTTCGTGACTGAGTACGGCATAGGCTTCGTTAATCCTGAACATCCTTTCCTTGGCGGCCTGTCGTTCCGCTTGTGGGACGACATCCTCATGATTTTCTTTGACAAATTTCCGCCATGCGCTCTGCACTTCCTTCAGGAGTGCATCTTCAGGAATACCCAGAATTTGGTAATAGTTCAATCCGTCAATCATGGTCTTGTACTAAGGGTTAATTCTCGATGCGAACCATAGTCGCGTAAAAATATACGCGAAGGACAGGGCTTCACACCAGAAAATCTGTTGTCAGAATTAGAAAATCAGCCACCTTTTTTTCAATTACCGCAGATGTCACGCTGGTGCGAACCAATAAATCTGGACACCACCTACCTCCTACTTCAACCATACGTGGTATTTGGCTTGCCTCATTCCCATTTTTCAAGTCTTCAAAAATATTTATCCCCAGAATTCACATAATGAATTCCTTTTTCACAAAGGACATTGTGACTTCATAGTGAAATTATCCACCACCGTTCACATCTTTTCCACAAATTGTGACATTGACAGAGATATCTCCCCTCTATATAAGAAGACGCATTCACAGATAACTTAACTCCCTTGCATTCTCTTCTCTCTACCCCCATGAATGCACTGCTGGTGCTTTTCCCTGGCTTTCCTTCCGTAAGAGTGACTGGCGTATTTTCCTGCCCGTCTTGTTCCTCTCCGCGCTTCTCCCTGAGCGGGCGTCAATGCCCAAATGCCGGCGGCCACCAGCTTATTCATCAATTTTTTTATAAGTCTTTTATTCTTTAAGAGGCCTATCATGGAAAGCCGTCCCACCATTGACCGTGCAATCGTTGCAAAAAATTGGCATGCTCGCGGATTTTCCTGTGGGGTGTGGATTGATCATGCCGGACGTGAATGGAGAGCCGCCACCCAGGATATGGAAGAAATATTTATGGCAATGTCAGGAGAATTGGAATTAGAAATCGCAGGAGAGCGGATTCAACCATCTGTAGGAAAAGAAGTTCTTATTCCCAGCGGTGCACCTTATACCATTCGTAATATTGGGGGTACTACGGCTCGTTGGCTCTATGGGCAAAAACGGTCGCCTTCTGCTCCCCTCCAACCGGTCGAATTAAATCGCGATCTCATCCATACCCCACTGTAGAGTTTGACCGAGTGTGGCTACTTTTACGAGTAGCCGCACCATCACTTCGCATCCTTGGCACAACGAAATCCTGTTGTCAGGTCCTGAAAATCAACTTCCCCTTTTGAGCGAGCGGTCACCCGCAAGTTTACCGGCTGATCTTCCCACGATCCCCCGCGTAATACTTTATAATCGCCTTCCGCCGGCCCTTGAGGATTCTTTTTAGGGCTCTCCTCATAATAAAAACGTTCATACCAATCATTGACCCATTCGGCCGCATTCCCGGCCATATGGTACAAGCCATAGGCGCTTTTTCCGCCCTGTTTTAATCCGTGGCGAATACTCATGCCCCTGGTCCCACTGGTGACCGGAGAAAGCGTCAATTTATAACTGACCCAGCCAGTCGTCCCCTGATTGTAGTTGGCGATATCCACAAATGGCTGCATGTGCCCCCATGGATACCTCCGCCCATCTGTACCCCGAGCGGCTTTCTCCCATTCGGCCTCCGTGGGCAAGCGTTTTTCCACCCACTGACAGTACCGATTGGCATCGTTCCAGGAAATGCCCACGGCCGGTCGAATCCCTAATTCTCCGGTGGCAACACCATCATCCCACAGCGGTGGGGGTTCAATACTGTAATCGGTATCTAATAATTTCTGATATTCCGCCATGGTCACTTCGTACCGATCGATAGAATAGGCATCCAGCCACACGGTATGTTCCGGTCGTTCGTTCCGAGGACCGTCATTATCTCCCATGAGAAACTCCCCTTCAGGAATCAGCACCATGGAACCCGGCGGTCCATCATCTTGCACCGGAGCATCCAGCCAAGAATTTCCTCCTTTGGATTCTTGAGCCAAGGTGGGCTGGCTCAGACTATTGAAAATGAAGAATACCGCCATTATGCCCAATAACCATGTGTGCGTCATAACACCTCGTCAGAAATTTGAATAATTAAATTTTGGTTCGCAACACGCGTCACATTCCGTCTTCAAATACCCACTGGAATCAGAACTGATCATTACACACTTAAGTACTTTCAGCGATACCCTGGCTAGCCAAATTCGACTCTTGGATGATGCTCGTTTACGACATGAGGTGGCAACCCCAAAAATCCCTTTCTGTATCAGTAGAGTAAGAGTTCGACAGGCCCCAAAAAAGTACGATTGTTATGCTTACCATATCGAACTTAACTGAACGAGTGAAGAGGCCTCGTCGATTTCCTTCAAGAATCGCGTCATATTCTGTAATCAATCACTGGCAATGATTTATTAAACAAAAAAGCCGTTGAAGAAACCTTCAACGGCTTAAACTATGGCGTCCCCAACGGGATTCAAAGAGGGTTGGAACACTCAAACGTGCTTTACTATCAATGAGTTTGTAGCTGTGTAAGAGCCGTGCATAGCAAAGTACTACAAATGTGAACTGTTTTCAAGAAGTGTGGATTAGGAATAGAGAAAATATGCATGGATATCTTAGGCAGTCACCAAACACTAAAGTTACCTTCATTAACATTAGTCTTTTTTACTAAGAAAAATTAACTGTCATGAGAATGATTATTTAAACAATCAAATATTCCCTCAAAGAGGTCTGTGATGTTTAAAAAAGGACATATTGCGCCCAGTCGACCGTAAGGGATTCAGAATAAACACAATCTCGAAGCGAAGCAGTTAACCCGACAGCTCGTGGACGACCCAACGTATAAACAGAATTAATCGATCTCCAAAATAAAGGCCAACGTAAACAAGTAAGAAAATTGATATCACGAATTTGAAGAAAGAAGAATCTCCTTCTAAGAAGTAATTTCAGTAAACCAACCATCATTAAATATTCCTCGCACGCGATCGTGGCGATCTCATTTTGAATTGGTGAATTCAACTCGTAAGTGCAACTCTACCATGGTGGATCGAAGGCAAGCTGCAGTAGGATCGTGGCTTTTCTCACCGCCAAGTAAGAGGAGCCCCGATGAGGTACACACAGCTTGCCGAAGAACACCGCTACCAAATTTATGCGCTCATGAAAGCCGGTCATCGCCAAACCAACATTGCTGCGGTCGTGGGAGTCCATAAGTCCACGATCAGCCGTGAGGTGCGGCGCAACAGAGGTTTGCGAGGCTATCGTCCCTTGCAGGCCCACCAGTTGGCGGTTCACCGTCGCCAGACCAAGGCGCAATGCCGTCTTACCCCGGAGCACTGGAGCCTGATCGAGCGTCTGCTGCAGGAGGACTGGAGTCCCGAACAGATCAGTCTATGGTTGGCTGATCAACAGGCTCTCACCATCAGTCACGAATGGATCTATCAGCATGTTCTTCACGATAAGGCCCAAGATGGCACCCTCTACCGCCATCTCCGCTGCCAGAAGGCCCGCAAGAAACGGTACGGAGCCTATGACCGCCGCGGCCACCTGCGCAATCGGGTCTCTATCGAGGAACGCCCCGGCATTGTCGAAGACCGTACGCGCCTCGGGGACTGGGAGCTCGATACCATCATCGGCAAAGGCCGACGGCCAGTCCTCGTCTCGCTGACCTAACGCACTTCACGTTTGGCGCTGATCGCAAAGGTGCCCAATAAGGAATCGGCGGGTGTCACTCATGCCATCTTGAAACTTCTGGCGCCCCTGCCTGAGCACGTCCATACCCTCACGGCTGACAATGGAAAAGAGTTTGCCCAGCACGAAGCCATCGCCAAGGCCCTTAATGCCGACTTCTATTTTGCTCATCCGTACGCCTCCTGGGAGCGGGGCCTCAACGAAAATACAAATGGCCTCATTCGCCAGTATTTTCCGAAGAGCGGTGATTTCACGACATCACCCAGCAGGACCTTGACCACGTCATGCTCAAACTCAACAACCGACCAAGGAAATGCCTTGGGATGCAAACACCCAATCAAGTATGTTTTGGCATCAACCCATTTGTTGTACTAGTGAGTTGAATCCACGATTTCATTTAATTTCGGGGAAAAGATACAAAAGAGAAGTGCCCTTGGCTCCGGCAGTTTTAAAAACCTTGCGAAAATTAAATAAAGTGCGGCGGTTGGCACTGTCCCTTTGTCTTTTTGTACCAAGGGCAGTCAATCCAGAGAATTAAAAGGGGGTTTGGAGGAGTTTGCAAGCGGGATGGAATTGAGGTTTTTCGATTTTATGACCTTCGGCACTGTGCAGCTTCCAATTTGCGACGGGCTGGTGTGGACACTTTAACGGCCATGAAGATCATTGGGCATCAGTCGGAGAATATGCACAAACGGTTTAACTCATTGTCACCGGAGGATTTAACTCAAGCTACCCAAAAGCTGTATTTCTACCTTGCTAACACTCTAATAACACCTGCCTCTAACCTGCTTCCTGCCAATTCTGTAAGTGTTTGATTTGGTTGGTGGGCCGTGTAGGGGTCGAACCTATAGCCCGCTGATTAAGAGTCAGCTGCTCTCAACCTAGGAAGAATTCTACATAAAACTAATATTTTTGGGGTTAGGGTCAAGATAAAATCACAAAGTTCGACGTATTTATTTTCCCTCACCTTTTCGACCATAAGCCCTTCTTTTCCATTCACTGAATCCGTTCCTCATTCAATTTCAATAGGAAAAAGTCCTTGACCTTATGAAGGACGGTGACCTTTACCATTTTCAACTGAAAGTTGTCGGCCAAGACTGGCTTTTGTTCGCAGGGAGACCCGTGTTCTCGCCGCTGTTGGTGCCTTATGGCAGTTCTGTAATTAACCTTCCAGCTAGCACATGGACTGTGCAGTAATCTCCTGGTTCTTCCTGTAATATCTAGGGGTTAGTAAACTTTATTTTTGTTATGGAAGTTATTATAATTAGATGTTTTTATATATATTATTATATATTATTTGGAGTTAAAGAAGTAAAGACTTGGTCAAAAAGTATAATTACAGTAAGAAGAGGAGTTTATGAAAAATGAACGCATCCTGATTGAAATCCCAGGACACCTAAAAGAAAAATTGGATGTCCTGAGAACTCAGGGATACACCATTTCTGGATTTATCAGGGCGTTATTGGAACGCGAACTGGCCCACATCAAATTGGACAAGCCAAAGCCAAGACCTAGAATTGGCTTAGAGGATTGACTGCTCAAATTCTGATTTACAGGAGAAAATCATGATAGCTGCCATTTATGCACGTTAATCAAATGAACAGGCTTCGATAGAAGAAGAAAGGTCTGTACAGAGACAGATTGACCACGCACGGGAGTATGTCGAAAAAAAGGGCTGGATTGTCCAGGATGAGTTCATTTTTGTGGATGATGGAGTGAGTGGAGCCGAATTCATAAAACGTCCTGGATTTGTCCGGCTTATTAATGCCCTCAAACCGAAACCTCCGTTTCAGGCCCTTATCATGTCGGAGGAAAGTCGACTTGGAAGAGAACAAATTGAAACGAGCTATGCCTTGAAACAAATTCTGGATGCCGGAGTCCGTGTATTTTTCTACCTGGAAGATAGAGAACGAGTCCTAGAGTCAGCCACTGATAAAATCATGTTGACGATTTCTAACTTTGCAGCTGAGATAGAGCGAGAAAAGTGCCGCCAACGAACTCACGATGCATTAGCCAAGAAAGCCAAATTAGGACACGTAACTGGAGGCAAGGCCTATGGCTATGACAATGTTGAAGTTCTTAGTCAAGATCTTGGTCCAGAAGGCAAACCCCAAAAGCTTTATGTTGTCCAAAAGATCAATGAGCAGGAAGCACAGGTGGTGAAATACATATATGATCGATATACCCAGGGCTGGGGGGTCACTCGGATAGCCAAGTCCTTAAATACCGAGCAGGTCTCTCCGCCAAGAAGGGCCAGAGGGGGTTGGGCTCCCAGTGCCATTTAGGAAATTCTTCATCGTCAGCGGTACCGGGGAATAATTGTATGGAATATCTTCCAAAACGTATACAAAGGCGGAACCACCAAACGAGTTAAACGCCCGAAGGAAGATTGGATATGCCCTGAAGACCTTAATCTGAGAATAATTTCGCCTGAGCTCGCTCAATCCGTAGATGACCGCATTCAACATAATTCACGCGTTTATACCAACGATCCTGAAACGGGACGGTTAATTCTCGGACGTCCTGGCCACATGGACTATGACTCAAAATACCTTCTTACAGGTTTAATGAAATGTGGGATTTGTGGCGGAGGTATGGGAGCTATTACTCGTGAGCGGAAACGAACTGGTAGCAAGTTTTATGGGTGCACTTATTACCAAAAACGAGGGAAAGCGATCTGTACTATTAAGCTAGCAATTCAACAGGAAATTCTTGATCGCGTGATCCTTAACGCGATTAACCAGGTTTTGGACGAACAACTTATAAAAGACGTCGTGGATAAAGCGCTCACCCAATTAAGAAGTGGGAAAACGGAAGGGGCAGATCGGCAGGGTACCCTAGAAAAAGAACTCAGCCTACTCGAAACTAAGGTTCAACGGATCATTGATGCCATCGCCGCTGGACAACCACACGAATCTTTAGTAGCCAGACTTAAAACAGAAGAAGACCAGAAAAAGGTACTGTTACGTGAATTGGAAATTTTGAATCTTTCAAAAAAGAACGTTGTTTACCTTGACGAGGCCAAGGTGAAACAAGACTTGCGAAAACGGGTAAAGAACATGAAAGGGGTCTTAGGTCGACATCCGGCTCAAGCCCGTCAAGTTTTGCGTAAACTGTTAAATGGAAGGATTACGTGTACGCCAGTTATGGTGGGTGAATCCGATGGGTACCAGGTAACTGGACAGGGTAATTATCATAATTTCCTTCCCAGTACCCTGGTACCTATCCTATTGGCGTCCCCAACGGGATTCGAACCCGTGTTGCCGGCTTGAAAGGCCGGCGTCCTAGGCCAGGCTAGACGATGGGGACGCAGTAATTCAGGATGTATATTAGGCCTTTGTATGATAAACACGGAAGCGATGGACCCGGCATTCTATCAATGGGGAAAACACGAGTCAAACCAGGAAGTTATTCTCACCCCTCAGAATGCTACTGAAACTTTGCCTCCCATTTGTGGGGTCTCCCAGAGAAGGCCTCGACACCACGTGAGGAGAAAACCACCATAATTGTGGGCATACATAATCAGTAAAGGATGGTGAAGGAGTGGGCCTATAAGCCGGATTCTGTACTAGATGAAACGAGTTTCATCCAGTGGTGACCATTTCTCTGGAACCTAGGTTACCCTAGGCTTCAAGCAACCTACCCGAGAACCTCGACCGGGCCGGTCTCTCTCCCAGTTCGTGAAGAAATCGCGTCCTTCGACAAACCGGGAATCGTCCCCCTATTTGGTTTTGCTCCAGGTGACGCTTACCCTGCCACCTGTGTCACCACAGGCGCGGTGGGCTCTTACCCCACCATTTCACCCTTACCTGGCAAAAACCGAGGAATTTGCCATTGGCGGTATATTTTCTGTGGCGCTGGTGTCGGATTGCTCCGCCTGGGCGTTACCCAGCACCTTGCCCTTTGGAGTCCGGACTTTCCTCTCACGAAAAGTTCCGTGAGCGGCCACCCGGCCCACTCGCACCATCAGTAACTATCGTAGGTTGAGAAAATATTGAAAGCAAGAGGCGCGTCACATGGAGAAAAAGCTATTCGGGCGCTTCTTCTTCAAGATGCCGAGCCAAATAGAGAATGCGGTGGCAATAGGAACAATCCAATAGTTCGTCACCGCGTTTCACCTCCGCAACCAGTTGAGGAGGAAGCTGAAGCTGACATCCCCCACAGGCGCCGTCACGAAGCTGGGCGACGGCATATCCTTTTCTCAAGGTCTTTAATCGGTTGTATCGAACGAGGAGTGGCTTATCCACCTGTAGGGAAAGGGATGTTTGCTGACGGTCCAAATCGGCTAATTCATTCGCCAAATTGGCAAAATGAGTCTCCAGTCTCGCCTTTTCGCTATCAAAAACTTTCTGGGCTTCTGTTGCTTGCTCTTCCAGCTCCTTAAGGGCCTGCTCGTTTTGTTCCACCCGCTCCATGATTTCCAGCACATTCTCCTCAATAGAGTCTTTTTTCTTCCGAGCTAACTCTATTTCAAACAGATGCGCCTGGTATTCTTTGTTCGTTTTTAATTCAGAAAGCCGATTTCTGATTTTCTGGAGTTGTTCTTCTTGCGTGGCAAGTTCCCGTTCAGAGCTACGTCGCTGTTTGATGAGAGATTCACCGGTATTTTTAAGGATTTGCAGCTTGGCAAGAATATCTTGGAGCGGAGTTTCAGCGGATTTGATAAGCTCTGGAGCTTTCCGCAACTGGTCTTGAATCTGAAAAATTCGAAGATCAAATTTTTGAAGATTAATCAGGTATTGCAACTGCAAATTCACAAAGTCCTCAATATCCTAGAACATGTTTGCTCACCGGTTAATCAAGTCCGGCCCGGTCTCGTGGTGGGCCCACCAGGACTTGAACCTGGGACCAACTGATTATGAGTCAGCCGCTCTAACCAACTGAGCTATGGGCCCGAGATCATAACGGCGCACACACCCTTTTACCATAAACGGCGCTCAGGAAAAACTCCCCCCTGCGAATTTTATTCCCTCGCCGTGGGTAAACTCAGGGGGAGGCCGTTAAGAAGGCCTTTTTCTGACGAAGCACATTGGACTCCGCGACCAACGCATCGACCAAGTCCTGGCGTCCCTCCCGTTGTGCAATCTTGAGTTGACTAATCACCTCGTCCATGAGGCGTTGGATCTGGTTTTTCCTTAAAACACGAAGACATCCGGCGACATGAATAGACACTTCGTCACAATTGTATTCCCCCACGCTCAACCGGGAAATGACCGGTTCATAAGCCGGATCCTGACTGAATTCCGCATGCAATGCATCGAGGTTCAAGTGCCCTTCGTCATCCGTATGCTGAAAGGCCTTGCCAAGAATATGGCGATACAGTGGGACAGTAAACGCACCCTCATCGAGTTGCCGGATCTGATCCGGTTCCAGACGGCCTTGGAGTAATAATACAATAAGATCCCGTTCCTCTGGCTTACCTTGTGGAATGGCCAGAAGATTCGTGGCAGATTGATCCTTCCCCTTAGCCGACGGGGCAGCACTCATGGGCCGGGAAATGGTCGGGAGCCGTTTACGGAGTAATTCCGGTCGAATACCCAATCGTTCTGAGACCACTTTCAGATATTCTTCTTTTTCTATGGGATTTTTAGTCTTATGAAGAATCGCAAGAATGTCATCCGCCCGCTTGACTCGATCTTGAATAGAATCATTTTTGGCTTTATTCAAGACAGACATGATGGCAAAATCCAGCAACGTCGCGGCTTTCCCCTCCAGCTCACGAAACGCGGACACCCCGTTTTTCCGAATAAATGTGTCAGGATCTTCACCAGCCGGGAGCAGCAGCACTCGGACTTCAATGCCGGAATTCATAAACAAATCAAGCGTCCGTAAGGCCGCGCCGATCCCTGCAGCATCTCCATCAAAGACGAGCATCACCGAAGGGGCCAATCGGCGTAGAATCTGGACATGATCGGAGGTTAACGCCGTTCCCAAGGGTGCCACGGCATTTTCAATGCCGTTTTGGTGGAGAGCGATGACATCAAAATACCCTTCTACCAAATAAAACCTCCCCGAAGCGGTGGCTGACTGCCGGGCCTTGTCCATTCCATAGAGGGATCTCCCCTTAAAGAATAAGTCGGTTTCGGGTGAATTGAGATATTTGGGAGAGGCTCCATCTTTCAGGATCCGACCCCCAAATCCCACTACCTGCCCTCGTGGATCAGTAATGGGAAACATCACCCGATCACGAAAGCGATCATACGTGGATATTCTGGTGCCATCCTCAGACTCTTTCCGCACGACCAATCCAGCCTGTATGAGTTCTTCCGGCTTGACAGATTGCTGTTCCAGCCATTTGGAAAGTCCATTCCATCCTTCCGGAACGAATCCCAACTGAAAGGTGTTCCAGGATTCTCTGGTAATCCCCCGCTGATCCAAGTAATCCCTGGCAACTTGACCTTCAGGAATTTCCTGAAGATTGCGGTGATACCAGGATGCGGCCAATTGATACAGATGAAAATACCGTTCACGAGATACGCCTGATGTAGTCTTCCCCGCTGCTTCCCGTCGCTCAGGCAGGGGCACCCCTGTCCGTTGGCTTAACTCACGCAGAGCCTCCATGAAATCCATGCCTTCTTGTTTCATCAAAAAGGTAAAGGCGTCTCCTCCGACACTGCAGCCAAAACAATAAAACATTTGTCGAACGGGGTTGACCGAAAAGGAGGGAGTTTTTTCTGAATGGAAGGGGCACAGCCCTTTAAAGTTCTGCCCCGCTTTGGAAAGACTCACGTATGTGGAAATGAGATCAATAATATCAATGCGATCTCGAATTTGTTGAAGAATCTCTGGAGGAACCCCTCGTTTTTCGCCTGTCATCTCACTTCTCACCACGAATTGCGTTAGGGACACATCACGAATGTCATTCCCTTCGGATACCAAATGCTCTCGGGGCGCTTTGTCCCCGTCAAACCAGCTTTACCCTGGAGGCCACGCAAATGTTCGCCCGCCCATGACGTGAAAGTGCAAATGAAAGACACTCTGCCCGGCTTCCGGTCCGGTATTCGCAACGACCCGATATCCGCCACCGGCAATTTCCCGCTGCCTGGCCATCTTGGCACAGACAACCATCAGGTGACCCAACAAGGCGGCATCCGTCTCTTTCGTATCATCCAAAGACACCACGTGCCGCTTGGGAATCACCAACATATGCACCTGCGCTTGAGGATTGATATCGTTGAACACGAACGTGTGTTCATCCTCATACACGGTGTCGGCGGGAATAGCCCCCTTGACGATTCGACAAAAAAGACAATCACCCATGAGTCGAGCCTCCTTCGAGCTGTTCAGGCTGTCGAATTCCTGATTTGCCAAATCGCTTGCCAAGCTCTTGATAGACGTCTTCAGGAGGGATGGAAAAATGCCCGAGCATGATGAGGGTATGAAACCACAAATCAGCCATTTCATAAATAATTTCTTCCCGATCGCCATTTTTTCCAGCGAGAAGGACTTCGCCGGCTTCTTCCGCCACCTTTTTCAAAATACGATCGAGGCCTCCCTCCATTAATTTTGACACATAGGAATCAGGACTCGGGTGGGCTTTCCGATCGCCGACCATTTCATAGAGCCTCCGGGTAATCCCTCCCCAGGCCGTACCGGATAAAAAAGCGGCTGGGTCTTCAGAAGTCGAAGAAGGTAGGGGAGAAAAAAAACATGAACGGGTTCCGGTATGACAGGTCGGTCCAATGGGCTGGGCTTTCACCAAAATCGTATCCCGGTCACAATCCACGAACATTTCCTTTAAGAGCAATTCATGGCCGGACGTCTCGCCTTTTTTCCATAACCGTTTTCGCGATCGACTCCAGAAATGAACCCGTTGGGAATCGCAAGTCATCTCCCACGCTTGTTGGTTCATGAACCCCACCATCAAGACGGTCCCATCCAACCAATCCTGCACAACACAGGGGAGCAACCCTTGTTCATCAAACTGGAATGTGCTTATCGAAGAGACTTCGCTCATGGGTCGTTAGGAAATTGAAACCGGGACGGTGCCCGGGCGCACAGGGATACCCTGTTGAGCCAAATACGATTTGGCTTCCCCGATGGAAAATGTCTGATAATGAAAAATAGATGCCGCCAGTACCGCATCTGCTTTCCCAACATGGAACGCCTCATACAAGTGCTGAAGCGTGCCTGCTCCCCCGGAGGCAATGACCGGAATAGAGACGGACTCGGAAATAGCCGCCGTTAAGGCCAAATCATATCCGTCCTGCTTTCCGTCCTGGTCCATACTGGTTAAAAGAATTTCTCCGGCGCCATAGTCCTTCATCCGTTTCGCCCACTCAACAGCATCCAGGCCGGTCGAGTTCCGCCCTCCATGGGTAAACACTTCCCAACCGGGTTCACCCTCTTCACATGTGGTCGCCCGTTTCGCATCAATAGCCACGACGATACATTGCGAGCCGAAACGATTGGCGGCCGCTTTGACGAAGTCCGGATGTTCCACAGCAGCCGTATTAATGCTGATTTTGTCCGCTCCGGCTTCTAATAACCGACGAATATCTTCAATGGTCCGGATCCCTCCCCCAACAGTAAGCGGCATGAACACCTGCTCCGCCGTCCGAATCACCACATCTAAAATCGTATCCCGTTTTTCATGGGAAGCGGTAATATCCAGAAAACACAGCTCGTCCGCACCTTCTCGATCATACACCTGCGCAATGTGAACCGGATCTCCCGCATCGCGCAAATTCACGAACGAGACGCCTTTCACCACCCGCCCGTCTTTCACATCCAGACAGGGTATGATTCTCTTCGTCAGCATGATGGTTGAGACGCTTCTGCCAAGGCCACCATTTCAAGAGCCGCTTTCAAGTCCAAGGTGCCTTCATATAAGGCCTTTCCAATAATGATTCCGGAAATTTTGCTTCCCAGGGCCTGAATGGTCTGCACATCTTTCAGGACCGTGACTCCACCAGAGGCAATAACGGGAAACGGCGAAATGTCCACAGCTTCTCGCAGAGCTGAAATATTTGGTCCTGCCAACATGCCGTCCCGGGATATGTCCGTAAAGACCATGCCTCCCAAGGGCAAATCTTTTACTGATTCAAAGACCTGTCGTGGGGTCAGACTGGACACGGTCTTCCACCCATGCACCGCGACTAAACCCTGTTTGACATCAATCCCGATTAAAATTTTATCAGGAAATTCTGTCGCGGCTGCCGCCAAAAAATCAGCATCCTGTAAGGCCGCTGTTCCAATCACCACCCGGTCCACTCCACAGGACAAATAGGCGCGAATGGTTGACGTGTTTCGTATGCCCCCACCGACCTGCACCGGAATGCCTAACCGTTTGGTAATGGCTTCAATGTGTGATAGATGCTGAGGTGTTCCGGTCACCGCCCCGTCTAAATCCACCACATGAAGGTAGCGGGCCCCAAGACTCTGCCAATGTTCCGCCATCGCCGCGGGGTCATCAGAATACCTGGTGACCTGATCCATCTCGCCCTGTCGCAAGCGGACACATTTCCCGTCCTTCAGATCAATTGCAGGAATCAGTAGCATCGTTTAGGGATCCTCCTTCAAGGATGGAGCAGGAAGAGGAGGCCCCTGTTCGCCCAAGCCGACGGGAAAGGCCTTCATCACTTTGTTGACACCCAATTCAGCAAGTTTATCGGCAGTCACAAACCCTCCACCCTTTTCAAAAAATCCTACTACATCCTGGTTAAGTGGTTTTTGTTCCTCAAAAAATTCCCCGGTCCACAAGACCATTCCATCAGACGGACTGAGCAGATACACTTCAAACCCTACTGCGGCCGGCTTGGCTCCAAGCTTGCTTCCTTCACGCTCTCGGTATGTCCGGACGAGTCCCGTTACAACTCCGTCCACCTTTAAGCGGGTTCCGATCTCTTGGGCCATAACCGGAAATGACGATTCCCCTTCCGAGGTTTCCTTGCCTATCACGGCAGAAGACTCCTCGGGACCGATCACCCGTAAGGAAGGCCGGCCAGCCAACACAGAAGCCACCTGTTTCGTAATTCGATGTGCCGCCGTTTCGGGCACCACATAACGAACTTTTCTGAATTCTGTCCCATCCGCCTGATCAGTCCCCGGCAACCGAAATTGCGTACGAATTTCTTCCGGATCCCTTATGCCTCCACGAGAGCTACTCGCCAATTGAGGGGTTTTGATGGTCTGAAAAGGAAGGATGGCGAGACTGGATATACGGGAGGGGTCAAATTGTGGAGCGGCCTGAATTTGAACTTTTGGGGGAACACAGCCTACACCGAGACACCACCACCCGATAAGACTCATGACCAGGAACCGGGCAGGCAACGGTCTCGATCGCCCATTGATCGCAAGGCACCTTCCCCTCATTGCCAATCACCAAAATTCTTTAAGACCTGCAACCCGACGGCCTGACTTTTCTCGGGATGCCATTGAGTAGCAAACACATTGTCTTTCCAGACACTACTCGCAAAAGAAATTCCATAGTCGGTTTGGGTACTGACGAGAGCACAATCCGTCGGTTCCACATAGTAGGAATGCACGAAATACACATAGGAGTCGGAGGCAATGCCACGTAATGGCGGAGCGACCGTGTTGACCTGAATCGTATTCCAACCCATATGAGGAATTTTTAACGACGTCTCTCCTTCATTGGACGGACGGGGAATCGCTTTCACCTTCCCGGCCAGGATCCCTAACCCCTGATGATATCCAAATTCTTCGCTTTCCGAAAACAGCAATTGGTACCCTAAACAAATGCCGAGAAAAGGTTTTCCCGAAGCTATGGAACGGTATATGACATCCATCAACTCAAAGCGAGCCAGATTGTCCATGCAATCCCCAAACGCACCCACACCCGGCAATACGACATGACTGGCCTGGTTAATTACGGGAAGGTCTCGAGTCACGACTGCTTCATGGCCCACACATTCAAACCCTTTCTGCACGCTCCGAAGATTTCCCATCCCATAATCAATAATAGCAATCATGTCCTGGCTGTTTTCCTCTCTCTCCGCCCACTGATTCTCACCATTTAGAGCATCCCTTTGGTGGAGAGCACTCCCTTAATTCGTTCTTCCCGTCTAACCGCTTGATCCAAGGCTTTCGCAAACGCCTTAAAAATCGCTTCCATGATGTGATGAGGATTTCTCCCATACAGCACATTCACATGAAGGTTTAACCCTCCCTGACTCACGAATGCCTGAAAAAAATCTTCAAACAATCCCAAATCAAACGACTTAATATACCGCGTGGGTAACACCACATTGTATACAAGGTACGGCCGGCCACTCAGATCTACGGTCACCTGGGCCAGGGTTTCATCCAACGGAACCGTCGCCCACCCGAATCGGGTGAGGCCCTCTTTGGTCCCCAGAGCCTTTGTTAAGACCTGCCCCATGACAATACCCACGTCTTCGATCGTGTGATGGTCATCAATCTCGATATCCCCTTTCGCTTCCACCGTCAGATCAAAAAATCCATGTTTACCGAATAAATTCAACATGTGATCCAAAAACGGGATCGAGGTCTTAATCTGATTGTTGCCGCACCCGTCGAGGCCCCATTCCACTCGAATGGCCGTTTCCGCGGTTTTCCGTTCTTGAGAAGCCGTTCTGGGAACAAGATGTTGGTTCATGTCCATCGACTCTCCATTGATCGCCCATGTGCATCCAGGCCTTCCAGCAGAGACAGCCGCATCACTGGAGCATGGGCTTTGCGCAACGCGGCTTTCGAATAGGCCACCACATTGCTGGTTTTCATGTACTCATCCACACCCAAACAGGAAAAAAATCTGGCACTTCCACCAGTTGGTAACACATGATTGGGCCCTGCCACATAATCCACCACCGCAGGAGGGGTATAGCGGCCAACAAAAATGGCACCCGCATGACGTATCCGTGACACATAGTCTCCCGCCCGATCCATATTTAATGATAAATGCTCGGGCGCAATCCGATTGGCTAGTTCAAAGGCCTCATCCACGGTTCGCACAACAAATGCCAGGGCATGATTCTGAATTGATCGGGACGCAATCGCCTGGCGTCCCAATTGTGCGAGTTGGCGGGTCACTTCAGTCACAACCCGCCTGGCAAGGGTCAAAGAAGTCGTCACCAGATAGACACAGGCTTCCTCATCATGCTCGGCTTCACAAAGAAGATCAGCCGCCACATGCCGTGGGTTACTTGGGGAATCGGCAATGACCAGCAACTCACTCGGACCCGCAATCATATCAATGTCGACCTGGCCATAGACCAGGCGTTTGGCCGTGGCCACATACAAATTCCCGGGTCCGACGATTTTATCCACGGGCCGGATTGTCGGGGTGCCAAAAGCCAAGGCCCCAATGGCTTGGGCTCCACCGACCCGATAGATTTCCTCCACTCCAGCAACATCCGCCGCCACCAACAACGCGGGGTGGATGATGCCGTTCGGAGTCGGCGTACACATGACGACTCGCTTCACCCCAGCCACTTTCGCGGGGATGGCATTCATGAGCACCGACGAGGGATACAGGGCTTTTCCGCCTGGAACATACACACCGACGGTATCTAACGGCGTGATCCGTTGACCTAATTGAACCCCCTGTTGACGATAGACCCAGGATTGCCTTCGTTGTCGACGATGAAAGGTCCGAATACGATTCGCCGCATATTTCAGCGCTTTAATATCTGAAGACGGTAGTTCGGCATATGCACGCTCGACGTCTTTGGACGTCACACGAAGACTGTCAGGACTGATTCGGACATGATCGAACTTCCAGGTCAATCGCTGAAGTGCCTGATCGCCCTCCTGCCGAACAGCATCTAATATTGTCCTGACGGCTTTTTCAACCTTGCCGTTTTGTTGAGCAGCCCGCTGACAGACACGATTCACCGCTTGCGAAAACTCTTGGTCCTTGTAGGAAACAATTTTCATGCATGAACCTTTTTTGAGCGGGAACGAGAAAGAATTTTCTTCACCCGGGCAATCAGTTCTGTAATCACGGCATATTTCATTTTTAAGCTTGCCCGATTCACAATCAATCGGGCAGATGACCAGGCGATCACTTCATCCTCGACCAAATTATTGGCTTTCAGAGTGTTTCCCGTCTCAACCAGATCGACAATCCGATCGGCCAATCCGACCAATGGAGCCAACTCAATCGACCCGTAGAGCTTAATCAATTCCACAGGCAACCCCTGCTGGTTAAAATACCGTTCGGTGATCGTGGGATATTTGGTTGCCACCCGAAGCTTGGAAGACATCCGTTGCACAAGCTGTGGCCCGTTCGGCCTGGCGACCACCAGACGACAGACTCCTAAGTTCAAGTCAACCGGTTCATAGACATCCGGGCTTTGTTCCAACAAGACATCTTTCCCAACCACCCCTAAATCGGCTGCGCCATATTCAACATAGGCCGGCACATCACTTGGGCGTACAATTAAGACCCGGTGTCCATGCTCCGGAAATTCCAGTATTAATCGACGGTCGTCCGCTTGGACATGATATCCCGTATAGCCTGCCTGGCGGAACAATTCAAGAGTCGGATCAAGAAGTTTACCCTTGGAAAGGGCAATGGTAATCCCTTCGCTCATGCCACCTCGCGAACGCGAACAATCCTCGCACCCAGGGCCTGAAATTTTTCTTCCAGCCGTTCATAGCCGCGGTCTAAATGATAAACTCGGGACACAATCGTTTCGCCATCAGCCGCTAACCCAGCCAAGACCAAGCCTGCACTGGCGCGTAGATCCGAAGCCATGACGGGTGCACCGGTGAGCAACGGCACACCTTTGACGACGGCATGCGGGCCATCAATCTCAATCGACGCTCCCATCCGGTGAAGTTCCGGGACGTGCAAAAATCGTCCTTCAAAAATGGTTTCGGAAATCACGCTCACGCCTTCTGCCACCGACATTAACGCCATCATTTGGGCCTGGAGATCCGTCGGGAAGCCGGGATAGGGGAGCGTCTTAATTTCCACCGCTTTGAGCGGACCCGGCCGGCGGATTCGCACACCGTCATGACTCTCGGTTAACTCAGCACCCATTTCCTGAACTTTTTTCAGGACACTGCCTAAATGATCTGATACGCACCCTTTTACCATCACATCCCCACCCGTAATAGCTCCAGCCATTAAATAAGTGCCGGCTTCAACTCGATCAGGAATCACCCAATGCCCTGCCCCATGAAGTTCCTTCACCCCTTCAATGGTAATGGTGTCCGTTCCCATCCCATGAATTTTGGCGCCCCGCTTGGTTAAGAATGCACAGAGGTCCGTGATTTCCGGTTCCCGTGCCACATTATGCAAACTCGTGGTCCCTTGTGCCAGGCAAGCCGCCATGATCAGGTTTTCCGTGCCCGTGACCGTCGGGAAATCCAAGTCAATTCTTGCCCCTTTAAGACGACCGGCTTTCGCGTGGATATATCCATGCTCCACTTGAATTTCAGCCCCCATCATCTCCAATCCTTTGAGGTGAAGATTGACCGGTCGGGTGCCGATCGCACATCCGCCCGGCAGAGATACTTTGGCTTCTCCCAGCCGAGCGAGTAGAGGGCCCAAGGCTAAAATTGACGCTCGCATCGTTTTGACTAAATCATACGGCGCTTCAATCGAATGCACCTGACCTGCATCCAGTCTGACCCTGGCGCCTTCCTCTTGAACTGTCACTCCCAACAGGGCCAGTAATTTCCCCATCGTCATCACATCACGAACATGTGGTACATGGTCAATGACGCATTCCCCGCCCCCTAACAACGTCGCTGCCAAAATAGGCAATGCGGCATTCTTGGCTCCGCCGATTTCCACGGACCCCTTTAATGGCAATCCACCGGTGATTCGAATTTGATCCATTTACAATATTCCGTGTCTACACAAGACGCCGTTGCACGCATACCACTCGTGGAATGCCTTGGGAATCCGGAAGGACCTTTACCATCCTAAACCCATTCGTCAGGGAAGGGTCCCGGCAAAGAAGGTCAGCCTGACCCACTCCCACTTCCATGAGAACATATCCCTTTGAGGAAACTAGTCCCGGCGATTCATCCAATAACCGCCGGTACACATCGAGTCCATCCGGCCCTCCATCCAACGCCAGCCGTGGTTCAAAGTCTTTGACATCGGGAGAAAGGTGTTCCCATTCCGAATGGGAGATATACGGCAGGTTAGCAATAATGGCGGTCACTTTACCTGCTAATTTTCTGGATAACAAGTGGGAAAGCAGGTCACCAGCCACCCATAAAATTCGTTGCGCAACTCCATGGCGCATGGCATTGGCCTGCGCAAGACGTAGCGCGGAGACTGACTTATCTGAGGCGATAATTACCGCTGCAGGAAGGTTGACCGCCAGACTGATCGCCAGACATCCAGAACCCGTTCCGACATCCAGAATTACCGGACGCACGTCAGCCCTTAGCAGTCCAATTGCCTCTTCCACCAGTAATTCGGTCTCAGGTCTTGGAATGAGCACACCAGATTGAACGAGAAAATCCAAACCAAAAAAGTCTTGATTCCCTAATACATATTGAAGTGGTTCATGTAAGGCACGGCGCTGAAACAAGGCCACAGCCCGCTGACAGACTTCCGCATCAACGGGAGTGTCTGGATTGGCATGCAGTTGCAATCGCGTAATACCAAGGGCATCCTCAAGAATCCACAGCGCCTCATGGCGGGCGTTGGCAATCCCGGCGTGAATCAGCGTCTCAACCGCACCACGATATAACTGTGAATAGGAAGTGAAGGGGGGCATCTGAGCCTCAAAAAGCACATACGCGTTGAACCGTTGAAAGAAGACGGACTGGCGCTACACGAAAGACATCATTGGGCTTTGAGGCCCGCAATTAACCCGTCAAGATCGCCTTCCATCACTCGATCCAATTTGTGCAACGTCAGCCCGATCCGATGGTCGGTCACGCGATTTTGGGGAAAATTATACGTGCGGATTTTTTCACTCCGCTCCCCTGTCCCGACTTGGGAACGGCGTTGTTGCGCAATAGAGGCTTCCTGTTTTTCGCGCTCGGCATCACCGATTCGTGTTCGAAGGGTTCGCATGGCCTTCGTTCGATTTTTTAGTTGGGATCGCTCGTCCTGACATGTCACGACCACTCCTGTCGGAATATGAGTAATCCGGATCGCAGAGTAGGTCGTGTTCACACTCTGTCCACCAGCTCCTGAAGAACAATAGGTGTCAATCCGTAAATCTTTCGGATCAATGTGCACCTCCACCTCTTCAACCTCCGGCATCACCGCAACCGTAGCCGTGGATGTATGAATTCGTCCATTAGCCTCTGTCGTCGGAACCCGCTGCACCCGGTGCACTCCACTTTCATACTTAAAATTTCCAAAGGCTCCCTTGCCTTCAACCAGCAAAACCGCCTCTTTGACCCCACCAAGACCGGTCTCCTGAAATTCCATTAATTCGACCCGTAACCCCTTAGCCTCGGCAAACTTCGTATACATTCGGAGGAGATCGCCGGCAAAGAGTGCGGCCTCACTTCCACCTGTCCCAGCTCGAATTTCAATGAACGAGTTTTTATTATCGCCTTCATCAGCGGGGCAGAGCAATTCAATGACCTGGGACTCCATGGCCTCACGTTGACTTTCCAGGCTTTCCAATTCTTCACCGGCCAACCGGCGCATATCGGGATCTAATTGCAGATCTTCTGTCATCAGGCGGGTCTGGGCAATCTCTTCGACTACCCGTCGGTACCCGCCAAACAACTGCGCAATGGGCTCTATCTCTGATCGCTCTTTATTGAGCGCAACCAGAAGGGTCGGTTGAGACAAGACGGCAGGATCTGACAACTGATCGTTGAGCGTGTCATATTTATTTGCAATGGCCTCCCATTTGCTAAATAAACCGCCTTCTTTAAGGTCTGTCTTCGTCATTGGTGGCATAGAGCTAGTTTAACAGGAAATTCAATAACACGACATGTACCCTTCCCAGACAACCATGCCCACTAGCCTTATACGAAATTTTTCATAAAAAGAGGGGATTGAATGGAGGGGAACCATGTCAACACTCAGCGGAGCCGCTGCTGGGAAACCTGGTCTTCTCGAACGCCAATCGAGAAAGGCAACAACCAGGACTGCTTCAGCACCATGCACAGACACCATCCCCTGGGGACTGTTTAGGCAGGACAATTGGGAAGAAAGAGAAAAAGGTCTTTACGCTTTGGCTTTGGGCTTCGCCGTTTTGGCGTATTTTTTATTGAAACGTTCCACCCGTCCTTCGGCGTCCACAATTTTTTGAGTACCCGTGAAAAACGGATGGCAACTGGAACAGATATCGACCTTTAAGTCTCCCACAGTTGTCCGGGTTTGATAAGTCATACCGCACGCACAACTCACATTGGCAAATTCATAAGCTGGGTGAATGCCCTTTTTCATACTACCTCCTTCAACGCCATCTCTCGATTCAACATCTAAATATGAAAAGCCCTCAATGCCAAACCTCTATTGTGAATTATCGATTCATAGATTGCAAGAACTCATTATTACTCTTGGTTCCGCCGATTTTATCCATGAGAAATTCCATCGCCTCCATGGTCCCGAGAGGGCTTAACACCTTTCTGAGAATCCACATTTTGTTCAGACGGTCGCGATCAACCAGCAACTCTTCTTTCCTCGTGCCGGATTGACTGATATCGATGGCCGGGAAAAGCCGCTTATCCGCTAACCGACGATCCAAGTGCACTTCCATATTACCCGTGCCCTTAAACTCTTCAAAAATCACATCGTCCATTCGACTTCCGGTATCAACCAATGCTGTGGCCAGAATCGTCAAACTTCCACCAAATTCGATATTTCTGGCGGCACCAAAAAAACGCTTGGGTCGTTGAAGGGCATTGGAATCCAAACCTCCGGATAACACCTTCCCACTGGGAGGGGAAATCGTATTATAGGCACGGGCCAATCGCGTCACACTGTCTAACAAAATCACTACATCCCGCTTATGTTCGACCAACCGCTTGGCTTTTTCCATGACAATCTCTGCCACTTGGGCATGGCGCTGAGGTGGCTCATCAAACGTGGAGCTAATCACTTCGGCGGCTTTGACCTGTCGCTGCCAGTCAGTGACTTCTTCTGGTCGTTCATCAATGAGAAGGACAATCAAAACAATTTCCGGATGATTCGCAATAATGGCCCGCGCCACCGCCTGCAAGAGCATGGTCTTTCCCGTTCTGGGAGCCGCCACGATCAATCCCCGTTGCCCTTTGCCAATGGGCGTCGTGAGCTCCATCACTCTGGTGCAATACTCTTCAGGATCAAATTCAAGGTTGATCCGCTCTTCAGGATACAGCGGAGTGAGATTATCGAACAAAATTTTATCCCGCTGCACCTCAGGTTCATCATAATTGATTTTTTCGACTTTCAAGAGCGCGAAATACCGTTCTCCATCCTTCGGTGGACGAATCTGCCCTGAGACAATATCACCGGTTCGCAAATTAAATCGTCGAATTTGAGACGGAGAAATATAAATATCATCGGGTCCTGGTAGGTAGTTGGAATCCGGGGCCCGGAGAAATCCAAATCCATCTGATAGAGTCTCCAGGACCCCCTCTCCGAAAATGACTCCGTTCTTGTCGCTCTGCCCTTGAAGAATAGAGAAAATCAGCTCTTGCTTTCGCAAATTTGGCGCGCCATCAATTTTGAGATCACGCGCGATTTCATTTAATTCTCCAATGGACTTTTGCTTCAATTCGGCAAGATACATTAGGTTACTCCATTCATTGGCCGGAAGGGTTTTCTCGTGGGCTTAGCCTGTTACGAGGGGTGGAAAGGATACGAACATTTTCATCTGGGTTATGCGCTACGAATTTTGGCGATCCCCGAAAAGGGAACCGCACCAGACTTTAATAAAAGTTAAAAGATTTAGACCGGTATTGTGTGTTTTAGGAAGAATGTTTAGAGAAACTGAAGAACCACACTTGTCAAAACCACCGTGTTGTCCTATCTACGATTTGAAATAATACGTGAAGTCCGAGAAGTTAATTGGCGGAAATGGATTTTGCTATCAAATGGGCAGGTCTTAAGTAATTATTTATCTCACTATTGAACAACTTGTCAATAGGCTCCCTTCGGAAGTTGCGACACGAAACTGTAATTTTCCCCCAAACCCATCATCAGAAAAGTTAGCCTACTCTCCTATGGTTGGCACCCTGAATCTTATTATGTTAAACCATCATAATGGTAATTGAAAGTCAACAAGGAAGGGTCCTCTCCCATGTCTGATTCAGGTTTTCCCTTTTCCAGTGAACGGATTTTCACCCTCTCCGAAGCCAACGGATTAATTCCCGAGCTGGAACAATTTTGGGACAATATTAAGGCAGGACGCCAAATACTTATGGACACGAGGGAAGAAGTCAAAAAAGCCAGCGCCCAGGCATCCTCTGGAGGAGGAACGGTCATGGGCGTCCAATATATCAAAGGGTTACAAGACATCAATGGCAGCCTGCATGCCATTCAGGAACTCGGGGTGGTGATCAAAGATGTCGAAATTGGATTATGTGATTTCCCCTTTTTGCTTGATGACCGCCTGGTATTTTTATGTTGGAAATCCGGAGAAAAACAGGTTCGCTGGTGGCACGATATTGACAGCGGGTATGCGAACAGACAACCTTTAGAAGACCCGAATCCCTAGACCTGCCGCACATTCGCCTATTCGTTTCAATCACACTCTCCGGACGACCTGAGCTTCCGACGCGACATGTCCATACGACTGCCTTCTGATATGATGGAGAAGCCATGCCCGTTGTCGAAGAAAGACCATTGATGCGACTTCGAAAAAGGAACGAGGAGGAAGAATGAAGTTCGTAATTTTAGGCAAAGATGGTCCTGAAGGCGCGCAAAAACGCCCCCTCTATCGAGAAGCCCACCTCAAACGGCTTGAGGCGTGGGCGCAACAAGGCAAAGTTATTTTGGCTGGGCCTCTGACCGATAAAATTGGGAGCTTAATCGTGGTTGAAGCAGAATCACTCGAAGAAGTTCAAGCATTTGCCAACAATGATCCCTATGCCCTTCATGGGGTTTTTCAGGAAGTCACCATCCACCCGTTTTTACAGGTGTTTCCCAAAGCGAATCTTTCACTGTAACCAGCAAGAAAGTGAAAAAGAATGTACCCAACGTTTGGGACAATCCTGGTGGTCTACTTTGGGGTGGGCGAATGGTTATTATTGTTTTGAACACAATCCAACACCCGTTGCCATTCATCCGGACGCACCGGTTGAATCGAGAGCCTGGAACCTTTACGAAGCAGTTCCATTTTTTCTAATCCCTTAACGGCCCGCAACTGTTCCAGTTGCAAGGCCTGAGGAAACTTTTTGACAAACTGGACATCCACCAGAAACCAACGGGGCGAATCCGGAGCACTACGCGGATCGAAATATCGGCTCCTTGAATCGAATGCAAAAGAGTCGGGATACGCGGCCTTAACCACTTTAACGATTCCAACTATAGCGGGAGGGTCAGTATTGCTATGGTAAAAAAATCCTAAATCCCCAACATTCATGGATTTTAGGAAATTCCTAGCCTGGTAATTACGTACGCCTTCCCAACATGTGGTCTTACGGGGAGAGTGAACCAGATCATCAATGGAAAATGTTGTCGGCTCTGATTTGAACAACCAATACTGTACCATCATGCCTCACTCAATCATTTATTGGCATAAAAAACACAAACACCATTAAGCAATTATAAAGTGTATATTTTTCAGAGTACAATTGGACCATTTCCCAACGCACCTATCGCGTGATTGTGTAATAATTTTTTTAGGCATCATGACCAACCATGATTGATCAATTGATTCAGTTTGCCGAGTCTTGGGTCCCCAGGGAAATCTGGGTCGGCATGATCACTCTTTCCCTGATTGCGTTTGTCGGAACCCTTATTGCGATCCCTGCTCTGTTAATTCGCCTGCCACCTGATTACTTCGACAATCACGGCCACCGCAAGTGGTTTGCCAATCATCATCCAATTATTCGCGCCATTGGGTTGATGTTAAAAAACGGCCTGGGACTCATTTTTCTGGTAGCCGGAATTGCCATGCTGGTTTTACCAGGACAAGGTATCCTCACAATGGTTCTGGGTATCTTGTTTCTGGATTTTCCGGGAAAACACCGTGTCGAACAAAAACTCATTCGGCAACCCCAGATTCTTAACGCCATCAACGCCATGCGAGAAAAAGCAGGAAAACTGCCGTTTGTGTTTCATGAAAACTCCCCGACCTAACCACACGTCGACCTGAACCTCCCCCAGTCAACACCCGTTTACACCCTTTTCTCCCATTGATAGGATGGCCCGCATGTCTGTATGGAACAAGATCGGATGGCTGGGACTCGCCGGACTCTGTGCCGTGGCCTTCGGCCATGTCGTAGGCCTAGTCAATCCTCATGAAAAAGTGAACGGACTCTGGCTCGTGGTCGCCGCCTCCTGCTTCTACGTGTTGGCCTACCGGTTCTATGGCCGATTTTTGGCACAGCGAGTCATGAACCTTGACGATCGACGTCGCACTCCCGCCCACCGGCTGGAGGACGGCACCAATTTCTATCCCGCCAACAAATACATTCTCTTCGGCCATCATTTTGCGGCTATCGCCGGGGCGGGCCCATTACTCGGTCCCGTCTTGGCGGCACAATTTGGTTTCCTCCCTGGGTTTTTATGGATTGTCATCGGCGCGGTTCTGGCGGGTGCCGTGCAGGATTTTATTATCCTTGTGGCCTCCATGAGGCGAAATGGCCGTTCGCTTCCGGAGATCGCCCATGCTGAATTAGGTCCCATCACCGGGATGGCCACGGCGATTGCCGTGCTCTTTATCGTGGTCGTCGCGCTAGCCGGATTAGGCTTGGCGGTTGTCAATGCGCTTTATCACAATGCCTGGGGCACTTTTACCATCGTCATGACCATTCCCATCGCCCTGCTCATGGGACTCTACCTTCAAAAATTTCGTCAGGGACAAGTCGGGGAAATGACGCTGATCGGGTTAGGACTCTTGATAGTGGCCATTCTCGTCGGCCGAACCGTGGCACAATCAGAATGGGCTGAATGGTTCTTATGGGACCGCACCACGCTCACATGGAGCCTTGCGGCATATGGATTTCTTGCCTCAGTTCTCCCCGTCTGGATGTTATTAGTGCCACGGGATTATCTCTCAACATTTATGAAATTGGGTGTAATCGCTCTTCTGGCCGTCGGGGTCATAGTGCTCGCGCCCACCATTGAAATGCCTCGCACCACCATATTTACAGCGGGCAATGGACCGATCATCCCAGGAACATTGTTTCCGTTTCTCTTTATCACTATTGCCTGTGGGGCTATTTCCGGCTTTCATTCCCTGGTCTCATCAGGAACGACGCCCAAGCTGATTAGTCGGGAATCTCAGGCCATCGTCGGCTACGGTGCCATGCTTTTGGAAAGCTTCGTGGGAGTCGTAGCGCTCATCGCCGCCTGCCTTCTCGTTCCCGGCGATTATTTTGCCATCAACACCAGCCTGTCCGCAGACACCCTGCAAACTATGGGATTTCCAACCGCTCACATTACGGAACTCTCCACGCTTGTTGAGGTCGATGTATCGGGCCGTCCGGGAGGTGCGGTATCCCTGGCCGTTGGCATGGCCTCGATTTTTTCAAGCTTGCCGGGGATGTCCGGGCTCATGGCCTACTGGTATCAATTCGCGCTCTTGTTCGAAGCCCTGTTCATTTTGACCACCATTGATGCCGGGACACGGGTCGCCCGGTATCTGGTTCAGGAATTAGGGGGGCGATTCTACACCCCGCTCAAACAGATCAATTGGTGGCCCGGGGTATTGGGCGCCAGTCTGTTCGTCGTTGGAGCGTGGGGATATCTCATTGGCACCGGATCTATTGCGACCATCTGGCCCATGTTTGGGGCAGCCAATCAATTACTCGGCATGCTCGCGCTCTGTATTGCCACGACCGTGCTCATTAAGATGAACAAAACCTCTTATCTGTGGGTGACGGTGATCCCGATGGTGTTTGTTGGCGTGATCACGCTGGCCGGATGCTATGAACTCCTGGTGATCTTTATCAATCGGGCGCTCTCAACAGACGGATCGCAAAGCCTGACCATGGCCATCAATGCCTCCCTCGTGGGCCTGGTGGCCATACTCGCACTCATTGTCCTCACAGACAGCGCCAGAAAATGGTACGGGTATCTTATACACAAACACCCACTGAACAGCACCGAAGTGATCGAAGGCGAAGGCATTCAACTTCCCGCAGGACGGTGCTGCTAACCAGGGGGCCAGTCACAACAACTTGAAAGGAGGCTTATGGCGGACAATTATTCCTTCGACGTCATTTCTCGCATCGACATGCAGGAAATGAAAAATGTGGTGGATCAAACAGAAAAAGAAGTCGGACAACGTTTTGATTTCAAAGGATCCAAAACCGAATTGACGTTAAAAGAAAAGGACAAACAATTAGTGGTGATTTCGGATGATGACTACAAACTCAACGCGGTCCTGGATATCCTCAAGTCCAAATGCGTCAAACGCAATGTGTCGTTGAAAGGCCTGACGTATGGGAAAGTGGAAGAAGCCTTAGGCGGAACCGTACGCCAAACCATTACCATTCAGAGCGGGCTTCCCGAAGACAAGGCTAAAGCCATTACGAAATCGATTAAAGAGGCCAAATTTAAGGCCCAGGGTCAAATTCAAGGGGAACAAGTCAGGGTGCAGAGCAAAAGCAAAGACGAACTGCAAGCCGTCATGAAACATCTCAAAGAACAGGACTTCGGACTCGATCTGCAATTTGAAAACTATCGGTAATAGACAATCGTGGTCACACCGCAGGCTCACATTCGGCCCCTACGTGGTGCAGTGCCCGGTCGAGAGCCTGTTGCCCGGCTCGGGCTCTTAATATGTCCCGAGCCTCCATCGCGGAAGGACGATTTTTCCCAATTGGAACATCCAGTTGTTCTAAAGTTTCAAATGCCCACCCCTGAGTCCAATAGACCATTTGCAAATCCGATAGGCGAAGAACACCCACCTCGGCTATTGCTGAATTTTCAATGACCATCCCGCCCATTTGATTCATCATCGTCGCTTCTCCAATTTTTACGGGACTGGTCTTCTCACGACTTGAGAACACCACGACAATTTCATAAGGGACGTGTAGGTGTTGGCCGTGGACTTTCAATTCCTGGGAAAAGTTTAGAGGCTGCGACAAACGTGGAACAGTCAAAATGTTCTGAAAGGAACAACGCTGTCTGAGAAAATCTTCGGTGCGTCGAGTAAGAGTCTCGAGATACTCGGCAATGATCACCGGAGCGGCATTCCGGGCCGTGGCATCTGCATGCACGACCAGACCAATGGTAGGCACCCGGGGCCACTCGCCCTTCTTGTGAGATAATTCCTGTGATGCAAAGGCGTCCTTTCCGACAAGATCAATCAGACGGGGGGTGGGACCTGCCCCACACCCCGCCAGCATAGAAACCAACACCCACGTAAACAATATTGTTGAAAGGGTCATCGGATTAGGCTGCCTGATTCTTTCTCCATAATATTTCAAAATGCATCACCGCCTGGGCAATGGCATCCTTCCCGGAAACCCATCGAAGCGTCTCATACTCCTCACCCTCTGAATTGGGATAAATGGGAGGTTGGGTCTGAGCCCGCCGGACGACCGGATAGACATTCGATTCAAGCGGGACAACCAGCCGTTCAAGGGTCGCCCAGGCTTGACCATCCGTGGAGGCTACCGGTTGCCCTGTCCGGGCATCCAGCAAGGCGAGTTCCAGGCGCGCATAATTTTCCGCACGGTACCCTGGCATTCCCCCACCCCGCATACCTGTCGGCTGCTGCAACCCGCCCATTGGAAAACGATCAAAGACCTCATACTCGGTACTGGATAATACCGCCAACACCAGATAGGGCACGTTCTGCTCCTTTCCCAATTGGATGAATGGGTCCACGGAGCCCTTCGGTTTCACATCATCCGGATACACGACGGAATGTATTTGAATCGGTAATTGTTTCTGCAGTTCCGCCTTCAGATGTTCTCCGAGATTTTCCAACGTCCCTCGGCGAAGTTCAGGAGCTGATTTTTCAAATCCCGAATCGTTCAGCACAACCAAAACCGCGGTCACTCCTTCGGCCGGAAGCGCCATTGTTGCACCGTCACCGACAGACAAATTGGAGGGTTGGGGCAGGTAAGCCGGCAACCGTTTGGGAGTGTTATCCAACGAACAGCCAAGGAAGGAAAAAGCAGAGAGGATCCCGACAATCAACCAGATGTGACGCCACATGATGAAGCCTCCATTGGTTAAGAAAAAAATGGCCGTCTGAATGTCAAATTCTCTCCCCTTTCATCAAGGATCGTCAAGAAAGGGAGAAACCGTAAAGGTGATATCTGTCAAGTGGTGCCAAGCTGAAGACCGGGATCCATAGTCCACTCTGGATTATCCATACTGTCGGCTCCCAGATTTTCCTCTCTGTCTTCCATAGTTTTCACTGTCCTTCCCTCGAAGCCCATTGATGGTTTATCCTGCCAACCGGATGCCCGCCTAAGAATCGGACCTGCCCAAGCAAAAGGGAAGACTCTGGAAAAACCCGTGATCCAGTTGCCATCTTTCAGGATCTTGGGGTAGTGTAGGACGGTGTGCCCACTGCTTAAAAGAATTTTCTATTACGTCTTACTTGTAGTTGTCCTGTCCGTCCTTTCCGCCTGCGACAAAGTCTCCATTCCCCGCCTGACTCACGAAGATAATCACGAACCAAGAATTCCTGTCACGATCACCTACGCCTTTGCACCCAATCTTCTCACCTACACTCAGACCGTGGGTGGGTGTGGGTTGCCTTATACTATTCCAGTTGGCGAAATCATATCTAAAACGTTTCTCCAGGTCGGCCAAAACCGATTCAATGGTGTGAGAGCCGAACCCCCCGTCGGAGAGGCGCAAGGCGTTTCTCCCGATGGCTATCGAATCGTCCTGAGTCTCCAGCAATTTGGATTCGATCCAGTAACCCGTTCGGGACAAGAAGATCGGTACGATGTCTTTGTAGATCTGAAACTTCACGCCGTCTATGAAGATGCGAACGGCACCTCTCTTGCTCAAAGCCCCCTGAACTACCACCAGAAAGTCAGGCTATGGGTGCCTGAACTCACCAGCCAATCCGTCTCCTGCCACACCGGTCAAATTGACGGAACAGTAGAAGACGCCGCTGAAACTCTGGCTAAACAGATGATAGGAGTTCTCCCCCAATTGGTCCAACTCAATACCGGTCAGCAACCCATCTCCACGCAACCAGGTTCCCCTGCGCCGGCTCTTCAAGGTCCGGCTGTAGGTGTACCGCCCACGGCCCCACCCGTTGCAAGCCCATCGGTTCAATTTAGAACCAAATTAATTGATGCCAACCGGAATTTGGTGTTGGAGGGAGGAGAGGCCATCATCCTTTTAATTGAAACGACCAATGCCAGCGAAACATCCATTCCATCGGCCTATGTGGAGTTACGGGGGACCCCTACCTTGGTTGAGGCTTTTAAACGGGTAGCCCCTCTTCCCGTCCCCCTAGGATCATTGAAGCCGGGGGAAAAGCGCACCGCAGAAATACGGGGGCGATTGGGTCAAGTGACCGAACACGTCCAAGGTGAGTTAATCATCGGAATCATCCTCTCTGAAGGGCTGCCGCCTGGAACCCATACCATTCGCGCTGAAATTCAACCGGGACCTACCAGAAAACCATCCTCCAGGTAGCCAACAATCGTTCACCAAAACTTTTGAATTCCGGCCACGGTAACCTGTTTGAGAGATACAACCGATTAATACGTTGATGGTGGGATAAGACACACATCTAAGCCCGTCAAATCATCAAATGGACAGGAAGACCGGGATGGAATTTCATATAAATGTCGATATGACATTAGTTCCTCCCTGAGTGCTGTAATCCCAAATACATCAGAAGAGCCCCAAGCAGTTTATCTTTTGAAGTCCCCTGAGACTGCTCATCCCCCTGATCCTGTATCTTCCTGGCTAACGTGAACTCGGAATGAAAGGCGATTGGGCCGAATAGACTGGCAGTTTTCGACCCTGGCTGATCCGAATCCACCACTAAGGACATGCCCTCTAAAATTGAGGGTTCCTCACCAAAGATACTGCGATAATCGGCAAGCACATTCCGCTCTTCTGTGAACCACTTTCCTAGCTGGGAAGGCCCGCTGCGCACGACCACATAATGAACTGACGGATCCTTGGGCCGCACAAAGATTGTCCCGACCGGACGAGCATTGTCCCAAATATATCCGAGAATGGTTTTCCTGCTTGGCGCCTCCCTGGATGAAAATACTAAGTACAAGGCGGCCCCGAGATTGTCTCGTGAAGATTGGCCACTCGCTGCGGCGGAAGGCAACGTGAGCACGCTCCATTCCCAGGAAACGATAGGATTTGCTTCAAGATTTACCGTCAGCGACCGGAACAGACTAATACATCCCTGCTCGGTTTCAAGACGCAAGACTTTTCGATGATCTTCCTGCACCACCTGAACCTGTCCGATCCCTTCCCACACTTTCATAGACCACCTATGAGGCAAAGTCTCCAAACGGGACAATGATGTCGGTTCATATAAAGAGTGAATTTGAGTCGTGGCACCAGAAGTCGTCGGTACAAACCCAAAAATAGCACAGCCCAAAACACCCACTCCTCCCAGAAGGAGGGTCAAAGAAATTTTTTGAATTGGCATTGTGTGATGAGCCTTTCCGATAAAATTGTGGAAAGAGGGGGTTCTTTCATATTCCTGATCCATACAAGCCTAATGCCAGTGAAAAGGAACACTATATATCTTAAACCTTTCAAAGACTTATAAAATTTGAGGACGAGTCGTCACCGGGATGACGAGATCATGTGACACAGAATACTGTTCCACGAATCTGGCAAAGAAACAGAATTTGAGATGAAACAGAAGGCTCAAACATTGGAAGGTAAGACCGGCCGGCTTTTGACTGTGAGAGAACGCCTTCCCCCAAAAGGTGATCAAACCCTTGGTGCGTAACTGCGGCCAACACAATACCTTTCGGCCCCAGATTCTCATGGATGGATTGTTAAGAATTGGGATTTTTGCTCGCATTCGAATGCCTGGATTGAACGCCGGCGGATCGTTAGAACCAGGTACAATGATGCCTGCTGAAATAAAAATGGCCGAGAGTGGAGTTTTGGTACCATGTTTCGAAAAAGTAAAGGCCGGTACTGGATCTGAGTGATAATGAATGATTGTGGGTTTTCTTTCCCAGTGAAAAGACCTCGGCCGCCTGATAGAAGCCAAACCTTGTCAGCCGCCAAGCGAAGACAAAAAAACGCCCCGGCTGGGAAAATACCAACCGGGGCGCTCAGGATAACGGGGAGGGTAATATCCCCTTGTTAAAAAAAGGACTCTTAGAAGTTGATCCAGAGCTGGGTGTAGCCCCAGTTCTGATCAGCCGTACCAAACCCGTTCTTCTTCAAATAATCCCCGGTGAAGAAGTGGCCGTAACCCACTTGCCATCCCACCTTATTATTTTGGAAGAACAAGGTGTACACCACGTCAATTTCACCACCAAGGGACTTTTCTTTATTTCCTGCAGGAGTGCTAAAGAAGGTGGCCTGAGAAGCCGTGTACCAGTTGTCCCTCTTGTTCGCCAACCGCATGATATGCCCGGCAATTTCGAAATGGCTTTCCGGCGTCGGACGCAGTTGCAAGTTTCCACCATAAGTCAACATATTTTGCCAGGACATCAAGTCCATGTACCCGAAATGAATGTGGTTCGTCGGAAACAATTGGCTGAAGGTATGGCCACCATCCTTATTGCTGCTACCGGTGGCGTAGTTGATTTCCGCACCGATACGGGGCTGCATGGGAACCGGCAAGGTCACACCACCGTCCAAATGTCCGGCCAACGCATTGATGCGAGTTTCACTCGCTCCGCCGACAGGTCCAATTTCGCCAAATTGCCAATAGCCTTCTCCCGTAAGATCAAACATTCCCTGCTTGAACGCCACACGGCCACCGACGGTGCTTCGTTCCTGATTAGATTGCTGTCCACCGGTACCGAAGGCCGGTGAACCGGCTCCCGTGGTTGAACCACCGTCTTCATAGATATAGGCGGGTTCGATTGCGACAGACCCGAACTTCATCGGCAGACGTAAGAACAGAATGTCGCCGTCACCCTGACTGGCCTTCCCGTTTGAACATCCGCCTGCATTTTGCACACAATTGCCTTCCGCCACCCGCAACCAGCCCAATTCCACCGGCACGGTAGCATGGTTGTATCGCATCGTCACACCATCGAAGGCGAACCCGACGTTGTTCCAGTCAAAGTGACCGAAGATGCGGTGATTTCCCCATACCATGAGTTGTCGACCAGCTTTCAATGTCAAATTGGGCATTAAGAAATTTCTGACCAACATGAACCCTTGGCGAAGAAACAGGTCGGCCGAGGTAGAATTAGGGTTGCCTGCCCCACCAACATTTTGTGGGTTCGGCATTGCACCAAAGTTATTGGACACCTGAGGTTGGAGGAAAAACACCACATCGGGGGAAAGGTCGTAGTTAAACCCTAACCGGATCAACTGTTGGGTAAAGAAGGCATTTTTTCCACCACCATTGATAGTTTCAAAATTTCCATTCGTCCGGAACTCAGGCCGAACACGCATGTCGCCGGAAATCGTGAGCTTGCTGGGATCAAACACCCCTTTGGGTGGATCAAACTGGCCATAGGGCACCAAATCGGGAATGGCCCGTGGCACCGCCGGCACGTTGGTGTTTTTGTCGGTCGCCGGAGTGGTCTTGGCGGCCAACCCTGGTGCTGCAGACATGGCGACAATCAAAGCCGCTGCTGTCAACCTGGTAAAGGATCGATAAAAAGTCCTCATTGCACCCCTCCAATTCTGAAAAACGCTCATGGATTCGATGTCCAAGGCCTACCCCAACTTAAGCTAATCAACTCACTCCTTCCCTTCTTACTTGATTATGGAATTTGGCCATATTAAGCATCGGCCTGCTTTTTCCATCAAGCGTCTGCACAAACGAGTTTCTTCGAAATTTTTTTAGATAGGTTCCTATATAGGTTGTGTGAAATAGTTTTCATCAAGGGTGAGTTTCGTCAGCCTGCCAAAGGAAGGGAATCCAAGCCAAGCTGAAGGAATAGGTGGAGCAATTAAAAACCCGGCTTGGATGCCAAGCCGGGTTTTCCAGGATAACGGGGAGGGTAATATCCCCTTGTTAAAAAAAGGACTCTTAGAAGTTGATCCAGAGCTGGGTGTAGCCCCAGTTCTGATCAGCCGTACCAAACCCGTTCTTCTTCAAATAATCCCCGGTGAAGAAGTGGCCGTAACCCACTTGCCATCCCACCTTATTATTTTGGAAGAACAAGGTGTACACCACGTCAATTTCACCACCAAGGGACTTTTCTTTATTTCCTGCAGGAGTGCTAAAGAAGGTGGCCTGAGAAGCCGTGTACCAGTTGTCCCTCTTGTTCGCCAACCGCATGATATGCCCGGCAATTTCGAAATGGCTTTCCGGCGTCGGACGCAGTTGCAAGTTTCCACCATAAGTCAACATATTTTGCCAGGACATCAAGTCCATGTACCCGAAATGAATGTGGTTCGTCGGAAACAATTGGCTGAAGGTATGGCCACCATCCTTATTGCTGCTACCGGTGGCGTAGTTGATTTCCGCACCGATACGGGGCTGCATGGGAACCGGCAAGGTCACACCACCGTCCAAATGTCCGGCCAACGCATTGATGCGAGTTTCACTCGCTCCGCCGACAGGTCCAATTTCGCCAAATTGCCAATAGCCTTCTCCCGTAAGATCAAACATTCCCTGCTTGAACGCCACACGGCCACCGACGGTGCTTCGTTCCTGATTAGATTGCTGTCCACCGGTACCGAAGGCCGGTGAACCGGCTCCCGTGGTTGAACCACCGTCTTCATAGATATAGGCGGGTTCGATTGCGACAGACCCGAACTTCATCGGCAGACGTAAGAACAGAATGTCGCCGTCACCCTGACTGGCCTTCCCGTTTGAACATCCGCCTGCATTTTGCACACAATTGCCTTCCGCCACCCGCAACCAGCCCAATTCCACCGGCACGGTAGCATGGTTGTATCGCATCGTCACACCATCGAAGGCGAACCCGACGTTGTTCCAGTCAAAGTGACCGAAGATGCGGTGATTTCCCCATACCATGAGTTGTCGACCAGCTTTCAATGTCAAATTGGGCATTAAGAAATTTCTGACCAACATGAACCCTTGGCGAAGAAACAGGTCGGCCGAGGTAGAATTAGGGTTGCCTGCCCCACCAACATTTTGTGGGTTCGGCATTGCACCAAAGTTATTGGACACCTGAGGTTGGAGGAAAAACACCACATCGGGGGAAAGGTCGTAGTTAAACCCTAACCGGATCAACTGTTGGGTAAAGAAGGCATTGTCACCCTGTCCACTCGAGAACGGGGTTCCATTTGTATTCTTACCAAATGATCCATTCGTCCGGAACTCAGGCCGAACACGCATGTCGCCGGAAATCGTGAGCTTGCTGGGATCAAACACCCCTTTGGGTGGATCAAACTGGCCATAGGGCACCAAATCGGGAATGGCCCGTGGCACCGCCGGCACGTTGGTGTTTTTGTCGGTCGCCGGAGTGGTCTTGGCGGCCAACCCTGGTGCTGCAGACATGGCGACAATCAAAGCCGCTGCTGTCAACCTGGTAAAGGATCGATAAAAAGTCCTCATTGCACTCCTCCTGTTGGTGAATAGCCCTGTGGATTCAAGATCCAACGCCCTGTACCCCATTTACTACCATCCAGAGCTGATGGGTTCTCTCATCCGCTTCCGTCTTGACTGCGTAACTTTTGCCATCTCAAGCACTAACATGTTTTCTACAAACCAATTTGGTTGCCCTGTTCTACGACTCTTCCGATCTGTTATCGTTTGCCATTTAGATGCCAAGTCACATTAGTTGTCGTAAATCATTAAAAAGTAATGGCTTTTCCCTGACTTTCTCGATGATTATGGTTCATTGTCCTATCGCTTGAATGCTACGATAGTTGCAAAAACCACACGACAGAAGAGAACAGTAGACCCGCCCGCAGTGCGCACAATGAACAGTCTGATGACCGTCCGGAAGGATTTCGTGATGACAGATAAATTTTAAAAATCGAAATAAGCCTTGGGTGTCAACGAAACGATCCAGCAGTCAACGTCCTCACGGAGTCGCACCTCCCCTGGCTACCCCATTTTGGATCCACCGGACTCGGTGGCTTGTTCTGTCGCCCCTTTGATCTCTGCTTCGGCTTCTTTGATTGACGATTCCAAATCTTGTTCGACAGATTTGAATTCCTGAGTAATCATATTGATTTCCGGCTCAACCGATTGCCGAAGATCTTCCGTTGTTTCCTTAAACCCTTTGACCGCTCTCCCGACCTGCTTGCCGATTTCCGGTAATTCCTTAGGACCAAAGAGCAGAAACGCGATGACGAGGATGATCAAAATTTCCATCGCTCCTAAGCCGAACATCTTCGCACTCCTCTATAGTCTGCCCGCTGAATATACACCTTGAGCGTTGATCAGGCTTAGGTCCATGCTGCCTGTCTCTTCGGTGGGCGGTCTTCACCGTATCAATCTCACCCGCGAATTATCCCTGTTTGGATTGCGTGGATTCCGTTGGCTGCGGCACCCCTTGCGCCGGTGGCGGAGGAGGAACCTCTGCTGTCTGGTGTTGGCTCGCCAATTGTTCCGGTTGGGGCGGTGGGGCCTGACCGCCTTCGCCTTGCTCATTCGGCGTTACATCCAGCGCATCCGCTTCGGCAACGGACTTTTTAAAGCCCTTGATCGCTTTGCCTAAGCCCTCTCCAAGCTGCGGGATTTTTCCTGCACCGAAAATGATGAGCACAATGATGAGGATGAGCATAAGCTCCATCCATCCAAACGATCCAAACACAGCTACCTCGTCTTATTGTGAAAGAGTGTCTACGTTATTGGAAAAATCCGCCGCAGTATACACAACCCTTTTCAAAAAATCTACCTGATTGCAAATTTCTTGCATTCGGTAAGGACTTTTTTCAGAATGAGGTGTTGCCTTCACAGGATCCACTCCCCCTTCGAAAAACTTCCAACTCTCACAATCATTCTGACCGTGTTCCGCCTTAAATCATGGGCACACAACACAACGCATCCCGCAACCATCAGATTGACTAAGAATCCTTCAAGGCAAAAAACATGTGGATGTAATCCACCGGCTGTAGGGGAAGTTCCAACATACCTTTGATGCCTTCTGAATCGTATCCCAATTTTTGCAAATCGGGCATGGCCTTCCAAATTTCCGATTCCGTGAGAAAGGCGATGGTATCCGGCACACCATTCAGAGGTAAGGATTGCACCAGTTTTTCTAGTTCGGCGCGTTCGTGAGCGGGAGTACTATCGGAAAGCGGAAATTCGATAGGACGTTGGTATGGACTCCGGTACGTGCGGTTCAATGCCTCAAGGGTTCGTAGAATCAACGCGTCCAATTGCCAGGCCTGACCTTCCGGCGGCGAAGGATGCGATGCCAGCAGATCCATGACCGTGATCACATTGGTTGACAAACTCCGTCCCACAAAATCCCGTTGCGATTCAATCACGCCCGTGTGAATATTCAAATGCCTGGCCACGTCTTGCATCAACTGAAAGTTAACCATAAAGCTGAATTGGCCACCCTGCACCGTATAACAGGGCTTTTCCGGGTCATTCAGCACATGCGGATCAACCGTCCCTGCGTCAAAACCGCTAAATCCGATTGCGTTCCGGGACAACAATCGTTTGGCTTCCTTTAGGCTCTGACACGCGCCCACGTTGTAGGGTACGAGGACTTCTTCGTCGATCTGTTTGAGAAACTCGACGACCGTGCGGCGAAATGGAAAGTCCTTGGTCTCGATGAGCCGATATTCCCGCTCCCAGACAAGATCTTCGAGAAACGGGGGTAACGCGGTGAGAGATTCAATATCCTGCTGCCCAAAGGCTTCAATAAACTTTGGCCAATCCGGGAAATCCGCCAACCGCTTTTCGTTCAGATTGGGACGAAGCTGTTCCTCATGAATCTCACCGCCTTTTCGCAGAATGAGTTTGGTTGGCAACTCGCTCCAGAGTTCATTGCAGATAATCCGATCAATACTCCCATCCGGAAAGTCCGACAGACTCTCAATAGACACAAGGTCAAACGTGACCCGATCACGATGCTTAGCCAGATCCGTGTTGGCTTTGGCCTGCTCCAACAAGACCGGCTCACGCTCTATACAACGATAGGTGATTCTTGGAAATATCCGTTGTTCTTGATCCAACTCCTGAAGACGATCCAGGAAACAAGCTGCGAGATTCCCATTCCCGGCGCCCCATTCCATCACGGTTAATGGTGTGGTCGCTTGATCGGCATCCTGAGTTTTCGCTCGTTGTTCACACCGACGCCAATAGTCTTCGGCCAAGGCAAAGCCTAACCGGAAATCGGCCGCGGCCACCGTTTGGTAATATTCTCGAACACGACCTCCCCTCAATCCGTAAAATAGACGATTAATGTGGGCTTGCCACATATCGACCGGTTGAAAATCCCCTACGAGTTGCGGCAATGCATCGGGATCCATACTTGATGTAGCACCCATAGTTCTAACCTATATTCCTTAGAAAGAATGAATGAAAATGCCAATGGTAACAAAGTAGATGAAAATGCGTAGAACCGGGCGGAATCTTAACAAACACCTCATGGTGCTGCAAGGCAAGATCGAAAGTCCTTGACTCATTGACGCCATCGAAGGTAGAGAACGTGGAATCTTTCAAAAGAGCGGGAAAAGATTTTTGGAAATCACGATAGTCGAGTCACGCCAACTCTATACAAACCTAAATGAATCATCCTTTGCCCGTCATGCCGCGCAACCTTCTTTGGGCCATCTTGATGTCGATCATGGTCTTTACGATAACCGGCACCGCTTGGGGCGGTGATTCTCCCGTTCAGACGGACCCCCCTTCCGTATTTCAACCGAAAGATACCCAACACGGGTTTTCCCAATATGATACTCCGCCCGATCATTTTTCCGATGCTCCATCCCTTTATGATAATTACTCCCAATCTCCTCTTATTCCCTCATTGGATAAAAAACCGGGGGGAGTATTTCTGGGTTTAGAATTTGCTGAAAGTTTCGAGGTCAAACCGACCACCAGGGGCGGTCATACACACATACCCGTCAGGCCAACTGAGACCTTCCTTCCAGACGTCAAAGCAGTGTATCTGGTGTTTACCGTCCATGAACATTTGTCATCCTATCAAATCATCGGCCGCCTGTTCTCTGAATCAGAAACCGGAAGGCCTGCTCCCCAATGGCTCGACGAAGACATCGTCGATCTGGCCACGGAAGACGAGAGCGGATTTCTGAAATTTTTCCCGCCGGACGGGACCTGGCAACCAGGGCCATACCGTGTCGAAATCTTCGTGGGGTATATCGCCAGTGACGTCAATAAGTTGGGCACCATGCGATTTACCATTGCTCCACACCCTGCCGCACCCGCTTTACCCTAAGTACTCTCTTGTGACCACAGACCTTTTGCGCCGGGCTATTTCTTGACTCAAATCCATGTTTCTTGTAAGGTATTCAGCAGTTTACCCTAAGCATATTTTTGGGCCATTCCAGCCATCATTTCGTGCAAATTTCTGATACATTCCAGAGACCGCATACATACAATTCCCTGATCTCCAACCATGCGCCGGGAGGCAACGGGTGTTAAAAAAGAGTGGAAGCTACTTACTCTTATTTATTTTTATTGGCGGACTGTTAGGCAGTATTTTAGGGGAAATTCTTCAGGTCGTGGCTCCTCAGGGCACGGTGCAAAATATTTTCGTTCAGGCGTTAAACTTAGGCTTAGACCCACCCGTGACCGTCAATTTAGTCTTGATAAAATTCACACTCGGGTTCCTCCTAAAAATGAACCTCCTCACCGTTTTGGGCATGTTCCTCGGCGCGTACGTCTATAAACACATATAGAGAAATTCAAACACCCGACCGTACCTCTCGAAACACGCTCTTGCCAGCGTGGTCATTCCCGACAGTCGGTATTGTGAATCCACGGTGGGTTTGTTGCGGATAGATCACCGTTTACTACCATAGGGAAAAAAGGAAAGGGAGCGGGTCACTATCCCGGATTTCAATAAGAGAAGGCGGTGGTTTGGATTTAAATTCCGACCTGAATCTGCTTTTGGCGGAGAACACGAAGGGTATCCCGCAACTGGGCGGCTCGTTCAAATTCCAAGGCCTTGGCTGCCGCCTTCATATCTTTTTCCAATGCGGCGATATTCTGTTCTAAATCTTTTTCGCCCCCGTACGCCGCAACCGCTTCTGCCGCAAGCGAGACATCCACATAATCGGCTTCCGCCAGTTGGTACTCCAAATCGTGGATGCGTTTTACGATCGTTTCCGGTGTGATCCCATGCTCGTCGTTGTATGCCAATTGAATGGTTCGTCGGCGACCGGTTTCGTCCAACGCCCTCCGCATCGAATCGGTGACCACATCGCCATACAAAATCACAGTGCCTTCGCGATGACGTGCCGCGCGCCCGGCTGTCTGGACTAAGGCACGATATCCTCTTAGGAAACCTTCCTTATCCGCATCCAGCACCGCCACTAAACTGACTTCCGGCAAATCCAATCCTTCACGCAATAAATTAATGCCGACCAGCACATCAAACACACCCTTACGCAGATCCCTGATGATGTCCGCCCGCTCAAGCGTTTTAATATCCGAATGCAGATAGCGCACCTTTAACCCCTGGTCGTGATAATACTCGGTAAGATCTTCCGCCATGCGCTTGGTCAACGTCGTCACCAGCACCCGCTGCCCCTTCGCCACTCGCAGCCGGATTTCCCCAAGCAGCTGTTCGACCTGGCCCTTCGCCGGCTTCACGTCCATCACCGGATCAATTAAACCTGTGGGTCGAATGATTTGCTCAACCAGCGCCTTGCCGGCATGTTTCAGTTCATACGGTCCCGGAGTCGCGGAAACATACACCACCTGATTCATGCACCTTTCAAATTCGGGAAATTTAAGGGGCCGGTTATCCATCGCCGAGGGTAACCGAAACCCGTACTCGACCAAGGTGTTTTTGCGTGAACGGTCTCCCTCGTACATCCCGCCGAATTGCGGAACGGTGGCATGCGATTCGTCTACAATCAGCAAAAAGTCTTTGGGGAAATAATCCAACAGGGTCGGCGGAGGCTCGCCCGGCGCCCGTCCGCTCAGGTGACGGGAATAGTTCTCAATTCCATGGCAATACCCCATCGTTCGAATCATCTCCAGATCAAATCTCGTCCGTTGTTCAATCCGTTGCGCTTCCAGCAATTGATTTGTCCGGCGAAAGTAGGCAATGCGTTCTTCCAGCTCTGATTCAATGCCGGTAATGGCCTGCTCATAGCGATCGGGCGCAATCACATAGTGGCTCTTGGGATAGATCGCAATTTTTGGGAGCTTCCGCAACGACTGGCCGGTCAACGGATCGATTTCATACAGGGCTTCCACTTCGTCGCCGAACAATTCCACCCGGACCGTATTCGAATCGGACGAAGCGGGATATATCTCAATGACATCCCCCCGCGCCCGAAACATCCCACGTTGCAACTCGAGATCATTCCGCGAATATTGAATATCCACCAGCTTGGCCAGAATGCGCTCCCGGCGCATCTCCATGCCCGGCTCCAGATACAACAACATGTCGTGATAGACCTCAGGCGATCCCAGGCCATAAATACACGACACGGACGCCACAATAATAATGTCATTGCGTTGCAGGAGCGCTGTCGTAGCCGCATGGCGCATCTGATCGATGGTGTCGTTGATGGCGGAGTCTTTAGCGATATAGGTATCCGTAGTCGGAATATAGGCTTCCGGCTGATAGTAGTCGTAATAGCTCACAAAATATTCGACCGCATTATCGGGAAAAAATGATTTAAACTCCTGATACAACTGAGCCGCCAACGTCTTATTGTGGACCACGACCAATGTAGGTTTTTGCACGTTGACGATCACGTTGGCCATGGTGAACGTCTTCCCCGAACCCGTGACCCCCAACAACACTTGATGCTTAAGCCCTTGTTCTAAGCCATCAGTCAACGCGGCAATCGCATTCCCTTGATCACCTTTGGGTGTGTAATCGGACTTGAGAGAAAAGGTGTTGGTCGCTTGCATCATGCCAATGTATCACAAGGGGAATGTGGGAGGCAGGTCGATGGTGTCCGTTGATCCTCTTGACGCTCGTGGGCTGATCAGGCCAGGATCATCCGAGAACACCCGCGTGACCCAGCCCACATAAGAAGAGGACGTATGGCCACAAACACCATTGCGGAGTTTATGGGACATGATCATGACCGCCTGGATGAAATATTCACCCGGTTTCAGGCATTCAAGAAGCAGGATTCTCAAAAAGCCCGATTACTATTTCAAGAATTGTTCACCGGACTGCACCGACATATCAGGTGGGAAGAGGAAATTCTTTTTCCGGTCTTTGAGACTCAAGCGGAAATGGTCAGAGACCATGGACCGACCGGAGTCATGCGAATTGAACATCGGCAGATCAAGGACTTTCTGGAACAGATTCAGGCAAAAATCGCAGAAGGAGACTTTGCCACTGAGGAAGCGGAAGTAGGTTTGCTCCAGGTTTTAACTGCACACAGTGTGAAGGAAGAAAAAATCCTCTATCCGTGGATTGACAATTGCGTCCGCGACGAAGAGCGGGCCTCCCTGCTCGCCCGGATGGGAAACTGAACTCCGCCGACCGGCACACCTCCCCCTGCGGCCAGTCACGTTCACGTGCTTCTTTCTAAAACAACCCCACAATATTCCCTTTTGCGTCGATGCCGATTGATTGAGCCGCAGGGACACGCGGAAGGCCGGGCATCGTCATCATATCCCCGGTAATGACCACCACAAATCCTGCGCCCATTGCGAGGCGAACCTCTCGCACGGGAAGGGTAAATCCGGTCGGGGCTCCTTTTTTGGCTGGGTCAGTGGAAAAACTGTACTGCGTTTTCGCCATACAAACGGGGAAATGTCCGAACCCGTTGTTTTCGAGTTCAGCAAAACGGGCATGGACAGCCGGCGGAATCTCTACATCCTCAGCCCGGTAAATCTCCCTGGCGATAATTTGCACTTTTTCTGCCAGCGGCATCGTATCAGGATACAGCACGCGAAAATCGGCGGGCTCCTTTTCGATGACATCACGAACGGTTTCGGCCAAACCTACGGCACCCGCGCCGCCTTCAGCCCAATGATTCGCCAGAGCCATTTTAACCCCATGATCCGCGCAAGCCTGTTCCACGAGTTCCAGTTCCTGCTTGGTATCACTCGTGAATTGGTTAATGGCCACGACCGTCGGAACCCCGAATTTCTTCACATTTTCCAAATGACGTAATAAATTCGGCAACCCCTGACGCAGTGCCTCCAGATCTTCCTGTTCGAGTTCCTTTTCCTTGGCCCCACCATGAAGTTTCAACGCCCTAATGGTCCCGACCATCACAGCACATGCCGGCTTGAGGCCGGATCGTCGACATTTAATGTCAAAAAACTTCTCCGCCCCGAGATCCGCGCCAAACCCACCTTCTGTCACCACATAGTCCGCAAGTGTTAGCGCCGCCTTGGTCGCCACGACGGAACTACACCCATGGGCAATGTTCCCAAAGGGACCACCATGCACCAGGGCTGGGTTATGTTCCAGGGTCTGCACAAGATTGGGATTGAGGGCCTCCTTGAGTAACACGGTCATGGCTCCCTCCGCCTGGATATCTTTCGCAAAGACCATCTCTTTGTTAACGGTCCGTCCCACTTTGATATTGCCTAAGCGTTGTTGAAGATCCTGGAGGTCGGTCGCCAGACACAGAATGGCCATGACCTCCGATGCTGCGGTGATGTCAAACCGGGCTTCTCTTGTAAACCCGTTGGATTTTCCCCCAAGTCCCGTGACCACGGATCGCAGGGACCGATCATTCACATCCAGCACCCGGCCCCACGTGACCCGACGGGGATCAATCTGGGGTTTGTGCCCCCAATACAAATGATTGTCTACCAGGGCCGCCAACATATTGTGCGCAGACGTGATCGCATGAAAGTCCCCCGTGAAATGCAAATTGATGTCGGTCATAGGGACGACCTGGGCATACCCTCCCCCACATCCACCGCCTTTCATCCCGAAACAGGGCCCCAGGCTTGGCTCTCGAACGGCCGCCACAGCCCGTTTCCCGATCTTATTCAAGCCATCCACCAGACCGATGAGCGTCGTGGTCTTGCCTTCTCCAGCCGTTGTCGGACTCATGGCGGTCACCAAAATAAGCTTGCTCTCCGGCTTGTTAGGAAATGGCGGGAGGGACGCTAAGGGAATTTTGGCCTTATACCGCCCATACAATTCGATTTGACTCCCATCCAGTTGAAGTTTTTCCCTTGCCACTTCGGCAATGGGTTGCAAGGGGATACGATTGGCGATGTCGAGGTTAATGGAAGAATGGCTCATCAGGCTGACTCCTCAAAAACGTGCATGGGGTTTCGGTCTGGATGTTGTATTCATTATCGCATACTCGAAGCGGACGGTGGGCCCTTTCTTCCCCCCCTCGGCGCCTGCCAGCCCGAGGCCCTAACCTCGTTTGGGCATTTAAGCATGCCATCCCGGTATGGTGCCGGGGGGACCTCCGAACGATACCGAAAAAGCAGCAGGTCCTTTCCCGATGAGCATGATGGGCTTTGACCCGGAGGCAACAAGAAGGAAGGTCGTCTCAAGGTCTATTCCCGAATCACAGCCACTCGGGTCCCACTTGGTATTCTATCCCAGGTTTTGTTAAGTAAAGAACATGCATAAACTTTTCTCTACATTCGGCTTTATATTCTGGATCACCATGTGTGGCTGGACCAGCACCTTCGCCCAGGATTTTGAGGTTGGGCAATCGGTGATTCTTGAGGCCACGAAACCCATTGGAGTCCCTCTCCATCGTAAACCGGCCCCCAGCTATCTGAAACATATCCCGACAGGCACTTCGGCCACCATTGAACAGACCGCACAGAACGGCCAATGGCTTTTCCTTCGCCTGCCCAATGATGACAAGGCCTGGGTCCATAAAAAATATCTCAAAGCCGGTTCACCGCCCCCAAAATTAACTTCCAAACCCGACCCTCCTCTCACCGCCGAGGGAGGAGAGCACGAAGTATGGGCCAGCCGGGATCAGTGCGAGACCGCCGTCAAGCAAGGCAGCCGTATGGCTGAGGAATCTTCCGCCAAGATCCGGCTGGCCACATGGAATATCCGATGGTTTCCCATTGGTCAGCCCACAGACCAAAGGGAGAATCATGCCGATCCAACCGATCTCGACTGGCTGATCTGTGCCATCCGTTGGATGCAAATTGAGATTCTCGCGGTTCAGGAAAGTCTCGCGACCCCGGAGGCCACCAAGGCCTGGGACAGGATCATCGCTTCGCTAAATCAACAGACGGGGGATACATGGCGGTGGTATCGCCAACCGTGCGGCCGGCCCGAGGACCATCATGTCGGCCTGTTGTGGAACGACACCCGCGTGTCCTTGTCTCAGTTTGAAAGCCTGTGGCAGTTTAACGCGAGAGCAAAATCGGCTAATCACGCCTGCACCTTTGGATTACGCCCAGGGCAATATGCGTGGGTACAAGCCAGGGAACCCCATGGCGTTGATTTTCATCTGATCGGACTGCATTTAAAATCCGGTCCCACGGTGTTTGCCGTGGAGGATCGGCATCACGCCTTAAACCGGATTGATGAAGCGATCGATCCCCTCCTCGCTCGCGATCGGGATGTGATCATTCTCGGGGACTTCAATACGATGGGTGCGGGCGACCGGCAATCACGGGACTCCGAGCTGAAAAATTTGCGTAGAAAAGTTGCCAAAGAAAAACCCGGCTTTACTGACCTGACCTTACATCCGCAATGTTCCCACTATTTTCGCGGTCGCGGTGGCTGGCTGGATCATGTGCTCGTCCCTCAAGAGATGCAGGAAGTCACGGTCACCACCGTTCAGGTCACCGGCTATTGCGCCGTGGCAGGATGTGAACGCATACAAGGGAACTATCCCCTGGCCTACCGCTTTCTCTCCGATCATTGCCCCGTCGTGTTGGAAATCGAAAACACCGATAAAGATTAAGCGGATAAAGTGAAGGGGCAAGCCGGCATCCACGGAGCACATGCCCCATCCGTGCACGACCTCCCGCACAGAAAACCAAGATGCATTAATCCGGAATCTTGGTGACCCGCCTGGCTTCAGCTTCCACAAAGACCCGTTTTACAAGGGGATGCTTGGCCTTGATGTCCCTATCCAGGCCGGCCACCCCACGCTCGACCTCCTCCGACGTCACGCCATCCCGAAAATCCACACTCAGATTCACCAAAATAAAATTCGGCCCCATGTGCATGGTTAACACTTCATTTACATGCTCCACACCGGGAAGCTGTCTGGCCATGTCGCGAATGCTCTGAACCACTTCCTTATTGGCGCTTTCGCCAATCAACAATCCCTTGGTTTCATAGGCAAGCCACATGGCGATCCCCGCCAAAATCAATCCGATAATACAGGTGGCAATGCCGTCAATGTAAACAATACCGGTGACCTGTCCCAACCAGATGCCGATAAAGGCCACCGCCAAGCCCAACACCGCCGCCGAATCTTCAAAGAGGACCATAAAAATGGTCGGATCTTTGCCTCGTTGAACCGCTTCCAAATAGGACCACTTTCCCTTGGCACGGGAAAATTCCCGGAAAGCCATATACCAGGCGGCACCCTCAAAGACGAGGGAGAGACTCAAGACGATATAGTTGACCATGGGGTTGGTAATCGGTTGGGGATAGAGAATGTGCAAGACGCCCTCATAGAGAGAAATTCCCGCGCCCAAGGCAAAGACCAGAATGGCCACCGCAAAACTCCAAAAATAGATTTCCTTCCCATACCCGAATGGATAGCGCTCATCGGCCGGACGTTTGGCTCGATGGAGTCCATAGAGCAGAAGCCCTTGATTGCCGGTGTCCACCAGTGAATGGATACCTTCGGCCAACATCACCGAACTGCCGGTCATCGCCGAAGCCGCGAATTTGGTGATGGCAATTAAGCCATTGCCGATCAACGCTGCGTAAATAACTTTTTTAGAAGATGACGCCATCAGACCTGAAATGATACGAAAAGCATTTCCAGCGAGAGAATGCGCAATGTTACCTGATATCCAGGATAAAAGTCCGGTCTGTGTTGTCTCACTGGACTCCCTTCCTTCCCGCTTTCCTCATGACGGCTACGCACAACAACCAGATCCCAACAGGTATCCCAATCCACACCAGTTCACTGAGGAGCACCCGAAATCCTTCATGGGAGATAAAGACCGAGATTCCAATTGGCGAAACGGCTACCGGTCTAAAAGGAAAGAAATACCTGGTCGAGTCGAATGGCGCAAAAAAGGCAATGCCGAGCCCCCCATTGGTCAGCGCATCCAGGAACCCATGGGACAGGGTGACAAGAAAGAAATACACGGCAAACAGCCAATACCGTCGGGTTCCATACCGGATCGTGGGAGCAGCCAACCTGGGCACCACCCATCCCAGCAGCATGGCAAACACAATGGAATGTGTCAGACCACGATGTCCCAACATATGCTCATACGGAATCCCAATCACCAATCCCAGCACATCCGCATCCGGCAAGAGGCAACAGGCCATGGTGAACCACCAAAACCTTGAGGTGTGGAATTGGGCGGAAAGACTTTTGCCCAGGGCATAGGCCACGGCCACATGTGCAAACGCTGAAGCCATCACCTTCTCCTTCTATTCAGCCTCTTGCTATTATGGGAGCGTTGAAAAATGCCGCCAGCGATTTTTTCAACAGCCCCCTCCCATAGTCCGACGCTTGTCGTCTGGCTCAAAGGAGGAACGCTCTCATCAGCTGGCGGACCTTGTTTGAGCGGAGCGAGTTGGTCCGCCCTCCTAAAACTAGCGTTCCTCCGCTTCTTATGAGGCCAGACGGAGCGTCCATGGTTTTGCCTACTTTTGCCAAAACAAAAGTAGGTCGCCTGCCGGGGCGAAACCCGGCCACACAGAACATCATATTGACACCAGAATTGGAAAAACTAATACGAAGCCTTCTCCTCACGACGCGTTTTTACTGGTAAACTCCAAGTTGGATCCCCGATACAAGCCATCAAGCTGTAAGACCAGAACCCATAATCGTCCACTCCATATGTTCAGACAAACCAATCTCCGTTTTCAATCTGCCAGCTATTTCTCCCGATTTTTCCGCTTATGGACCTTCATCCTGTTTTGGCTGGCACTCCCTTTCTTCACAGGTTGTGCGCCAAATTCAATTGAGCATTCTGACCCGGCGGCAGCCAGTCCATCTTCTTCAGGTATCAGCGTTGTAGAGCCTGACGGGAAATTTCACCGTACTTCGCAGTATCTCACGATGCGGGACGGGGTCAAGATTGCGGTGGATGTCTATCTCCCCGCCGACCTTAAGCCAGGCCACACCATTCCCACCCTCTTACACCAAACCCGGTATTGGCGGGCGATCGAATATCGATGGCTGGTCTCCGTCTTCAAAGAGGACGGTCCACGCGGGCTAATCGGGTCCTATGCCAAACGATTCCTTCAACAGGGCTATGCGTGGGTCGATGTAGATGTGCGTGGTTCGGGGGCGTCATTTGGGACACGCCCGATTGCCTATTCCCCTGAGGAAATCAAAGACGGCGCAGAAATTGTGGACTGGATTATCGCCCAACCCTGGTCGAACGGAAACGTCGGGGCCATAGGAATTTCATACAGCGGCGGGACCGCTGAAATGTTACTCGTCAATCAGCATCCGGCCGTTAAAGCGATTGCCCCGATGTTTTCAGGCTTCGATCTCTATTCCGAAATTATCTTTCCAGGTGGCATCCATCTCAACTGGTTTACCGAAACCTGGAGTGCGATTACTCATCGTCTTGACCGCAACCGATTACCCCACGGTGGTGTTACCGCGAATTTCTTTATTCGTGGAGTACGGCCGGTGGATGGCGATACGAGCCTTGACCTCTTATCACTCGCCCTGCAGGACCACGAGACCAATTGGAGTCCGTACCGGGAAGCCGCGGGCATTGTTTTTCGGGATGACCCTCCACCATCAAGACAGGCTGCCAACATTGACGCGCTCAGCACGCAAACCTATGCCGGCGACATTGCCAAATCAGGCGCAGCCATCTACAACTACAGCGGATGGTTCGACGGGGGATATCAACTGGCCGCCATCAAACGGTATCTCCACCACCAACAGCCGTCACATCGGCTCATCCTCGGGCCATGGGACCACGGAGGGAAACGCCGGATCAGCCCCTACGCGCTTGGACCCGCGCAGTTTGACCATGCGGCAGAACTGCTCAAATTTTTCGATGTCCATCTGAAGGGCGTGACCACGGAAAACGCGAATGATCCACCAATCCGCTACTACACCATGGGCGAGGAACGATGGAAAACATTCTACTCGCTGGCCGCCTGACTCCTCTCCACTTTCGATGTATTTCCAACAAGAAGGTGGGCTCTCGATGAATGCTCCACCAGCAACGAACAATCCGGATCGATACCAGGTGGATCTCACCACGGGAACCGGCAAGCATTCCCGGTGGAACACTCTGGTGGGTATTTCTCTGAACAATCCCTACCCCAACCGGAAAGAACAAGACCAAGTTTTGTTGGTCTATACATCTGAGCCGCTATCAGAGGCGGTCGAAGTCACAGGGCATCCCATAGCCACCGTCTACCTTTCTGCTACCACTCAGGACACGAACCTCTTTGTCTACCTGGAAGATGTCACACCGGAAGGAGACGTATATTACGTCACCGAAGGCGAATTGCGCGCCATCCATCGGCAATGGCAACCAAACGACACCATCTTCACCTCCACCGGTCCTCTTCCCGTTCACACGTTTCGTCGGGCTGATGTCGCCCCACTCATTCCGGGGGAAGTAGCGCCACTGTTGGTTGAATTGCTTCCCACCTCCTATCAATTCAAAAAAGGGCATCGCATCCGGATCGCCCTGGCCGGAGCCGACAAGGATCATTTCCAAAACCTGGATGGCCCGGCACCCACATGGGAAATCTGGCACACACCCAATAGGCCATCTCATATTCAACTGCCTGTAGTTCGTTGAGGCTGCATTAGTCTTATCGAGTTGTCATCTTGAGTGAAACGAAAGATCCGTGCCCAGGCAAACTCACACTCGCGTTTTACATCGTCGAGAATCCCTCTTAGAGGTTGAACGTAAAACGTGTTGGCAGATGCACGCAATCCACGTGTGATCCCACTCTCGTGTCCTCGTGATGTTCCAAGTTGCCGGGTTTCGCCCCGGCAGACGAGGTTTTGCTTGGCGCGTCCCAAAGGGCGCAACCTTTGTTGTGGAGGCAAAAGGCCCCAAAACCATGGACGCCCCGTCTGGCTTCATTCAGAGCGGAGGGACGCCAGTTTTAGGAGGGCGATCCAACTCGCAGGGCTCAAACAAGGCCCGCCAGATAAGGAGAGCGTCCTTCCGTCGGGGCAGACGGAAGACGTCGGAGCAGAGCCAATGACCCAAAAACAGCCAGAAGCTTAGGGCGAGGTGGCACAACTTGCGGAAAAGGCTAGGCTCAACCGCGAAAGGTTGTACAAGACTCTTTCTGATCGAGGCAATCCTGAACCCAAAAGCCTCGATGCACTCCTTCACGCGTTAGGATTCCGCCTCGCCGTCACCGCAAAATACTAGTCCTAAGTCATATTGCGCGAAAAAAAATCGGCACTGCTCTCGACCAATTTTCTGGACCTAGAGTTGGGAGAACTGCCCTTAAGACCTTGCCAGTCAGGAGCCTTCCTGGGTTCTATCAACTCAAGAAAGGGCATCGCATAAGGAACGCTTTGGCCGGAACCGACAAAGATCATTTAGAAATATTGAATGGCCTAACGGTTTGTTAAGTCTTACACCCTCCCAAAGCCAAACTATTTTTATTTACGCAACCGACCTCGGCCTTACCGGTTATTCATGCTGCCATATCCGAGCCTTATCTACGGACCCGCAAAGTACAGGTCACCAGCCGATCACGTTCTTTATCGGTGCGCTGTTTGCAAGAATGATAGCTGCCTACTCCCTTGCCAACTACCGAGCATTTGCGGTCCGCGACCGGAACTAACGAACGACCCTTCCCTCCTTCTTTTTTTCCGGTATAGTGAATTTATGGCGTTGAGATTCACTCGACCGACTGCCAAACAACCTCAACGATCCAAGAGACACAAACGTCGAACGACGCTCAGTACGCTCTGGGGTTTTGTGGGCCAGGGTTGGCGTGTGCTCCGTGCGATCATGAGGGCGGTGCTGGCCTCCCACCCGATCGTTCGGGTCGTCGTAATTCCTACCCTCCTTTTTCTGCTATGGCTTGGCCTCAACTGGGCTTTTCATACGTTCCATAAACCCACCGAGATCTTCTTTCCCTTAGACCAATCACTCAATAAGAGCCCGGTCCAGACCTGGAAAGAATACGAATCACTTTTCCGCGAGCATGCGACCGCCGTCATCACTCCGGAGTTTCTCGCCGCGCTGGCACAAGTCGAAGGCGGAGGGAATCCTGTGGCACGGACCTACTGGCGATGGCAACTGACGTGGAATCCCTTGGAGCTGTTCAAACCAGCCTCGAGCGCGGTTGGCATGTACCAGATTACCGACGGGACCTTCAGCGAGGCGAAGCGCTATTGCATTCACGACCACGAGGTAGTCGAGGCCGGCCCGTGGCACGATTGGGAATCGTGCTGGTTCAACAGCCTTTATACCCGCATCCTCCCGAGCCATGCCATCGAGTTGACTGCCGCCTTGCTCGATCGCCAAGTCACCCAGACGCTAGGACCGAAGCGGATCGGAAAGGTCTCACTCCAGCGGAAGCAGGATCTGGCCGCCGTGATTCATCTCTGTGGAGCGGGAGCGGGCCGCGCCTATGCCGCACGCGGACTCAAGTTGACCCGTCATCAACGGTGCGGCGATCACGATGTCAGCGATTATCTGGCACGCATCAATGAGTTGAAGTTCGAGTTTGCCAAACCGGCGGCAGGGGACAAAACAATCCGACAGGGGCGTTAGAAACCGTTATAGGAGAAAGATCTACACTTCACCATTCAGACATTGGTGGAAGATATTGGATGGACACCCGGTCCTCAACCTTCAGTCCACAAAGGAGAATCGGCGCCCAGGTTGAAAATCCCACTGTTCTGCGAGATCCTTCGTTTCACTCAGGATGACAACTTTTTCAGACCTTGGTCTGAACGTGACACACACTTCGCACGGCTTTCGTTCCTGACCGACGCCTGCCGACTGGCCCGAGGAAGGGACGCTCTGCTCGGCGGGCGGGCCTTGTTTGAGCCCTGCGAGTTGGACCGCCCTCTTCAGACTGGCGTCCGTTCTCTCCTAAGGCCGGACGGGGCGTCGTTTTGCAAGGTGCGTCTCGAGGAGCGCGACCCTTGTTTGGCCGCTTTTCCCGAAAGAAAAGTGGCTCGGCTGCCGGGCCGAAACCCGGAATGTCTCGGTTAATCAACGAATACACGGTTAGTGAATGTGAGCACAACCCTGAATATTTGGGTTCGTGTAAAGCGAAAATGTATTGGATTTTGTAGGTTCGCCCTCTTCATCATTCTGAACTTCCCCACACATCCCGTCGTTCGTTGATTCTGTGATTTGTTTTATTGCGGGCAGGTATACTGTTTTCCGTTACGATCACATGAGGCGCGTCGGTTAAAGAGTCCGGATGTCGATCCATGTGACCTTTCCGGATCGGCGTTTCACTTCTGCATACATGTGCGCCGTACCGCCCTTTCCATCACCTCCGCCTCCATCCCACAAACAGATGAAGTGCACCTTCTCCACCCCGTACCCCAATGCGGTGTGAAGCAGCCATAGATTACACCGTTCATATGGATCGACACCTTCGGGTAGTGAGCCAAGGTGCTCAGGGGCCGAGCGGATTGCGGTCGTGAGCTTGGCTTTGGCGGCCACATACCGATCGCGCCAGGCTTCGCCCCTACAAATGACAGACTTTTGAATAAACTCCGGCTCGTGGAACGGTTGCATCCACTGAATAATCACCTTGCGTTGCTGACAGGCCTCCGTGAACAAAAGGTCGCCTCCACAGGCCCCTTGCGTGAGCGCAAGATCATCAGGGCCTGCGCCCAGTTGGTCTAAGACCTCGGCAATTTTCTGTGCCGCCACGGCTTCTTTATCCCTTGGAAAACGCGGAGGCTGTCTTCCCGGGGCATCGATCATATGACCGCTAAAGAGCAAAACCTGCCGGGGTTGCCACTGATCTTCAGGCTCCACAATCCGGTGTCTTGCGGGGTCAAGGTTTGTTTTACCCATGTTTGTCTGATTTACCTTGTCCTGTGTGATTGCCGCTGGATCGGATTCGCTGAGAAACCTGTCAGTGCGAGAAGCATTTCTGAGAAATGTTTTATTGTTGAACTTGCTGTTGCGTCTGACGGTTTCCTCTTAAAAAGGATTGCGGCTTAATCAGGAATATCCCATCGCGAATGGTCAACAGAACTGCTGAGACCCGCGGCTCGGCATGCACCACTCGATTGAGTTCCTGAATGGCCGCCGTATTGGTATCCGGAGCAGGATGTGTCAGCACATCTCCATTCCACAGAACATTATCAATGAGAATGACGCCATGATCCGATATCAACTCCAATGCCTGACGAAAATAATTCACATAGTTGGCCTTGTCGGCATCGATGAAGATCAGGTCAAACGTTCCAGTCACTGTCGCCATCGTTTCCAGGGCGGGGCCGAGGCGAAGGTGAATCTTCGTCCCATGAGCGCTCTGAGCCCAATACCGTTTGGCCATAGCCGTGGAATCAGGGTCGATGTCGCAGGTAATCACCATCCCATCATCCGGAAGACATTCCGCCATACAGAGGGCGCTGTAGCCCGTAAAGGTACCGATTTCCAACACCCGCCTGGCTCCCACACTCAACGCCATGACCTTTAAAAATGCGCCTTCCAATGGACCGACCACCATCTGGGGGCAGTCCATGTTTCGATACGTTTCCTCACGAAGTCGCCGACACACCTCCGATTCCGGCAAGGAGTGCGCTTCGGCATAAGCTTCAATGTCCGGCAGCACCAAGGATTTCATGTTGTACCCCCTTTGCAGTCAACTCATCGCCTCACGATTGATTTTCAATGACCCACATTGTCCTTCCCTTCATCCTCCTGCCGCAAGCCATCCCCTCCATTCTCTTAATTTTTCCTCTCTCTTGCTTGGTCCGTCTTTCTGTGTCCGGGCCAATGGTCACAGGCTTCCACGCCCGGCCGGGTCTTTTCACTCATCAGCGAATGCTTCTTGCCAATTTCTTAAGAGCTACCTTACAGTGGTCCGGTTATCCGCTGAAATTGTTACCACTTTTTGAGGTACCCGCCCATGTCCGCTGACGTTGCTCTTGATCCCCTGAAACAGACCTTGCGACAGATCCATCACCTGCATGATGCCGCAGCCGTGCTCTCCTGGGATCAGGAGACCTATATGCCTCCAGGAGGAGGAGCGGTTCGCGCGGAGCAACTGGCCACTCTTCAAACGCTGGCCCATGACCAGTTTGTTTCGCCTGAGATGGAATCCCTGCTTGGAACGTTTGTGGATCTCTCCACCGGCACGCTTCATTCTCAGCATGCGTCCGCCATGGACGAACCCTCGCAAGCTCTTCTTCGCGAGACCTGGCGGGACTTTTCCCGTGCGAAAAAATTGCCGTCGGCCTTCGTCAACCAGCTTGAGCGGGAATGTTCTTTGGCGCAACAAGTATGGGCGGAGGCCAGGAAGACGAATGACTTCCAACGGTTTCTGCCGAATCTGCAACGAGTCGTGAAACTCAAGCAACAAGAGGCGGACTATTTGGGTTACGCGGATTCTCCCTATAATGCGTTACTCGACACCTACGAACCGGGATCGACCGTGGCCCAATTACGTCCACTCTTTGCCACCTTGCGGACGGAGCTGATTCGTTTGCTGGACCACATACGACAGTCCCCTGTCCAACCCAATACCCAACTCCTGACACAATCGTATGAGCACACCCCACAGATGGACTTTGGCCGGCTTGTGCTCAAGCACATGGGCTATGATTTTCAACATGGACGCCTGGATTTGTCGGAGCATCCGTTTACGACGGCGTTTCATCCAACCGATGTGCGGGTGACTACCCGCGTCTTCGAAACGGATCTCCCCTCCTGCCTCTTTAGCTGTATCCACGAAGGAGGGCATGGCCTCTACGAACAAGGGTTACCCGCAAAACAATATGGCACTCCATTGGGTGAAGCCATTTCTCTGGGTATTCATGAAAGCCAATCCCGTTTATGGGAAAATTGCGTAGGACGGTCTCGCGCGTTTTGGCAATATTTTTACCCGAAACTTCAAGAGGTGTTTCCCACACAGTTGGGGCAAGTCAGTGCAGAAGATTTCTATCTGGCGATCAACCGGGTGGCCCCGTCGTTTATTCGGGTCGAAGCCGATGAACTGACGTACAACCTGCACATCATGGTGCGATTTGAAATTGAGCTGGATATCATTGAAGGCCGTTTGTACGTTGATGATCTGCCGGAAATCTGGAATGCCAAAATTCAGGAATACCTGGGGATCGCGCCTTCCTCCGATGCAGAGGGTGTGCTGCAGGACGTGCACTGGTCCTTTGGGACCTTTGGCTATTTCCCCACATATACGCTTGGGAATCTGTATGCGGCCATGCTATTTCAGCAGGCACACAAGGATCTTCCGGACCTCGACCAGGCCATCAGCCAAGGTAACTTGCTTCCATTGAAAGGCTGGCTGAATGATAAGGTGCATCGTTGGGGACGACAGTATACGGCAGCCGATTTAATCACCCGTGTGACTGGGCAGGCCCTGACTCCTGAACCCTTTATTCAAGACCTCAGACAGAAATTCGGCACCTTGTATCAATTTCCGACAACCGTTCCTCCGTCTTCACCTCAATAAATTTTCACATTTATTGGACTTTTGACGCTTCCAAGATACCACCTTCGACAGATTGCCCTTCAATCGTACTTCTCCCTAGCCTCACTCATTCATTCGTGGCCTTCTCCCCGTGAAAGGGAAGAACAGCAACGACGCGTTTCAACCATTTTCAAAGGAGCGTGTGCCGTGAGGCTTCATTTACAACAAGTTTCGGTCTTCATGTTTGCTCTGGTTCTTTCCGTTGGCCTGTTGTTCCCCATGTCCTGGGCAGAAGCTACCGTGAACAAGATTGACATTAACACTGCCAGTCTTGAACAACTCGAAGCCGTCAAAGGCGTGGGACAGGATATCGCCCACAACATCCTCGCCTACAAAAAAGATCATGGCGCCTTTAAATCATTCGATGATCTGGGGAAAGTGAAGGGCGTGGGGAAGGTCAGACTGGAAGCGCTACGGGATACCTTTACCGTCGGCTCAACAGCTTCTCCTGAAGAAGCCTCGTCCACCAAGTAATCTCAGAATTTTCAATTCACAAAACCGAGGCCGGACCCTTGTTCGGCCTCGGGACCTCTTATGCTCTCCTTACCTTTAATAAATTGCACAGCCAGGATACCCCGTCATCCGGATGTCGGCGGAGCCTTAATAGCCCATCGCCGTATTTAAGGATTTTACCTGGGCGGAGGAAAGCGTGATGGTTTCGGTCGCTTCAATTCGGGAGGGCACCAGCATAATGGTGTGGAATGAAATATCTCGGATGGCAAGTTTTTGCTCGGGATTATCAGCAGGACCTAATTCCACTGCCTCCACGGCACTCATGATGGCGCTGGTATCCATAGGCCCATATTTCTCAACCACCGTGTGAATAATTTCCATGACCTGTTGATTGGATTCGGGTTCCTTCATAATCTTCTCAACCAAGCCCACAACCCTCTCAGCCTGTTCCGTCACATCAAAATTCTCTATCCGTTCCTTTCTACGCAAAAAGAGCAAATCATTATCCACATCTTTGCTAAAGGCCCCATAGGGAAATCGGACAAATTCAAAATGCAACCCTTTCAATCCTTTCCCCAACATTTGCAATTCACAGAGGAATAATAATTGTTGAAGCTTCACGTCACTCATCAGACCCATGGATTCGGTCAAATGCAACGTATAAATCAGCAAAGCGCGGTCACCGGTCACTTCTGAGGGTTTTCTCATAGGTACTCCCTAAATTTCTCTACCAACACCCAAACAGAAAAAATAATTCTTGATTACCCAGGATGATTGGGGTTTAATATATTTCTTCTTCATCTTACGAAAGATTTCACCATGTCTAAACCGGTCAAAGAACTCGAAACACTCAAGAATCATCTCCAAAAAAACAGCCTCAAACTGACTCGTCAACGCGAGTTAATTCTGACGACCTTTCTCAAAATGGAGCATGTCACTGCCGAGCAGTTATATCATATCCTCGCCAAAAAAGACCCGCATATTGGCCTGGCCACTATCTATCGCACGCTCAAATTGTTCTGTGAAACCGACCTGGCACAGGAACGCCATTTCGGCTCACAAACGCAATTCGATAATGTGTCTCATAAGGGTCATCATGATCACCTCATTTGCACCTCCTGCGGAAAAATAGTCGAATTTCAAAATTGCCAAATCGAAAATTTACAAGAAGAGGTGGCGAGAAAAAACGGCTTTATCATTCAAACTCATAAGCTGGAACTGTACGGTCTTTGCAATACCTGCCAAAAGGACTGATGAGGCTGGCTCTCGCTTTTCCTTCGTCCACAGCTTTTTCCTTTTGATAACGAATACTTTTCAAATTGAGATTGGTTCGACCCCTTATCGAACCAAAAACTACCTCACCCGCGGGCTCATCTCCCTTCCCTGTCAACCGAAGCAGAGCCTCAGTTCAATGGGGGTTGTGTAACCTCTTGAATTTTTGAGATAAGATAGACACGCACGTGCTACATTTCCGGCATTCCCGTGTATAATACGAATGAGTCAGGGAACTCACAGATTATCATGATTTGTCCCCTCATTTTTTCTATCACCATAGCGTTTTTCTCTTCGCGAAAGGAGGCTGTTCACATGACCATTACCGGCAACACCACACACAAACGAATGATTCCACTCTGGTCCGGTGTCTTGTCCTTAATTCTAGGATTCCCTGCTATGGGATTAGCTACGGGATATGGAGGAGATGCGCACCACCCATCCGGGTCCAGCACATCCCCCCACGGAGCAGGAGCCTATGGCCATGGCCAGGTTCATCATGGCACGAGCATGTCGGGAGGCTATGGCACAGGAGGAAGTGCCCACAAATCAGGACATGGGCCTCATCAAAGTGCCTCTGAATTTATCGAACACATATTGAAATTCAAAGAAGGCATGGCCCTTACCGAGGATCAGGTCACCAAACTTCAGACGATTAAAACCGATTTCGAAAAAAACAAAATTAAAATGAAAGCTGACATGCAATTGACCAGCTTGGATTTGCACGAATTATTGCGGAATGACCAAGGGGACTTGGGCGCTGTTGAATCGAAGCTAAAGAGTCTCTATGAGATTCGTGCAGGCCTTTACCTGGCATCAGTAAAAGCCGGGCGGGACGCCAAGGCCGTATTAACGGACGAGCAACGCTCCCGCATGAAAGCGGTCCATGATCGCATCAATGCCCATCAGGATGGCGGAATGACGAAAGGTCATCCAGGCGGGTATTCCCACCATTCCAAGGACAAACAAGGCTAAGCAGCCCACGTCTATGCGCAAAACAAAAAGGAGGCTTCATGCCTCCTTTTTTTGATTGAATGTTGAAGACGTTGTTACGGCTCGAGGCTTAAGCGGTTCTTCAGACCCGATGAGACAAACACGGTGCCTTCCTGATTGACAATCACTCCTTCAACATCCGGCAAAGACTCAATGAGGGCCATTCCCTGGTCAGGACCCATGACAAATATGCCGGTGTCCAACCCATCGGCCATGACACCATCCTTGGCTATGACTGTGACACTTTGACAACCCTGAGCCGGATAAAGGGTCTTGGGATCAAGGATATGGTGAAAGCGAACCCCGTCTTTCATAAAATACCGTTGATAATCTCCCGCAGTGGAGACCGCTTCATCTTCCAACTCAATCCGCCCTAAAACGTGACCCTGCTCCTTTCGGGGATGCTGGATACCAAACACGAAGCGTTGCGTATCCGGCATCCGTCCGAAGGTCTTAATATCCCCCGACAAAGCAACCACGCCTGCCGTCGCGCCTGCCGTACGCATCACTCGGGCAGCGAGATCGGCCGCATACCCTTTCCCGATCCCTCCAACATCAATGGACATTCCAGGACGCCTCAACCACACACTTCGCGTTGTTTCATCCAATTGCACGTTTGATAACTCTATTTGCGGGCGAAGCGCTTCCAGATCTTCCTGGGACGGAACATGCCCTTCCCGACTGACATCCCATGCATTCACCGCCGGACCAAGGGCGATATTGAACCCTCCCTGCGTGAGTTTCGCCACCTCCAGCGATCGCGTGAGGACTTCAAAGGTTTCCTGACTCACCTGTATGGATTCCCGTCCCGCCGCAGCATTTACCTGTGATAATTCACTGGTTGGAATCCAGGTGCTCAGCAACTCTTCTAATCGCCGGATTTCATCAAGCCCCGCTTTAACCGCCCTCTGCGCAATCCTCTCATCTGCTCCAACCGCCGTGACAAACACCACGGTTCCCATCAGCATCTGACTGCGCTTCACCAAGTGAGGCGTGCCCTGGCAGCCCGCCAGGAAGAGAATCAAAAAGCAGAGTCCAAGGATATTCTGCAGTCGCCCCATGGTAAATCTCCTATCTTTAACAATAACGTTGATGACAGACCAGCCGGAATACCGCTTGAGAGAATTTATGTGGAATTATGGCGATTGAAGTATCGGAATCTGGGGTAGGGCGTGACTTCGAACAATCGTGCCCGTAACAGGGAAGGTTCCGCCAGGGAGGACAGGACCACAGTGGGAGAAAGAGAGGGATAGCGAACCGTCAATTCCACGATGGCTTTTACTGATTCGGAGACAATGGTTACCTCTAACTCTCTTGTGTAATTCGGAGGGTCAACCTGGAATCGCCAACCGCCGAGATACACCACTCCCTGGTCAGGAACCTCGAAGGTTAACGGAACTTCCGCACTGGATCGAAATACGCCTTCCTGAATAAATACCCGGGTCACTTGATACCGCCCTGGCTTCAAGGACAGAAAAAAATAGGAGGAAGACGCCTCAATATCGATACGATACCGCCTTTGACCATCCCTGGAACTCAATTCAAGGGAAGCTAATTCCGGAATATAAATTCTTCCGGATGGCTCTTCCTGCCATACGTGAATGTGTCCGAAAACCAGGGGCTCTGTGAGATCTTCTTGAGAAGGATGAGACGGGAGCTGATACGCGCATCCCATACTCATTCCAACAAGCAACCCTAGAACCGCTAGAAAACAAGCACGAACATTCAGCATGGCCATCCCGTCATCATACCGCCTATCTTCTCCACAAACTGACACAGACTAAAAAAAATTACGAAAAAAATGGGGCCGTCTTGACAGAAACCAAACTCATGGGGTATTTAAGGACCTTATTAATAACAGTTATCAATTTCAAAATTAACAATAATTACATTCAACATCAAGATGACTCAAGGAACTGAAATAGCTTCTCCATGCACCACCACCTCAGAAGCACGCTGTCATTGCGGGCAACTGATGGCCATCTTAAAAAAAGATGGAGTGGAATTGAAATGCAAACGCTGCAAACGTCTTGTTTTCATTCCCTTTACCGTATTGAGTGACTAATGAGGAGGCTGATCCTCTTCGCTCCTGAATATGCGGTGTGCTCCGATTCCCGGTTTTTCATGAGTTCCTTCCATTGAGGACCCAGAGTCCCCTACTCTTTTCCTGAGGACCTCCGCGTCCCAATCCTATATTAGGAGGTTTTCATTCATGAAAAAGTTCACAATCGGGGTCCTCATGGCCCTCTCTGTGTTTTCAATTTCTCCGGCCTTCTCCGCTTCAGGTGATGAAGCACTGACGCCGGCTCAACAGGAAGCGGTTCGGCAAGCAGTCCAAGACTATCTGCAAGGACAAGGGACCCCAGAGGCAGCCAGGCCACCGATGCCCCAACCAGGAACCGCCCCGGACCCACCAGATTCTGGGAAAAACCTTCAGGACCTTGGCGCCATTAAAGGGAAGCGTCAAAAAGCCGATTCCTCCATGCAAGGGTCAGGAGGTCTGATCTATGCCCGTCCATTCGTCTCTTCTCCCAAGGCCATCGTCGGCGGTTACATGGACATCGAATACTTCAACCGGGCCAATCAAGGAAACAGTTATTTTGATCAACACCGGTTGGTACCCTTCATATACGGGGACATCAGCGAGCGTGTGAAATTCGCGGCGGAAATTGAATTCGAGCATGGAACCAACGACATAAAGGTGGAATTTGCCACTATCGACTATCTTGTACAAGAACCCTTTAATGTGCGGGCGGGCATCATCCTGGTTCCTCTTGGAAAATTCAATCTCCTGCATGACGCCCCACTCCGTGATCTCACCGAACGGCCACTCGTGAACCAACGGATTATCCCGACAACGCTTCACCAACCTGGTGTTGGAGCCTACGGCACATTCTATCCCACGGCTCTCTCAAAGCTGGATTACGAATTCTACGTCACCAACGGATTCACCAATGCCTTTGGAGGGAATGGAAATCCTAATAACACGTCGAATATCAATCAAACAAACGGAATACGCAGTGCGAGATCAGATAGTACGAGCTTTGACAATAACAACGGCAAATCCATCATGGGACGTGTCGCGTTCAGCCCCGTTTTGGGGGTGGAAGTTGGTGGTTCCGGATTTTACGGGAATTATGGCACGAATAAGGATGACCAATTGGCCATTTGGGCTCTGGATTGGACCTTCCAACGAGGCCCATTTGAACTCATCGGGGAAAGTGCGTGGGCTTACGTCAAGGACAATGACCTCAATCAAGACGGAACCCGGAACGGCAATCCACGCAGAATGCAAGGGTATTACATACAAGGAAATTACCATTTCCTTCCGGAATTTTTAACCAGAATGGCCCCCACCTTCTTCAAACAGGAGGTCTCTACATTCACTGCTGTAGTCCGCTGGGAACAAATGAATCTGGGACAGGACTTAAATGATAACACCGAAGCCGGGAAATTGGGGGAATGGCAGCGCTGGACCTTCGGCCTAAACTTCCGTCCCACCGAAGATACGGTCTTTAAAGCCGACTTCCAATACACTCCGGTCGGTCGAAGTGGGAATGAACGTATACACGACACGGCGTTCGTGGCATCCATGGCCACGTATTTCTAAGAGTTTTCTTTAAGGGGGGACAGGAAAACAGAGAGAAAAGGCTAAGCCTTTTCTCTCTGTTTTTTATTTTTAACCAGTATCGAAATAAATGGTCCGCATCAGACCAGAGATCAATAACTTCCTGGTTGACCGCCTTGAACATCGGGTGATACAATTCGATATTATTTATCATAATGAGAATCATATTCAAATAAATCGAAAATCATTCTCGTTTTTCAATTCATCCATCTCGATCTTTCTCTCATATTGTTTTTTATGTTGACCCTTTCTTTTTCTTCCCTGATTCGTGGAATCTCGATTTTTACATGCCCCATGTTTTTTCTGAGCTGCGCTTTCCTTTCCGGTCAGGACATGATTGTCGATCGATACATGGCCTGTCCAATTGATTCCGTATGGAATTCCTCCCTTGAAACCCTCAGGGCCTATCCCGTGACTAAGAAAGACAAGTCCAACGGGGTGATCGAAACCGGATGGCGGGTGGAATATGTGGAAGGCGCTAAGTATGGCCTTTTCCAACGGGAAGGCATGGGGGACAAGGAGCGATCGCAACTGACCCTGACCCTGAGGCCCCTCGATTCCAATGCCGTGCGACTCCAAATTGCCGAACGGCGGCAACATTGGGGATTCCGTGGGGGCGCCAGGCTTTATGATTGGTATCCGGTCGAACCATCACAACAAGCCGTGAATCTCATTTTAAACAACTTAACCGAAAAACTTGAGGCTGAAGGATGTTTCATCGAATCTTAAACATCGCTATTTTCGGGAGTCTTTTACTGGCGTATGCCCCTCAACCCTCCAATGCCGAAAATGACCAGATCTGGGATAATGAATTGAAGCGGTATTTGACTCCACAGGAAATGGTTCAGGAAGACGTTTACCTGACACCGGAAGAGGCTGCTAAATTAACACTTCCTGATTCCGATTCCATCCGCTTAGAGGTCATCACCCTCAACGAAAACCAGAAACGAATTATCGAAGAGCGAATCGGATGGCAATTTCCGGAATCGACCTTTGATTGTTATATTGGAGAAACGAATGGAAGGATCGATGGATGGGCTTTTGTCCAACATACCATCGGTAAGCATAAGCCGATGACCTATATGGTTGGCGTTGACCCCGATGGAGAAATCACCAACGTTGAAGTATTGGTCTACCGGGAATCACGGGGGAGCGAAGTTGGAAAGAAACGCTTTAATTACCAATACCAAGGAAAAACGATTGACGACCCCATTCGGATTAACCGGGATGTCATCAACATTTCCGGCGCCACCATGTCCGTGCGATCCATGAGTGCCGGCGTTAAACGCGCCCTCGTCCTGGCCCATGAACTTTATCTGCAATCCCAGAGTCAAAGCCCCCCCATCAATACAGCCAGTCGAGCGAACAAAGGTTTTTTAGAGTCCCTGCTGGGGTTCTAACTTCCTGCAAGAATGGAATGCGAAATTTTAATGCCCGCTTTCGGCTTCGTGATACCGACCGACATATCCGCTTAGTCTATACCTGGTTTCTCCTGCTGATGCTCGCTGGATTCATTTTCACCTTCTTTTGGGCTCATAGCATGACGGAGTTAAGCCTTAAAGGCCTCGCCGAACATTATCGGGGATCGGATGCAACTTTTGGTGAACCCATGCCGTTTGGTCAACTGGCCGAGACCACACACTTCCATCTGTTTACCATGCCGGTCACATTTATGATTTTGGTCCATGTCCTCTATCTCACGATGGTAAGCCCCACACTAAAAGTGGTTACGACATGGATGGCGTTTGTCGGAGTCACCCTGGATCTGGTTTCACCTTGGCTGATTGCCTATGTATCCCCAATCTTCACCATCGCCATGTTGACCGGAGACATCCTGATGGTTGTGGGATTTCTCATCATGTTCGTTATACCCATGTATGAAATGTGGTGGCAAAAATCCGCCTTTATGATGCCGGAGTCGGATGACTAACTTTTGCCATTTTCCTCGATTGGAGGAAGATTCTTTACCCGAACCGATGCCTGGAGGCGGGTCATTTCAACCACTAGTTGGCTTCAAACGGCTACTGGATTTTATGATGGAATGCGATAATAATTTTCTCACTCCATCGAATCAGACAGCCATACATTCATGAAAGAGGAACAGATTCTTCCTCCACATCCTACATGGGCCTGGTCAAGGGTTCCTTTGTATCATGGCTTTGGGAAATGGATAGGCATCAGCCTCTTTTCGATATTCCTTTCTGCCTGCGCACCAGATTTGTATTGGGCCAAACCAGACGCAGGCGAGGGGGAATTTGAACATGATCTGCGCTCATGTCGGCAAATCCTGATCAACGAAGTACATTCCGAGAATTCATTGAACCCATTCAGCAAAGGAATAACTGATGATTCCTTGGCACAATGCATGAACAGCAAGGGTTGGTTTTTGGCTGAAAAACCATAAATTCTGACTTTTGCCATGACTTATTTCCCCGATATCCCCGTGTTTGCCTTAACTTGTTTTCTGAAGATCTTCCAATAAGCGGCAGATTCCCATGGATGTTCTTCACACCGCATAAATGAAATTCGCTGCTGAATGAGGGCATTGATGATGCCAGAGTTTGACGACTAAGTACGTCTCACCATATTCCTAAGGCCCGAGACTTTTTGAGTCCAGAGCCCATGAGCGGTCATTGTCTGCTCATGGGCTTTTTTTGTGTCCAAGGATGGTATTGGGCTGATTCTTCATAAATCCCGAGGATGAATACTTTTCTATTCATCCTCATGCGGGCGAGGGGGTGGGTCTCCTCCTGTCCCCCTCGCCTCACTCCGCCTCAACACATGACGTGTGAGGATACATTCACAATTTATCCCAAAAGAGAGATCAGGGAGGATTTCTCCGAAGAGGGATTCATTTTAATGCGAGGTGCACCCATGAACGTCCATCGATTTATTTTATTCTCTTGCGTGCAGATCTTTTGTATTGCATTACTCACATCAACTCTATCCTTTTCCGTCAATGTCCCTCTGGTGTCAGCTCAGGAGGCCGAAGAAGCTGATCCACCGGAAGTCACCAACGGAGAACGGTTGTTTCTGGAAACTCGATTTGCTCAATTATTTAAAATCTTTCTGGATGACGGAGGCGATGTGAATGATCCCATGCCCCAAGGCGATCCCGCTCTCGACAAAGTGGCGAATTGGCAACTCCAGCCAGATCAATATGCCGATGGCCCGTTTGCCGGTCAATCTATGAACTGCCGGAGTTGCCATTTTGTCGATGAACTCCTCGATGTTCCGAACTACGGAATGAATACCTATTCGGATTTTGCACGACGGAGTCCTATTCCAGCCCGGGAAGATGGAAAATCCACCGCAGTTCGAAACGTGCCACCGCTTGTCAATTCTGCTCTCCCTCGACAAATGTTTTTTCTACACGCCGATGCTGAATTTCCGACCATGGTGGATTTGGTCAAAGGGACCCTGACCGGCCGGAACTATGGATGGCTTTCCGACGAGCAGGAAGCCGCCATCTCCCATATTGCCAGGATTATTCGAGAAGACTCGGGAACCGGAGATCTGGCGCAGGAGTTTGGCGGGCTATCCTATCGTGTTCTTTTCACCGGAACCGACTCATCTATTCCTCAAGAATTTCTGATCCCTGAAGATTTTCGCATAGAGGTTTCTCAAGCCACCGACCTACAACTTGTCCAGGCGGTTTCACAACTTATCGCCGCTTATACGGACCAACTTCTCTTCTCACAGGATGGCGAGGGAGGATTCAATCTTTCTCCTTATGATGTCTTTCTGGAAATCAACAGTTTCCCTCGTCAACCCGATAAGTGGGAATCTCCCAGTTCATATGCTCGTCGATTGCTTCAACAGATTAAATTTCTCGAGTCATACGATCCGCAAGATTATTCCCGATGGCCCTCAACATCTTCTCACGATGGCCCGACCCTTCGATTTGTTGAGAAAAATCCTCACACGGCAGATGGCAAGTTTCAGTTCCACGACCAACCCTTCACCTTTGGACCTCAGGAACTACAAGGGTTGAAAATATTTTTTGCTCAACAGGGTGGACACAAGCATCGTCATAAAGGCCGTCACATTCGGCCCAGTGACCAAGCCCAGGGAGGAATTGGGAATTGCATTGCATGTCATACGCCACCAAATTTCACCGACTTCCGATTTCACAACACGGGAATTGCCCAAACGGAGTATGAACGAATTCACGGGCCAGGAACTTTTTCCATACTGGATATTCCTGGATTGCATCAACGAAATAAGAATATCGAAGCCTACCTTCCTGCCACAGCAAAGCATCCTCATGCTCAAGAACCATTCCGCGCTATTCCCTCGCCAGACAACCCCCAATGGACCGATCTGGGAATTTGGAACATTTTCTGGAATTCTGATTTCCCCGAATCCCAGCTCCCAATTTGGTCCATCCTTTGCGAGGACGCCCTCAATGAACACTTTGGGGTATTTCGTGGGTTCCGGGCCTGTCAACCAGATCGACTCCTGCCGAGAGCTATTGGGGCTTTCAAAACTCCCGGCCTCCGGGATTTGAGCCATTCGGCTCCCTATAGTCACACCGGTATCGCCGATACGCTTGAAGATGTGATTCAGGGGTATATTACAAATTCGGATTTAGCGCGAAAGGGCATGCTTCGCAATGGTGATTCCCACCTGAAAAACATTGCCTTAATTCAAGAGGACATCCCGGCTTTAACGGCATTCCTACGATCCTTAAACGAAGACTACGAGTAAACGACAAACATTTCGCCTCAAACAAAACCTTTCACACGGTACTCTTCCAGCTGGAAGAAACTGAACTTTCTTAAGCCCACGGTGAGTCATTCAACGTGGGCTTGTTTTTTGCCCCCTTCATCTTGCAGGAAGCTTCTATCGCTTCCACCACTCGGATAGCCTAGAGCAGAAAATCACCTAAAGCCATACACCGGTAGGAACGTTTCTTTGAAGAAGATTCGCCCTGATTCTTTCCTCTTCCCAATCCGATTCAGTCCTCTGTTCATCATTTACGTGACTTGGTTTTCAATAAATGGCCCGAATAACCTTCACCTAGAGGCCGATTACAAGACACTCAGGGAGGTTGTGCCCATTAGTGGGAAAAGGCTTGAAGCATTGGCGACGGGTTGGCGCGGTGTTGGCAATATGAATAATCAAGTGACCGCCCATTCCCGGGAGAAGAAGAGCCCGATGGATAGCCCTTCTCCATAAGAAGGATGTTTATTGGTTCCGACAGAGTACATACATATCAACACGGTAAAAACCCAACCACAAATATCGTTCTCACCGAACTCATGGTTTGTTGCGGGCTAACGAATGCGATGTGTTTTCCTGAACCCTCTATATGAACTGAAAGAACTATGGCCGATTCAATCACTAGGTTCGGCAGCAAGGCCCTGGAAACCACCGCGCGACGAAATCCGGCTAGGAACTTTCTTGTGGTGTCTCGCTCTTGATCAAGCTACCCATCCGGAGGTTACGATGGAATATGTTCCCGGCCCTTGGTTATTCCTCCGGGTTGGGTCGCCTTTTTTCCTTATGGACTTTTAAGGAGGATGGCCAAGGTGTTCCCGGTACAATTGCCTGATTTTCATTCGGTCCTAAGTGGTTCACATCGTGACCAGCTGTTTCGCACAGGAGACTTGGGTATCTTGAAAAGTCATGGGCCATACCGATTTCCACCAATTTAAAATGCCACCAGCCTCATAAAATCCCCTCGTCCTTCCATCCGGGCAAAACACCTGGCCAAATATCCTGCAGCAACAGATGAAGAACCCCACCGCAAAAAACCTTCTGACTTAAAGAGAATCGCTTCATTTAGTTTATAGATCCAATACATGGCTTTTCTGCCCTTTGGAGAAAAGCTGAAATAGTAATTTTAATTTTTTTATTGAAAATATAAATGATTTTCATTATCATTATATATTACGACAATCTGTTTCCATTCGGTGAAATCCAGCCCAGACAAAATGCCGATGAACGCAAACAATCATACATACGAAAAAAGTTTCAGGGCGAGCGAACTACCCAGTACACAAAAAGGTTGGGTCTCTTTTCCTCCTCCGGGGCACCCAACCCTAAATTTAGTCGGAGGACACAAACAATGGAGGCTATCCCCATGAACATAGGACATTCCACCCTGCCACACATGAGAGTTCCTGCACTGCTGAAGGGAAATATGATTGATTTGGATCTAGCGAGCTTAGAAGGACAATGGGGCATATTGTGTTGCCCTCCCAAACTTGAATTTTGCGATGCCGTGTTTCTCAATCAGTTTCGCAGAACCGTCCAAAAACAGGGCGCCCTTTTATTGGGTATGCAACACCCCGCCCACTTGTTTCGCGGATCGCACCTCCACACAATTAAAATCCTTTCCATCCCCTTGTTAATTGACTCAACACAACGTTTAGGTCGAGCCCTGGGCTTATGGAGTGGACCTCCCTTTAATCAATGCCAGACCTTCATCTTTGACCCAGAGGGAGTAATCAGAGACCGACGGAGCCATTTGTTCAATTGGCATGGCATGACCCGCCTTTTGGGCATGTTGAAAAAATGTCAGAATTTTTCGTTTCAGCCTGCTCAAGAACAAAACGATAATCCTGCTACCACCAATTTCATGTTTGCCAAACAGGATCTGAACCCAACCCTTTGCTGATACGCACTTGCAAATTAACCTCATACCACTCAGGAGACACTTATGGCATCAAGTCAACAACTCAAGCTGAGCGTCTGTGACTGTAGTCGTGTTCATCTCACCTATGGATCGATTACCCTTCATTTCCAGAAAGAAGAGTTCCTCGCCTATGCAACGCAATTAACCAGAATGGCGGCTCAGGTATCAAATACCACTGGGTTTCGAAGAGCACCCAGCCTCGCTGACGCAAAAGCTACTACTTGTCATTGAGTTAAACATTCGCCATCCATCAAGTACGTTCAAAGAGAACGTACTTGATGACTCTTAATCTGGTAATGGAATCCAAGGAACATCTCATGAAACGAGACTCATTTATCGTCGAAGGGGAAAAGCCCGTGTTCATCAGTTTGTCGGTATCCTTGGGAATCGTTTTTCTCAGCATCATTGGTCTGTGGGCATGGCCCCGAATCATACTGCTCATAAGCCAATGAGACCAGTTGGATGGACTGAAGAATGGGAAAGTTGGCTGCAGATCTGTTTAATGAATTTGATCGGTTTTGGTTGGCAAAGCTTAATCATGGCCAATGTTCAAGCGGGAGATCCGATTCATGCCATGTTTTGCGATTCCTTCCCAATGACCTCACGTCCATTACCTAATGATCGTACGAAAGATGGTATTCCTGATTATTTTTTTCTTCACCCTTTTAAATGGTCGTGAGGGCCAATAACAGAGATGGGAGAAATTGAACGTCAAGCCGGCGAGGATGAGCAAGGTAGGTATGACCAGAATTAAGACGTCCCCTCTAACCAAACGTTTCAAAAAAGAAGAGGAAGCTTTTTATGCAAGCAGAATATTGTGACCGGATGGAATAGAGAATGACAGCCGTTACAACCCGTTAAACCTGGCCGAAAAAATTTTAATCCTTGCTTCTTGCTCAAATGAAAATCAACAAAATTGACAAATCTTTTTGTTTTTATGTATCATTAAATGATAATGATATTTGATATCAAAATCATAAAAAATCCAATTTTGGCACTCCAACCCGAATGCTCACGAATGTCCGGACGCAACATTGCAATGCCTAATTGACTCGGACCCAGAATGTTTTTACTGATTGTAAAGGAGGGAACAGCATGAAGATCGGAACACGGGCACCAATGTGGAAAACCCCATGCTTGCTAAATGGCAGATGGGAGTATCTTCCCCTGACAGCCTTTCAGGGAACCCAATTTGTGCTCTGCTCCTTACCTGCCTGTACTGAAAACGATGCATGGTTGCTGGAACAACAGCTCAACCGGTTTCATGCAGAAAAGGTCATGCTCGCGGCCTTAGTACCGAACAACGCGTTTCTTGGGAATTCCTGGTGTCGTCCTCCTCAGACTTTTGGTCTCCCCTTTTTGACTGATCCAATCAATCGTTTGGGACGTATCCTACACCTCGCAGCCTCTCTACCGCCCCATCGATGCGAAACATTATTTTTTGACCATCGCTGCTGCCTACAATTTCGCTTGTTCCATGACCTGAACCTTCGAGGTATCACCACCGTGCTGGAGGTTGCAGAAAGTGAATTCTGTCGGAGATCCGCCCAAGCTGATCCTAAGTCGAGGCTTAACTCCGACCATCTTCTGCAGCACTGTTCATCATTTGAGGCTCCAACAGGCTGAAACTCCTCCCCCAACGAGTGAATTTTGTACCGACCCTTGAAGGAGAAACTTTTAAATGATTGCGCCAGACTCTGCGTTTGCCTCCTTTTCAAAATCCCAATCTCTTTCCATTCATCAATGGATGTATCTCCTTTTTTGTCTAAGCGTGGGAATGTATGGTGGCCTTGGTCATGCTCCGTCTCAGTGGACCGATGCCCTTCCAAACATTGTTCTCTGGGGAGCCACAGGCTTAGCAGTCGGCTGCCTGGCTCTATGGTTAGAACGACATTTGACCGCATGTCACCGCTCTACCTTGATTGGTGGTAGTATTGGCCTCATCGTTGCCTTGGCGGGGATCGGTTTTGTATTGATCATGGGAATGGGAACAGGGCTGCTCGTGATGTCTTCTCTTACCCCGTGGATCGGGCTCCCTGTCTTTCTTCTCTGTCCGTACATCGGAATGATGGTTGGTATCCACATCTCCAACATCCTGTCACTGACCCCAAAAGCTGAACTACAAAGAAATTCCTCTCCTCACGGTTCGCTAATCCCATCGAACACCGTTCAAAAATTGCTGGATTCTAGCGCCATAATCGATGGCCGAATACTACCTCTCTGCACCACAGGCTTTTTGGAAGGTCCTTTCTTGGTTCCCAAAAGTATTCTGCATGAGCTCCAAACATTAGCCGACTCCGCTCACCCCTCTAAACGAATTAAGGGGAAGCGTGGGCTGGATATCTTATCCCAACTGCAGAAACTGCCCAATCTGGACGTGGTGATAATCGAGGATTGGGAACCCGACATATTAGCGGTTGACCATCAACTCATCGCCATAGCCAAAAACCGTGAAGCCAAGATCGTGACCAACGATTGGAATCTGGCAAAAGTCGCATCAGTTCAAGGTGTGTTCTCACTCAACGTGAACGATTTAACCTACCAATTACGCCCTTTGGTATTGCCTGGGGAAACCATACGTGTCTTCATTCACAAAGAGGGCCAGGGGCAGGAGCAGGGTATTGCCCATCTAGATGATGGAACGATGGTCGTCGTCGACCACGGTGCGACTCTGGTTGGTCAAGCGGTTGAGGTGGTGGTAACCCGTTTTATGCAAACGAACACGGGGCGAATGATTTTCTCAACTCCTCAGTCCAAAAACTCTCCTATGTTTGTCAATCTTCAACCACCTCTCAAGGTGGCTTCGGGATACTCTCGCAGCCTCGGGGAAGATCTTGGATGAGGACGGACAGATGGCACAATTACGCAACCACGATTTTATCATACGACATCAATATTTATTTACCATGAGGTCTACATTAACCAAACTGTCGGTCTATCCCGGAGAGGGCTCTTCTCCTCTCCAAGCTAGTGGGGGGCCCACCCGCACTCCTGGGTCCCCTACTTTCTTTGATGCTGACTTTTGACACGAATTACTTTAAGAAAGGAATCAACAATGTCATTCCAACGTTGTCCCCAATGCCAGAACAGTACACTTGCACCCACCGGAGCCTTTTGGTGCTGTACGAATTGCGGATCTGCCATTACTTCCCAGGCCTTAGCCGCCCTAAGGGAAACGGTCAAAACCAGAGGCCATCGGCACGCCCACGTCATCCATGAGATCGTCTAATGCTCTATTGGAGAAAATAGGTTATTTTTCAGAGAGGGTGAGTTCATCGCAACCACTGTGCCACGGCAGACCCCTGGTACCCCGTACGGAATGAGCCAATACCTGGACCTGACCAGTCTCATCTTTGCCCATGTCGCCACGAATGCGCTCGTGGCATAACTACCGATCCGGATCAAAGCCAAGGCTCTACCTTCTGATCTCTTGGATGAGGCGTCATTTTTCCACAATGGCCTATTTGTTATGAAGGTTAATCTGCGGGAATTCCTCACACACTTCTTCTCACGTAGAGAAATTCTTTCTGCATTCATCCTCTATTGTCCAATTGCACACTTCAAATGTTTGCGGCTACATCTAGTTATCAACCAGGGGAATTGGAGGAACATACCAGGCAGTGTGGCCAATCATTAATTCACAACCCTGACGATCAGGGAATTTCCGAAAACACTCTCCCGTGCATTTAAACCTTCTGAAGAATTTGTGACAATGCGTAGTGGTCTATAGCTGGTTTGTGGCTAAAAAATCTAATCTATGCCAAATGCTCCTCTCCCCACCCCGGCAAATAGTGCATCTACGAACGAACGACCTAAACTATTCATCCAGAAAAAGATCAACCGCGGCGTGAAGAGTACGTTGAATTTGCTCACAGTCCTCACCGGAAAGAATTTTTTCTCCCTGAAAATTGGTCACATAAAAAACATCGGCCACCTGATCTAACCTGGTCCCGATTCTGGCCATATGAATTGAAAGACCCAAATTGAACCAGCGTTTTGGCAATCACAAAGAGCAACCCTTGCTTGTCATCGGCAAAGAGGTCAATCACCGTAAAGGCATCTGAGACCCCATGATCAATATGAACTTCCGTGGGATGCCGGCCTGTAGGAAACGGACGACCAAAGGCCATGCGCCGTCGTCGTTCAATCATTTGGTGAACTGATTGCCTTCCCTCCACGACCTCTTGAATTTCATTTGCCACCTCCTCTAGGCGTTCGACAGATGGCGGCCCTTCATAATCTGAATCATGTACCGAGAACACATCCCATACCGTGCCATCCTTCAGTGTCATAATTTGCGCTTCCAATACCTGCAAACCCATGGCCGCTAACACTCCGGCCACCTGCATAAAAACACCTGGTTTGGTCTGTTCACGGGTGATCAGCACATACTCCGTAACACCCGATGCCTTATTGAAACGGGCTTCCACATGAGTCGGCTTGACAGGGAGAGAACGAATGGCTAGGAGGTACGCCGCCATTTGGTCAACCGGTGTCGACTGAACGTACCGGCTGGGGAGTTGTTGAAGTTTGGCATTCACCCATTCCGACCAGTCGGGTTCCGGAGAATGTCCCTCGCTTCGATCGGCCTTTAAAATCTTGATAAGTTGGTCCCGATCTTCTGGCGAAATATTCTTATTCCCATCACCGGCATACGATGGACCCGCATCCCCGGCAAGCTCTGCGTAAGTCAGGGAATACAATTCCCCTAATAAGGACTCTTTCCATTTCGTCATCACCTCTGGTCCCACCGCTGATATATCTGCAATAGTCAGAATAAACAGCTTTTGAAGCATCCCGACAGTCTTTACCAACCGGGCAAATGTGACAATGGTTTTAGGATCGTTAAGATCTCGACGAAAAGCCGTATGAGACATCTGCAAGTGATGGCGAACCAGGAAAGCGAGAGTCTGCCGTTCCTTCTCAGATAAATCCAACCGATCAGCTGTTAAATGGGCAATCTCCTGACCGACTTCACTATGATCCCCAGGACGCCCTTTGCCTAAATCATGCAGCAAGAGCGCCAGATGCAAAATGTCTTTATCAACGATGTTTCGGTAAACCTCTCCTATGACCCCTTGATGATGTTGAAGCCGCTCCGCTTCCCTCACTGCGAGCAGACTGTGCTCATCGACCGTGTATTTATGATATTGATTGAACTGCATGAGGCCACGTACTCGGGAGAAAGCGGGAACAAGTTTTTCCAGTAGACTAGCCTGATGCATGGCCTCAAGAATTTGAGCTATCCGACCAGGGTTTGACAGAATATGCCGAAAAAGCCGACTCACAGGCTTGGTATGAAACAACTCATTGGGTAGGGTTCCCATGTGCTGAGACAATTCATTGAGAATGCGGGAATCGATGGGGACTGCTTGACGATGAGAGATTTCAAATAACCTCAGAAGCAACATGGGGCTCTCCATCACCTCAAGGAGTTTATCCGTTTGAATTGTCAGGCGATTCTCCAGAATACGGAAGTGCCCTTCAATTAATGGCGGAGGCCACCATTGTCGAACCCGATCCAACCAGGATCCCTCCCTGGCTTGATCAAGAAATCGCCGACCACGGTCAAACAACCCGGTCGTATGACGGAAATACACTTGCATAAATTGCTCAACGGCTAACAAATGGGGATGATCCACAAAACCCCAAAGTGCAGAGAGCCGAACCTGATCGTCGAACGTGAGGATATCTTGAGCCCGTCCCGCTTCAAAATGTAAAAAACACCGAACTCGCCAAAGAAATTCCTGTGCTTCTTGCAGAACCTGATAATCCTGAATAGCAATTATTCCCCGATTCGAGAGTTCTTGAATCGTCCCCGCTCCATACCGGGCCTGCCCAACCCACTGCAGCAAATGCAGATCCCGAAGCCCACCCTTACTTTTTTTAATATTCGGTTCCAGCATAAAGACAGTCTCACCAAATTTGGCATACTCTCTTTCACGCTCGTGAATTTTATCCAGAACAAACCGTTGCGCCCGTTTCTTAATGATCCGACGTTCAAATTTTCGTTGAAATTCCTGAAACACTAAAGCACTGCCGATAAGAAATCGTGATTCCATCAGTGAGGTACATACCGCCAGATCGACTTCCGCAATCGTCAGACATTCTGCTATGGACCGCACACTATGCCCAACTTGAAACCCAAGATCCCAAAGCCGGTGAAAGACTCCGGTAGACAGTGCCTCAGCAACTTCACTTTGATTGCCCAGAGTGAGAATCATCACATCAATGTCGGAATAGGGAGCTAACTCCCGCCGCCCATACCCCCCCATGGCCACTAAACAGCATTGCTGCCATCCAGCTCGCACGCCTGCATTGCCTTGCTGAATGACCTCCCGAAATCGCGCGATCAGTAAAGCATCCATGAAATCCGAAAAATTCTGGGTGATCTCACTGCCGGTCGCCCCTTCAATTAAGCGTTGTCGCAGAACCTCGCGCTGGGACTGGAGAACATGAAGCCCCAGAGAGGAGTCCTTGTGTTCCGTCAAACCGGTTGGGGGCAAAGACATCCCTTCACTCATCGAGGGCAAATCCCGCAAGCACTCACCATGTCACACATTCAGGTTAAGCTCCAGAAAAATATCGGTTCGTAATCGGCATGCGCCGATCCTTTCCTAACGCTCTCGAGGTAATTTTAATGCCCACTGGCGCTTGTCGACGCTTGTATTCGCTCCGATCTACCATCCCCATGACCGTTCGCACAATATGAGAATCATAGCCCATCTTCACAATTCTGCCCACTGACTCATTGTCCTCAACATAGGCTTGTAGGATTGCATCTAAGACCGGATAGGGAGGGAGGGTATCCTGATCCGTCTGATCGGGCCTCAACTCAGCCGAAGGAGCACGCACCTGAATTCTTTCAGGAATAATCACCCGGTCAAAATCAGGGCCTTTATACTCACTTCGCCAGCGGGAAAGCTCATACACCTTCGTTTTGGGAATGTCTTTGATCACGGCAAACCCACCAGCCATATCGCCGTAGAGCGTGGCATATCCCACACTCATTTCGCTTTTATTTCCCGTGGTCAATACTAAATACCCAAATTTATTGGAAAGAGCCATCAGCAGTGTTCCTCGGATGCGAGCTTGCAAATTTTCTTCCGTCGTGTCAGCCTGAAAACCCTGCATGGACTTGCCCAGCACCCCAAGCAAAACCCTGAACACTCTCGTTATTGAAAGATGCCGCATCTCGATTTCCAATTTTCTCCCTAGCTGACGAGCATCCACACGACTTTCCCTAGAAGTATAGGGGGATGGCATCATTACACCCATCACATTGGACGCACCCAAGGCATCTCGGGCAATCAATGCCGTCAAAGCCGAATCAATCCCTCCGCTGATACCGACAAGAACCCTTGAGAAGGCATTCTTCCTCACATAATCTTGTACTCCTAGCACGAGTGCCCGGTATATCTCCTCTAACTCACCCAGCACCGGTGTGAGCCTTCTGACACCTGGAGCGCCGGACTTCGGCCACCTCGGCGTCCACCCCATGCGGATCATCGGAACCCGAATATCTTCACCATCAACTTCGGATGCTTTTCCAGTCCTTTTCAATTTCCCCTTTGGTGTTGAAGGGATCTGAAGGTCGGTCAGCAAGAGATCTTCTTTAAAGGCTTTTGCCCGCGCAAGGACCACCCCGGTGGAATCCATGACGAGACTATTCCCATCAAAGACCAATTCATCCTGTCCTCCGACCATATTGGTATAACTGACCATGACATTGTTAGCTTTCGCCCGAATGGCTAACATGCGTTCACGATTTTGGGTTTTTCCGACGTGATAAGGAGAGGCATTAATGTTGAGAACCAGGTGAGCGCCACCATATACTGCCTGCCGACTGGCCGGACCATCAGCAAACCATATGTCTTCACAAATATTGATTCCAATTCGTACCGGGCCCAGACAGTAGACCGGACTGGTTTGTCCCGGTTGAAAATACCGTTCTTCGTCAAACACCCCATAGTTGGGGAGCTTGCATTTGGCATACGATCTTTTCGCCTGACCATTGACCAGGACCCACGCCGCATTCAGGGGCTTCCTTCGATTTTGTACGTGATCCCGGAGGGGATGTTGAGCAGGACGATCAGATTCAATCACGCTTCCCACTACCGCCATAATTCCCGTCGTGACTTTGGTGATACGGTCCCGCATCCGACTAATATCGAATAGAAACTTCGGCATGAGGAGCAGATCTTCTGGAGGATACCCACACACGGCCAACTCCGGAAAGACAACCACATCCGCTTTGGCTTTCTTCGCCTCGCGGATCCATTCGCAAATGGTGCGGGTATTCCCCTCAAGATCCCCAACCACCGCATTCATCTGCACCATCGCTAATCGAATCATCATGTTAAAAAAAACGTCCTCTGTCCCATCGGAACCGAGGACGCCATTGTCCCTTAAGCTAACATATACGGGAAGACGCCGTTGCCGCCCCTCAAAATATTATACAAGCAATGAAGAATCCGTTCAAAGAATGTCTCCTCAAATGCCTATTTCAATGATAAATCTTCCTAGGGAGGCTTATTGAGTCGCCCGTTGAAGTTCCTCCGCGAGAATAATCGCATCGGCAATTTCCCTCATGGATTTTCGAAGATTCATGCTTTGTCGTTGCATAAGGCGAAATGCTTCAGGCTCTGACAATCCCCTAGACGCCATTAAAAACCCTTTAGCACGCTCTACCAATTTTCGCACTTCTAAAGCCTCTTGCATCTCAAACGACTTTTCCATAAGCCGAGTGTGCTCAATGGCGACGGCAGATTGATTCGCAATGGCTTGAAGCGTGGTAACCTCTTCATCTGAAAACGCATGATAACTGGAAGTGTAGACATTGATAACCCCAATCGGATTTTCCTTCATGAGCATGGGAATGGACAATAATGAATGCAATCCTTCCTGTTTCGCCAAATCCCGATAAAAATATCCATCTTCTGCCTTCACATCCGGGACATACACCGGATGGTGATCCTGCACCGCTCGACCGCTCATGCTCTGCCCAACTTTCAACGGTGGCTTCCGCCGGTACGCATCACTCAGGCTTTGAGTGGCTGCAATACGCAATTCTCCCGAATCCTGGTCGACAAGCATGATCGAGCAAATTTTTGAATTCATCAGCTGAGCCGTCATGGTGACAATTAATTGCAGCACATCCTCGATCAGTCGATTAGAAGCCACCGTTTCCGATACTTGTGAAAGCGTTTCAAGTCGACGCGCTTTTTGGCGCATATCATCGTACAATCTGGCATTGGCAATGGCGCCGCCGACTTGATTAGCGATGGTCAGTAAGAGCGCGAGCGTCTCTTCCGCATACCGCTTTGACCGCTTATGCTGAACATTGATGACACCGACCATTTTCCCCTTACTTGTAATGGGAACGGACACAAACGCCTGATAGCGGTCTTCCGGGAGACGATGAAAAAACTTAAATCTGGCGTCATCACTTGCATTGCGAGGAATCACCACGGGAATTTTTTCCCGTGCCACCCACCCGGTAATCCCTTCTCCCAAACCGATGGATATACGCCCGATAAGACGGGGATGAGGATTTTTCGATGCACGCAAAATAAGCTCGTCTGTTGTTTCAGAGATCAAATACAATAGACAGGCATCCCCCTTCGTCACTTCCACAACCACTTCCACGATTTGCTTTAATACCGTTTCCAGCTCCAAAGTACTACTGATGGATTCGCTGATTCGGTGAAGAATCTGCACTTCACGGGTCCGCTCCCGAACAAGGTGCTTGAGGTCTTCCATAGTCGAAGGACGGATCGGAGCCATGCTATTTTTTCTTGGATAGATGTGGACGGTTCACTGCCTGTGGAACAGGTTCCAATCGTTTCCCACGAGAGGACTGACTGGCAGTAAACCATTGGCGAATACGTTGTCGAACCAGGGGAACGATCTTGACCTTCCCGATTGTGGTGGGTACCACACAATTGATTTGTCCCTTTACGACCTTTTTGTCGTGTTGCATGGCCCCCCAGAGATCTATAAACGTCATGGAAGGCATGGCAACCGGCAACCCAACATCCTGAATCAAGTCGCGTTGCCGCTCAACCAGCTCCTTCGTACACAAACCTAAAAAATGTGCCATGGCGGCTTCCTGCACCATGCCAATCCCCACCGCTTCTCCATGAATCCATGTTCTATAACGACCCCAGGTTTCCAGTGCATGCCCTACGGTGTGGCCATAATTCAAAATGCGTCTGCGTCCTGATTCCCGTTCATCTCCACCCACGACTTCAGCTTTAATTTCACAACACCGCCGAATGACGGTCGGGATGACATCCTCTGCTTGTTCGCGTAAGGCATCGACGTGTTGTTCTAAATATTCAAAAAAATTCGGATCCGCAATCATGCCGTACTTAATCACCTCCGCTAACCCTGCTACCCATTCACGTTTTGGAAGAGATTGCAAAGTCTGCGGATCAATAACCACGACACGTGGCTGATAAAACGCCCCGATCAAATTTTTCCCCATTGGATGGTTGACCCCTGTTTTCCCACCCACGCTTGAATCTACTTGAGCCACCAATGTCGTCGGCACTTGGACAAATGAAACGCCACGCAGATAAACTGAGGCCGCAAACCCCGCCACATCTCCCACGACCCCTCCACCTAACGCTAACACCACTTCCTGGCGTTCAAGTCGTTGGGTAACCAGTTCATCCAGTATCTTTGATAGCCAATGCATGGATTTGGCCTTTTCTCCATCGGGTATCACCACAAGAAATGGAGAAAATCCACAACGTTTTAAGGCACGGAAAACTTGCCGCCCATAGAGTTTATTGACGACTGGATTGGTCACAACGGCAACTCGCCCTGACAATCCAACATCCTGAAGCACACGGCCTATTTGAGACAGAATATGAGATTGAATAAGGACTTGATAACTCCGATCTCCCAATGAAACCGGAACATGTTTCGAGAATTCAGAGGTCTTCATCTATCGGAAATCACCACAAAGCAGTTTTATTCCAAGATAAGGATAGAAACCTGCCACGAGAGGAGTGCAAGGCAAAAGGATTAAAACGTGCGGACATACTCTTGGTAAGCCTCAAAGTTTCTTTTCATTTCATCCAACGTATCTCCACCAAATTTTTCAATCAGGGCATTGGCCATTTCATAGGCAATCACCGCTTCGCCCACGACGCCGGCAGCCGGAACAGTGCAAATATCTGAGCGCTCTACCGTGGCCTCAAACGGTTCTTTTGTTTCGATGTCCACGCTGTCTTTGGGAGTATAGAGAGTCGCGATGGGTTTCATGGCCACTCGTAGAACGATCGGTTGGCCATTCGTAATGCCGCCTTCCAACCCACCGGCATTGTTCGATTTTCTGGTAAATTGTCCTCTGGCTTTGTCGAAATAAATATCGTCATGCACTTCAGATCCAAAACGGCGGGCAGACTCAAATCCCATTCCAATTTCTACGCCCTTCATCGCTTGAATACTCATCGCAGCAAATGCCAAGCGAGCACTTAGGCGGCGATCCCATTGAGCATAGGTTCCCAACCCGATCGGAACGTTCGTGACCACAACCTCAAAAATGCCGCCTAAGGAATCTCCTTTATGCTTGGCTGCCCGAATCTGTTCAACCATTTTTTTTGCCGTCTCAGGGTCATGGCATCGCACCTCAGATTGTTCTGCATGCTCATACGCCAACAACGGATCATTCGGACGGGGAGCTGCAACCCCTCCAATGTCCATGGTATAACTGACCACTCGCATGCCAAACTCGGCCAGCAATGATTTCGCCACGCCACCAATGGCAACCCTAATCGCTGTTTCTCTGGCACTGGCCTTTTCCAGCACATTGCGGATATCGCTATGACCATATTTGATGGCTCCGACCAAATCTGCATGGCCCGGCCGTGGACGAGTCACCACTCGTTCAGTGGAAGGGGGACCAGGTTCGGACGCCATGATGTCTTTCCAGTTTTCCCAATCTTTATTCCAGATCAACAGTCCTAGCGGATTTCCCAAAGTTTTCCCTTTTCGAACTCCACAAATAAATTCAATCCGGTCCTTTTCAATTCGCATCCGACCGCCACGCCCATATCCCCCCTGTCGGCGAATCAAATCCACATTAATTCCTTCGGCCGTGACCGGTAATCCAGACGGAACCCCTTCTACCACAGCCATTAGACCTCTTCCATGAGATTCCCCTGCATTTAAATATCGCAACATGGCATTCCTTTTTGGCGCATTAAATACTCATGCCGGTAAACAAGTCCCACTTAACACGGGTAATCATCAATCACCAGCTCCCATTGCGGAACCAAACCTCCGCCGGACTCTCAGAGTACAGATTATGAAGGTTTTTTCAGGCTTTCTCAACCAGAATATTCATAATGATTATTTGATGGTGGGAAAGGAAAGAATGAAGGTTCTTCGCGAGGAAGCCCCCTTCAATGAAGCGGCTGAGGAGAGGTACTCAAGTAGCACCTCCTCCCTACTTATGGTCTTAATCGTCCATCCTGATCGAGCGAGTTCAGATCCCGTTTGGACCAGCACTCGCTTCGATGGAGATATTTGAATGATCGCCTGGTGCCCATCACGGCCATGTATCACACCGAGAAGTCTCCAATCTGGATTATTCGGCAAGGGAACAATTTTCGAGTCCTTTTCTGATGGCGCCGTAACTTTAGGTTTTGACAGACGAGGCTGAGGTATCCGCTTGAAAGGGTCTCGACGAGTCCCCTTATTTCGTCGGGAATTGTCCTCAATGAGGCTGGAGCTAACTTGCCGATTTAGGTAAGAAGTCGATGAGGAGGCGCCTTCCGCGGCCACCACACACATTACCCCCCCCCAATTTAGCACAATCCCAACACAGATCGAGTAGCACACGAACCCTCTCAAGTAGGCAGACATTGTGGAGACCCTGCATCGAATGTCTATGACTCCAGAATCTCGCAATCCCGTCTGACATTGATCGGTTGGATTAAGCTTTAAGCAGCTGCTGAACATGTTCAATACCTAAGGGAGTTAACCCGTGCATCACCAGATTCGTGCTGACGAGAGGTGAATTTTCGTTGTCTGGCCTTCCTGCCAGGGTAATAGAAGAAATACGTTCAACCCATGCAAGCTGTCGCAAGTCATCCAAAAATTGAACGGTCCCCTGGAAATTCCCTTCTACTCTGAGGGCAATGGGTATCGAAAATTCAGAATGCTGAAGCTCGGTCAAAGGACGTTCAGGTTTCCACACCCGAACGGTCACATTTCTTCGTTTCGCAATTTCGATGACATCCCTTCGAAAAATCTTTGATTCTATGTTTTCTGGAAAGTGATGAACTCGAGTGGCTAAATTATCACGCAAGCTGTTGACTTCCTTCTCTATGATATTTAGTGATTCTGTTTTTTTGTTGAGTCCTCGACTCTCCTGAGCTAGGCGAGAAACTTCCTCTTGCAACTGCTTAATCGAGTCATTCATCGGATCCCACACCACGAGGTGCATACCCAAAAGACAGACCAGCATCACCCCAAACAGGAGACCGAATCGACACCAAAGGGATAATGACTTCCACTGTGCCATCATGTAGTCACCTGTTGATCCCAGACAAAACGGATCAAAAAGGGAAAGACGTCTGATTCTCCTCCTGGGTGATCAAGAATTTCCACTACAGGTAAACGCACGATAATTCCATCGTTCTCCAACCCCTCCATAAATTTACCGATATCTTCTAATGCCAATGATTGTCCCCGCAATTCCACCACCCGTGATTCAAGTTGTACCCGCTCCAACCAGATATCAAGCTTTTCAACATTTCGACTGACTCCATCCAGCAATTTCACCGGCCAAGCCTTTTCTCTCTCCTGATCACTGAACTGCTCAATGAAGGTCCTAAGGAGGACTTTTTGTTCATGAAAAAGCTGCAGTTTATCGAGGCTTTCCTTTATCTGAGCAAGATCCTGCATTTTGATTGTTTTTTCTTGAATCAATGCATCAACTTGTTCTTGCAAAGATTGCGTCCACCACCAACTCGCCACTCCAAATCCCACAAATACCGCCACACCCACTAGCCAACATAACAGTCTTGATTTCTCTTGGGGATTTGCTTGCCGCTGAAGTGAACGAGCCAAATTAATTTCAATCATGAGGGATTGCCCCACGCAATGCCGCTCCAACCGCAACACCAAATAACGGCAAAGCTTTCTGAAAGCGAGAATCCTGTTGCATCTCCTGAGGAACCGTGATTTTTTTAAACGGGTTAACCAGGGTTACAGAGACGTGCAAGGAATCAGCGAGTCTGGATTGAAGTCCCTCCAGCATCGAATATCCTCCTGACAGGAACACGCCCTGCACCATTCCCATGTCAGTTCCTTCTGAAGCATACTTGATACTTTCGATGACCTGCTTAATTATTTCGTTGAAAAATTGTTCAAGGAGTAAAGTTTCCGAGGCCCCTAACTTAAACCCATCACCCGCCGATGCTACAGCCGCTTGCACCCCGTCAAGCAGGTCTCCATACCACTCGACCTCGTAGGATACTTGATGCATATGCACAAGGCGCCCTTCTTCCATCATCACCGAAAGAATGCCGGTTGGTCCGAGATGAATAATCATCCACGTTTCCTCACGTCCATAGTTGTAGGCAACCATATTCACAAGTGAAAAGGCATCCACATCGACAAAACGGACGTGCATCCCTTGCCCTTCAAATTGTTGCATTCGCGCCTCTATGAATTCCTTTTTTGCTACAACGAGAACTGTCTGATTTTGTTCGTTGCCCAGGACCTCAGAATCTTTGTGTCGATACACGTCCCACACTGCACCTTGAACATCAAGAGGGATATACCGGTCAAGCTCCAAAGCTAGGTGTTCTCGAAGATCCTTTTCCGACATATAGGGAAGCGTCAGTCTCTTCAACAAGACGTGGGGACTCGAAATTGTTATACCCACCGCACGAGGAAAAGGAGATAACTGTCTTCGAAGAAATTGGACTAGACGTCGGTCATCCTCCAGATCAGTTTGAGGATTTGGATTAAGTGTGTAGGGAAGAGATTCAAGCACAATACCTTTTAGGATAGGGGAGGTATGGCCCGGCTGTAGAGTCACCGCCTTCAACACTCGAGACCCCACATCCACGCCTGTTACATTCTGGCTTTTCCACGAAAATCCTCTGACCCTTTCTACAATGCCTCCCCAGATTTTGTTCATCCTTTTCAGTCCAACAATAATCGGCAAAGGGCTCTTGACCTCAATTGGGTTTTATCGGGATTTTCCCTTTATATGCCATCCCCCAATATGATGTCATATTTTTACCTAGATTTGTGAATCGTTTTAACTGGAGGCACTCACCATATGTCTGCAGGACACCACGAGTTCCATTCCCCTTATATTGGAAATGGCTCAATGATTCAATACTGCATGATGATGGGTCAGAATCTTATTTCAGATAAAGATTCCAAAAAGCAGAGGTTAAATACAGAAAACTTTGAACTTGTAGGATCTGATTCTGGCGAAAAGTCTACTTAAGGAAGAAGGGGAACTACCCTGGTGTAGCCTCTTTTGAAATTTCTCGATGGTGAATCGTGACGTCATAGCCCAATGTTTTCAAAGTATCTTTCATGCTTAGGACGATCGCCACCGACCGATGCCGCCCGCCCGTACACCCAAAAGCAACGGTGACATAACTTCGTTGTTCCCTTTCGAACAATGGCAACAAAAAAGTAAATAATTCCTTCAAGTGCTCGAGAAAGACCTTAGCCTCCCTCGTGTCCAAGACAAAGCGTTGAATATCGGCGTGTTCACCCGTTAATGGCTGAAGGTCGGGCACGAAATGAGGATTGCGAAGGAATCGAACATCAAATACCATGTCCACATCGAAGGGCACCCCGAATTTATAGCCAAAACTCATGAGACTAATTTTCAGGGCTTGTCCTTCACCCCGTTCTCGATAATGTTTAATGATCCAGGCTTTAAGGTCGTGGACGGAAAATTCTGACGTATCCAGAACGCGATGGGCCCTAGCCCGAAGGCTTTGTAGCCGTTCACGCTCTAATTGAATTCCCTCAATAATCGGCCGATGTGGGAGTAAAGGATGCGGACGCCGTGATTCAGAAAAACGCCTGACTAATATATCATCCTGTGCCTCTAAAAAGAGCAATTCAACGTGACAGCCATCACTTTGCAAGGCTTCGAGATTGCTTAATAAATCTTCAAAGAAAGCCCGCTCACGAATATCAATCCCCAAGGCCACCTTCTTCACGTCTTTGTCTGGCTGGATACACAATTCAGTGAATTTTTGAAATAAGGCCGGCGGAAGATTATCCACACAGAAAAAGCCTAAATCTTCCAAACACTTCAAGGCTTGGGTCTTGCCAGATCCCGATGTCCCCGTCACCATCATCAATTGAAGAGGCAACGGATCACTTTTCAAAGAAGATTCAGGAATTTCCTTCGGCATCATGACGCTTTCACAATCATCGGGCATGGGCCTACTCTTTGACCCTTCAGGTTAGCAGGAACTCAATGAGAACAATTATCTGAAAATTTCACAATTGGGTCTAGGGCCTGAAGTCCGCTGTATAAAATTATGTGGGAATTCGCTTTCGTTGGCTAGCAGAAGCAATATGTAATTCAGCTCGATATTTAGCTACAGTTCGACGAGCAATCAAGATATTTTTGTGACGAAGCCTGGAGACGATCTCTTGATCTTTCAACGGATTGGCTGCATCTTCTTGTGCCACCATCTCCCGAATCATCTCACGAACAGTGACGGAGGACATATCCTCTCCACGGTTGTCAGCCCGTTGAATCCCTGCATTAAAAAAGAATTTCAGTTCAAGAATGCCCTGAGGGCAATGCAAATATTTATTGGTCGTCACCCGGCTTATTGTGGACTCATGCATACCCACATCTTCGGCCACCTGCTTCAAGACCAATGGCCGAAGATACTGAACGCCTTTTTCCAAAAACGCTTCTTGAAACTTGACCAGGCTTTTGACGACTTTCACAATCGTTTTGTTACGCTGATCAATGCTCCGAATAATCCATTGTGCGCCTTTCAATTTCTCCTCAAGATAGTTTTTCGTGTTCCCAGCATCTTCTCCTGAATGGGAAAGGAGTCTCCGATAATATGGACTAATTCTCAATCGAGGGAGACCATCATCATTCAACAACACGACCCACTCCCCTTCATACTTGACGACGTAGACATCCGGAATAATAATCGAGTTACTATCCGAAAAATAGGGGCGCCCTGGCTTCGGCTCTAAACTCTCTATCACCCGGACAGCTTCATAGACTTCATCCAGAGTTACGTTCAATGTCTTGGCCACAGACAGATACCGTTTTTTCTGAAGATCGACTAAATGATCTTTCAGAATAGCAGCCACCACATTCATCGGTACCGCCGTATGCAGATGAGAGGTGAATTCAGTCTCATCATGTTGCAGATGATCCAGTTGGATCAATAAACATTCTGCTAAATCCCGTGCCGCCACTCCTGGAGGATCAAATTGCTGAATCTGGCGGAGCACTTCTTCAACATGTTCAACAGAGCATTTGGCGTCTTCAGCTAATTCGGGAAGGGGCACGCGCATATACCCGTCTTCATCCAAATTGCCAATAATCATTCTGCCAATATCCCGGTCATCACCTGCGAGAGAAGAGAGCCGGAGTTGCCAATCTAGATGCTCTTCAAGAGAAGTTGGTTTGGTGAGCGTTTGCTCATATGAAGGAAATTCTTCATCTCCCGAGTAAGCTTCATCCCGCTGAGCAGGCCGCCAGTCATTCCCTAAAATATTGTCCCATTCTTCCGAGGACAATGGCTCACCTTCCTTGACGGTGGGTTGGATTTCTGCGCCCTCACCTGAAGCCTCACTTTCGGCATCAGACACTTTCGCCGGCTCTGAGTGCTCCTCCCCTACCGAAGCTTCTTCCTCCAGGGATTCCAATGCCAAATCTTCTAAGAGAGGATTTTCTACTAAGTGTTGAGCCAACACCTGCTGAAGCTCTAACCGAGAGAGTTGCAACAGCTTAATCGCCTGTTGCAGTTGGGGGGTCATCACCAACTTTTGAGATAACCGAAGGTCTAACCGAAGATCCATTGCAGAAACCCACTTCCTCGTTATTGGAACATTTTGAAGCGCTCGCCCAGGTAGACAGCCCTGGCTTTTGGACTATTGACAATGACATCAGGTGGACCACTTTCTAAAATGGTTCCTTCGCTTATTATATAGGCTCGGTCGGTAATGGAAAGCGTGTCTTGGACATTGTGGTCTGTAATCAGAATGCCGATATTTTTCTTTTTTAAATTGGTCAAAATATCTTGAATATCTCCCACCGCAATTGGATCAATACCGGCAAATGGTTCATCTAGGAGTAAAAATTTTGGGTTCGTAGCTAAGGCTCGCGTAATCTCCAATCGTCGACGTTCTCCACCTGAGAGAGTAAAGGAACCATGCGTACGAAGCCGAGTCAGATCCAATTCCTCTAACAATTCATCTAATCTGGTTTTTCGGGAAGAGGTGGAAAGATCTAAGGTCTCCAATACAGCTAACACATTGTCCTCAACAGAAAGCCGCCGAAAAATTGAGGCTTCTTGGGGCAGGTAACCAATTCCTTGCCTTGCTCGCTTGTACATCGGCAGGGCAGTGATTTCATGGTTGTTGAGAAATATTTCCCCATGATCTGGTTGACAGAGCCCTACGACCATATCGAAAATTGTAGTCTTACCAGCACCATTAGGTCCAAGAAGGCCAACAACTTCTCCTCCCAACAACTCCAAACTGACGCCTCTAACGACTTGACGACCCTTAAAACTCTTTTTTAAATCTTTGGCGAAAATTTTGTGAAGAGACTTCGCTACTGCTTCAGGCATTGGAGTTTCCTAATTCACTCGTGCTGTTACTGACCATGGCGAGTACTGGGGATCAACTTAATGAACAACTATCAGGCATTTTACTGTTCGATTACACCATGAATTCGTGGGCCAACCATTTTCAGTCACAATCTAAAAGACATTTTTTTGTGAGCACTTTGAAATACTCTAAACGACCCTATCAATCCAATTTGACACTCCTACAATTTTTAATTTTTCTCTGATTCTTCAATAATCACTTGGGTGCCACCTTCCACCACGCTCCGGTTTTCTTTTAAAAACATGGTCATCTTTGGACCACTAATCCTAGTCCCGGCCTGCCAGGCCACTGGAGATCCAGTCAAGATAACCTTTTCCTCTGCCTTGTAATACAAAGCATGTTGACTAGTAGCCCGACTTTCTCCTTTTTCAATTCTAACCTTACCCTTCGCTTCAATATAACCAATTTCTTTCCCCGATTCTGATTGGGCTCCTGAAGGTGTGGACGAAGAGAGATCTGAGGCTGACTTTTCCTTAAAGTACACGATCATCACATCAGAATGTACTACTAATTCACCTTGAACCATTTTGACCGATCCCTTAAAAATGGCTTGGTTTTTTTCGCTACTGGCCGTCATCGTATTGGAAGTAATGACCGTAGAGGTTTTCGGCCCTTCTCCTCTTCCTACGATAGGACCAAAAACCAAAATTAGCAAGAATATCAACCACCCAAGTGAGATCGGCGACGAAACTTTTATGGCGACACCACCTCAGCACGAACATCCTTGAGCAAATGAAATTCATTCTTATCCACGTCTCCCTCCAATCCTGTTCCAGTAATGATTAACCCATCTCCCTTAATCGTCACTTGGTCCGTGGTATAAATCTGTCGTGCTTGTTCGTTCCAGGTCAGTTTATCTGAAAATACTTGAAAACCAGACTCAAAGGTGATTACGGTTTTCTCATTTTTGCTCACTAGCTCAAAGTCATTATTGGAAGTATTCATGACACCTTCTTCAGAGGTGATTCGCAATTGTTCTTTTTGAAATGCACTATCGAAAAGCCGCACCTGAACCGTCTCCAACTTAGCCACATGCTCTTTGTCAAATACCTTTGCCTGATCCGCATTTACGACCCATTTTGTAGATCCAGATCGAGTTTGGCGGTAAGTAAACCCATGAATCCATGCATCCGCGCCTTGCTGTTCCTCTAAAGTTACGGATGTGGTTTCTTGGCTTCGCGTTTGCATATGATTCACCACACGATATCCGATAAATACGGCCATACCTAAAACAAGGAGAGTTAAAATGGCCCTCGTACCATAAAATTGCATTAATACGTGCTCGGTCGAAAGACCACCCTTAGGGTAAAAAACCCATAAAAAAGAATAGCACAGGGTCCAGGCCAAGTAAATAAAAGACCTTAACCCTGTGAAGAATCGAATGCGGAGAGAAGAAACTATGTTGGAGAAACGGAAGCAGTGAGAAATTTAATTTTAAAAGACGAAGTTTTATTCCTAACTGGACGGAGAAGGAACTACCTCTTTCTCAGATTCATTCCCTTTTTCGACCAATTCAATAGCCACCAGTTTTGCAGCATCACCTGGCCGTTGGCGAGTTTTTATAATCCTTGTATACCCACCGTTCCGCTCAGGAAAACGCTTAGCAACATCATCAAAAAGTTTTTGAACAGTTTGCTTGGTCCGTAACACACGCAAGGCCCCCCTTCGGGCTTGAAGAGTTCCCTGCTTTCCCAGCGTAATTAATTTATCGGTGATACCACGTAGCTCTTTCGCTTTGGCCTCCGTGGTTTCAATTCGCTCATGCTCCATGAGTGATGTCACCAAATTTCTGAATAATGCCAACCGATGCTTACTATTTCGTCCTAATTGTCTTCCGCGTTTTCGATGACGCACAATACACGTCCTTTGAAAAAAGTTAGATATGGGATTCTGTTACTTCGCTCACTTTGGTTCCTAAGGCCAACCCCATTTCCGCTAGGACCTCTTTAATTTCATTTAAGGATTTTTTACCAAAGTTTTTGGTCTTCAACATTTCATTTTCGCTTTTTTGAACTAAATCACCTATAGATTTAATATTAGCATTTTTTAGGCAATTTGCAGCGCGAACCGAAAGTTCCAATTCATTCACACTTCGAAACAGATGTTGATTAATCAACATCTTGCTCTCATCCCCGCCCTCTTCTTGAGCTGGTTCACCCCTCTCTTCAGATGGGAGGCAAATATCCAAATGGTCGCGAAGAATTCCTGCTGCGGAAGTAACAGCTTCCTGTGGAGATATGCTTCCGTCGGTCCACACTTCCAAAATCAGTTTATCGTAATCCGTAATCCGACCAACCCGAGCACTTTCCACACTGAAATTAACGCGTTTAATGGGAGAAAAGACTGAGTCTACCGGAATGACTCCTATTGGCAATCCCTCTTCTTTATTTCGTTCTGCGGGGACATATCCTCGCCCGGGCTTCACAATAAGTTCAATATCTAACATTCCATCTTTATCTAAAGTAGCAATATGAAAATCTGGATTCAGGATTACCACGTCCGGGTCTACAGACAAATCTGCGGCTAACACTTCGCCAGGCCCCTTCTTTTTCAAACGGATAGCCTTCGCCTTATCGGAATGTAAACGCAACCGCAATGCTTTAATGTTTAAAATGAGAATCGTTACATCCTCGGTCACACCTGGAATGGTCGAAAACTCATGATATACCCCCTCAATTTTTACGGAGGTGACAGCCGCCCCAGGTAGCGAAGAAAGTAAAACCCGCCTAAGGGAATTCCCCATCGTGGTCCCAAACCCTCGTTCAAATGGCTCAGCTGTAAACTTGCCATAAGTAGGTGAAGCACTGTCCTTTTCCAATTCCAGCTTCGTTGGTATTTGGAAATCCTTCATGCTATTTATCATAAGGATCGCGTCTCCCTTTCTTGGTCCCAAGGCCATGTAAGTGATCAATTCGCAACATCCGCTCTATCTCCGGCAATACAATTACCGTGAGTACAGCTCCACTACAATTTGTTCATTGACCAATACATCAATGTCCTGCTTAGTGGGAATGGCTTGGACGGTACCCTTCAATATATTTCGCTCCATCTCTAACCAATTCGGCACTCCCCGGCCACTAGTAATTTCTAGAGCGGCTTGGACCGGTACAAGCTGACGACTCTTTTCCTTAATTTCGACAATATCCCCAATGTTCACAGTTACCGAAGCAATTGTGACTTTTCGACCATTTAACATCACATGCCCGTGATTGACCAACTGTCTCGCTTGGCCACGTGATGAGGCAAAACCTAGGCGATAGACAACGTTATCAAGTCTGCGTTCAAGCAAGCTCAACAAATGTTCGCCCGTAATTCCCTTCCGGCGAACCGCTCGGTGGTAAGTATTGAGGAATTGTCGCTCCTGCATACCATACACACGTCGAAGCTTTTGTTTTTCCCTAAGCTGAGTGCCGTATTCCGTCGCACGCCCTCGGCGCGATTGCCCATGCTGTCCAGGTGGATAACTTCGGCGCTCAATTGCGCATTTCTCAGTCATACACCTGGTTCCTTTTAAAAATAGCTTTACCCCTTCACGCCGACATAACCGACATACAGGACCAGTATATTTGGCCATGGACTTTCTCCCCCTATCTCCAGTTCACGAAAAACCGATAATTTAAAAAGATCCCTCTATGAAATTAGACCCGTCTTCGTTTTGGAGGCCGACACCCATTATGGGGTATCGGTGTCACATCACGAATAAGATTGACCCGCAAGCCAGCGGACTGAAGTGCCCTCACTGCGGCTTCTCGTCCAGATCCAGGGCCATTCACATAGACATCCACTTGTCGAAGGCCAAACTCCATGGCCTTTTTTGCAGCCACTTCACCGGCACGCGTAGCGGCAAAAGGGGTACTCTTTCTCGATCCCTTAAATCCCTGGCTACCTGCACTAGCCCAAGTTACAGCCCCACCGGTCATATCCGTGATCGTCACGATAGTATTATTAAAAGAGGCCATGATATGCACGATCCCAACTTGTAAAACTTTTCTTTCCTTCTTTTTTCCCTTTTTAACACTCATGAAAGATCCCTTTCAGCAGCTTATTTCCTGACTTTTCCGCCAATCGCTCCACGTCGTCCTTTTCTCGTTCGTGAATTAGTTTTCGTTCTTTGGCCTCTTACAGGCAGACCCTTCCGATGTCGTAGCCCTCGATAAGTGCCAATATCCATCAAACGCTTAATACTCATCGTGACTTCTTTCCTTAGGTCACCCTCTACGTCATAATCCTTATCAATTGTCTCACGTAAACGGACGACCTCATCTTCATGCAGGTCCTTTACCCTTGTTTCAGGAGCCACTCCTGTCTTTCGTAATATATCTCGCGAACTGGCCGGACCAATCCCAAAAATATAAGTTAATCCGACGTCAATCCGTTTTCCTACCGGCAACTCTACGCCTGCAATTCGAGCCATTGCTTACTTTCCTCTCTTCTTTGGGGATTAAATTAATCAATCCCTACCGAACATCAACGCATCTCAGCCTTGTCGCTGCTTGTGTTTGGGATTTGTGCACAGCACCCTTACAACCCCTTTGCGGCGAATGACCTTACATTTAACACAAATAGGTTTTACTGATGATTTGACTTTCACGATAACAACCTCTATTTAAACCGATAGGTAATCCGTCCACGAGTCAGGTCATATGGAGATAGTTCCACTGTGACCTTATCTCCTGGCAAAATTCTTATAAAATGCATTCGCATCTTTCCTGAAATATGAGCTAAAATTTTATGCCCATTTTCCAACTGAACCCGAAACATCGCATTCGGCAAAGTTTCAGTAACCGACCCTTGAACTTCAATAATATCTTCTTTCCCCATGAGGAAATTTACTTAACCTCCACCCTAGGACCATCCTGTTAAAATGCGAGGGGGACCATTTGCTTCTATTGTGATGGTATGCTCAAAGTGAGCAGAGAGTGATCTATCGCAAGTCACTGCCGTCCATCCGTCTTTAAGAACTTTGACTGCAGACCCTCCTAGGTTTACCATTGGTTCTATAGCAAGTACCATCCCAGGCTTTAATCGTGGCCCCTGTCCGGGTCTCCCATAATTTGGAACTTGCGGTTCTTCGTGCAACTGACGCCCAATACCATGGCCCACAAAATCACGGACAACCGAATAACCATGCCTTTCTACATGCGTTTGGATTGCAAATGATATATCCGAAAGGCGATTACCCACTACAGCCTGTTCAATTCCATTACGTAAAGCTTCTCGAGTGACCGCAATCAATGATTGAGTATCCTCAGGCACCGCCCCAACTGAAACCGTCACGGCTCCATCTCCGTAAAACCCTTCCACAATGGCACCCACATCCAATCCAATGATGTCTCCGTCCTTCAACTCACGCTTTGAGGGTATTCCATGCACCACTTCTTCATTAATGGATGCACAGAGGCTATTGGGATAGTTCCTATACCCTTTAAATGCTGGAATTCCGCCCAAATCTAGAATACATTCCTCTGTAAGTCTATCTAATTCCAGTGTAGTTATACCGGGCTTTACTTCATGAACCAGCAATTGATGACATTGAGTAACAATTTTACCGGCACGAGCAATAAGTTCAATTTCCTCAGCCGTTTTTATGATGATCATTCTATCCGGGTTGCGTTAGGAGAGCTACCAATCGCTCCCGAACTGCAGAAACTACCCCTGATCCATCCAATTCGGAAAGAATTCCCCTTTCCTTATAATATTGAATTAAGGGCTCTGTTTGTTTTTGATATACCACCAATCGGGATTGAATGGTTTCCGGCTTATCATCATTTCGCTGAATAAGGGGGATATCACATACATTGCACACCCCCTGTTTTTTTGGTGGGATGGACTTAAGATGATATACGGCCTTACATTTTGGGCAACTTCGTCTCCCGCTTATTCGTTCAATTATATCCGCCTGGGGAAGGTAAAAATATATCACCCGATCAATGGCCTCCCCATTCCCTTCCAAAAACGAAGACAACTTATTGGCTTGGGCTACAGTTCGAGGGAATCCATCTAAAAGAAAACCATTTCGGCATTCAGGAGAATGTAATTTTTCTTCAACTAACCCAATCACGATTTCATCAGGAACTAATTCACCACGCTCCATAAAAATTTTTGCTTCATTTCCAAGTTTGGTGCCCCTTTCAACGCTCTCTCTCAGCAAATCTCCTGTTGAAAGTTTTTGAATACTGAACTTTTTGGCAATAAAATCTGCCTGGGTTCCTTTTCCAACTCCAGGAGGGCCTAGAAAAATTACCCTCATTCTGTTACCCACTTCTCCCTTTTAAGGAACCTTTCCCAAGAAAACCTTCATAATTCCGCATGAGCATATGATTTTCTATTTGTTGTGCAGTATCCAACCCCACCCCAATGACAATCAAAAGTGATGTGCCTCCAAAATAAAAAGGCATATTAAGTCGGTAAATCAATAATTCTGGAATTACACATACGATTGCCAGATAAATGGCTCCAGCAAATGTAATTCTGGTCAATACCTTATAAATAAAGTCTGCAGTCTTTTGTCCAGGTCGTATCCCTGGTATAAATCCTCCATATTTCTTCATGTTGTCAGCCATATCAACAGGATTTAGCACCACAGCTGTATAGAAGAAACAGAAAAAGATAATCATTCCAACATATAGCATTGTATAAAGTAAGGATCCTGGAGCCAATTGAGACCCGATGCTTTGAACCCAGGGTACTTGTATAAAACTGGCAATCGTGGCTGGAAACGCAATAATTGAAGACGCAAAAATGGGCGGAATAACACCAGCCGTATTAATTTTTAAAGGAATATGGGTATTTTGTCCACCATATACCCGTCGCCCAACTATTCGCTTGGCATATTGCACCGCAATTTTTCTTCGTCCACTTTCTAAAAAAACTATAGCCCCCATAACGGCAAGCATAACGACACCAAGGACTAATAGTAAAAGGAGACTGATTTGACCAACCTGATATAAATCAAAGGTTTGAACGACTGCACTAGGAAGACTGGCAACTATGCCGGAAAATATGATAAGCGAAATACCATTTCCAACACCCCGTTCAGTTATTTGCTCTCCTAACCACATCAGGAAGGCGGTACCAGCTACCAACGTAATCACTGTCATCAACCGAAAGGACCAACCAGGGTCAAGAACAAATGCTCCATCATTCATACCTTCCAAACCGAGAGCAATACCAAATCCTTGAATCAGGGCAATTAGGATCGTTCCATACCTGGTGTATTGAATGATCGTCTTTCTTCCTCGCTCACCTTCTTTTGCTAATTTCGAAAGATGCGGAACAACGACCGTGAGAAGCTGTAATATGATCGAGGCACTAATATAGGGCATAATGCCCAATGCGAAAATCGTGAGCCTCGATAAAGCACCTCCCGAGAAAATATCGAGGAAGCCCATGAGAGCCCCACCTCTTTCGGTGAGAAACTTGAACAGCTCTTCATTATTGATTCCGGGGGTGGGGACATGAGCCCCAATCCGATAAACTGCAAGCATAGACAAGGTAAATATTACCCGGCTACGCAACTCCGGAATTTTGAAGATATTTTGAAGGCTCGTGATAAGCCGTTCAAGCACGGCCGATCACCTTTACTTGCCCACCGGCATTCTCAATTTTTTTGTCTGGCAGTATCACTAAACTTATGTGCTTCAACAACAATCGGGCGATCAATTTCCCCAGTACCAAGAATTTTGACCTGGGCATTTCGCCCTTTTGTTAGCCCAATTTCCTTAAAAACCGTTGGATTAAAATTCGTGGTTTTTTCCTGAGAAACTAGATCCTTAAGATTTACCACAGAATATTGTATCCTGAAAATATTTGTAAACCCGCGTTTGGGCAATCTGCGGGCAAGTGGCATTTGCCCACCTTCAAACCCAGCTTGATTAGCTCGACCGGAACGGGCCAATAAACCTTTATGCCCTTTCCCGGCTGTCTTCCCTAGCCCGGACCCAGGGCCACGGCCAAGGCGTTTTTTCTTGGTTTTTGAACCAGGAGACGGATGTAAATCGTGTAGTTTCATGAAACAGCAACCTCAATAAGATGCCTGACCTTATAAATTAATCCACGTACCTGTTCTGTATCCGGACGACTGACAGTCTGTCCGATTTTCCTAAGTCCGAGCCCCAGTAAAACCACACGCATCTTATCTGGATGGCCTATTGTGCTCCGCTTTAATGTAATTGAGAGATTGCTTGGTGTTACCATGATCCAGGTTTCCTCACTGGTTTTTTGAATATCAATTAATCTTCCATCCCGACGGCTGTTCGACGCATCTCTCTTACTTCATAGGGATCACGCAGTTGGCTCAAGCCTTCAATGGTTGCCCTCACGGCATTAAATGGATTACCACGACCTAGGGTTTTCGCAACAATATTCTGAGCACCAGCCACCTCCAGTAACGAACGTACTGCTCCTCCAGCGATGATACCCGTACCTTGCTTTGCCGGTTTCAAGACAATATGCTCTCCCCCGAAATACCCATGTACCTCATGGGGAATAGTATTAGATTTAAGGGGAATCCTGATAAGATTTTTTTTTGCGTGAGCCACGGCCTTGGCAATGGCAGATGGAACTTCGGTCGCTTTACCTTTCCCTACACCCACCCAACCATCGCCATCGCCCACAACAACCAAGGCTGAAAAGGAAAACCGCTTCCCCCCTTTCACCACTTTGGCCACACGGTTAATTACCACCGGCTTATCTTTTAAATTGAGTTCTTCAACATTAACCCTCACAGAAGTGAATCCTTCCCTTTAGCAAAAATTGGGGCTGGGCATGATTAGAATTTTAACCCACCTGAACGAGCAGCATCCGCCAATGCCTTGACCCGGCCATGATACAATCTGCCACCTCGATCAAACACCACTAGCTCAATTGGGATGGCCTTTGCCCGTTCAGCAATTGCCTGTCCCACCATCTTGGCTGCTTCAATATTCCCACCAGATTTTATTTTATCCTTTAAGCCAGGGTCACAGGATGAGGCCGAAACCAAGGTACGACCATCCGTATCATCTATAATTTGGGCATAAATATGAGAATTACTCCTAAACACACTTAATCGTGGACGAGAAGATAAACCTACAATGCGTAACCGTACCCGCCGACTCCGCTTATTCAACCTTTTTTGTTTTTCCAGTATATTCACAAATTCAACCTACTTTTTGCCGGCTTTGCCAGCTTTTTTACGGAGGATTTCACCAACATACTTTATACCTTTTTGTTTGTACACATCCGGAACCTTCATACTTCTAATTTGGGCTGCCACCAGGCTGACAATTCTTTTATCAATTCCCTTAAGTGAAATTGATGTTTGCTTGTCAACAGACGCATCGACTCCTTTTGGCAATTTTATGGACACCGGATGAGCATACCCGACAGAGAAGCTTAATTCACTTCCTTGAATTTGCGCTCGGTATCCAACCCCCATCACCTCAAGGTTTTCCTGAAAACCCTCTTTGACACCCTTTAACTGATTAGCGAGTTCCGCCCTTGTTAGTCCATGAAGCGCCTTAAGTTTTGCTGAATCGTCGTTTCTGGACAACGAGACTTCTTCTTTCTCTACACTGGCTTCTATTCCCGGGCTCAGACCCCATTGGAGTTGCCCCAACGGCCCCTTCACTAAAACGTTCCTATCAATGACCCGCACTTCGACGCCTTTTGGAATTGATATCGGCTTTCGTCCAATCCTCGACATGATTAACCTATTAATTAAAAATTCAAGTAAAAAAGGTATCCAAAATCACCACACATGGCATAAAACTTCACCGCCAACCTGGGAACTCCTACATTGCTCATCGGTTAATAATCCACGATCAGTGGTCAGAATTGCCATTCCCAATCCCCGCATCACTCGTGGAAGATCTTCCTTTCCGGCATACACTCTACACCCCGGTTTACTGATCCGTTTTATCCCAGTTATGAATGATTTTTTTTGGCGACCGGGAGCATATCGAAGCGAAACTTCAATAACTGGGTGCCCATTGGCACCCGTAGCCGCTTTGTAGTCACGAATAAATCCCTCTTCCTTAAAAATTCGCAGGATATCTTTTTTAACCCGTGAAGATGGGATTTTAACCAAATCGTGGCCACGGCGTCCCGCATTTTGAATTCGCACGAATAAATCTGCGAGAGGATCAGTCATCGACATGCTAAAAACCTCGTATTGAATTATTTGCCAATTACTACCTAAAACTGTTTAACAAGTACGCTACCAACTGGATTTGGTTACGCCTGGGATATCACCACGCAAACTCAGGAAACGAAAACATATTCGACACATTAGGAAGCGACGCAAAAATCCTCTCACACGCCCACAAAGCGGACAACGATTATAGTGTCGGCATGTGAATTTTGGCTTTCGCTTAGCCTTATTTTTTAGTGCTAACCTTGACACGTTCGCTCCTTTCCCTCCTTAGGGTTTCCGAAAAGGCATTCCCAAGTGGGCCAATAAAGATTTGGCTTCGTCATTCCGTTGAGCGGTAGTAACAAACGTAATATCCATTCCATGGATTGATGCAACATCATCATATTTAATTTCAGGAAACGCCAGCTGCTCTTTTAAGCCGAGCGTATAGTTCCCTCGTCCATCGAAAGCTTTTGGGGAAATACCACGGAAATCACGAATTCTAGGTAAGGCTACCGACACCAACCGGTCAAAAAACTCATGCATCCTTGCGCCCCGTAAGGTGACCTTCGCCCCGATCGGGATTCCTTCACGCAACTTAAATCCAGCGATGGCTTTTTTTGACCGAGTCAATACAGGCTTTTGTCCCGTTATTTGTTCGAGTTCAGCCGCGGCACTTTCCAATAATTTTACGTTTTGAACGGCTTCCCCCATACCAATATTTAAGACAATCCTCTCCACTCGAGGTACCTGCATTGGGTTTTTATACCCAAATTCCTTCATCATGGCAGGAATAACCTTTTCATGGTACATCGCCTTAATCCGTGGAATATAATCCTTCGGTTTAACCGCGGAGGAGCCGACCGCCTTCTCTTTTGCTTTGACTGCTTGTTTGGTTACAGATTTTGATTTCATCAGCTTTTATCCAAAACTTCAGTTGGAGCTTTTTGATAAACACGGACTTTCCGTCCATCATCAAAAGTTTTCATTTTAATTCTTGAAGGTTTCTTAACAGATTCACAAAATGCCATAACATTGGAAATCGCCATAAAACCCTCACGCTCAAGGATTCCCCCCTGCTTATTTTTGGCGTTTGGCTTTGTATGCCGCTTTATTATATTAAGCTTTTCAACTGTGACCCTGGCATCTTTTGTTTGAACCTGGAGAACTTTCCCCGTCTTACCACGCTCCTTGCCAGCGATAACCATAACCATATCGCCTTTTTTTATCCTAAATTTTTCAGCCATAATAACTCACCCTAAATGACTTCTGGAGCCAGAGATATAATTTTCATATACTTTTTCTTTCTCAATTCTCTTGCAACGGGTCCAAAAATACGAGTCCCAACCGGATCACCCTGAGCATTAACTAATACACAAGCATTCCGGTCAAATTTAATATGAGAACCATCTTCTCTTCGACGGCCTTTCTTAGTTCGAACAATGACGGCCTTCATGACGTCACCTTTTTTTACCGATGCCTTTGGGATTGCCTCTTTGACGGCCACTACAATGATGTCCCCTAAAGATCCGTACCGGCGCTTCGTTCCACCCAGCACATGAAAACACATCACATTTTTTGCGCCTGAATTATCGGCCACATCAAGATAAGTATAATTTTGTATCATGTAGGTATCTCTATTACTTAATAACCGAAGAAATATTTAAAACACCTAATCCAGAATTCTAGGAAGCCACTCGTTTATTTAAAACCTCAGAGACTCGCCAGTGCTTGGTTTTGCTTAAAGGTCGCGCATAAACAATATGAACCTGATCTCCGATCTGACATTGATCCACTTCATCATGAGCCTTTAACTTTGTCTTTCTTCTCAAAACTTTCCCATACAAAGAATGACGCTCAATGCGAATAACTTCAACCACAACGGTTTTTTGCATTTTATTACTAACTACTTTTCCCGTAAGTGATCGGGGCAAAGCCCTGTTCTGTGTCATAATTAAATAACTTTCTTTCAAAGTCTTGGTTGACTAATTAGCCTTTTGGCGGAGAACAGTTTTAACCCTGGCTATATCTTTTCTTGTCTCACGTATTCGCATTGGATTTTCCATGCGTCCTAATGCCAATTGACTCCTAAAATGAAACAATTCCTGCTTCAATTTATTTATTTTTTCAAACAATTCACTTTTTTCTAAATTTTTTATTTCGTCCATTTCCATATCCAATACTTACAAAACCGGTATTTCTCCACGAACAACAAATTTTGTGGCCACCGGTAATTTATGCCCTGCCAAACGCAATGCCTCTTCTGCAATGGTTTGCGTAACATCATCCATTTCAAACAAAATCCTTCCTGACTTTACGGGTGCAACCCAATATTCAGGGTTTCCTTTTCCTTTTCCCATTCGGACTTCCGCAGGTTTCTTGGTAATAGGCTTATCAGGGAAAATTCTGGTCCAAATCCTACCACCCCTCTTGACATGTCTGGTCATTGCGATACGAGCAGCTTCGATTTGCCTGGCCGTAATTCTTCCTGGCTCCATGGCTTTAAGACCGAATACTCCGTAGGCTATTTCCCCACCCCGGTAGGCCTTTCCACGCATCCGGCCCTTTTGAACCTTTCTGAATTTAACTCTTTTCGGAGCTAACATCTTTCAAATACTCCAATCGCTTAGATCAATAGCATCTTTTATAAAAAACCTAATGAAGGCTCCGACTTTTCCAAAGAAGGAATTTGAGCATCACCTTTAAAAATCCAAGCCTTAACCCCAATCTGCCCCATGGCAGTTTTGGCCTCGGCAAATCCATATTCAACATCCGCCCTAAGAGTATGAAGGGGAACTCGACCCTCTCGATACCACTCAGTTCTGGCAATTTCATGTCCTCCCAGCCGACCAGCGCAATACACCTTAATCCCCAAAGCTCCAAGTCTCAGAGCAGAAGCAACGCTTCGCTTCAATGCACGACGGAATGAGACACGCTTTTCCAATTGGGTGGCAATATTTTCTGCAACCAGCTGAGCATCCAACTCCGGCTTCTTAATTTCTTTCACCGTTACAAAAACTTCATTGCCATACTCTTTTTCAAGCGTGGCTTTCAATTTATCAACTTCAGCGCCCTTCCTCCCTATGATAATTCCGGGACGAGCAGTATGAATGATCAATTTAAGTTGGTTACCAGATCGCTCTATTTCCACGCTGGATATGCCAGCATGATATAAGCGTTTTTTAACCACGTCCCTTATGGACAAATCTTGGTGAAGCAACTTCGCAAAGTCCTTTTTTGCATACCATCGGGAATGCCATGTTCTGGTATAACCCAATCTGAAACCATACGGGTGCGTCTTTTGACCCATCTATTCTTTCTCCCCCTTCACTCCCAAATTTTGAAAAATAGGCACCACTACCCAGCCGGACTCACAACGATTGTTATATGACTCGTTCTCTTATGAATAGGGTTAGCCCTTCCCATTGATCGAGGGCGAAAGCGCTTATAAATTGGACCTCCATCCACATACGCTCTGGCGATTCTAAGATTTTCAGGGTCACCCAAATCCTTCTGACCGGCGTTAGATACTGCAGAAAAGAGTAATTGCTCAACCACCCTGGCCGCTGACCTTGGGGTATATTTCAATATGGCTAATGCTTCAGCCGCATTCCTCCCCCTAACCATATCAACAATCAACCTTGCCTTACGTGGGGCCAATCTTACATGTCGAAGAATTGCTTTAGCTTCCGCCATATTTTTTCTACCTTGCTCAAATACCTATGACATATTAAAACAGTAAAATTTTTATTTTAACGCAACGGCCTTTTCACTCCTAGCATGACCATGTCCCTTAAAAAATCTCGTTGGAGCGAATTCACCCAATTTATGACCCACCATATTGTCGGTAATAAAAACCGGGATAAATTTCTTTCCGTTATGGACAGCGAAAGTCAAACCGATCATATCTGGAATAATTGTCGACCGTCTGGACCAAGTTTTTATTACCTTGGACTCTCTTCCCTCCCTGGCCTTTTCAACTTTTTTGGCAATATGGTCATCGACAAATGGACCTTTATGGACTGACCTTGGCATCGGTTCCCCCTTAAATTAACGGGACTTTTTCTTTCTACCTGCAATGATAAAACGCGAGCTTTGGTTTCGCGGCTTTCTTGTTTTAAACCCCTTTGTCGGCTGACCCCATGGTGAAACAGGATGCGGATTACCTTGGCCGGACTTTCCCTCACCACCGCCATGGGGATGGTCAACCGGATTCATCACGACTCCCCGTTGATGCGGTTTACGCCCTAACCATCGAGACCTACCAGCTTTCCCAATAGTAACGTTATTATGGTCAGCATTCCCGACCTGACCGATCGTGGCCATACACGTTCCGAGTATTTTTCTCATTTCACCAGACGTTAACCGAATCTGAACATAACCCTCATCCCGGCCCATCACCTGAGCTGAAGCCCCTGCACTCCGAACTAATTGGGCACCCTTACCAGGCTTTAACTCTACATTGTGCACCACTATACCAAGAGGCATTTCCATAAGGGGCAAAGCATTTCCCACTCTCACGTCTACCCCGGTACCAGCCTGAACTGAATCCCCGACCTTCAAACCCAAAGGTGCCAAGATATAACGTTTTTCCCCATCCACATAATGCAAAAGTGCAATTCTAGCCGATCGATTGGGGTCGTATTCAATTCCGGCAACTTTGCCTACAATGTTTAATTTATCTCGCTTAAAATCAATCTTTCTATAGAGGCGCTTATGCCCACCACCCTTAAATCTGGAAGTAATTCTTCCAGAGTTATTCCTCCCACCAGACTTTGATTTAAAGCTGGTAAGGGCCTTTTCCGGTCTTTTACGTGATAACCCCTCACCGGTGACGGCTGACATTCCCCTTCGGCCAGGTGATGTTGGATTAAACTCTTTTATTGGCATAAACTAACTTTCTTTATTTCATGAATTGACAACAAATTAATTCACTAGGCACTTTCATATAATTCAATTTTTTCGCCCTCTTTTAAGGTAACGAATGCCTTTCTCCAATCCGATCTCTTTCCGGTAAAACGACCTTGCCGCTTTTTTTTGCCCCTAACATTCATCACATTCACCGAAGCTACCTTAACGCTAAACACCTTCTCCACGGCTCTACGGATATCAATCCGAGTCGCCTGACGATGCACGGAGAACGCAATACCATTCTTTGTCTCGCGTATTGCGGTAATCTTTTCTGTTAACAAAGGACGAATTAAAACATCATGTGGATTCACGTTACACCCAAATTTCCTGAATTCGTTGCAGCTCTGCCTTGGTTACAACCAACTTTTCACACCAAAGCACGTCATATACATTAAGGTCCTTACCATGAAGAATTTTTAGATTCTTAACATTTTTTCCAATGCGAATAATATCAGCCAATCCCTCCTGAATGACTAAAAGAACTTTCCCACTCGCCCCGACATTGGATAAGTATTTAACCAATTCACGAGTTTTCAATTCAGGAAGTACCAAGTCGCCTAATACCACAAGTCCATCTCCAGCCTTGGCTGCCAAAGCTCCTCTTAAGGCCGCCCTATACATTTTCTTTGGCAAGGTGGAGGAATACGATCTAGGCTTCGGCCCGAAAACCGTACCGCCTCCCCTCCAAATCGGAGAACGACTTGATCCTGATCTTGCCCGACCCGTATGCTTTTGTTTCCATGGCTTTTTACCCCCTCCCCTTACCTCCCCACGACCAAGCGTAGACGCTGTACCCTGCCGGGCACTTGACCGCTGCATAACAACCGCGCGGTGGACCAATGAGGGATTAACCGACGAACTAAAAACACCATCCGTCAAATCAACTTTATCGACAGGCCGAGAGTCTGGGCCAATTACCGGAAAAGCATCGATAGATTGCATCAGCTGACCTTCCTTACAATGACCACCCCTCCAACCGGACCAGGGACAGAACCTGTAACTAAGAGTAAGTTTTCCTCGGCCTTTATTCCAAAAACCGTTAACCCTCTTACAGTGATTTGCTTGTTTCCCATGTGACCGGGGAGTTTTTTATTCTTTAACACCCTTGAAGGAAAAGAGCTCGACCCTATTGAACCAGGGGCTCGATGAAACATCGAACCATGGGATGCTGGGCCACCGGCATAATTATGCCGCTTCATAACCCCCTGAAATCCTTTTCCCTTAGAAACTCCCTGAACATGAATTGACTCACCTTCAGAAAATAAATTTACGTCAACCTGGGAACCCACCTGCACTTCACCGTCGGATCCAAACTCTCTCAAATGACCCCAAACTTTATTTCCTGCTTTTTTTAAATGACCTAACTGAGGCTTGGTCTGTTTTCGTTCCGGCACTTCACCGAACCCAATCTGCACGGCATCATAACCATCGGAACCCTTTTTCTTGACCTGCACAATTCCGCAGGGGCCAGCTTCAATAACCGTCACAGGAATAAGGCGTCTTTCCTTATCAAAAACCTGGATCATTCCTAATTTTTTACCTATCAACCCTTTAACCATAATTCAATAATTACCTAAATTAAGTTGACTGTAACTAAGGGAAGCCTTGACCACAAACCTATAGCTTAATTTCTACATCCACACCGGCCGCCAGATTAAGTTTCATCAAAGCGTCCATAGTCTCGGGAGTTGGCTCCATAATATCCAGCAATCGCTTATGAGTACGAATCTCAAACTGCTCCCGTGACTTTTTATCAACGTGAGTCGATCTCTGGACCGTCCACTTCTCAATTCTCGTAGGCAGAGGCACAGGACCAGCAATGCGTGCACCACTCCGACGAACGGTATCCACAATCTCACGAAGAGATTGATCTAATACCCTATAATCAAACCCTTTTAGTCGAATTCGTATTCTGCGGTCTCGATCCACAAAAACCTACCCTTTCCACTTCACCAGTATTTCTTACGCGACGATTTCCGTGACCACCCCGGCTCCGACCGTTCGGCCCCCTTCTCGCACTGCAAATCGCACCCCTTGCTCCATCGCAATCGGGGAGATCAGTTCTCCCTCAAACGACACATTATCCCCCGGCATCACCATCTCGACTCCCGGGTTTAATTGCACCACTCCCGTGACATCTGTCGTCCGGAAGTAAAACTGCGGACGATAGCCATTAAAAAACGGCGTATGCCGTCCGCCCTCTTCCTTCGTCAAAATATACACTTCCGCCTTGAATTTCGTATGCGGCGTAATACTCTTCGGCTTGGCCAACACCATGCCGCGCTCCACATCCTCTTTCTTCGTGCCCCGCAACAGCGCCCCAATATTGTCACCCGCCTGCCCCTCATCCAACACCTTCCGGAACATTTCCACGCCCGTGACAATCGTCGTCTGCGTCGGCTTCAGCCCCACAATCTCAATTTCATCCCCCACCTTCACCACGCCGCGCTCCACCCGGCCCGTCACCACCGTCCCCCGCCCGCTGATGGTAAAGACATCTTCAATCGGCATCAGAAACGGCTTCTCAATGGCTCGCTGCGGAGTCGGGATGTAACTATCGATCGCCTCCAATAAGCGCATAATCGACGGCACCCCCACCTCACTCTGATCCCCTTCAATCGCCTTGATCGCGGACCCGATGACCACCGGCACATCATCGCCCGGAAAGCCATACTTTGTGAGCAACTCCCGCACTTCCAATTCCACCAACTCCAGCAATTCCTTGTCTTCCACTTTATCCGCTTTATTCAAAAAGACCACGATAAACGGGACCCCCACCTGCCGCGCTAACAAAATATGTTCCCGCGTTTGCGGCATCGGCCCATCGGCCGCACTGACCACCAAAATCGCGCCATCCATTTGCGCCGCCCCGGTAATCATGTTCTTCACATAATCCGCATGCCCCGGGCAGTCGACGTGCGCATAATGCCGATTGTCCGTCTCATATTCCACATGGGAGATGGCAATGGTCAGAATTTTGGTCGGATCCCGCCGCCCCTGACTCTCACTCGCCTTGGCCACTTCATCATACGGGACAAACTTGGCCTTGCCCGTATCGCCCATCACTTTCGTCAAGGCCGACGTCAGGGTCGTCTTCCCATGGTCAACGTGCCCGATCGTCCCCACATTGACATGCGGCTTCTTCCGCTCAAATTTCGCCTTCGCCATGCCCTACCTCCTCTTAAATTCCTTGCCTTACCGAATTGAAAAATATACCAGAGGAAAACTATTCCCCTTGATTCTTTTTTATAATTTGCTGAGCCATGAGCTTCGGCACCACCTCATAGGACTCAAATTCCATACTATAAGTTGCACGCCCCTGGGTCTTGGATCTTAAATCCGTGGAATACCCAAACATTTCACTCAATGGGACCGCAGCATCAACAATTTGAGAAGTTCCCCTTGCACGCATTCCGTGGATTTTCCCGCGCCGACTATTTAAATCACCTATCACATCACCCATAAAATCCTGAGGAACAAGGACTTCAACCTTCATTACGGGCTCCAACAAAACCAAATCCGCTTTTTGACAGGCACTTACTAATGCCATTGACCCAGCAATCTTAAAGGCCATCTCACTCGAATCCACTTCATGAAAAGAACCATCAAACAAAGTGACACGCAGGTCGCGCAATGGGTACCCGGCAAGGATCCCACTCTCCATTCGCTCTCGGACTCCCTTTTCCACTGGAGCAATATATTCCCTGGGTACCGTTCCACCAACAATTTTATTTACGAACTCCAAACCGACGCCAGACTCTGCCGGCTCCACCCTCAGCCACACATGGCCGTACTGACCACGACCACCTGTCTGCTTCACATACTTCCCCTCAGCTTCCGCTTTTCCCTTGATGGTTTCCCGATAAGCTACCTGAGGCTTCCCGACATTTGCCTGAACTTTAAATTCACGAAGAAGACGATCAACAATGATCTCAAGATGCAATTCCCCCATACCAGAAATGATCGTTTGCCCCGTCTCATCATCTGATTTCACCTGAAAGGAAGGATCCTCCTGAGCAAGCTTTTCCAAGGAATACCCCAACTTATCCATGTCTTGCTTGGTCTTTGGCTCAACAGCCAAAGAAATAACGGGCTCAGGAAATTTTATTACTTCCAACAAAATTTGATGTTTCTCATCACATAGAGTGTCACCAGTTCGAGTATCTTTGAGACCTACGGCTGCCGCAATATCACCAGCAGAAACCTCATCAATCTCTTCTCGTTTATTGGCATGCATTTTCAATAGACGCCCTATTCGCTCTTTTTTCCCCTTTGCGACGTTATACACGTAGGATCCGGCGGATAATTTCCCCGAATACACCCTAAAATACGTCAATTGACCTGAAAAAGGATCAGACATTATCTTGAAAGCCAAAGCAGCAAATGGCTCGCTATCTTCAGGCTTTCTGGTTATCTCCCCTTCGGAATGAGGATCAACACCAACAACGGGAGGAAGGTCTACAGGAGAAGGGAGATAATCAACCACACCATCAAGCAACGGCTGAACCCCTTTATTCTTAAATGCCGATCCACAAAAAACTGGATTAATCTTTAATCCTATCGTCCCTGCCCGTATTGCCCGCTTTACCTCATCTACAGCCAGAATCTCCCCGGCCAAATAGCGCTCCATCACCACTTCATCGAACTCAACAACTGAATCCAACAATTTCTCGCGATACTCTTTTGCCAACTCTAAATAGTCATCGGGAATTTCCTGGACAGAATAAGCTGCACCAAGAGTTTCATCATCAAAAACCAGCGCTTTCATAAGCAAAAGGTCAATTACCCCTCGCAAACCATCCTCTTTTCCTAATGGCAATTGCACGGGAATCGGCTTGGCCCCAAGCCGGTCAATCAAAGACTGAACGCTTGCAAAAAAATCAGCGCCCACTCGATCCATTTTATTCATAAACACGATTCGTGGAACTTGGTACTTGTCTGCCTGGCGCCATACCGTCTCCGATTGGGGCTCCACTCCCTGAACCGAATCGAATACAGCTATGGCTCCATCAAGCACTCGAAGCGACCGCTCTACCTCAATAGTAAAATCAACATGACCCGGAGTATCGATTATGTTAATCCGATTATCCTTCCAGAAGCAGGTTGTGGCGGCGGAAGTAATCGTGATCCCTCGCTCCCGCTCCTGCTCCATCCAATCCATGGTCGCCGCGCCCTCATGGACCTCACCAATTTTATGCGAAACCCCCGTATAATAAAGGACACGTTCGGTGGTCGTAGTCTTGCCGGCATCAATATGGGCCATAATGCCGATATTCCGAGTCCGACTTAAAATGAAGTCTGTTGACACAAATTCCTCACACAACGATGCCAGCAAGGGCAAAGCTCATTATCGATAAACAGAGAAAAAGCATCTCCATTTAGGGAATGACAAGCTCCCCACGCAGCACCAATATTCCACCCCTACCACCGGTAATGAGCGAAAGCTCTATTGGCTTCAGCCATCCGGTGCGTCTCATCCCTCTTCTTTACCGCAGAACCGTTATTATTAGCAGCATCCATTAATTCCGCCGCCAATTTCTCCCTCATACTCTTACCACTTCGAGCCAACGCACTTTGCTTAATCCACCTCAAGGCCAAAGCCACCTGGCGCACAGGACGAATTTCTACAGGCACCTGGTAAGACGCTCCTCCGACCCTTCTTGACTTCACTTCCACCATTGGCTTGACGTTTCCCAATGCAGCATGGAAGACCTTAAGCGGCTCATCCCCAGTCTTATCCCTGACAATGTCAAATGCCCCGTAACAAACCCGCTCAGCCGTACTCTTTTTTCCGTCCTGTAGAAGAATATTCAAAAACCTGCCAACAACTTGATCCTTATACCTGGCATCCTGAACAACCTTTTGACGAAGAACGAGTGGCCTACGTGGCATTTTTTCCCCTAAAGAATTAACGAATTTTAAATTAAATAAGCGAAGGTAAAAGCGCGGGACCTACTACTTGGGGCGCTTTGCACCATACTTTGATCGCCCCTGCTTCCTGTTAGCAACACCAACGGCATCCAATGCCCCACGAATCATATGATATCTGACACCAGGAAGATCCTTCACCCTACCACCACGCACCAGAACAATTGAATGCTCCTGAAGGTTATGACCCATACCTGGTATGTAAGCAGTTACCTCAAGACCCGTCGTCAATCGAACCCTAGCTACTTTCCTCAATGCCGAGTTTGGCTTCTTAGGAGTCGTAGTATATACACGAAGACAGACCCCCCTTCGCTGAGGACACTGATTTAAAGCCGAACTCTTGCTTTTGGCCTTAATGGCTTTACGGCCGACACGAATTAATTGGTTGACTGTAGGCATATCATTTCCAATTTCAATTTCTTTTTATTAAATTTAAGAATTCGAAAATTAATTGGGGCGAACCGGGTGATCTTATAGATTCATTTCCGTTATGTCAAGATGCCACTTCATCTTAAACATCCCATTTAGCATTATTTTTCACTTGACGAATGAACTTTATTTAAACTTGACTGATCCTCGGAAGTCAGAACTACATCTTCCTCCGTCCGCTTCGGCACAAAAGTTTCGCGATACTCCCCCCAACCTGTTCCAGCCGGAATCAACCTTCCGACTATCACATTCTCTTTTAAGCCACGCAAATCATCCGTTCGTCCATTAATAGCCGCCTCCGTAAGAACTCTGGTTGTTTCCTGGAAGGAGGCCCCGGAAATAAAGCTGTCAGTACTCAGCGAGGCCTTTGTGATTCCCAATAAGACAGGCTTACCTAGCGCCGGCTGCCCGCCCTCGGAAATGACCCTTTCATTCTCATCATCAAACACAGATTTATTGACCTGAGTGCCAGGCAAGAACGCACTATCGCCAGCATCTTCAATTCTCACCTTTTTAAGCATTTGGCGGGTGATGACCTCAATGTGTTTATCGTTAATCACAACTCCCTGAAGGCGGTAAACCTCTTGCACCTCATCAACCAAATACTTTTGCAATTCCCTTGGCCCCAAGACGCTTAAAATATCATGTGGATTAGCGGACCCATCCATTAATGGTTCACCAGCTCTTACCCAATCACCTTCATGAACATTTACGTGTCGGCCACGAGGGATAAAATATTCCTTTACATCACCAATCTTGTTATCCACGACGACCTTTCGTAAGCCTTTCACAAAACCACCAAAAGACACCTCTCCATCAATTTCGGTGACAACCGCATGCTCCTTAGGCTTTCTCGCCTCAAACAATTCAGCTACCCGAGGCAAACCTCCCGTAATATCTTTTGTCTTAGTCGTTTCTCTAGGTATTTTCGCCAGCACATCTCCTGGATATACAGTCGATCCTTTTTCCACAAAAATATGAGCTCCTACTGGCAGGAGGTATCGCGCGGGGGATCCAGAGGAAAGCTTTGCGGTTTTTCCTGACTCGTCCTTAACGGACAACCGCGGACGTAAATTAGTCCCTGCCTGCTCGATGACGACCCGGCGCGATAAACCAGTGACTTCATCAACCTCTTCTTTCATGGTGACTCCTTCGGCAATATCACCGAAAGCCACCTTCCCCCCTACTTCAGTCAAGATGGTGAGTGAATACGGATCCCACTCCACAAACTTCTGTCCTACTTCGACCTTTCCTCCATCCGGGACTTTTATCTTTCCTCCATACACCACCGGATATTTTTCCCGCTCACGGCCCGTCTCATCAATTACCGCAACTTTGCCATTGCGGACCATGACAACCCAATCCCCTTGTCGAGTCTTTACGGCCATGCTGGGATTATAAAAATCCGCATTTTTCTTTGCGTCAAAACTTAAGAATTTAATCGTACCATCATGTTTGGATGCCAGAACCGTTTGTTCCACAACCTTACTGGCCGTGCCTCCAATATGGAACGTTCGCATGGTCAACTGGGTCCCTGGCTCACCGATAGACTGCGCCGCAATAACCCCAACAGGTTCGCCCTTTTCTACAAGGCGGCCGCGCGCTAAATCTCTGCCGTAGCATTTGGCACATACCCCCCATCGAGATTGGCATGTGAGAACGGAACGAATTTTCACGTGGTCTATTCCCGCCTCAACAATTGTCTTGCAAAGCTCTTCCTCCAATTCTTCATGAGCTTTAACAATGACTTCCTGCGTGACAGGATCGAGCACATCCTCTGCTGTTAACCGCCCAAGAATGCGTTCATCCAGGGGTTGAATCACTTCTCCACCCTCTACCAACGCCGAAACGATAATTCCGTCAGTTGTGAAGCAATCAGGCTCACTGATAATCACATCCTGAGCCGCATCTACAAGGCGCCTAGTGAGGTATCCTGAATTTGCCGTCTTGAGTGCTGTATCAGCCAACCCCTTCCGTGCTCCATGAGTCGAAATAAAATACTGTAAAACCGTGAGACCCTCTCGGAAATTGGCGGTAATAGGAGTTTCAATAATTTCTCCTGAAGGCTTGGCCATAAGACCGCGCATTCCTCCCAATTGCCGAATCTGCTGCGAACTTCCCCTCGCCCCTGAATCCGCCATCATAAAGATAGGATTGAGACCTTCTGCTGCGCCGCGCCCGCCTCCCTCTTTAATTTCCTTCATCATTTCAATGGCAACTTCTTCGCCAACATGGGCCCAAATATCGATAACCTTGTTGTACCGCTCCCCATTGGTAATCAAGCCTTCACTGTATTGCTCCTGAACCTGGGAAACATCGCCTTTGGCGCGCTCGATCAATTCCTTTTTGCGAGATGGAATATGCATGTTATCAATACAAATGGAAACGCCGGCTTTGGTGGCATAGGAGAACCCTAAATCCTTCAATTGATCAAGCATGACAACTACTTCATGCAGACCGGCCTGACGATACACACGATCAATCAGTTTCGTCAGCTCCTTTTTCGTCATAAGCTGATTTACATGGGAAAAAGGCATGCTTCCTGGCAAAACCTCTGAAAGAATCACTCGTCCAACCGTCGTATCGATCATATCCCCATCAATGCGTACTTTTATCCTCGCCTGCTCTTCCACTTCCTGCGAATCATAGGCAATTCGAACTTCATCTGTAGACGAAAAGATCTTTCCCTCCCCACGGGCACCGTCACGATCCTTGGTCAACCAATAACATCCTAAGACCATATCCTGAGAAGGAATAGATAGGGGTCGGCCATTGGCCGGTGAAAGAACATTATTGGCCGCCATCATTAATACCCGAGCCTCAATTTGGGCCTCCACTGAAAGCGGAACATGCACAGCCATTTGATCCCCATCAAAGTCAGCATTAAAAGCCGCACAGACTAAAGGATGGAGGCGAATAGCCTTTCCTTCTACCAAAATAGGATCAAAAGCCTGAATGCCAAGACGATGAAGAGTTGGAGCACGATTCAACATAACCGGATGCTCTCGAATCACTTCATCAAGGACATCCCAGACTTCTGGGCGCTCCTTCTCAACCAGTCGCTTAGCGCTTTTGATTGTCGTTGCTGCTCCACGCTCTTCCAGTTTATGAAAGATAAACGGTTTAAATAATTCCAAAGCCATTTTCTTGGGCAATCCACATTGGTTAAGCCGTAATTCTGGACCGACCACAATTACCGACCGCCCGGAGTAATCGACCCGTTTTCCGAGGAGATTCTGCCTAAATCGCCCCTGCTTTCCTTTGAGCATATCGCTCAAGGACTTGAGAGGACGCTTATTGGCGCCACGGATGACCCGTCCACGACGCCCATTATCAAACAACGCGTCGACAGCTTCCTGCAGCATTCGCATTTCATTGCGGATAATGACACCGGGAGCCTTCAATTCCACCAATCGCTTAAGACGATTATTGCGATTAATCACTCGACGGTAGAGATCATTAAGATCCGACGTTGCGAACCGTCCTCCATCCAAAGGCACCAGTGGGCGAAGCTCAGGGGGCAACACCGGAATGGCATCCATAATCATCCATTCTGGATTATTCCCTGATTTATGAAACGCCTCAATGACCTTCAATCGTTTTGTAAGTTTTTTCCCCACCGCAGCGGACGTCGTACTCTTAATCTTGACATGCCGTTCATCCCACAAAGCATTAATATCCACTTTGCGCAGTAATTCACGAATAGCTTCGGCACCAATACCCACTTTAAAAGAATTGGCCCCATACTCCTCGACGCACTCACGATATCTTTCCTCGGTCAAGAGCTCTCTTTCTTTCAAATTCGTATTGCCGGTATCCAAGACCACATACGCCTCAAAATACAGAATCTTCTCTAACTGCTTTAAACTCATATCCAAAAGAATGCCAATCCGGCTGGGCACACCCTTGAGGAACCAGATGTGAGCAACAGGAGCAGCCAATTCGATATGGCCCATTCTCTCGCGTCGAACTTTTGACTGGATGACTTCCACCCCGCACTTATCGCACACAATCCCACGGTGCTTCATCCGCTTGTATTTTCCGCAATTACATTCCCAATCTTTGGTTGGCCCGAATATTTTTGCGCAAAACAGCCCATCCCGTTCAGGCTTAAAGGACCGATAGTTGATTGTCTCTGGCTTTTTTACCTCGCCATAAGACCACGAGCGAATCTTCTCAGGCGAAGCGATACGAATTCGCATGGCATCAAATGAAACGGCATCACGAGGTTTTTCAAAAAGCGAATAGATACTATCCAAGTTCGTTCCTCCGATTATGTTGAATGATGGGACCGGACAACCACGCTAATTCTCTAATCAGCAGATTTGATCAACTCCACATCCAACCCTAAACTTTGCAATTCCTTCACTAAGACATTAAAGGACTCCGGAAGACCCGGTTCCAGAAAGTTCTCACCTTTTACGATTGCTTCATACATTCGAGACCGTCCTGGCACATCATCTGATTTCACGGTCAGAAATTCCTGCAATGTGGAAGCCGCCCCATATGCCTGCAGAGCCCAGACCTCCATCTCTCCTAAACGTTGACCGCCAAATTGAGCCTTTCCTCCAAGCGGTTGCTGCGTTACCAAAGAATATGGTCCGATTGAGCGAGCGTGAATCTTATCGTCCACCAAATGGTGAAGTTTCAGCATATACATGTATCCTACCGTGACCGGACTCTTAAATGGTTCGCCTGTCCGTCCGTCATAGACCACCGATTGTCCTGACTCAGGGAGATTTGCTTTTTTCAATAATTCTTTGATTTCCTTTTCCGAAGCTCCATCGAATACGGGAGTTTCCACCTGAATTCCCAACGCTTTTGCCGCCCAGCCCAGATGCGTCTCAAGAATTTGCCCCACATTCATTCGAGAGGGAACTCCCAACGGGTTCAGGACAATCTGAACGGGCGTCCCATCTGGGAGATATGGCATATCCTCTTCAGCCATGATTCGAGAAACGACACCCTTGTTTCCATGACGGCCGGCCATTTTGTCGCCCACCGCAATTTTTCTTTTAATGGCCAAATACACCTTGACCAGCTTAATTACACCGGGAGGCAATTCATCTCCACGTCGAAGACGACCAACCTTCTCATCGTATTGTGTCTGTAAGATCTCAATTTGGTCTTTCGCTTCCCGTTCAATTTCATCCAGCTTTTTTTGTTCTTCAGCGTCAGCCAGAATCACCCGACGCGCATCATCATCAGATAACTTGCGAAGAACTTCCGCGGTAATACGACCCTTTTTCTTAAGAATCACTTCCCCGCTATCAGGGTCCATTAAATCCCGTCCGACAAATTGCCCAAGCAAGAGCTTCCGGATCTTACGATTCCGTTCTTCTTCGATAATCCGCAGTTCTTCCTGGTAGTCCCGCTCGACTTTAACGCGATCATCCGTCTCGATTGTCCGAGACCGTTCATCTTTATCTACGCCTTTTCTGGAGAAAATTTTGACGTCCACGACAATACCTTCAATGCCTGGAGGAACTTGAAGCGAGGTATCCTTCACATCTCCAGCCTTTTCCCCAAAAATCGCACGCAATAATTTTTCCTCTGGCGTCAGCTGGGTCTCTCCCTTAGGCGTAACTTTTCCCACAAGAATATCGCCGGGCTTGACTTCCGCCCCGATTCGTACGATCCCACTTTCATCCAAATTTCGAAGAGCCTCTTCCCCAAGGTTGGGAATATCGCGAGTGATTTCTTCTTTTCCTAACTTTGTATCACGCGCCTCCACTTCAAACTCTTCGATATGGATAGAAGTAAACACATCTTCCTTAACCATTTTCTCACTTAAAAGAATGGCATCTTCATAGTTGTATCCACCCCACGGCATAAAGGCGACGAGCACATTTTTCCCCAACGCCAATTCTCCGCGATCCATAGCGGGACCATCCGCTAGCACTTGCCCTTGCTTAACCGGTTGTCCAATTCGAACAATAGGAGTTTGGGTAATACACGTATTTTGATTCGTTCGCTGAAATTTGATCAAATCATAAGTGTCCAGGATTCGAGAACCTTTTTTCTTATCATCTTTTTCCTTAAGTCCGGTTCTGACGACAATTCTCCTCGCATCGACCGATTCAACAATTCCATCTCGTTGAGCGATAGCCAAATATCCAGAGTCTCTCGCTACAACAGCTTCCATTCCCGTCCCGACCAAAGGTGACTCACTCTTAATTGTTGGCACTGCTTGGCGTTGCATATTCGAACCCATAAGGGCCCGATTTGCGTCATCATGCTCCAGAAATGGAATTAACGCAGTTGCCACGCTAACCACCTGTTTAGGAGAAACATCCAGATAGTCCACCTTATCGGGAGTAGTCGTCACAAATTCCCCTGCTTCTCTGGCCGTTATCGTTTCCGAGGTGAGCATCCCCTCCTTATTCATGGCTGAATTAGCCTGAGCGATAACAACCTGATCTCCATCCAATGGCGAAAGGAATTCAACGTCGTCTGTGACACGCCCTTTTCTTACTTTCCGAAAAGGAGCCTCTATAAACCCAAACTCATTGATCCGAGCATAGGTAGCTAACGACGTAATCAACCCAATATTCGGTCCTTCCGGCGTTTCAATAGGACATATACGACTATAATGAGAGGGATGAACGTCCCGGACCTCAAAACCTGCACGCTCCCTGGTCAAACCACCTGGCCCTAAGGCAGACAGCCTACGTTTATGGGTGATCTCTGCCAACGGGTTAGTTTGATCCATAAACTGCGAGAGTTGACTTCCAGCGAAAAACTCCTTGATGGCACCAACGATAGGCTTGGCATTGATCAGGTCATGAGGCAACACGGTTTCCATATCGAGCAGATTCATCCGCTCCTTAATGCTTCGCTCCATTCTAGCCAGACCAATACGGATTTGATTTTCCAATAACTCACCAACTGATCGGACACGACGATTGCCTAAATGGTCAATATCATCAACCGCACCTTTTCCGGCCTTAAGATCCACCAAGCATCTTACCACCTCGACAATATCTTGAGCGGATAACGTCCGCTGTTCTAATGACAAATCAAGGTTGAATCGCTTGTTCATCTTCAGCCGACCAACAGGGGAAAGGTCATACCGCTTGGGATTCAGAAAAAGATTTTCGAACAACAATTTTGCTGATTCAATGGATGGCATTTCCCCAGGCCGGAGGCGTTTGTAAATTTCCACCCAGGCCTCTTCCTTTGAATTAGTCCGCTCGGCTTCCAATGTGTCAAGAATCACAGGACTGGTCGTAGGGCTATCCAGGTAAATAATTTTAAATCCTTCAACTCCGCTCTCCAGAATTCGCTCCATCACCGGTGGCGTGAGTCGTTGATTTTTTTCGAGAATGACTTCCTGAGTTCCAGGATCTAAAAGTTCGGTTAACACAGCTCGACCAATCAAATCTTCCTGCTTGATAGGAATTTCTTTAATTCCAGCTGCACGAATACGGCCCATGAGGGTTTTATTGAGCTTGGTACCTTCTTTTACCAAGGGCTCATTAGATCCCTTCTCAAAAAGGTCTGCCGGAGATCGCAATCCTGCATGAATATCGGGATCAAGCTTGCGGAGCAATCCCCCATTCACGACGCGCACTTCCTCAACAGGATAATACATCTTGAGAAGGTCATCAGTGCTAAAACCAAACCCTTTTAATAAAATTGTGGCGGGCATTTTCCTACGGCGATCAATTCGTACATACAAAATATCTTTGGCATCATATTCAAAGTCGAGCCATGACCCTCGGTAAGGGATAATCCGACCTGAAAATAAGACTTTCCCGCTAGAATGAGTCCGGCCCTTGTCATGGCCAAATGAAGGCCCAGGAGATCGATGCAACTGACTGACTGCCACCCGCTCCGTGCCATTTACCATAAAGGTGCCCCGCTCGGTCATTAATGGCAGTTCACCGACATAGACTTCTTGCTCCCTAACATCAAGGACCCTGTTTTTTACACTTTTATCTTGTTGATCGAAAACGACCAATCGCACACGAAGCTTTAAAGGTGCAGCAAAGGTCATTCCCTGCTCTATACATTCCCTCGTGTCATACTTTGGCGTTCCCAGGGAATAGCTGGAAAATTCTAAAATGGCCGAATTGTTATAATCCATAATGGGAAACACACTTTTAAACGCTGCATGCAATCCCTTGTCCTCACGACGATCCGGCAATGTCTCCGCCTGCAAAAATTCCTCATAAGAACGGCGTTGCACCTCAACTAAATCCGGAATTTCTATATGTGAGCGAATTTTTGAAAAGCTATGTCGCTGAACACTGCCCTCAAAGGCTGGTTGTCCCATTCCTGTCTCCTTAAGGATTAACGGCCACCTCAGCTTCCTGCTGGCCCTCGAACCTTCCTAAGTCACAACTCCGAGTCCTCAAAATGAGGGAAAAACTATTTCACCTCTACGGTTGCTCCAACCTCTTGAAGTTTTTTCTTAATAGTTTCCGATTCTTCCTTGGACACGCCCTCCTTAACCGCCTTCGGGGCCGCCTCAACGAGATCCTTGGCTTCTTTCAAACCCAACCCAGTAATCTCTCGCACCACCTTGATGACTTGAATCTTTTTATCCGCTGGGGCACTTCCCAATACTACCGTAAACTCGGTTTGTTCTTCAGCAGCAGGAGCCGCAGCGCCCACTGCAGCAGCCATAACACCAACAGGCGCAGCAGCTGTCACACCGAACCGATCCTCAAGACCCTTCACAAGATCCGACAATTCCAGGACACTCATGCCCTCTATAACTTTAATGAAATCTTCCTTTGACATTTTTGCCTCTGTTGCACTCATCTCCCCTTCTCCTTTCTGCGTTTTGTTTTCTTGAATCGCGGCTAATACCGCAACAATACTTCTTACAATTTGACCTAAAACCCCGACAAACCCTCGAATTGGCCCTTGGAAAGCCGACAGCAACATTGACAGTAATTCTGGCCTTGACGGCAAATCCGCCACAGAAGAGAGGCGAGCTGGATCTAACTCAACCCCATCCAAGATTGCTCCTTTGAGTTGCAATTTCTCTTCGCATTTTTCACTTTTAATAAAATCACGAATAACTTTCGCAGGCAATACCGGATCATCGTATCCAATAACCAATGCCGATTGACCCCTAAAAAATGGTTGCAAAGGAACAAGGGCCGTTCCCCCAATAGCTCTCACGGCAAGAGTGTTCTTGACCACATGAAAGTTTGAATTCGCCTGCCGAAGTTTTTTTCGCAAATCATTAATTTGATTCACGGGCATACCCGCGCATTCCGTTACAATGGCTATCCGCGCTCGAGCGAACTGCTCATGCATGACTGCCACAGCTTCATTCTTATCAGTTTTTTTCATACCTCGAACTCACCTGCTGAGATTAAAGTTTCAACTGACCTGCTTTGCAATCGCGGCTCCGTCCAGATGGATACCTGGTCCCATCGTGCTGGACAATGTCGCACTTTTCACATACTTTCCTTTACTGGAAGAGGGCTTAGCCTTCATGATGGAATCAAAAACCGACTGGGCATTTTCTCTAATTTGTTGTCCCTGAAAAGACACCTTTCCAACAGGGACATGAATGTTACCTGCCTTATCAACCTTATACTCAACTCTCCCCCTCCTGATTTCCTGAATGGCTTTCCCGACCTCAAAGGTCACCGTTCCAGTTTTAGGATTCGGCATTAGCCCTCGTGGCCCCAATACCTTCCCCATTCTTCCGACAGCACCCATCATGTCCGGGGTCGCAATCATGGAGTCAAAGTCCAGCCATCCATCCTGGATTTTCTGCAAAAGGTCATCGCTCCCCACAAAATCGGCCCCAGCTTCCCTGGCCTCCTGCTCCTTCTCTCCTTTTGCAATCACTAAAATCCTGACCTTTTTCCCCGTTCCGTGAGGAAGGACCGTAGTCCCGCGAACCATCTGATCCGCACGCTTGGGATCTACCCCAAGGCAAAGTGACAGCTCTACCGTTTCATCGAATTTGGCAAAAGCAGCCTGTTTTACCAGGTCACTGGCCTCCTCCAATGAATATAGGGCCTTTGTTACCTTCGCTAAAGCCGATTCAAATTTCTTTCCCACGGCGCATACCCTCTGTTAAAAGCCTCACAATATTATTTACCCTTCAACCGTAATGCCCATACTTCTCGCGGTTCCTGCAATCACGTTCATCGCAGCTGGGATATCACTGGCATTCAAATCTTCTACCTTTAACTTAGCAATGTCCTCTAGCTGTGCCATGGTGATTGTTCCAACTTTATTTTTATGGGGAATCCCTGAACCCTTTATGATACCTGCAGCCTTCTTCAGTAAATCTGATGCCGGAGGAGTCTTGGTCACGAAGCTGAAGCTTCTATCCTTATAAACCGAAATGACCACTGGGATAATGCTACCCTCTTGCTTCTGAGTCCTAGCATTAAACTGTTTACAAAATTCCATAATGTTCACTCCATGTTGCCCCAAGGAAGGCCCAACAGGAGGAGCAGGATTGGCTTTTCCAGCCGGAATCTGCAATTTAATTTGACTAGTTACTTCTTTGGCCATGCCTTCACCTACCTTACATCGACTTGCGTATTGCTTAAATTAAAAAAGGAATACTCCACTTGTCTTTAAACACGCTCAACCTGAGAAAACGCCAATTCCACAGGGGTTGAACGACCAAAAATACTGACTAGCGCCTTGACCCGGCCATGATCCTGATCCACTTCATCCACCAACCCATTGAAGCCCAAAAATGGGCCATCCACAATTCGGACATTGTCCCCTTTTGAAAAATTGGCCAACTCCCTTGGAGCCGTTACGCCGGATTCCAACTGCTTCAATAGCGTGGCCACCTCCTCGGGATCCAGCGGGATGGGCCTGGTTCCACCTCCAATAAAACCAGTCACCTTTGGGGTCTCCTTGATCATAGCAACGACTTCATCTCCAAGCGGGCCATTCGCTTCAAGCAGAACATACCCCGGAAAGAATTTTCGTTTAGAGGCCCGGCGTTTTCCTTCTTTAAATTCCACTACATCCTCAGTAGGAACAAGGACTTGCGCCACAGAATCCGCCATACCCAATTGATTCGCCCGCTCGACAATTCCGGCCCGAACCCGCCCCTCATATCCCGCATAGGTGTGAATGACATACCAATGACTCGACATGAATTCCCTTCTACTAATAGATGCTAAATAATCCTACTAATTAACCAAACAAGAAATGAATCCACCACAGAGAGGTACAAGGACATGATCACGCAAAACAAGAGAACCACCGTGGTCGACCCGATCGTCTCAGACTTTGTAGGATAAGAAATTTTTTTAAGCTCCCCACGCACGTCAGACAGAAATTCGGTAATGGAAAACCATAGCTTCTTAAACACGACTTACCCCCTCAGCCTTTATCGAAAACACACTACTAGCCCACTAAGCGTCTCTTACTCGGTGCACATTACATCAACAGCCAAGTATGGCAGGGGCACAGGGATTCGAACCCGGACTTTCGGTTTTGGAGACCGACGTGCTAGCCGTTGACACCATGCCCCTCCAACCTGCACGAAACCTAAATGACCCATACCATCAATCACTTCACCTCTTTGTGAGGGCTATGCTTTCGACAAAATCGGCAATATTTATTTACTTCCAGCCGATCTGGATCGTTTTTCTTGTTTTTCATTGTCGAATAATTTCGGCGCTTGCAATCTCCGCACGCTAGAGAAATAATGACTCTCATCGATACACCCCTATGTTCTTACGCGACGATTTCCGTGACCACCCCGGCTCCGACCGTTCGGCCCCCTTCTCGCACTGCAAATCGCACCCCTTGCTCCATCGCAATCGGGGAGATCAGTTCTCCCTCAAACGACACATTATCCCCCGGCATCACCATCTCGACTCCCGGGTTTAATTGCACCACTCCCGTGACATCTGTCGTCCGGAAGTAAAACTGCGGACGATAGCCATTAAAAAACGGCGTATGCCGTCCGCCCTCTTCCTTCGTCAAAATATACACTTCCGCCTTGAATTTCGTATGCGGCGTAATACTCTTCGGCTTGGCCAACACCATGCCGCGCTCCACATCCTCTTTCTTCGTGCCCCGCAACAGCGCCCCAATATTGTCACCCGCCTGCCCCTCATCCAACACCTTCCGGAACATTTCCACGCCCGTGACAATCGTCGTCTGCGTCGGCTTCAGCCCCACAATCTCAATTTCATCCCCCACCTTCACCACGCCGCGCTCCACCCGGCCCGTCACCACCGTCCCCCGCCCGCTGATGGTAAAGACATCTTCAATCGGCATCAGAAACGGCTTCTCAATGGCTCGCTGCGGAGTCGGGATGTAACTATCGATCGCCTCCAATAAGCGCATAATCGACGGCACCCCCACCTCACTCTGATCCCCTTCAATCGCCTTGATCGCGGACCCGATGACCACCGGCACATCATCGCCCGGAAAGCCATACTTTGTGAGCAACTCCCGCACTTCCAATTCCACCAACTCCAGCAATTCCTTGTCTTCCACTTTATCCGCTTTATTCAAAAAGACCACGATAAACGGGACCCCCACCTGCCGCGCTAACAAAATATGTTCCCGCGTTTGCGGCATCGGCCCATCGGCCGCACTGACCACCAAAATCGCGCCATCCATTTGCGCCGCCCCGGTAATCATGTTCTTCACATAATCCGCATGCCCCGGGCAGTCGACGTGCGCATAATGCCGATTGTCCGTCTCATATTCCACATGGGAGATGGCAATGGTCAGAATTTTGGTCGGATCCCGCCGCCCCTGACTCTCACTCGCCTTGGCCACTTCATCATACGGGACAAACTTGGCCTTGCCCGTATCGCCCATCACTTTCGTCAAGGCCGACGTCAGGGTCGTCTTCCCATGGTCAACGTGCCCGATCGTCCCCACATTGACATGCGGCTTCTTCCGCTCAAATTTCGCCTTCGCCATGCCCTACCTCTTCTTCTTCCTTAATAATGCTACGCAATAATTCTAAATTGTATCGTTGCTGGAGCCCACGACGCGGATCGAACGCGTGACCTCGTCCTTACCAAGGACGTGCTCTACCAACTGAGCTACATGGGCTCTATCACTTTCTCGAGAAGATTTTTGCCTCAATCAGGCACACAAATCTAAGCCCACCCAAAAAAATGGAGCGGGCGACGGGATTTGAACCCGCGACAGCCAGCTTGGAAGGCTGGAACTCTACCACTGAGCTACGCCCGCAGCTTGGTTTAAACCCTATATACTGAGAAAATTTTCCTTCAACAGCACATCTTGTCTTATCCACTAGATCCCGTCCTTTTCAGTCAGTCATGGTGGGCAGGCAAGGGTTCGAACCTTGGAAGCCGATGGCAGCAGATTTACAGTCTGCCCCCGTTGACCGCTTGGGTACCTGCCCTTTGAATGAGTAGGACCGTCTTCTACTTAAACCGCTTTGGAATTACATCATGGAAATTATTAAGATGAAGATCTTTTTGAAGTGAAGACAAACAAGGCAGAAATTAGCCCCTGCATGTACAGATCATCAACAAAAACATTCGTATTTTGTTCTAAAAACAGGAGCAGAACAAATTGACTCTTCTTTGTAAACGAATCATTATAATTTCCAAAGATGGTCTGGTCAAGACCCTCTCGTAGACTTTAGGTGCTTAAGACCAGAGAAATTCTAATTTGACAAACCCGCTCTTTTCACGCCACATTCCTAGCAATGGATTCCCACATGAAGTACCCTCGCCTGACCTTAGCATGCCAGCAGAGAAGCCAGGTGAACTTTCATTTCTGGACCTGGATGGTCATCCTGCCCTTTTGCTTAAGCATGGGCTTAAGCATTGGATTTCTCGTGAACGCTTTTGGCGAAATAAATGACCGACAGGATAACAGGCTTGCAAGCATCACAACGCCTAAGGGAGCAATAATTTTCGCAGAAGTGGCAGATACCTCAAATAAAAGAGCTCAAGGCCTGATGAACCGGACGGCCATGGAGGAGGATCATGGTATGCTCTTTATTTTTCCAGAATTGGGGTATTGGACTTTTTGGATGAAGAATACCAAGATCCCCCTTGATATATTATGGTTGGACAAAAAGGGTACCATTATCCACATTGAAGCAAACGTCCCTATTTGCACGAGAACAGATGATCATTGCCCACGGCATTATTCATATAAACAATCATGGCAAGTCCTTGAGCTGAATGCCGGAATCGCAGAAAAGCTCCAACTCCTACCTGGAAGCCGATTAACCATCTCATTGCCTCCCCAGAACCATACCCCCTCTTAGTTGCCCCTAACCTTCCCGTTACCATCCTCGCACTCGCTTAGCAGAAAGAATGCCGTCAACTCGTTGAATTTCCTGCAGTATGAGTTCAAGGTGGGCAGTATTTTTTACTTCGATAACAAAGTCCAATACGGCCTTTCGATCCTCCCTGGTAGAAATCTCCGCCCTGGTAATATTAGCTTGACATTGAGAAATTCCAGCGGACACCTTAGCCAACACACCAGTTCGATCCAGAGTCAAAACTGACACTTCAACTGAATGCGTGCCGTCAAGCTCCGAATCCCATTCCACCTCCACCAAACGATTGTGATCCCATTCTAATGATTGAAAGTTCGGACAATCGATCGCATGAATGGTCAACCCTCTCCCACGAGTAATATATCCACGAATCGGCTCACCAGGGACAGGCTTACAACACTTGGAGAGTTGCATCAACACATCTTTAGTTCCCCCAAACTTCACAGATCCCTCCCGAAGGAGTCCCGGGAGCTTTTGCTGAGGGGTGTGGGAGACGACCTTCGTGTGAGAAGAAGGCCCTTGCTCGGCACCTTCGTGAAAGTGACTGACAATTTGATCCGGAGACAGACGGCCGAATCCAACCTGCCGAATCAATTCATCCACCGTTTCACTGCCCTTTGCCTTAGCCATTGATGAAAGGCGATCAGATTTCAAAGATTGTGCGACAGGAAGGTTATGTCTCCGAAATTCTTGTTCCAACAGCCGTCGCCCAAGTTCCAGTGCACGTTTTTGCTCTTCAACTTTAAACCAATGCTTGATTTTCGTTTTGGCCCGGGAAGTTCGGACAAATTTCAACCAACCTCGATGAGGTACCTGCGAGGGAGAGGTCAGAATTTCTACCATATCCCCACTGCTTAATTGATAACGGAGAGGAACTAATTTCCCATTAATTTTTGCCCCGACACAATGATCTCCGATTTCCGTATGAATCGCATAGGCAAAGTCTAATGGAGTGGCCCCAACAGGGATTTCCCGCACTTCCCCCGTGGGCGTAAACACAAACACAACATCATGGAATAAATCCAATTTAACCGAATCCATAAACTGGCGGTTATCGGCAAGATCCTTGTGCCATTCCACAAACTGCCGGAGCCAGCTGAAAACCTGTTCATCCCGTTCGCCAACTTTTCCAGGCTCCTTATAGAGCCAATGGGCTGCCACACCGTATTCATTAATTCGATGCATATCCGCCGTCCGGATTTGGAATTCCACATACTCTCCTTGTGGGCCAACGACTGTCGTGTGTAACGATTGATACAAGTTCGAACGTGGAGTCGCAATATAGTCCTTAAAGCGACCAGGGACGGGAGGCCAAATGGAATGCAGCAATCCCAAAATGGCGTAACAATTCATTTTGGTATCCGTCACAATACGAACCGCTGTCAAATCAAAGATTTCGTCAAAAGATACCGACCGGCGCTCCATTTTTTGATAGATGCTAAAGAGATGCTTAGGACGTCCATCGATCTGTCCTGGTAACCCTGCGTCCAAAAGAGCTTGCTGAGCCAAGTGAATAAGGGATTGAATATATTCCTGGCGCTCCTCATCCTTTTTAGCTAACCGTAGCTTTAAATGAGACCAGGCATCCGGTTCCAAATATTGGAAGCACAAATCCTCTAGCTGCTGCTTAATCCAACTCATACCAAGCCGGTTGGCTAGCGGTGCATAAATTTCCATTGTTTCTTGTGCAATTTTTTTGCGTTTTTCGTCCGACAACGCTTCAAGAGTCTGCATGTTATGCAATCGATCCGCTAACTTGATAAACACCACTCGAATATCATCAGCCATCGAGAGAACCATCTTGCGGAAATTTTCCGCCTGTTTCTCTTCATCAGTTTTAAAAGGAATTTGCCCAATTTTTGTGACGCCCTCCACCAAACGAGCCACGTCACTTCCAAATTCCTTTTCTAACTCGGCTCTCGTCGCTACGGTATCTTCAAGAGTGTCATGTAAGAGTCCAGCCACAATCGCGGGAACGTCCAATTTCAAAAAAGTTAAAATCCCAGCGACCGCTAACGGATGCTGGACATAGGGTTCGCCCGTACGTCGGGTTTGACCTTCATGAGCTTTCGCGGAATAGTCATAAGCTCGCTTGATGAAGTCGGTATCAGCCTCGGGGTAGTAGGCTTTTACCTGATCCATAAGTTGTACAATATCGGTCAAATGCGTCACACCCATCTTTTAGTCTTTCATCCAATTGGCTTGGGACATTGCCGACGAATCATAACAAAAAACAGAGAAAAATGCTTTGCCTTTCCCTTTCAGAATCGGTAATTAGCGCCCCACATCCAGAGGAACACAGCAAGGAAGAGGTTCAACTTCCCCATACCTAAAGGGACAGGTCACTCAAAAGGCGCAATCATCGGGCTGAACCTGACAAAATGCGATGCGAAAGATTTGAGGCCGGAAGACCTTCACTGAAAATGACCTTAAGAAGAACAGAGAATGCCAAGAGAGTTAATATATCTGGCGAGTGAAAGAGGGCAGGAGAGAATTTCTAGAAATCAATGAATCTCACGCATTTATTCTCCACCTTTTTGTACATAATTTTTGACAAATTCAGCCGCATTTTCTTCTAAAACTTTATCAATTTCATCAACCAGTTCATCCATTTCTTCTTTTAGACGTTGCCCTGTCTCCGCAACATTCGGATCAGCCTGAACGTCCTCTGTTTCTTTAGGAGAGCTGGGTTTTCGAGATTCGTATTTACGCTCTTGCTTGTCCATGGTGCACCTCCTTGGTCAAGTCGATGAAACACCTATTGATTCAGGGTACTCCACACTTTCTCCTACCGTCAAGAAAACTATTGTCATCCTCGCGGACTTCATTGCTCCCCTCCCAGCATTATGATAAATTGCCTCCCGCGGGCGATTAGCTCAGTGGAAGAGCGCTTCCTTCACACGGAAGAGGCCACTGGTTCGATCCCAGTATCGCCCACCATGATACATCCTTTCTGGATCAATTTCTTCCCGGCACTATCGTTGTTTTTCATCCACTACTTAATTCGGACCCCATAAACCTAGTCGCAATTATTCTACGAAACATCAATCATTTACTTTCAAGAGCCGACAGTAATGGTTCAACCGATCACCCCTCATAATCGACCCCACGCAAAGCCGACTAATGTCCTGAATGTGTTTTTGCTTTTCTTCTTACTCCCACATTGCGCCAGCACTCCCCCTGCCTCCAACCTTCCACCATCCGAAAGCGACCTCAATCTCTTAGGAAAGGCCACCTTGTGCCAAACCCAAACCGAGGTTCAAACAGGTTGGCTGCATTCCGTGGGACAGGAATCTCCCTGGGGAGGAGGCACCGAAGTCTTTCGTGAAGCCACATCACCAAAAAAACATGCACAATGGTTCATGTTTAATGAAGATCAGACCCTTGTGGGCGTCATCACCGTATTCCCACGCGGTCTGGCTTTAGAAGACTATCCGAAACTTCGTCATACCCTGAGTCAATTACCACCGGCTCGTGAATTCTTTTTTCATTCTTCTCAGCTTCTGAAAGAACAAACCCCTGACTCTGGTACTCTGCATCGGACCGGAGAAGCCACGACCACGCATCAATATTTCATGCGACACACTCAAGGGAAACAGGACCAACTGGTCATGGCCGTATTCGTTCTTGATCCTTATGAAACACTTTTAGATGGCAGCCATTCAAAATTTCTTTCTTATATTGAAGGTCCAGATCCCCTGGAGAAAGACCTCCCGGGTACAAAAGGACAATTAGGATCAGAAAAGGAATTTTTAGGACTTCAGCAATTTGCCAGAGGAGAGATAGCCTTATTTGCGTCGTGTGGCAACAAGCAGCCAGAACTAGCCGTTGACGCCTATCAGAAAGCCATTCAATACGGCTTATCTGATCCGAAACAGTTGGCGGAAGCCCACCATCGTCTTGGATTGGCCCTAAGAAGCATGGACAGACTCCCAGAAGCCGCAGCTGCCATGGAACAGGCCCTGACCATCCAGCCATACTCAGCAGTCATCCTCAATAGTTATGGCTCAGTCCTAGCGCAATTTGGAAAAGTACCAAAGGCTATCGAAACCTATGAGCGGGCCTTGTCCTTGCAGCCAAACTATGCTCAGGCCCGATTCAATTTGGCTGAAGCTTATGAAGCACATAACCCCAAACGCGCCATTCAAGAATACGAAACATTCCTGATATTGGCAGGGAACAATCCGGAGGAAATGACAAAAATTGACCTGGCCAAAGGTAGAATTAAGACCTTACAAGGCGGATCCAGACAGTAATCAAAAATATTTTTGGGGGACATACCCGGTTCAAGCACTGGTCATTTGAAAATACCTTTATAGTGGATAATCCACGCGTTAAACCTTCATGAAATTCTATGCCGTCCGCCGCGGCCGCACCATTGGCATCTTTGAGAGTTGGGATGCCTGCCGTGCCCAAGTACATCATTTTCCCGGAGCCGAATATAAAGCCTTCCCCAAACGAGAAGACGCGGAAGCTTTTCTGTTATCTCGTTCAAGCAGTCAACCAATCACACAGAAGCGAACGACCCCAACAACATCATCCCCGATGATCGAAGTTTGGGTCGATGGATCCTGCTTCCCCAAGGACGATGGCACTCTTCGACTGGGATGGGGGGTACTGGTCAAAAAAAATGGTGTAGAAATTCACCGGGACAAGGGGAATGACATTCCGCAGGAAGCCATGAATCACCGAAATGTCGCTGGAGAAATTCTTGCCATCCTCAAAGCCATCACATGGTGCCAATCCCAGGGGATAACAGAAATGACAATTTACTTTGACTACCAAGGACTAGAAAGTTGGGCAACCGGAGCATGGCGCACCAAGCTACCATTTACCCAAGCCTACGCACAGGCGGTCAACGAATCAGGCATCACGATTAACTGGGTCAAAGTGAAAGCTCATTCCGGGAATCCGGAAAATGACCTTGTCGATCAACTTGCGAAAAAAGGGGCTAGGGGGGAGTAAGAAGGGGGAATTTCAAGCGGGCTTACACCCTCAAAACCAGGAAGAATCCAGTAACTACAGCTTTCCTTCTCCTTTTAAATAATTCCTGAAACGGGTCATGAGTTCATCACCCAATAAACCAACATCAGGCTTTTTCTTCATGTAATCCCTGATCTCATCCAAGCGATGTTCCGCCTGCTCATTCCCCTTTAATCGTTTAACTTTTTGCATAGCATCGCCAAACGCATCAAAGGTCAGTTCCTGATAGCCAAAACTTCGAATCCGCTTAACGGCCTTCATCATCGCCTCATTTCGAAAGGTGGTGAGGTGTTCGGAGTCGATAGTGGTTAGCCCGAGTTTTCTCGCACGTCGTTCTGCAGCTTTTCGGATGCCGCTTCGAACAAAATCCGGTGAGGTATGAAGTCGTTTCCAGGCCTCATCCGTCCATGCCACCTGTGTGGGCGGATCCTCCCAGAGACGGATCAAGGTTTCAGCATCAATCTTCTCGATCCCTTGTTCCCTGGCTAGATCCTCGGCATCCCGCTTTAACATATCCGTCACAAATTCCATAGCAATCGGAGGTGAATCCTGAATACGCTTATCCAACAAAGCCAAAGCTTCATCGGTCCATTCCATGGGCACGCTTTTCTCGATCGGAATATCCCCTAAGGCTTCAACCTTTTCAAATAATTCCACATTCACTTCCATATGGCCCCGTTCTTTAGCCACATCTTCAGCAATCTTGCCAATCATGCTTCGCATGAACTCTGGAACGGCCTCTAAACGCTTTCGTGCCTCGGCGGTCCAGGGGAGTTTGCCTTGAGCCATATCCTCGGCAGCTTGAGTCATGCCGGCCGCGCCCCCCATCGAGCCCATCATTTGCTGCTTAAATTGGTCTAAAGTTTCAGCCGTAATTTCTGTATATCCCAATTCTTTGGCTTTTTTTTCTGCAAGACGGCGAACCATACCTCTCAGGAACAAAGGAGCGCGTTCCAGTCGAGACGAAGCCTCTTCCGTCCAGGGGATCTCGTGTTCTGTTTGAGATGGCTCGGTAGTAGACATGGTTTAGACAGGTGGTAACTCAGGGTTTAACAATTCTTTGATCTCCTTACCGGCTTTAAAAAACGGCATGCGCTTTTCAGGGACCGAAACCGATTCTCCAGTTTTAGGGTTACGCCCCTCTTTGGTCTGACGGTGTCGAAGACGAAAACTTCCAAACCCACGGATTTCTGTTTTTTCTCCACGCTTTAACGAATCACGGATAGAATCAAAAATGGTGTTGACTACTAACTCGGCTTGCCTTCGACTCAATTGGGGAGCCTTTTCCGCCAACTTTTCGATGAGATCCGCTTTTGTCATCCGATCCTCCTTCTCACAGAGACTCGCTTTTTGAACCTTGAGTTATGCCAATGAGCATCGCTGCTTCTCAAAAGACGTAATTGATTCATTTTTGCTTGTCCGGATCAAGCCACCCAGAGGTACAGCAACGGGGTGGGAAAATGAGTCGTGGCAAAGGTGCGAACGCTTCCAAGAAATGTGTTTTCAAGTATATCCCTAAATGAAAACGGCTTGCTCACCTCCATGACACGTGGCTCGCCCTCAATCCCGCCTAATTCGCCGGCTAATTTAATGGCATCGTGCAAATCACCGATATCATCAACTAACAGAATCGATTTGGCTTGCTGCCCCGTAAAGACACGCCCATCGGCTAGCTGCTCGACCTCCGCAACATCCAGGGATCGCCCATCGGCCACCGCATCGATAAATTGACGATGGACATCATTCATCACCAACTCTAAGACCTTGCGATCTTCCTCATTCATGGGACGAAAAGGAGAGCCGATATCTTTGTATTTTCCACTTTTGACTACAAGGTTCTTGACACCGATTTTTTCCAGTAACTCGTGAAAATTTGCCAATTGCATAATGACGCCGATACTACCCGTTAAAGTACCCGCATTCGCGAGAATGCGATCAGTACCCACGGCAATATAATAGCCTCCCGAAGCCGCCACCGTACCCATGGATGCGATCACCGTTTTATTCTTTTCTTTTCTCACTCTCTTAACGGCATTATAAATTTCTTGAGAAGGCGCCACGCCCCCACCTGGGCTATCAATTCTCACCACAATCGCTTTGACCAAAGGATCGTCAGCAAAGTTTTTCAGTTCCTCGACAGTCTGATACGAATCAAGAATGGGACCCTCAACCCGAACGATAGCCACACCATCCTTACCTGCTAACAACAATTCCGGAATCAGGCTTTTCCCAACACTAAACAGGACAAGGCCTCCGAGAATCATCCACAGCACGCGCTTCCATCGAGGATACCCATTACTCATGATATTCGGGATTGGCCATAAGTCCGGCGCTCATCCAAACCATCCTGCCCATGAAGCCTATTCGCCTTCATCCCCTTGATCTTTCTTTTGGACAACTCGCCCACCGAGGCTTTGATCAACGCTGCCTTGAGAGCTATTAAATTCTTCCACCTCGGTTTGTTCTAGGTCCTTCAAATGCTCCCAAAGACTTAAGGCAATTTTCCGATCGTCACAATCAACCTTAACGATTTTCGCAGCTACTTCCTGACCAACAGCAAATTTTTCCTCAAGGCGCTCCTGGACATCCGGCCCGATCTCACTGATGTGAATCAACCCTTCTACGCCCCCTTCCAATTCCACAAATACTCCAAAGTCGGCGATTTTGGAAACTTTGCCGGTGGTGACTTCGCCAACATGATATTGCTGGGGAATTTCAGAGACCCATGGATCCGAGATCAACTGCTTATACCCCAAAGATAACCGTTCTTTTTCTTTATCAATTTTCAATATAACGGCTTTGACCGATTGCCCCTTCTTAAACAGCTCGGAAGGATGCTTAATATGCTTGGTCCACGACATATCAGAAATATGGATCAACCCATCGACGCCTTCATCTAAACCGACAAAAGCGCCAAAATCGGTGACACTTTTTACTTTGCCCTCAATTTCCGTTCCTTCAGGGTACTTGTCTTCAATAATATCCCATGGGTTAGGAGCGGTTTGTTTCATCCCAAGAGAAATCTTCCGGCTATGCTGGTCAACATGGAGGACCTGAGCTTCTATGGTATCGCCCACAGACACGACCTTTGATGGATGGCGAACCTCATGAGTCCAAGACATTTCCGACACATGGACCAAGCCCTCAACGCCTGGCTCCAATTCGACAAACGCACCATAATCGGTCAGGCTCACAACTCTCCCATTCACACGACTCCTTGCCGGATATTTTTCTTCAACTTTTGTCCAGGGATCTGGAGATTTTTGCTTTACTCCCAAGGATATGCGACCCGTTTCCCGGTCGTATTTCAATACCAAGACTTCAACTCGATCCCCAATGGAGAACATATCGGATGGATGCCCCACACGGCCCCAGGAAATATCGGTAATGTGTAACAGGCCATCAATACCTCCTAAATCCAAGAACGCCCCATAATCCGTTATGTTCTTTACAGTGCCTTCAATCAACTGGCCTTCAGACAATGTCGACAGTGTCGACTGTCTTCGTTTATCCCGAGTTTCTTCGAGCAGCGCCCGTCTGGAGACTACTACATTACCCCGACGATGGTTAATTTTAATAATTTTAAAGTTATACGTTTTCCCGACCAGACCATCCAGATCTCTGACCGGCGTCAAGTCAATTTGCGATCCTGGCAAAAAGGCCTTCACGCCGATATCAACGATCATGCCGCCCTTAATACGAGAAATGACTTTCCCTTGCACTTGTTTTTCATCTTTGTGAGCAACTTCCAAATCCTCCCAAACCTTCATCTTGTCGGCTTTTTCTTTGGAGAGGAGCAAATTGCCATCTGCATCCTCACATTGCTCGATATACACTTGAACAGGGTCATTCACCGCCAGCTGTTCCAACTCTTCAGGAGAAAATTGGTCGGCAGGAATCATGCCTTCAGACTTATAGCCAATATCCACCACCACACGATCTCGCTGGATATCAATGACTCTGCCCTCGGTAATCGTTCCTTCTTCAATATTTTTAAACGTTTCGTCGTATAATGCGGCAAGAGTTTCGCGATCAATTTTTTCAGGTTGTTGAGTAAGAGTATTCATCCGACTTTTGATACCTCCAGGCGAGTTTGGCGGGTTAAATGGTGATTGCCATAATTATTCACACAACTTGCTTTTTGAATCTGTGTCATACGCATCCTGGGTTGGAGAGGGAACGCCACCCAATTGAGCAATATGATTCATAACTGTTGTCGTTACGTCCTCATAAAATGACTTGACACTCTTCCCCTCATCTTTACAAAATTTCAACGGTTTTCCAAAGCTGACCCTTAACGGAAACAGCCGCGGCCATCGAGCCTGAATGGGAAGAACTGTAAAGGTACCAGAAATATACACAGGAATCACCTGGCATTGTGATTCCGCTACCAAATAACCCAGACCAGGCTTCCCGATCTGCAAGGACCCGTCCTCCGTTCTTGTCCCCTCGGGGAAAATAACTACGGGTTCACCTGCCTGCAAGTGAGAGAGTGCCTGCCCAAATGCTTTCCTGTCCAGTCTGTGCGTTTTTAAAGGGATCCAGCCGAGCTTTTGCAAGGCCCAATTCAGATACCGATTGGGAAATAAGCTCGCTCTCCCTAAAAAAAAAACCCGCCGCGGAATCGCGCACCCTAACAAGGGAATATCAAAGTAACTGGCATGATTAGCCGCAACGATAATCCCTCCTGTTTTGGGAAAGTGTTGGGAACCTTCTGTCCGAAATCGAAACAGGAGGCGCGCCAACCCATTAAACAGGATCCATAACAGCCCGTAGGCCATTCCACTCACAAACGATCCGATATGAATTGCATCATGTGGCCGATAACTTCTTCAACAGATTGTCGAGAGGTATCAATCATGATCGCCTCAGGCGCCGGACGTAAAGGGTCGACCATTCTTGTCCGGTCACGATCATCTCGGACGGCCATGTCGTTACGCACGGTCTTCAAATCTATAACTTTCCCTTGTTGACCTAATTCGCGTTGCCGTCGGTTCGCTCGAATCTCCAATTCCGCATCGAGAAAAAACTTTATATCAGCACTAGGGAATACTCGCGTCCCCATATCTCTTCCTTCAGCAATAATCCCAACTTCACCAACAACTTTTCGCTGAATCGGGAGTAACCAGTCCCTGACGGACTGAATAGCTGCAATGCAGGAAGCCAACTGGCTAATGTCTGGCGTTCTGATGACCACCTGATTAATTGCCTGCCCATCGATCCAAATGGAAAGGACATCCCCACTCGGCATCAGTCGCAGATCGGTCCGCGCTAGAAGTGCTTGGATGTAAGTAAGATTATTCGGGTCAAGGTGTTCTTGTTGAACTTTCCAGGCAATCGCTCGATACAAAGCCCCCGTATCCAGGTAAACATATCCGAGACGGGTAGCCAGACTCTTGGCCACAGTACTCTTCCCGACTCCAGCTGGACCGTCAATAGTGATCACTAACCGACAACGTTGAACGGCCCTGTTCTCCTTTTACGAACTAAATTCCGGAGCATTATAATGGTCGCTAAGAATTTGTCAATAAATCCAACAGCTTATCTTTGAACCCCGGGAATGATGTCTCAACGCATGCCACATCCTCAATGGTAATAGGAGACTCCGCCACTAATCCGCAGATGGCCAGCGACATCACAACACGGTGATCGCCATAACTCTGGCAAACCGCACCCTTAATAAGGGAACCGCCATTAATGACTAAACCATCCGGCTGTTCCTCAACTTCAACCTGGAGACGGGATAATTCTGTCGCCATAGCTCGAATGCGATCGGTCTCTTTCACGCGGAGTTCGTGTGCTCCGGTAATGCGTGTCTGTCCATGGGCCATAGCGGCAGCCACACACAATATAGGCAATTCATCAATCGATTTGGGAATGAGTTCAGGCCCAATGGTCATTCCCCTCAGCGGAGCAGACCGCACACGGATATCACCTACCGGTTCCCCCGATTTTTCTCTTTGGTTGACGATGGTGATATCAGCTCCCATCTCGAGGAGAATATCCAGAATGCCCGTTCGTTCCGGATTCAATCCTATATCAGTGAGCAGGATATCCGAATCGGGAACGATCGATGCTGCAACCATAAAAAACGCCGCAGCCGAGATATCTCCAGGGACCTCAATCGACTTTCCATCAAAGGAGGGTCGGCCTTGAAGTTGCACGATGCACCCATCAACCTGGAGGGGAACTCCCAAATAGGATAAGAGACGCTCCGTATGATCTCGGGATCGTCTAGGCTCCTTCACAATGGTCGTCCCTTCGGCAAAGAGCCCGGCCAAGAGGATGCACGATTTAATTTGGGCACTTGCGACAGGAGATTCGTAGAGAATCCCCTTGAGCCCTGTTCCTTGAATAGCCAAAGGAGCCAACTCACCGCCACGTCTTCCCGAGATGACGGCCCCCATTTGACGGAGAGGAGTGACTACCCGGCCCATCGGACGACTTCTCAGAGAGGAATCCCCAGTCAGAACGGAAAAGAAATTTTGCCCGGCTAAGACGCCGGCCAAAAGGCGCAAACCCGTCCCGGAATTTCCACAATCCAACACATTCGAAGGTTCCTGCAGGCCCCAAAGTCCTTTGCCGGCCACCTCAAGTCCCTCAGGCGTTTCCTGTACATCCGCGCCTAAGGCACGAATCGCATCAAGGGTATTCAGGCAATCCTCGCCTCTAGAGTAGCCCGCAATACGTGTTCGGCCCTGCGCCAAGGCTCCAAAGATGAGGGCGCGATGCGTAATGGATTTGTCCCCCGGTACGGACAGGCTGCCCCGAAGGGGTCTTTTGGTCGGAAGAAGGGTGAACTGACTCATATCAAACGTTCTCGTGTGGCTTTGGCCCGTGCAATCGCCTCGTACAATCCAGATGCATCCCGTTTGCTCAACAACTCCCGAAAATGTTGTAGCTGTTGAATATACCGATCAACCATCTCGACCAAATTCCCATGATTGGCCACACAAATATCCCGCCACATTTCAGGAGAACTGGCCGCAATCCTCGTGGTATCGCGCAACCCTCCGCCAGAAAAATTCAGCAAGTCCGACGGCTGAGATGTTCGTCCTTGCAATGTCTCCAAGGTGTGCATGAGAGAAAAAGCCGCGATATGCGGCAAATGACTCACTGCACCGAAAACCCAATCGTGGTCCATGGGATCCATCAACGCCACCACAGATCCGACAGTATCCCAAAGATGACGAACCCTTTCCAGAGCCTGGGCATTCGTATGGGGAGTCGGAGTCAGAATACATCGAGCGCCTTGAAACAAATGCGAATCGGCGTGCGCCACCCCCGATTTTTCTTTTCCGGCAATCGGATGGGCGCCGATAAAAAATGTCGAAGGAGGCAACCGGGCTTCAATTTTTGAGACCAGTTGGCCCTTCACGCTCCCCACATCACTCACGATAGCCGACGGGGCCAGCTCTTTTCCCCACAGGTCAATTTGGGAGAGGTAAGTCTCTACAGGAGTGGCCAGGACAATTAGATCCGATCGGCTCACCGCCCGATGTGGCTCCAGGACAAATTGATCAATGGCACCCATTCGCACGGCTAGTTCGAGATTTTCTTGTCGACGACCGACCCCGACGACCGTTTTGGCTAAGCCCTGTTCCTTCAGTGCAAGGCCGAGAGAGCCTCCAAGCAGGCCTATCCCGATAATGGACACGTGCCGGAACAACGGTTCTGAATGGGAGGTCGACATGATGCAAGGCAAAAGTGTCGGAATCACTAGAGAACAATCAAAGTTCCCGGCCGACAGCCTGCGCCACCTTTTGTAAATCATTCATGAGTTGGGTAAACCGGCTGGGCTTCAGCGATTCCTCTCCGTCGCACAAGGCACATTCAGGATTAGAATGGACTTCAATCAACAAGCCGTCAGCTCCAGCCGCAATTGCGGCTTTGGCCAAAGGGGCCACAAGCTTCCAATTCCCGGTTGCGTGGCTTGGATCAACAATAACAGGCAAATGCGTCATTTCTTTCAGGGTGGGCACCGCACTTAAGTCGAGCGTATTGCGATACTGAGGCTCAAAGGTGCGAATTCCCCTTTCACACAGCATGACATTCCGATTGCCACGGGACATAATATATTCCGCGGATAAGAGTAACTCTTTAATCGTGGCCGACAGCCCACGTTTCAATAAAACGGGTTTGTCATAGGCCCCAACCTCTTTTAACAGTTCAAAATTTTGCATATTGCGGGCGCCAACTTGGATCACATCCGCTTTTTCCAAAAAATGTCCGAGATCACGAGCATCCAAAATTTCACTTACTACCGGAAGGCCTGTTTGTCTCCTGGCCTCAGCCAAAAACTCCAATCCTTCCTGTCCCAACCCCTGAAAGGAATAGGGCGATGTACGAGGCTTATACGCGCCGCCACGCAAAATGGTGGCACCGGCTCTAGCCACTTCTTGGGCAATGCCCACCGTAATTTCTAATTTCTCCACTGCGCAAGGACCGGCCATAATCACGATCCGACTTCCCCCAACTTTCACGCCGGCCACGTCGATGACGGAATCGTGTTTTTGAAATTCACGGCTCACTAACTTCCAGGGAGCTAGAATCGGAGTCACACTTTCCACACCGGGAAACACGCTCAAGGGTTGTCCTTGCAGCACCCGGTCATCGCCAAGCACTGCTACAATGGTCCGTTCTTTCCCCTTCGTGATTTGAGTGACCATCCCTAACGAACGAAGACGATCAATTAAGTGATCAACATTCTGCTCTGTGGCTTCGGGTTTTAAGACGATAACCATTAAATGAATCAGAATCCTTGCGCTAGGACAGAGTGGAGAGCACTCGAGTTAACGATTCAAGAAAGCGCCGATTTTCGGTCGGTTGCCCAATCGTCACTCGGAGCATTGGCCCACGGATATGCCGAACAATGACGCCTTCCCGAAGCAAGGCATCAAACGCACGTCTTCCATCAATCCCTACATTGAAATACAAAAAGTTGGCTTGACTGGGAACGGGCTCTAAGCCCATGGTGATCAGCCTCTCTTGCAGAAACGTCATTTCGGCTTCATTCATAGCCCGGCTTTTGGCCACATGATCGTCATCCGAAAGGGCTGCTCGTGCGGCTTCTTGAGCCAAGCTATTCACGTTGAAAGGGGGACGAACACGATTCACATATCCGGCGATTTCTTTGGTCGTACACCCATAACCCACTCGCAACCCTGCCAATCCATATATTTTTGAAAATGTCCGTAGTACCACAACCGGCCGCCCGTCACGAACATATTGCAAGCTGTCAGGAAAATCGGGATGTCGCACGTATTCATAATACGCCTCATCAAATACGACGACCACATGATCGGGAAGTCGGGAGAGAAAGCCATCGATCTCCCGTGCCGTCAGCATGGTGCCCGTAGGATTATTCGGATTGCAGAGAAAAAAGAGCCGCGTGCGGTCGGTGACCGCGTCAACCATGGCCGCTATATCATGGACCCAATTTTTCAAGGGCACTTCTACCGGCACACCATGCCCTCCCAACACAGAGAGCCTGTACATGACAAACGTCAGATCGGCCATTACCGCTTCATCACCAGGAGAGAGAAACGCGCGAACTAAGAGACTAATGATTTCATCTGACCCATTGCCCACCAGAACCTGATCATCGGAAACCTTCCACCGCTCGGCTAACGCTTGCCGAAGGTAGTGAGCCCCGCCATCCGGATACCGGTGTAGCGACGCGGCTGCACCCGCTAAAACCTGTAGCGCATTCGGCGAAGGACCCCAAGGATTTTCATTTGAGGCCAGTTTAATTGCCTGAGTTATTCCTAGTTCCCGCTCCAATTCGTCCAAAGGTTTCCCTGGAGAATATGGGGTTAACGAGGCGATTGTGGGATGAACACGCAATGGCATGGGCTTACATTCTTTCTTTTGTACACATGCGGAAAAAATTAGAAAAATTCTATATCTACTTGAGACGATCCTTTTCGCCAGCCCCTTCCGGATTCCCACCATTCAAGGGCTACAGGTTGGGCCAGACTCTACTGATGAGAAGAATACGAACCCAGAACCTTCATCATCAAACAACGAGACCTGACTTCCTCCAGGGCTTTCTTCAGGCGATCATCGTCCTGATGTCCCTCCAAATCCATATAAAACAAATATTCCCAGACTTTTCGTCGGGTAGGCCGTGATTCAATTTTGGTCATACTAATGCCGTGCGATGAAAACGGGCGGATCAGGTCATACAAAGCTCCAACCCGGTCCTTTGCTGAGACAATGATCGAGGTTTTATCACGACCGGTTGGTTCAGCTCCCTTTTGGGATAAAATGAGAAACCTGGTGAAATTATTAATGTTATCTTCAATTCGTGATCGCAGAATATTCAACCCATACAGCTGGGCAGCTAATTCGGAGGCAATGGCCCCTGCTGTTGAATCACTCACGCACCGCTCAGCAGCCCGAGCCGTACTGGGCTCTTCCGCAAAATTCACAGAAGGCAAATTGGTTTCCAGCCAGTTTCGGCATTGGGCAAGGGCATGCGGATGAGAATAGACCGTCTTAACTTCTTCTAATTTTTCCGCTTTCGAAAGAAAGTGATGAGACACTTCCAGCATCACTTCACCATAAATCAACAAGGGTGAGTCCACGAACAAATCTAACGTATGGTTGACCACCCCTTCCGTTGAATTTTCTATGGGAACCACGCCAAACCGCATACGTCCCCGTTCCACTTCATCAAACACATCCTTAATGCTATTGACCGACACATAGTCGGCCGATCCCCCGAACTTCCGCATGGCAGCCAGATGCGTAAACGTGGCAGGTGGCCCTAGATACGCGACCGTTTGAGTTCCCTCGAGAGAAAGGGAGGCCGACATAATTTCCCGGTAGACATGACGCAGCGCTTCACTAGGAAACGGCCCAGGATTCTTGCGCATCAACCGTTCCACGATCGCGACTTCCCGACCAGGCGTGTGAAGATGGGCAGCCGAATCCTGTTGTTTTTTCAAATGCCCAATTTTAATGACGTATTGGGATCGCTCATTCAATATGTTGAGAATGTCGTCATCAAGCCGGTCGATCTCTTGACGGCATTGTTGCATATCCTCTGGAAGCTCCATGAGACTCATCCTTTATCCTGAAAAATCTGCAATTTATGCAGGAGCATACTAGGAATACCCTGCTGTGGCAAGCAAGCGTTTCCCCCTGTCAGGTTGCGACTTTCCTCCATAAATAGGGTTACATTTTTAGACCACCAACGCTGGGTCTTTCCCGGTCAGCGCGGCACCAGAAATACATATCGTTGAAGGGGGTCATTCAAACAACGATCGGTCGCCTTGACTGTCCAATCGGGAAAGGTGGTCGTAATCCAGTCCAAAGTCATTGAGGAATCCCCGTATGTGACGTCACCGTCGATCGGCGCCCAGTTGTGAGGATTGAAGGCGAAGCCCTCCTGTCGGTGTCGGACGGCAAGGGCATCTTTCTGATCCTGAGACGCATGAGGGGCCTGCTCCCAGTATTCGACCGGACGGATGGTCATGGCCAACAGACCATCATCCGCAATGTGCTGCCTTAATGTGTGCAACGACGTCGTCATGGCCCTGCGGGACAGGTGGGTGAACACGGAGAACGCATAGATGAGATCAAACTTCACTCCCCCGACCGGCAAGGATACAGGGAGGTAATCCGATACCATAAAGTTTGTACCGAGCCTCGACTCCCGGCATAGCTCTATAGACTGTTCCCGGGGGTCGACCCCGAATACTTTGTCCTCGACTGTGAAATAATACAGCAACTGGGCGATACGGCCATAGCCACACCCAAAATCCAAAACGGTGGCATTATCCAGAGACCGCCCGGTCACGCGCGCATAATTGTAATTCAACGCACGCACGAACGCCGTAGTCTCCTTGAGAAGTGCCAAGCCATGGTTTCCCGTCCAGCCTCGCTGAACCTCGTCACTCGCCATGGCAGGAAGAAGTCGTGAAAGCTTGGGGTACTCAGGATCGGGCATAGATAGCAATACCAATCCGAATTCATCGAGACTGAGTCGTCGAAGACCAGTGATGACATCCCGGCGAGTCGTCACTCCGTAGTCATTTTCCAATGCACGCATAATCTCTTTGGCATACCCCAGCATATAGCCCTCGGTCGAATTTCTACTCACAGACAATGAGAGCCTGGCTGAAAAATCCTTCACCATCTTTAGGGCATACTGTTTGAATATTTTTTTCATGAACACATTCACCATCCGTTGGGAATCAATAATGAAGCGGCTGTCCGCAAACTGCAACGGAAAACCCGACAGCCCCGCTGTAGGGGCCTGGGTTTGACTCCGTAGGTAAAAAGGATTCACCCTTTGATTTATGGCCACTTGTTGAGGCCAACAGATGGATCATTGATTTCAAGAAGGGGATGAATTCAAACACCTTCTGAGTAATCTCAGAAGATGGACAGAGTGTACAATACGGTCTGTCTGATATTGAGGGATGTAAGGTGTGAAATTTTTTTAATGATAACTTTCAGCATCGGTGGGGAATTTTCCGCATTCAACTTCTTCTTTATACCGCCGGAGCGCCTGCAAGGCATCCGCCTTCAGATGTGCATAGGGTTTGACAAATTTCGGAACAAAGTCATCGAAGAGTCCTAACAGGTCGTAAAGCACCAACACTTGCCCGTCACACCCATGCCCGGCGCCAATACCAATGGTCGGTATTGAAAGGGCTTCAGTGATGCGTTGTGCCAGTTCGGTCGGCATGCATTCCAGGACCACGGCAAATGCCCCAGCGGCCTCAAGTGCCTTGGCATCATTCACAATAATTTCGGCCTCAGCCTGGGCCTTCCCCTTAACCGAATACCCGCCGGATTGATTAACTGACTGTGGTGTCATACCCACGTGACCCATGACGGGAATGCCAAAACGTGTCATGGCCTCTACCCGATCAATCACTGATATTCCCCCTTCAAGTTTCACGGCGGCGGCCCCCGCTTGCAGAAAGCGCCCCGCATTCCGCACCGCATCTTCCACGCTGGGCTGGTAGGACATAAACGGCATATCTCCAATCACCATAGCCCGTTTGGCGGCCTGGGCCACCAATCGCGTGTGATAGAGCATGTCTTCCATGGTCACCGATAAGGTACTGGACTTGCCTTGCACGACCATTCCGAGAGAATCGCCCACGAGAATGACGTCCAGCCCGGCCTGCTCCACAATCTGCGTGAATAGCGCATCGTAGGCGGTCACGACCGTTAACTTTTTGCCCTGTTTCTTATGTTGTGTAAATTCAGGAATCGTCATGTGCGCCAACTTTTGTGTGACCTGAGGGTTACGTGCCGACTTTCCGTTTGGCTGATTCCACCGTATTCTGAAGCAGCATGGCAATTGTCATCGGGCCAACACCGCCGGGAACGGGTGTGAGCCATCCCGCTCGTTCTTTAACCCGGTCAAAATCCACATCCCCGACTAATTTTCCATCGGCTAATCGATTAATCCCCACATCAATCACGATCGCCCCCGGTTTCACCATCTCTGGGGTGACGAAAAGAGGTTTCCCGATGGCCGCAATCACGATGTCGGCTTCACGAACTACGGCGGGAAGATCTTTGGTGCGTGAATGACAGATGGTGACGGTGGCATGTCGATGTAAAAGCAACATGGCCACGGGTTTTCCTACAATATTACTCCGACCAATCACTACGGCTCGCTTCCCGGCAATGTCTTGTCCCGTCGACTCGATCATCTGAATAACCCCCTTCGGTGTACAGGGAACAAATACCGGGTCGCCTGTAACCAAACGTCCGACATTGACCGGGTGAAACCCGTCGACGTCTTTCCCGGAGGAGACAGCTTGCAAAATCGCTTGACTGTCCATGCCGGGGGGCAGGGGGAGCTGGACCAGGATGCCGTGAATTCGAGGATCGGTATTCAGCTGGTGGATCAATTGCAATAAGGTTTCTTGGGTCGTGGACGCCGGCAGACGATGTTCCTGAGGATAGAGCCCGGCTTTTTCACAGGCTATTTTCTTGTTCCGCACATAGACAGCCGAGGCCGGATCGTCTCCCACTAACACGGCTGCTAAGCCGGGCTTAACCCCTGTATCTTTTTCAAAAAGGCGAACCTCTTCTGCAATGCTCTCTCGAATCGCCTGAGCTAAGGCTTTGCCATCAATTAACTGTGCGGGCACGTCGACTCCTTCACTTGAAAATGGTCAAACCACTTATTTAAGGTGATTTACGATATCAGGCAGGGAAAATCTTCGTCAACGAAATGGCTGCCTCATCCTTCCTTGACACCCTACAAAATCCTCACTTACCATGCCACTTCAGCTTTTCCTCTAGGTATCCCTTGTTGCTCTGATCGTCATCATCGTCTCAGCGAAAGTTCGGTTGTTTCCATGAAGCCATATTGTCTTGCTGACTCTTTCAGGAATGCGATCCTCACCAGTCTGTTGCTGCTGGGTTGTTGGACGACGATCTATGCCGAAGAGGTGACGAATTTAGCATTCCCGCAAAGCATGATTGCCGATGGAGGGCAGGTCTATTTCATCGCCAATGCCAACGGAGACCCTGGGACACGTGAAAATAAGGGTTTTATTAGTAAAGTGACGACTGAGGGTAAGATGATTGACCTCCACTTTATCCAAGGTGGGCAAAAGTCGGTCACGTTGAACTCACCGAAAGGGATGGCCATTGTGGGCTCAACCCTTTATGTGGCCGATCTGGATGTGGTCAGAGGATTTGACAAAAACACTGGACAATCACTCAATTCTATTCCGTTCACACAATTTCACAGTCAATCCCTTGCCGGGCTGGTGGCGGATCCTCACGGGGGGCTCTATGTCTCTGATGCCGATTCCAATACCATTTATCACATTGATGACCCCGCCCACGATCAGACCGTGAAGGTCTTTGCCCAGCATGAAGGCTTATCGCACCCGCATGGTCTTTCCATTCATCCCAGGAATGGGCATGTGGTCGGTGTCGGATGGGAAGATGGAAAAATCTTTGAGATTGACGAAACCGGGACGATTCAGGAGTTGTTTGCCAATACCTTGTTTACCGGTAGTTTCCATAATTTAGACGGTATTGATTTCGACAAATATGGCACCATGTATGTGTCTGATTTGACAGCAGGGAAAGTCTGGAGAATTTTGGCCAATCACAAAAAAGAGGTGATTGCGGAGTTTCTGTTGTCCCCTTCGGGAATCGGAATCGACCGGGTCAATCATGTGATCATGGTTCCCTACCTGTATGTGAATGGTGCAGAGATTAATGGTCTTGAGCGTCCCTCTAATGCTAACCCTAACAAAAAACCCCGATCCTGGTCTGATTATGGAATGGGCTGGCTCAAGAAAGATCCCGGCGAATGAGTAAATGCCTCTATTGCCATCAACGTAAAGGCAAACGGGCATGTCCCGCACTTAGAGGCGTGATTTGCAGCCAATGTTGCGGCATTAATCGCATCACAAACATCAGTTGCCCGACTTCCTGCGTCTTTCTCGAGAGCAATGATGACTATCAGCAAAAACGTGCGGGGAACCGGTTTGAACTCGAACGGCGAGGGTTCTATCGACAATTACTAGATCTCGGGGGGGAACGGGCGACTGAAATATTTTATGTCTTTGAGGCTCTAGCCTATCGATTTTTTCAAGATCGGCGTGATGCGGAAGACGCCGAGGTGCTGGAAGGCCTCCAGAGCCTTCGGCGAAGCTTCAGTCTGATCCAGATACCAGAAGCCGGATTGCCAGCCTTCGGTGAAGAATTACGAAAAGAATTTAAGGTCTTCGGCGAGCGCCAGGCCTTGGAACCCACGCTGGTCACCAACGTGTTGGACCAAGCCCATAGCTTTATTCAAAAATTTTCCGGATCAGGGCTTCGTTCCCATCGCTTTTTACATGGATTACTCGGCTATATCCGGGAGCGCCATCCCGATGTGGCGGAACAACTCGCCCGCCAAACCGGTGCGGGAGGACGCATCATTATTCCCAGCGGATTTGAGTATGCACCTGACCTCCCTTCCACCGAACCGGTCAATTGATCGGTAAATTCCATCCACATGTCTGACCATTCTCTGAGTTATTGAATCAGGTCTATCGTCATTTCAATTCGCTCGAGAGGATTATCTTTCAGGTCACGAGGCTGGCTCACGATCGTATCAATAACGTCAAGACCTTTCACGACTTCCCCAAACACGGTGTACTGGCCATCCAAATGGGGAGCCTTATCCGCCATAATGAAAAACTGCGATCCCGCGCTATTGGGATCTGCCGTGCGGGCTGCGGAAAGAATGCCTTTTTCGTGAATAATCCGATTAAATTCTGCTGGTACCGTATAGCCGGGACCCCCGGTTCCGTATCGGCTTCGATTGGCTGGATCTTTTGTCAAAGGATCTCCCCCTTGAATCATAAATCCAGGAATAACCCGATGAAAAATGGTTCCATTATAAAACCCTGACTTGGCTAATTTGAGAAAACTTTCAACATGCTTGGGTGCTAAGTCCGGGAATAACACGGCTTCCATTTCTCCAAATTTCGTCTTAATCAGAACGTGAGGTGCCTTGGTCTCAGCCTTCGCTCCTTCTTCCGCTGCCGCCTTGTTTGGGACAGGAGAACCACCGGCAGTGACAATGGTGAACAGTCCGATCACCATCATGAGCTGACGTAGACCGCTGGCTAAAGTCCGTGGCTGCAACACACCCCTCATAATTCCTCCTCCATGGCTAATCTGTTGATTTCTTGATTGAATAATTTGGCTCGTCTGAAACATCAAGCCCAGCCTGAGCCATCGCTTGCGCTGCCGCAGCTTGTTCGGCCTCTTTTTTCGTCCGACCCTCTCCCTGACCCATGATTTTCCCTTGTATTTCCACCGTGACAGCAAAAACTTTTTGATGATCCGGGCCGGATTCCCGAACAAGTCGATACTGGGGACTTGCTCCAAATTGTTTATGCGTCCATTCTTGCAGACGGCTTTTCCCATCCCACCCCACTGAAGATACCGGACTGTTGTGTAATGAAAAAAATTCCGCGGTCAAAACTTTTTGAATAAAGGCTCTCGCGGCATCCAACCCCCCATCAAGATACACCGCCCCAATGATCGCTTCAAGGGCATTGGCTAACAGTGATATTTTTTCTCGGCCCTTGGTCGCTTCCTCCCCCCGACCCAATCGTAACCACTGCCCCAACTGGAGACGACTCGCTGCTTTCGAAAGAGTGGATCGGCTAATTAACCCCGCTTTAATCTTGGAGAGTTTGCCCTCTGTAGAATCCGGGAACATCGCCGCAAGACTTTCGCTGACAACCAATCCCAACACCGCATCCCCTAAAAATTCTAACCGTTCATTGTGGGGACTCCCCGCCTGGCGTTGAGTTTGAGAAAAGGAACGGTGGGTGAGCGCCTCACATAGCAGAGCTTGCTGCTTAAATTTATACTCCAACGATTCCTGAATGTCTTCAAATGCAAGAGCAGCCACGAGATCTACAAAGAATTGGTAATATTGACACGCATGATTGTTGTTTTCTTACTTCTTGAGCAAAACGTTGTAGTATATCATATCTTTTCGGGGCGAGGTCGGGGCAACTGCATCCGACGTCCTGAGAGGCACCTCTCTCGAAACAATCTAATCAGGAAGGGACCATGCTGCCTATTCGCCCTTCCAACGCCGGAATACTAGACAGGCATTGACTCCACCAAATCCAAATGCATTGGATATGGCGACATCGATGGCACAGGATCTGGCATGAGTCGGAATATAATCCAAGTCGCATTCGGGATCTGGCGTTTCCAAATTGATCGTCGGAGGAATGATGCCGTGGTGCATAGCTAAAATAGAAAAGACCGCTTCAATTCCCCCGGCAGCCCCCAATAGATGGCCGGTCATGGACTTGGTAGAACCCACAGGAATGGAATAGGCCCGGTCCCCAAAGACGTGTTTGATAACCTGGGTTTCAATCCGATCGGCAAATGTGGACGTGGCATGAGCATTAATATATCCCACAGATTCTTTGGCGATTCCCGCATCCTGAATCGCACGCTCCATACAGGTTACCGCACCGGCTCCATCATCTGGTGGGGCAGTAATATGAAAGGCATCGCTATTCATGGCATAGCCGATCACCTCGGCGTAAATACGCGCGCCTCGAGATTTGGCGTGCTCCAATTCCTCCAGAATTAACACACCGGCACCTTCGCCAATGACAAACCCGTCACGGTCTTTATCAAAAGGCCGACTGGCCCGGTTCGGTTCATCATTTCTCTTGGACAACGCCTTCGCCGCAGCAAATCCAGCTACCGCTGTAGGGCAAATGGTCGATTCCGCTCCTCCCACCAGCATCACATCGGCCTCTCCCCGCTGAATCAGTCGAAATCCGTCCCCAATACAATGATTCCCTGTGGCGCAGGCCGTGACCGTACAGGCATTCGGACCCTTAGCACCAAAACGGATCGCCACCTGACCGGATGCCAAATTAATAATGACCATCGGGATAAAAAATGGGGAAACCCGGTCGGGGCCACGTTCCAGCAACACCTTATGATAATGTTCAATGGCCGGAAGACCTCCAATGCCTGCTCCAATATAGACTCCCACACGGTCCGCCTCATCCGGGTTCACGACAAGCTTGGCATCATCCACCGCTTCCTGACTGGCGGCAAGGGCAAAATGGATGAAGGTATCCATCTTTTTGATTTCTTTTTTCTCAATAAACGTCGAGGGATCAAAATTCTTGACCTCTCCCGCAATCTGCACCGAATACTGACTGGCATCAAATCGGGTAATGGGTCCGATTCCGGATTGGCCTTTGCATAATTTATCCCATGTGTTGGATACACCAATATCCAGAGGTGTAACCAATCCCAATCCTGTCACAACCACACGTCGTGGTTTCCATTCAGTCATTGAGGTACTCCCTACATATCATGGCTGGAAAACCCAGATAATGAACCCGGGGCTTTACCTCCTCGACGCCCGTGATCAACTATGGACGAACCGCAAGTTCGCACAGTACTCGATGATTCTTTCAGACCTTTTCTTTGATAAAATCGATGGCCGCCGAGACCGTTTGAATTTTTTCTGCATCTTCATCCGGAATTTCGATCTCAAACTCTTCTTCTAAGGCCATCACCAATTCCACCGTATCTAAGGAGTCAGCTCCAAGATCTTCTACAAACTTGGCCTCAGGAACCACGTCATCTTCTTCAACACCTAATTGTTCCACAATAATTTTTTTGACACGCTCTTCAACTGCCATTGTTGGCTCCTCCTCCTTACAAAGTTTATCGAATGACACATCCTGTTGCGCATGGGCTAGGACGCCATATGCATCCCGCCATTCACATGTAACACATGCCCGGTAATATACCCGGCCTTCTCCGAACTCAGAAAACATACTGCATCGGCAACATCCGAAGGCTGCCCTAACCGCTTTAATGCAATTTGATTCAGTAATCCCTCTTTAATTTCTGGCGAAAGATGTTGGGTCATCGCCGTATCAATAAATCCCGGAGCCACGGCATTGACGGTAATATTTCGACTGGCATACTCCCGGGCAATTGTTTTGGTGAGACCAATCACACCCGCTTTTGACGCCGCATAGTTAGCCTGGCCCATGTTCCCGATTGCTCCGACAATAGAAGCAATATTAACAATACGACCACTTCGCTGCTTGCTCATGGAAGGCAGAACGGCCTTTGCACAGAAAAACGTGCCGGTCAAATTGACCTGGAGGACGGCAAGCCAATCCTCCTCTTTCATCCGCATCAGCAAGCCATCTCGCGTAATACCGGCGTTATTGACCAAGATATCCACTCGCCCCCATTCTTTGAGGACGCGTTCCATCATTCCCTTGGCCTGTTCCCACTCGCCAACATTGACCGAAACCGCCAACGCTTTGCGACCTGACTGTTGGACAAGATCCACGGTTTCTTGACAACGATCGGCATCAAGATCGGCGACCACCACATCTGCACCTTCCTTGGCCAAGTTAGTCGCAATCGCCTGCCCGATTCCTTGGGCACCGCCTGTCACTATTGCAATTTTTTCCGTCAACAACATTCTTCAATCCTTCTGGAAAATTCGATCCCGTTTGTCCTTAGGCGCAGTGCGACAGGACGTGGGCGTACGATTCCTGATCCATCACATTCCAGGTGGTGGCCTCAGGAACAATGCGCTTCACTAATCCCGTCAAAACTTTCCCTGGACCGATTTCCACGAAATGTGTGATGCCCATCAGCGACATGGCCTGGATGGTTTCCTGCCAGCGCACCGGAGAAGGTAATTGTCGAACAAGGGACTCACGAACCTCCTCCGCTGACAACAAGGCTTTCGCTTCCACATTATTAACCAACGGTACCTTTAAAACAGACCACTTTAGAGAATCAATATCTTTTTTTAGCCTGTCAGCAGCAACCTGCATCAATGGAGTATGAACGGGGACACTGACCGGAAGCGGCATGACCCGCTTCGCTCCACGCGTCTTAGCCAATGCTGCGGCATGCTCCACTGCGGCTTTTTCTCCGGCAATAACCGTTTGGCCTGGAGAATTGAAATTGGCAGGAGCCACAATGCCCATAGATCCTGCTTCTTGACAAACACTTCGGACATCCTTTTCCGAAAGGCCTAAAATCGCGGCCACTAACCCACTTCCTGGAGTCACGGCCTCGGCCATATAACGCGCGCGCTTCTGCACCAGATTAACCGCTTCACCAAAATTTAACGCGCCGGCCGCCACTAATGCGGTATATTCGCCTAAGCTATGACCGGCAACCGCAGCGGGAAGAAGGGGGCCATCACCGACCTGTTGGAATGCTGCGAGACTGGTCACCAGCAATGCCGGCTGCGTATATTCGGTTCGATTGAGTTGTTCTGACGGCCCCTCAAAACACAATGCGGCAATATCATACCCCAAGATATCCGCGGCTTCCTTATAGAGGGCCTGAACCGCAGGACTCCTATCAAAAAGAATCTTCCCCATGCCGACAGACTGAGAGCCTTGCCCAGGAAACAGAAAACCAAAGACTGGCTTCATGCTTTTCGCTCACCCTCTAAAATGCCATGACTCAAGACAGTCCACCACATGGCTCCTCCCACTTCCTGAAACTAGTCAACAATAAACTCTCCACCATCCACACAAATTACATTTCCAGTGATCCAATGAGCTTTCGGATGACTTAACAGGCCTAACGCATCGGCGACATCTTGAGTTGTAGTCAGCCGGTTTGAAGGATTTTTTCGTTTGGCTAAGGTCAGCATTTCATCAGAACCGGGAATTTTACGCAAAGCCGGAGTATCGGTGACACCTGCCATCAGCGAGTTTACCGTGATACCCAGAGGAGCCAGTTCCAGGGCTAATTGCCTCGTATGAGATTCCAGGGCCGACTTTGCAGCGGAAACCGCCCCATAGGTTCGCCAGACTCGTGCGCCTCCGGCGCTGGTCATGGAGAAGATGCGACTCCCTGTACCCAAAAATTTTTGTGCCACTAAATCCTGTGTCCAATACACCAGACTATTAGCCATGACATCCAACGTCATATCCATCTGTGCTTTATTAATGGCCTCTGCATGGGATTCCGCAATATACGGCTTCAGGGTCCCAAAAGCTAACGAATGCAACAACACTCTGACACAGACGGACCTCCCGGATTCTTCTCCCCGTTGCTTCAGTGCCTTCAAAATGTCGACACGCTTTTCGGGATCGGCCGCATTGACATTAAAAAACAGGACCTCTCGACCGAGTGAGCGAATCTGCGAGGCAATGCGCTCCGCATTCGCTTGCGTTGATTTTCGATCAAGATGCACACCACAGATATTCAACCCTAAATTGGCCAGCTCCATAGCTGCCGCCTCTCCAAATCCACTAGAGACTCCTAGAATCAGCGCCCAATCATTATCACCCCATGAGGTCGTTCCAGACATAATTCCCCTCTCTTTAAACCCCAAAAATATTCTGGTTTGCTCTTGTTGGAAGCCTCAGATTCTTCCTCTGCTTTTATGGCAACGATCTCATTCAGGAGGGAGAAATCCGCCGGCAGTCACATTACCAACGAACGACCGCTGAAGCCCAGGTAAGACCTGCACCAAATGCAGCCAACAACACCACACTCCCTTTATGAATTCTTCCCTCCCGGACAGCTTGATCGAGCGCCAACGGAATCGATGCTGCAGAGGTATTACCAAATCGATCTAAATTTATCATCAACTTTTCTCGATCCAACCCCAATCGCTGACCCACGGCATTCAATATCCGCATATTGGCCTGATGAGGAATGAACAGATCGACATCGTCCATTGCTAATTTATTGGCCTCTAATGCCTCTTTGGTGGCCTCCTCCATTGATTTAACGGCGATTTTAAAAGTTTCATTGCCCTTCATTTTTATAAAACATCGTTTTTCTTGAAGAACCTCTTTGGATGCCGGCTCCCGCGATCCGCCTCCGGGAACCTGAATCATATCAGAGAGTCCGCCATTGGCATGCAAATGGGTGGAAAGAATCCCCGAACCTTCAGTGCCTTGCCCTACCACCACCGCCCCAGCTCCGTCGCCAAATAACACGCACGTATTGCGATCGGTCCAATCGGTTATCGCCGACATGACTTCGGAACCAATGACCAATACGTGCCGCATACCATTTCTCACATAAGCATCTGCAATAGCCAACGCATAGATAAATCCACAACAGGCGGCGGAAATATCACACGCTGCTGCCCGATTTGCTCCTAACCGATGCTGGATAAGACAGGCAGTTGAAGGAAGAGGAGAATCTCCAGTACAGGTGGCTAAAAGGATCAGGTCGATCTCCGATGGGGCCACATCAGCAGCGATTAACGCACGCTGAGCCGCCTCAACAGCTAAATCGGAACAGGCCTGCCCTGGGTCAACCACTCGGCGCTCCCTGATGCCTGTCCGTTCAATAATCCAGGTATCCGAGGTCTCAACCATGCGCTCTAAATCCGCATTGGTCAAGATTCGCTTGGGAACATAGGCCCCTGTCCCTAGAATCAGACTATTCATACATGAAACACCGCGTTGAACTCACCTGCACCCTTGGGCAATGTCCCCTCGGATTTCCTCAATCAAGCCACCTTCTGCCAAAGCCTGGGCTCGAAGAATAGCATTCTTGATCGCCTTCGAGGAGGAACGACCATGACAAATCATACTGATACCCTCAACCCCTAAAAGTGGAGCTCCGCCGAATTCGGCATAATCGGTTTTTCGCCGTAAACGCAGAAGGGGTCCGGCCACAAATAGATAGGAAAGCCGACCCAGAGCTGACTGGGCAATTTCTTTCATCAGCATCTTTTTAATCGCATCCGCCAACCCTTCAGAAATTTTCAAGGCCACATTTCCAATAAATCCATCGGTCACAATGACATCGGCATTCCCACTATAGACATCTCGCCCTTCAACATTACCAATGAAATTAATAGGGCTATCCTTCAACAATTTAAAGGTTTCTTTGGTGACTTCATTCCCCTTGGTATCTTCTTCCCCAATACTCAATAGACCGACCCTTGGACGATCAGTTCCCAGGAGATGCCTACCATATTCATGCCCCATTATCCCAAACTGGAAAAGTTGGCGAGCCGTACAATCAACAGTGGCGCCGACATCCAGCATGATTGCCTTACCCTGGCGAGTCGGCAATGTCGCGGCGATTGCCGGTCGTTCTACCCCTTGGATCAATCCCAAAAGAAAAAATGCTGACACCATCGTAGCACCAGTATTTCCGGCACTCACCAACGCGTCAGCTTGCTTATTTTTAACTAATTCTGTGGCTTTCCATATGGAAGAATCTCGTTTTTTTCTGGCAATCAACGCAGGAGATTCATGCATATCCACAACCTGTGGCGCATGAAAAATCTCAATGCCGGCTTTGGTGCCGCCGAGTTTGTCCAGATGAGATTGGAGAGACGGTTCGTCCCCGACCAGGATAATCGAGAGAGAGGATTCCCTTGTAGCCTGTATGGCTCCTTCGACATTGGGAGATAATCCATGATCCCCCCCCATCGCGTCCACGGCTATTTTCATGGGTTTGGTGTTAAAAGATGACGGACTCGAGAAGGAAAATACCGTTTATCCCTCTTCCACCGAAATAATGGCGATGCCCTTATAGGTTCCACAATTTAAACATGTCGTATGAGACGGCTTGGGCTCATGACATTGAGGACACGTAGACAAATTTGGCGGGGTGAGTTTGAGATGAGATCGCCGCTTATCTCTCCGGGCTTTTGAAATTTTGTGTTTAGGATTTGCCATAATAGTCCAACTTTTCTGTTAAGAGGTGACTGATGCCTTCACGATCCTCTTCGAGCAGAAATAGAGGAGCGCTTTGATGGATGTTTTTTTGATATTGTTTGCTGAATTGGCACTGGTGCTGAGCTAGTCACTGGGGTACAACACCCACATATGCCATCATTTAAATTGCTCCCGCATACTTGGCACAACCCGAGGCAGTTTTCATTGCATAAAGATTGAAGGGGGGTAGCAAGAATGACCTGCTCTCGAATAGCCGGAAGAAGGTCGATTTCATTTCCTGTAATAGGGTATACATCTTCCTCTGTCGCATTATCATCGACGGATTTGTCACGCCCCTTTGCCCCTTTGCCTTTATCCCTGTGCGGCACAATCACATTGACCGCTTTCACGGCCTTTTTAAATTCCACCTCACACGATAGGGATAAATCTTCCTCAAATTGATCCAGGCAACGCACACATTCCCTGGCCATCCTTCCGGATATTTTCCCTTGAAAATGTGCTGACCGCTCCCCGGTCAGAAAAAGATCTCCATGACAACTTAAATTCCCAATAGGGATTCCCTCATCATGGGAGAGCAATAAGTCCGAGGGGCTCACCTCATGATGAATTTGAAGACCTGTGGGGGGAACATCAAGTAGATTGATGGCTATAGACATTTAACAACCACACCTTTCTACCTGCCCCGTTTCGAAGAATACTGGTGACCTCAGTGCTCTTCTGCAAATGAAAGGATAGCCACATGCCTGGCACGCTTAATCGCTTGGGTTAATTTTCTTTGATGCCGCAAGCAATTCCCCGAGGTCCGACGAGGAATAATTCGTCCGCGCTCCGTGAGAAAATTCCTCAATAAATTTGCATCCTTGTAATCCAATGGCGTCTTATCGAAGCAAAAGCGGCACACTCTTTTCCGCTGAAACAATCGTCCTTTTTCCACAGAAACCTCTCCTAGGCTAAAAATTAGGGCATGGGGTCTGGATAATACTCTTCCGGATCATAGTTAGACTCCTCACTCACTCCTGCCCCAGAGGTGCCCGAGGAGGACTTTTTCGGCAAGAACGTTACTGTTTGAGCAACGACTTCATGTTTGCTTCTCTTCTGCCCGTCGTCCGTTTCCCACCGCCGTTGTTGTAGGCGACCATCAACGATGGCCCCGTCACCTTTATTGAGGTACTGCCCACAATGTTCAGCTTGTCGTCCAAACACGACAATATCAACATAGCACACCTCTTCTTTTTGATCATCGGCCTGACGGTACCGACGATTGACCGCTAACGGGAAATTAACTACAGGGGTGCCGCTGGGTGTATACCGAAGCTCGGGATCTCTAGTCAGATTTCCAATCAATATGACTTTATTGAATCCCACCATCTTCTGCTTCCTCCACACTTGCTTCACCTACCGCTACCAAATCACTTGGGTTCAGCCGCACAGTCATGAATTTCATCACCTGGTCTTCCATACGCTGAAAGCGCTCCAACTCAAAGACGACCGTTGGGGGGCCTTCAAATTGAACCGTAATATAGGTCCCCTTTCGCTCATGTTGAATATCATAGGCCAGCTTCTTTTTCCCGCTATTATCGAATTTTAAAATATTCGCTCCAGCCTGACTCAGGACTTCCTTCATTTTTTCAATCACTCGCTCATTTTCTGTTTCCGCTTGAACGGGACGAAGAATACACAGTGATTCATACAATTTCATACGTAACCTTTCCCTCTGACAGTATTTTTCTAGTTTTCAGGCAGAGCAATCGTGTTGTATCACAAAAGGGGACACAAGCTACCATAGGGTAAATTGGAGTGTCAAACCTCTCTCAGGAATAGAACCCGCCAATTCAGAATCTAAAAGCCTGCCATTGTTTTTCAGTGAAATTGGGCTTTTTAGCACTTAAAAACAAGCGGTAGACGGTCGAATTCTGTATCCACACCCCAAAGGGATATACAGGTCCCTCCCCAAAAGGGATGCACTTTATAAACAGTCGAAAATCCCATCACCCCTTCATCTGATCTCAATGTCCTACCGAATGCCAATTCACGTCGGCGAGATTCCCTCCGCTCACATTCCAAATCCTTTGAGGTCCCAAGGTCATTTTCCTAATGCAAAGAGCCTGGAAATGAGAGAGGCTGCCTCAGCTCAACCCACGAATTCAACGGGAAGGTTGATCCACTTCTGCCAGGCAGAATGATCAATACACGAATATTTACAGACCTGTCTCCGAGGACCGCACATGAAATCGATTCATGGCAATAGCCGGCCCTTCACAAATAAGACATTCCAACGCATCAACCGCTTTCGGAAGAATTGAGCCAACCTGCTCCCACTCTTCTGATAAAAATGGTGAAAGCACAAAATTTGCCAGGCTTTCATTGTTCTGAGGACGCCCTATGCCAACCTTAATCCTGGAGAATTCTTCCGTTTCCAGGCAGGACAAAACAGAACGCAGACCATTATGGCCACCAGCGCCACCTCTGGTTTTGATCTTGATCATTCCCAGAGACAGGTCCAGATCATCGTGGACAACAATAAGATCAGGCGAGTTGGGAGAAAACTTCTGAAGGACAGACCGAACGGCAACCCCAGCTTGGTTCATCCACGCAAGGGGAAGAAGAAGCAAAACCGGATGGCCCTTAACTTCACCTTGACCGAGAAACCCATCTTCCTGCTTGGCCCAAGTCACACTCCAACGATCAGCCGCCTGCTGAAGAACCATCCAGCCAAGGTTGTGTCGCGTGTATCTGTAGGACTCTCCCGGATTTCCAAGTCCCACCACCACATGCAAGGGCTACTTTTTGCCTTCCTTTGCTTTACTGTCTGATGCGGCCTTCGTTTTATCTGCCGCCGCCACAGCCGCTCCAGTGGGAGCCCCCTCTGCAGCCTTTTCTGCTGTGGCAACTGGAGCCACCCCTTCAGTCACCTCGCGAGCCAAGAGGGACTCTAGCTTCGCTTCGGACATCTTCGTGGCAACATGGGCAACCATGAGATCCTCGTCATCCAAAATCTTGAGACCCGTCGGGACGGTCACTTCCTTCACATGCATACCATCACCAATACCAAATCCTGACGCATCGATTTCAATATGATCCGGAATTTGAGCCGGCAAACACTCAATGTGAAGTTCGCGCATTACCTGATGCAAAATCCCCCCCTCTTTCACGCCAACAGGGACTTCTCCGATAATCGTCACGGGAACTTTAACGCGAATGGCTTTTTTCATCGAGACTTCAAAGAGGTCCACATGGAGAATCGCACCGGTAATGGGATCAATTTGGTGGTCTTGAAGGACGGCGATCCGTTCTTGCCCCCCAGAAATCCGAACAGTCAGCAACCCAGTGTGGCCAACCTGAGAAATCACCAGATTGCGGGCAGTCTTATGGTCCATGGCCACAAATTCAGACTTCCCTCCTCCGTATAGAACTCCAGGAATTTTTCCTTGTCGCCGTAGTTGCCGCGCCACGCCTTTCCCAGCCTGATCCCGTTTTTCAACTTCAAGTTCATATTTCATCGTCTTGCCCTTTTCTAAATGAGAGTGAATGAACAGTTAGCTAATTTATACGAACAAGGATGTCACCGACTCTTCACGATGAATCCTCAAAATCGCCTCACCCAACAAAGGAGCAACTGTGAGAGTCTTCAATTTTGGACATTGCTGATCCTTCCCATTTAAAGGAATGGTGTTTGTTACCATTACCTCACGGAGACAAGACGATTGCAACCTCTCCAGTGCCGGACCAGACAGGACTGCATGGGTACTCCCGGCCCAGGCCGACAGGGCTCCGTTATCCATACAGGTTTGAGCTGTCTGGACAATGGTTCCCGCCGTATGGCAATCATGTCATCAAACAATAACGCATGCTTATCCTGAACATCACCAATAATATTCATCACTTCAGCCTGATTCGGCGATTCCCGCCGCTTATCGATAATCGCGAGAGAGGAATTCAATCGTTTGGCAAATGCTCTCGCTCGCTCGACCCCTCCCGCATCAGGGGAAACGATCACCAAATCAGAAACATTTTGCTTTTTAATATAGTCCAACATCACAGGCATGGCATAAAGGTGATCAACGGGAATATTGAAGAATCCTTGAATCGGTCCGGCATGAAGATCCATGGTCAGAATCCGATTCGCGCCGGCTGCAGTGATCAAATCCGCAATTAATTTGGCACTGATGGGCACTCGGGGTTGATCTTTTCGATCTTGCCTCCCATACCCGTAATAAGGAATGACCGCCGTGATCCTTGAAGCTGATGATCGTTTGACCGCATCGATCAGGAGCAACAACTCCATAATCGAAGTATTCACCGGGTGGCAACAGGATTGAATCAGAAAAACATCGCCTCCACGCACATTCTCATCAATTCTAACCCTGATCTCCCCATCACTAAAGGTTGTAACCGTTGCCTGACTCAAATCCTGCCCAATATACTGGGCAATTTCTCTGGCCAACGCAGGGTTGGAGTTACCCGTGATCAATTTTAAATCTCTGAGCATGGTGGTAGTCTCAACTCGCCTGGGTGAACCTGAACCGTAGCAGATTTTCAGGAAAAAAAGCAGAGCAAAGGTAAATCTACGATTGGCGCCTTGTCAACTCAAATCACTGAATTTCCACGTTGGAAACCTGAGAAGTAGAGCCAACATGGAACGGGTCATGTGGTAAATTCGTCGAACCCATCGGGATATCAAAGATTCTCCAGCTCGTATCACGACGCAACCGAGTGGAAGCCTGCCGAGCATCTTCCTGATTGCGGAAAATCCCAAATACGGTGGCTCCACTACCTGATAATAGAGCGGCCTGAGCCCCAAAGGAAAGCAGCGTGTCTTTAATGAATCCCAAAATCGGATAAAACGGAAACAACGGCGGTTCAAAATCATTTTCCATTATCCCGATCACTTCCTCCCAGGAAAGGCTCAATTCACGATCTATTCTCTTGGTAAATTCACCTAAAGGTCTGACGGCCCCCCGTTGGGAGGACAGCTGTTTATATGCCCATTTTGTCTGTATTGGAAAGCCGGGATTGACGAGAACGACCCACCGTTCGCCTTTGAGAGAACAGGCCGCCACCTCATGGCCCCACCCCCGGACCACTGCACAAGGTGCTTTAAAAAAAAATGGAATATCACTTCCAAGTGTTGCACCCGCCTCACACAAGTCAGATAAAGTCCAATTTAACCCTAGCAAGTGAGTAAGGCCATACAGAGTGGCAGCGGCATCACTACTCCCACCTCCCAGACCAGCCGACAAGGGAATAACTTTGGTTAGCTCAATATCAACCCCTACATTCTTTTCAGAACGCTGCAGCACCAATTCAGCCGCCCGATAAACTAAATTTCCCTTATCCAAGGGCAACGGAGCATCTCCACACGTTAAGACAAGACCCTCCCGATCAGGGTTGAGTCTAATTCGGAGAAGATCAAAGACATCGACTGTATGCATGAGAGACCACAAATTATGATACCCATTAGGCAATCGATCCAATACCCGAATCGACAGATTCACTTTGGCCGGTGCCCGCACGACAATTTCTGTCCCAGACATATCACTCCCACTCATGACCAAAATCCCCAGACTTACCCAATTACTGAACCGATAGAAAAAATGGGAAGATACATCGCCACAACGACAAGGGCAATCCCACAACCCACGACCAAGATAATAACGGGCTCTAACACCGACGTTAACGTGGCTACCGTCCGATCGACCTCTTGCTCAAAAAGATCGGCAATTTTTTCCAGCATAACATCAATGGAACCGGTTGATTCTCCCACTTTAATCATTTGGGGAACCATCGGCGGAAAAACCCGGCCCGTTCTCAAGGTCTCGGAAAGAGGTTGTCCATTTTGAATCGCTATGGCCGCCAGTTTAATGCTTCGCTCGAATATTTTATTACCAGTCACCGTCCCCGCCACACCCAAAGCCGACAGCAACGGCACCCCACGACGAACTAAAAACCCTAATGTTCTGGAAAAACGCACCGTTGCTGCTTTTTGAATTACGGACCCCAGAAGGGGGACCCTCAAAACCCACCCATCAATGCCCTGTCGACTTTTCGGATTTTTGAGAAACCACCGGATACCCATACCCAAACCTCCAAAAAATGTCGCCAACAGAAAAAAGTGATCCCGAACCCCCTCAGCCAGGTCAATCACCACTTGCGTCAACCAGGGAAGCGATTCGCCCATATCTTGGAATAGGCCAGAAAAAAGAGGGACCACCCAAATCAGTAAAAAGACCAGGACAATCATCGCCACAGCCACGAGCAAAGCCGGATATGCTAATCCAGAGAAAATTTTCGCCCGCAACTGAGCCTGTTTATCAAGGTACACAGCCAGTTGGGTCAAACTTTCGTCCAAGCGACCCGTCGTCTCTCCTACTTCCACCATACTCCGGTAAAATTCACTAAAGACGGTCGGATTGCGCTTTAAAGCATGAGCCAACAAGGTTCCGCCCTCCACATCCTCTCGAATATGTTTAACCACTTGTTGCAAGGTCGGGTTTTCAGCTTCGCTGGAGAGAATGTCCAGACATTCCAAAAGAGGTACACCCGCACGAATCAACGTTGCCAGCTGATGGGTAAAGACCACCAATTCTTTACTGCTCACGCCTCTCCAGCTCCACCCGCGGCTCCAGCCGGTCAGCTGACCGCTGAGATTGAATACCCTTTCAACTTTTTCTTGCAGACCGGTTACCAAGACGTCCTGTCTACGAAGAAGTTGCAAGGCCTCACTGGAAGTAGCAGCCAAGACTTCTCCGTGGACCGTCTGTCCATCCAAATTTTTCGCACGATATTCAAATCTCGGCATTTCGAATTATTGCTCGCTTTCTCTGTGGGAGATCAAGAAGGCTTTTAATGACATCTACATCCGAGGCCGCAACCTGGCCAAGGACATCGCCCCGGATCGCTCCCGACCCGTGCGCTCCAATAGCTTGGATAACTCGTCAGGAAGCGTTGTGAGTCCCATAGCGAGTTCAGAGGATATCACTCCCTGGCCAGCCAAATCGGCCAACGCTTGATTCATGGTCTGCATGCCATATTGAGCTTGTCCCGTTTGCATCATGGAATACATTTGATGGATCTTGTCTTCGCGAATCAGATTCCGAATTGCCGGAGAAGTAATCAGAATTTCCAAAGCCAGGACCCTTCCCCTTCCCTCTGAACGTGGCAAAAGTCTCTGTGCCAGAATGCCTTCCAGCACCATCGACAACTGGATACGAATTTCTTGTTGCTGGTGGGAAGGAAACACCGAGACCAATCGTGTCAGCGTGTGAATCGCAGAATTCGTGTGCAAAGTGGCCACCGTAAGATGTCCGGTTTCAGCCATGGTGAGAGCCGCCTGAATGGTCTCGAGATCTCGCAACTCGCCCAAAAAAACCACATCGGGATCCTGCCGTAAGATACCTTTCAGTGCGGACTGGAATTCGCGGACATCAGATCCCACTTCCATTTGAGATACCAAACTTTTTTTGTGCGAATGCAGAATTTCAATGGGGTCTTCCAACGAAATAATATGGGCAGAACGCGCTTCATTTATATGATCCAACATCGAAGCCAATGTCGTACTTTTCCCGCTACCGGTCGGCCCGGTCACCAAAATCAGCCCTTGGGGCTTCCTCATCAATTCCGCAATAATGGGCGGTAGCCCTAATTCTTCAAATGTCGGGATCTTCCCGGACACTGTTCGAATGGCCATGGCCAAGGATCCCTGCTGGGTATAGATATGAACCCGAAACCGCCCGATAGCAGGCACGCTGTAGGCCCCATCCCAAGCTCCGGTCTGTATAACCTGATGATGCTGAGCTTCCGTCAACAGACTCGCGGTTAACTGAGTCATATCCTGGCTGGTCAATGTCGGAGACTCCATTGGACGTAAATGCCCGTCCACACGGAGGCGGGGCACACTGCCGGAAACCAGGTGCAAATCCGATCCGCCCTGCCGGCACAATTCACCTAGAAGTGCAGTTAATTCCATTGGGCATCCATTCTTCTGACGTCCCTATACAAAAGCATCAGATCTCGTTTCGGCAAACACCTCACCAACAGTCGTCAAGCCACCTTGAACTGCCGCAATCCCCGCTTGTCTAAGGCTGCGAAATCCTTCGCCTATCGCACAGGTTATCAAGTCATTCGTCGATGCCCGTGCCAAAATCTTTTCATGCAGTCCCTCAAAAATAGGCAGGGTCTCAAATAAGGCCATGCGTCCTTTAAATCCGGTCTGATGGCAGGACACACACCCACGCCCTTTCATCGCCTGAACCGCCCCGAGCGCATCATCATCAAAACCCAGCTCCCGCAGCTGAAATTGAGATATCGGTTCCACCTCCCGACAATGATCACAAATTTTCCGTACCAAGCGTTGGCCCACAATGAGCGAGACGGCGGAAGACACCAAAAACGGCTCAATGCTCATATCGATGAGCCGGGTAATTGCCCCTGGGGCATTCATGGTATGCAGGGTCGAAAGAACTCGATGGCCAGTGAGAGAAGCCTGAATCGCGATTTGTGCGGTTTCCCGATCACGAATCTCCCCCACCATCATGACGTCAGGATCCTGCCGCAAAAAAGCACGCAATCCGGCGGCAAAATTCAATCCAATCTCTTCATGAATTTGCATCTGATTGATGCCCTGGATTTGGTATTCCACGGGATCTTCGACAGTGACAATATTCATCTGAGGAGTATTCAGAAATTGTAACGCGCTGTATAGGGTTGTCGTCTTCCCGCTCCCCGTAGGCCCCGTCACCAGGATCATCCCATAGGGATTTTCCAAAGCCGTCGTCAAACGATCCAAATCAGGCTGGTTGAGCCCGATATTGGTTAAATGTAACGCAAGCCCTGACTGATTCAAGAGACGCAGAACCGCTTTTTCGCCAAACAAGCAGGGCAGAATGGCCACACGAATATCGACGTGGGGAAAGCCCTCTATCTTCATTCGTCCATCTTGAGGTAACCGCCGCTCCGCAATATCCAGATCGGAAAGAATTTTCACCCTGGCGAGTATTGCCTGATGAAGGCCTTTAGGCAGATTTTGAATCGGGCACAAGACGCCATCCAACCGAAAGCGAACCCGGATCATAGTCTCCATCGGCTCAATATGAATATCACTCGCCTCCATTTCAATGGCCTGCTGGACGAGCCCCTTCACAACCTCCACAGCTGAAGAATCTTTATCAATTTTCACATGACCCCTCAGTCGAGACATTTCTGCTTTGTCCTCAGGCCTTATAAATCGTTCTTGGTCATGCAAATCGTTACCAGAGGAACAGCCAACAGGCTTTCCCATCGAATCGGGTGAAATCCGGTCGCCATTTCCCCTGTTTTTGAAAGTACCCTCCTCATCGATTTTCATAGATTTTGCAGTTGAGGAAGATCCATCCGGACCCTGGCCATACAGATGGGAGATCGCCGTCCGTAGATCCGATTCGGTAGCTACCATGGGAATGATGTGCAACCCTGTCCGGAACCGCAAATCATCTAACAAAGACGCATTCGTGGGGTCGGCCATAGCCAGATTCAGTCGTGAAGTAGTTTTCCGCACAGGCAAAACGAGGTGCCGGCTGACAACGTCATAAGGAACTAATCCCCGAAGACTCCCGTCAATCGAGCACGTAGACAATTCTACGGTGGCCACTCCATAGTGCTGGCTGAGAAACTCCAATAAGGTGGATTCAGACAGAACCCCCATCCGAACCAGAATGCTCCCGAGGCGCCCTCCTTCTCCCTGTTGAATATCAAGCGCCTGAGACAAATCATCGGAAGAGATCACTTTCGCATCCACCAGCTGTAGGCCGACACGCTCTCTATTCACCTGCATCCTCCTGTGTTTTCCCTTATTTCTTGCCTGAGGAATTGAGCCGTTGAATCCCTCGGAACAAATAATGCACTCCAGAACCGGTTGTCAGGATGACCATTATCGAGAGAAATGGAATAATGCTTTCGGAGGGAACACGCCCGGTCGCAAAGAGAATCACCATGATGACATAGCAAATTTGTGCAAAGGTGGTACCCTTTCCCAACCAGGTGGGAGTAATATCAATGTCGATTTCCGTTAAATTAGCCAAAATGGTCCCTGTGAGGAGAATGGCGTCACGACTCACCACAAGAATCACAGCCCAGATAGGAATAAAATGAAGAACAGATAAGGTCACGATGGCCGACATGAGGAGTAATTTGTCAGCCAGAGGATCGAGATACTCGCCGAGGCGAGTGCGTTGATCGGTGATACGGGCAATGGCCCCATCCAGACCATCGGTCACCGCCGCGACTAACAATGTCACGAGGGCATAATCATAGTATTCGTAGAGCAAAAACCCAACGAAGACGGGAACAAGAAGAATTCGGAGGACTGTGAGGCTGTTGGGAAGGTTGATTGGAATGTCGGCACCAGATAACTTGCGGACCATTTCGCCACAACCCCTTTCCCGCAAACGTATTTTTCCTGAGCGTAGGGAAGGTTACGTTGGGATTCTGAGGGAAGTCAACCACGCTTGCGACCCTCATCGAGGCGGCCTATAATCGATTTTCACAATAAGAAAAAATACCGCTACCCATAGTTAAGCCGGAGCCAGAGCACATGACATCGCTTCCTTTATCCTTTCGAGTCAGAAATGCCGTCGTGGAAAAGCATCAATTGGAGGGCATGGATCCTAGTGACCGATATTTCAATCGAATGATCCCAATTAAACGGGTTGAACGCGGATACTCGGGAACGGTCATGTACGAAGCACTAAATCTCCAGTCCCAGGTGTATCGAACCGTGCAGGAAAGCCTGAAGGACCTCATCGATCAACTTCGGGAATTAGGTTTTACCACCATGCGCACCCGCCTCAATTTCAAAGGCCAACAATACCTGGCAGAAAAAGAAACCTGGGTTGATTATCCTGAAGCCAAATCTTGGGGCTCAAATCAAACCACATCATGAGGAACTTTCTATTCCCGAACCCCTTCTCGATCACCTACAATAGCCACCTGTTTCTTCATTCGTTGAGGTATTGCCGCTACCGAACCCAGAGCCGACGACATCCGGGCTAGATCATAATACCGCTGATTTGTAAGATCCGCTTAACATCCTTCATGCTATGCCTCTCCACACCTGATCCACCTGCCTTGCGCTTCACATCAAGTTAGCCTCTGCGCTCCTCTAAAACCCTTGAGTCGGTTCACCTACTATTCCAGGGTGGCGGTATCCCCGATAGCGATCGCCCGACAGGCGTCAAGTACGAAATAGCTCTGCTTCCTTACAGGTTGCACAGCTTCTCATCTAAAGTTGGGGGAAGACGTAACATTTGAATCTCAAGTGGCAAGATTCATCTGTCATATTCTCTTACCTCCGCTTTTTTCTCCTCTATCTTTTCTGACATTTTTCTGGTTAATTCATCTAATCCGCCACGGCAAAAAATGGCAACCCTCCGAAAAAGTCTCTTCTTCAATTTCAACGAGGCAATAAATTAAAAACACCTCAAAGGAGAACCACCATGGATCTTTCAACGGTCCTGAACGCATTGGATCACTTTTTTACCTACCCCTTATTTACCGTCAACCAGACCCCGATTACCCTCTCGTCTCTGGCATTTTTTGCCTTCATCATGGGTGGTTTTATGATCATCAACGCCCTGATACGACGTTTTCTCAGCAACCAATTACTCAAACGCTCGAAGATGCCCAAGGCAACACAATACACCTTAACCCGCATTATTCAATATTTATTGCTCCTCGTTGGGACCGTGATTGCCTTTCAAGTCATCGGTGTCGACCTGAGCGGTCTTGTCGTCATTTTTGGATTTCTCTCCGTCGGAATCGGATTCGGCCTGCAAAATCTGACGTCCAATTTCATCGCGGGACTCATGTTGCTGTTCGAACAACATATTCAAATTGGGGACCGCATCACCGTGGGAGACACCGAGGGAGATGTGGCAGAAATCAACATTCGATCCACAACCATTCGTTCTCTAAACAACGTGGCTATCGTCGTTCCCAATTCCGAATTTATCTCTTCCACGGTGGTCAACTGGTCGCACGGTGACCCCAAAACCCGATTGGAGATTGAAGTGGGAGTCTCTTACAATTCAGATTTAGACAAGGTGATACATTCCCTTTTGGAAGCGGCTAAAGAAAACCCAAGGGTGTTACCCCACCCGGAACCGAAGGCCTGGCTGATGAGTTTCGGAGATTCTGCCTGGAATATGCGTTTATTAGCCTGGGTGGAAGATCCACAAGGCAGAAGGCAGATTCAATCCGATATTAATTGCGCCATCGTTAAGAAATTTCGGAAGAATGGTGTGGAAATCCCTTTTCCTCAAAGGGACCTTCATGTCAGAACCCCTTTACCTCTTCCAATCTCAACGACCGAAGCCTGAAAGTTCCGCGACTTTTCCAGACGAGTGCCTTAATCGCCTGATTGAGGGAAAACGGCTTTTGGGGCCCCGCGATATTATTCCTACAAATCAGATATGAGGTTCATTGCTTCATGGACCATTGGCCAAACGCCAATGCATTCTTATTGGCCATTGCGCCTGACGCTTGTCTACACATCCTATCTAAGGATGTTTGAGAAGGTTTGGCGGCATTGGTACACTGCCACTTTTTCATGTCCTCTCTCAGCGGAAAACCGAGTCACGCAATCACATGACGCAATTACTCTTATAGTAACTTGCCCATTCGTTCCATGGCGCCTTACGAAAACTCTACGGACAATGATCTGGTCGATGCCATCACGCAAGGCGACATTCAAGCCTTTGAAGGTTTGTATGATCGTTATGCCGGCAAAGTCTTAAAACGGTGTTTCTTCATCTGTGTCAATCAGGAAGAAGCGCGTGATTTAATGCAGGAAATCTGGATAAAGGTATTTCTACATCTCCATGATTTCAAGAAGCAGGCTGCATTTTCCTCCTGGTTGTATCGCCTGTCTACCAACCACTGCCTTAACTATATCAAATCAAAGGCTTATTCTGAGTCGTCAGGAATGCAACATCCGTCTGAGACACTCATTCACGAGGACCCAACCTCGAAAATCGATGTGCATCATCTCCTTCAAAAACTCCCACTGGAAGACCGGACCATCCTGGCCATGAAATTCATGGGTGAGTATACCTATGAAGAAATTTCTGCCATTTGCGAAATCAGTCTCAGCGCAGCCAAAATGCGGGTGTCACGATTGATCACAAAACTCCGAGAGGAGGTCAACACATGAATGACGAGGAAGATCTGGTCTTTGAACAGGTGCTGGATGCCTTACAGATACCGGAACCTGATCAAAACACTAAGGAGCAAGTCATGAAGGCCGTGTATTTCCTTAGCGTGGCAAAAGAGATCGGCGCATTTCACGCATCGATCCCTGGAACGTTACTTGACGATTCAATGAGTGAATGAGAGGGGAGCCGTATGATGGTAGGGACGCAAAATGAACTCATGGAATGGGGAAGGGTTGTCCTGGTTTTTTTTCAACAATTCCTGGGAAAAATAGGTGGATATTTACCCCAAGTGCTTGGAGCCATCATCATCCTGGTGATTGGTTGGCTAGGAGCAAAAATATTAAGAGGGCTCACCACAAAAGTATTGCGGGTCTGTGGCGTTGTGGAACTCAGCCAGAAAATCAAACTCCATGACATGCTGGCCAGAATCGGAATTACCAGCAGCCTCGATCAAATCATTGGAGGCTTAATCTATTACATGATCCTCCTCATTGTGCTAATTTCGGCCTCTGAGATCCTGGGATTCACTGTCGTCCTCAACACCCTGAATACCTTAATTGCCTACCTTCCCCACGTCCTGGGGGCCTTTTTAATTCTGATCATTGCGTTATATCTTGCCAAAGTCATCAAAGAAGGGATCGTCTCGGCATCCTCAAGCCTGAACGTTGCCTATGCAGGAGCCTTGAGTTCAGTGTTGGAAATTCTGATTGTCGGTTTCGGCATCGTCATGGCCCTGACCGAATTGGGATTGGATATGACGATCTTCAGCGCCAATATCACCATTATTATTACTGGCATTGTGTTGGCCATGGCACTATCAATTGGCCTGGGAAGTCGGTCCATTATTTCGAATGTTCTTGCTCGGTATTACATCGCCCAACTCTTTCATGTCGGAGAAACAGTGTCGCTGGCCGGTCACAAAGGAACCATTATCAAACTTACTCCTGTGTCCGTTCTCATAAAAACGGATGATGAAGAACAGTTATACATTCCGAATGAACGAATCATTGAGGAAGGGTCCTATAGTCGGAGATCCGGCATGAGATAAAAAAATTGCTCGTCATTCCTGAATGGAAACTGGTCTTCTCCAACCAACGAGTCAGTATTTCACATGGGGACATGCCCGCTCTTAGATACGGTTGTGTCATGAGGAAATTGAAATCGATTGTGACCATTGTATTAGGAGCGCTTGTCGTGCTGATCGCTTTTCAGAACATGGCCGCTGTGGAATTAACCTTTCTTTTCTGGACATTTGAGGCACGTCGGATTGTCTTAATCGGGATTTGCGTAGTCATTGGCTTCCTTCTGGGACGGATCACGTCTACCCACAAACAGACATCTCAAGAAGTTCAATAGGAGAGGCGAACCCCCTAGATAGTGTTCTTACGATAATTAGTAGACTGAGACTTCATGGACAAGGGCACCCCTCCTTCCCACCAATATCCACTCACCGCGTGATCGGTTTCGGCAGTCATATTCCCGTCGCGTAAAACTACCATTTCCTTGGAAATCCCCGAAGATTTAATTTGAGCGTATGTTCCTCGCCCTCCTTTCCCTGTGGGATATCCCGGCAGAAATCACGGTACCGCAAACTTAATCTCTCAATCCCCAGTATGTTGTTTCACAGACATGTGTGATATGCCCTCGTTGGCCACATTTGTACCTCCTCAACTCGAACAAGGCATCATTCTTCGAGGATTTTCCAAAAATGACTTTAACCCACGGTTTTTATTGAACAAATAATTATGTGACCATTTCCCACTCTGAGTTGTCTAAATGGGTGAAAGAACGAGGACCAATGAAAGAGAATTGCCAATAAGATCCAACAAAACGAAAAAGATCTGATTACCTTTTTCTCAAAATCACAGGCTTTCTCATCATCAATTTATAACTTATAAAAGGTGGAGGTACACCATGGCAGACCCCAAAGACGCTCAACGAGGAAATTCAGAATTAGTCACTAAAGATGGGAAAACCACTATCTCAAATGAAGTGGTGGCCAAAATTGTCGCGCTCGCCACCAGGGAAATAGCCGGGGTCCATGAAATGGGATCATTGGGCTTGGGTGATGCGCTAACGGGTATAGCCCAACGAGCATCAAAATTAGGACAGAGCACCCAAGGCGTAAACGTTGAGGTAGGAGAACGAGAAGTGGCCGTCGATATTAAGATCGTCGTGGAGTATGGCGTGAGCATTCCCCAGCTCACCACGGCCATTAGACGAAATCTAGCCACGCGCGTGAACACCATGACAGGCCTCACGGTTAAAGAAGTGAATATTGACGTCACCGGTCTGTATTTCGCCGAAGAAGCCAAAGACAAGCCTGCCGAACGACCGGAGCCACGCGTCGCATAACATCGACGTGGGGCATAAAGGCCATGCCCATCCATCGCTTACCCTTAAAGCACACAGTAACCGGATAGATTCCTGCTATTTATCTTGATGAGGAGAACTGCCTAATGACTGAAGGCATCACGACTACAAACAATCCAGGCCAACGAGTGCCTCAATTAGGGAAAACCACTATTTCCGATGAGGTCGTGGCCCAACTCGTAGAAATAGCGGCCAAGGAAGTCCAGGGCATCCATGAAATCGCGAAACAAGGTATGGGTGAACAGATTGCAGGCTTGACCCAGCGATTAACGGGAAAAGGCCCATCGGGACAAGGGATAATGGTTGAAGTCGGGGAACGCGAAGTGGCCATTGACTTGCGCATCATTGCGGATTACGGAGTACAGGTCCCCGATCTAGCTAGCAATCTCCGTCAAGCCATTATAGAACGCATTGAACGACTTCTTGGTCTCATGGTGAAAGAAGTTAACATCCAAGTCAGTGGGCTTTTCTACCCCGAAGATAAGCCGGCCGAGGCCGTGGCTCGCAGGGTCGAATAAACGAAACGGGAGTTCACATGACCCAATCCATTGCACCACTTGATGAACAACTAATTATGGATGCGGTGACCATGAGTGTATCTCGCATTCCAGGAGTCGCTCTCCTTACCGGTCCCAAAGCCAACCTCTCCACTGTAGGGCCAGGATGGCGGGTATGGGGCATTGCGGTTCATCGAGAAGAAGGAACGCTGAATCTTTCCATTGAACTTGCGGTGACTATTGATAAGGATAGTTCCATACCGGCACTCTCGACTCGCGTGCGCGGCATGGTGCGTGACAAGATTCAATCACTCATTCCAGAAGCGGTGGGATGGATCAATATTCGAATTGGCGATGTCCACCTCACCGAATAAGTCTATGAATATTTTCAACCGATTCTTGGTGATCCTTGGCATCCTTCTTTTAGGGTCGGGATGCAGCGCCATTCTGATGATAATGTTGGGCATGTGGGACCCTGAACAGATGATGCCATCCCCATGGCATCAGGTCTTCATCCCATTGACGCAATTAGAGGGAACAAATTGGTGGAGTGTAGTGGGCGTATGCCTTGGGCTGCTGTGTTTGGGCCTCTGCCTGTTGTTCGTAGAGTTCATCCCACATTCCAGCAAAAAATCGGCAGTGACAGTGAAAAAGGACAATCTGGGACACATCACCGCCTCCCGGGCGAGCATTCAAGACCTGGTCAATCGGGAAGCGGGAAAGATCGAAGGAATCTTGGAAAGTTCGACCAAAGTCAAGGAAGGATCAGATGGCATTCATCTCCATTGCCGCCTAACTGTGACCCCGCAGGCAAGCGCCGATGTGCTGGGGCCTCAAGTACAAGGACGTGCAAAGGAAGTCGTCGAACGCTATTTAGGAAAAAATGTGATTGGGATACACATTCAAACCCAAATGGAACCGTTAAAGAAGAATATGAGAAAAGTGCAATCCCGGGTTCGCTAAGGATTGCAAGAAGGAGTGAATCAGGTGAATAACCTCTTGTCCGCATTGTCAGCCATGACCCAAGGCCTGGGGCATGTGGCGTCCATCGTCCTGGCAGCGTTACTGATCATCCTTGGGTGGTTGGTCATCGTCAACCCTGCCCTTCTTGCATGGATTGTCGGTTTGATCCTTATGCTGATCGGCATCGCCATCCTGGCGGGAGTGTTTGCCCCTGCTGGCCGTGACCGTTAAGCAGAGCAATCTTATGACGAGCTATTACGAAAATAGATCAATGAGTCAAAACGGCGCTTTTGGGTGATTCTGCGGTCAGTGGCATGGATATTCATGTGGAGACCTTTAAAGGACGGGTCCATTTAAATGGATTAGTAGATACCATCACGGAAGCCACCAAAGCCGAAGAACTGGTCCGAGATGTGATTGGGGTGGTATTAGTCACAAATAACATCACCGTTAAGTGAGGCTCAAACTGACAGATCTGGAAAATTTGGAGGTTGGTTTGATTTTCCAAACACCTGAAATCAGAGCCAGTCGACAAAGAGTCTCCTCCCTACTGCCCTTCTTTTGAAGAGGGCATTTCTATCCTGTCCCTCTGGAGTCCTTCTACAAGAAGGATTAAAGCCAGTGTTAAGCCAACTTTTCCGATGCGGCTCAACACCGGCGCTCCGCAGGGGGAGTTACAGGGTCCTGGGCCAGAGCGTTGAGAAGGGAGAAGATAAGACTCATCTGCATCAGACTCGAAATATGACAATCTTCTCATGATGCCCAGGAGGCACAACACCCATGACCATAATGCTCTTCGTATTTGGCGGAGTAATGGTGTTAGCTATTTGCCTGGCAATTCTCAATTGGTATTATTGGGGAAGATCAACTAAAGATCGGTATCACGCTAAGCATACTTCCCTTACCGACAAAATGGACTGACTCTGGCTATGGAATTCATGACATTGAAGCATGACGTTGCGGAGGGAAAGAACCGGTCCCAGCTTCAACGATCCTAAAAAATGAAGAACGGTTCCTAACAAAGTAAGTCCTGGTTTTTTCTAAAATCTGAGGGGAACCGGCAAAGGCTTTTAAAGAAGACCGGCATGTTAGTTGTTATCTTTGTGATGGTCATTGTGTATGATTAATCAGAATCCTGGCTTTTCTCCAAACGGGCGGCATTCAGAATCTCCAGAAATATACGAAAGACTTGAGAGAAAAAAATGAGCAGGGCCCGAAGGACGCAGGAGATCTGGGGGGACGGTCTCGTATGCTTCCAATCTTTCATTCGCTGCCGCGTGGATATTGTCTTCCTTTGAACAGGAAAAGCTGGAACGTTCCACTGAAATACCGGAGAAAATCTACATGAAATCCTTGATGGTCTACATGGCGGTGTTTGTCTTAGGAGTAGGATTGGGTTTAGGAGCACCATTTCTTGCCGCCCGATATGCCCAGCCCTATATACCCCAATTCCTTCAAGAAACCGTCCATCCCCTGACGGGGACCGTCACACATAAGGAACGCCAGCAGGACCGATTGTTAATGACTGTCACCACGCCAAATGGCACCATCCTGGCGACCTTTCGGAAACAGGTTCCAGAGATTGACCTGCTTGTGGAAGAACAGGACTCAGTCACGTTGGACGTCAAACAATACGAACCATTTGTGACTGACCCACCGGTCATTAAAGTCAACAAACTCACACGGCAGGTCCCCGAAAAACCGGCCCAACCCTCACAATCTTCGATCGAACCCGAACCTCTTCCGGACTCCCCGTTGAACCAGGTCCCCGCATCGGGAGAGCCATCTGAGGACACAGAACCTTCTCATCTGCCTCTCAATTAATGCCTGAGGGCCCAGGGGAAGAGAAAACCCCACGGGATAACATGTGGGCTCAACAACGCCAAATACCACTCGGGTAAGGACATTCTCTCTCAGGATGATCGATCGCCCAGCAAAATCTATCTGTCCAGCCGGCACCATGAGGAATATCCTCTCTCTGATCGTCCAGCTCGTTATCGGAGTGTTTACCGTCTTTCTGCTTATTTATTTCTAAGGAGGTCAATCCCATGGATATCACCCTTTGGACCGCAACCCTTGAGGAATCGTTTGAGTACAGTTTCAAGCTGTTTATGGCCTATCTCCCCAAAAGCCTAGGGGCTTTGATGTTGTTAGGTCTGGGAATCCTCTTGGGAAAAATCGTTGAAGCGGGAACGAGCCGCGTGTTGCATATGATCGGCGTCGATCGTTTACTGGGCGGCACCGGTGTTCTCACGCTGCTGAAAAAAATAGGCAGCCAAAAAACAATTTCACAAATTGTCGGCCTTCTAGGGTTTTGGCTGGTTTTTCTCCTCTTTCTGATTTCCGCCACCGAAGCCTTAAGTCTCGCCCTTTTGTCCGAAACGTTAACCGGACTGGTCCACTATCTGCCCAAAATCGGCATGGCTACCCTTATTCTCGTTCTAGGCCTCCTGGCCACAAACTTTGTACGCGACCTGATCTCTGTTGCGTGTGATTCTTCCGGAATCCGGCAAGGCACCATCATTGCGCAAACGGTCTATATAGCCGCTACTTTGCTTGTGCTGGTGACGGCTATCAATGAGTTGGGAATTGACACGTCGCTGCTTAATCAGATCATTGTCATTCTGATTGCCGGACTCATTGCCGGAGCCGCCTTATCCTTCGGAATCGGTTCCCGTTCAGCCGTGAAGAATCTGATTGCCGCCCACTACATTCAGCCCATTGTCCGAATCGGGGAAAAGATTCAGGTTGGCGCCTACAATGGCACCGTCACAGCCATAACTCCCATGGTCGTTGTTCTGGATACGGCGAAAGGACGGGTCGTGATTCCTGCCGCGCAATTTACTGAAGTCACCAGCATTCTTTCTCCAACGGAGGGATAAGCCGATGAATTTGACCCAACAGCTTCGGGAAACCTTTATCCAGGAACATCCTTTAGAGGCCGCACGCTACGTGGAGGAACTTCCGGCTCAGTCGGCGGGAGAAATGTTGCAGACCATGGAACCCCAACATATCGCCGCCTTTCTGGAATATTGTCTTCCCGGCCCAACGGCCGAAATTCTAAAACAGTATCCACCGGCAACCAGCGCGATCATACTCAGCCGGTTATCCTCCCGTTCGGCACGGGCAGTCCTCCGACAGTATGATTCTTCAACACAAACCTCTCTCCTGGATCAGGTTGACCCGGCCATCGGTGCACATCTTCGGCGATCAATCAATTTGCCGGACCATACTGCCGGCAGCCTCGCCGATCCGCATGTCCTGACGCTTCCCCCGGACATCACCGTCGGGAAGGCCTTACAGCGAGTGACCCAAACCGTCGGGCAAGCCATCTATTATTTATACATCATTGATCATCAGACGATCCTGCGCGGAGTCATCCTCATGAAAGAGCTGCTTGGAGCCGAACCGACGATCACCGTGTCCTCCATCATGCGGCAGGACGTGAAAGCGATCCCGGCCTCGGCCAATGCCCTCGACATTGTTGCCCACCCCGCATGGGCTCAATACGACAGCCTTCCGGTCATTGATCAAGACCGTACGTTTATTGGCGCGCTTCGCCATCGAACACTGAGGCAATTTCTTCAGTCACGTTCCGGCGAGTATCAACCGGCATTTCTCTCCGACGCCCTCCTGCAACTGTGGGAAGCGTATTCTCTCTCAGGAATTGGCTTGATGACCGCCCTGGGAGAATCCCTTGGCACATCGACACCCCCCACCTCTCCCCGGAAAGAACAGGAAACACCATGACGACACCTGCAACGACTGAACAGATGCATCAGGCCTTTATTGCCAAATTTCCGGATGAAGCCGCCCACGTGTTTGAATCCTATGATCCCCAGGAGGTGATCCCCATACTTGCCGATCTTTCCCCCGCCATGGTCGCAAAGGTCCTCTCGGTCATGTCACCCTCATTGGCCGCAGACCTGCTCGGAATTTTTCCGCAACCGTTACTCCTGAGTGCCCTTCCTCATCTCCAACCCGCGGTGGCCGCCTCCCTTCTCCAACGAATGCCCGATGAGACCCGTGTAGCCATTTTGGATGCCCTACCCCTGCACGTCTCAGCCGACATTGGACCATTTATGGAGTATTCGGAGGATTCGGTCGGCATACTCATGGATGTCAACTTCTTTGCGCTCCCGGAAGACCTGACCGTCGAGGAAGCCATCCGACAGGTTCGCACCCATGACACCCAGCATCTCAATGAAATCTACATTATTGATCGCCGCCAGGTCCTCGTGGGCGTCCTATCCCTCAGGGATCTTTTTTTAGCCTCTCCAAAGAAGAGCCTGGCGGTATTGATGAAACGAGAATTACCGACCATTCATCCCCTCGAAAATCAGGAACAAGTCGTAGAAATTTGCAACGAATGGAAGGTGCTGACTATTCCGGTCACCGATTTGGACGGCCGCCTCCTCGGAATCATTAGCAGTCAAGACATCATTCAGGTTGAAAAAGAAGAGGCCACCATTAGCATGCAAACCATGGTGGGTGCCAGCAAGGACGAACGAGCCCTGTCGCCGCCGGGATTCGCCATTCGAAAACGTCTCCCCTGGCTGCAAATCAATTTGCTCACAGCCTTTTTGGCAGCGTTTGTGGTGGGGTTATTTGAGGACACCATTGCCAGATTTACGGCTTTGGCCGTTTTGCTCCCTGTCGTGGCCGGGCAATCGGGGAATACAGGGGCTCAAGCGCTCGCGGTAGTCATGCGTGGATTAGCGTTGCGGGATATCCGTCCCTCCCAATGGCTCCGCGTGACCTTGAAAGAATCCTATGTCGCCTTGGCCAATGGAGTAGCAGTGGCCGCGACGACCTGTACGGCCGTATTTTTCTGGAGCGGATCATGGGGCTTAACCATGGTCATCGGCGTCTCCATGGTCATCTCCATGGTCATGGCGGGGTTTTCCGGGGCAATCATTCCCATCATTCTTCGATCTCTGAAACAAGATCCGGCTCAATCATCATCAATCATCTTAACCACTGTAACCGATGTGGCAGGGTTTTTTAGTTTTTTGGGACTGGCCACGCTTTTTTCCAGCCTTTTGGGTTAACTGATGCTCAGGAAATTATGAGAAATAAGGTCATGGTCTGAAAGTAGGATCTCCGGCAAAAAAACTACCCGGGATGAAGACACCACTTTTAAAGGAAAGGCAGTCTAGGTCAGGTGAAATCAGGATCGTCACGCCCTCTTCCCTTGACAGAAACCGCGTCTTTGATACTCTCGCATTACAGGAATTTTGGTTACGTCAAAGTGACTCTCCGCCCGTGAACGGACAAAAAAATCGCTCCACGAGATTCCGTTTTCCAAGCCCACCATCGACAGGGAAATACTGTGTGTGTTGTAAGGATCAACATAGGGGAAAAAACCCCACTTGATGGAAAAGGACACCGTGAAAAAAGAACAAACGCGAAGCTCTTTTTTGGCCTGCATCATGCTCTGGCTCTGGAGTCTGCCTTTTATGCTATCCGGCTGTTTTTCCCCGAAAGCTCTGGAACATGTGGTCATTGCGTATGACCATTCGGTCACCAGATCCCTCGTCGAACAATTGCTCCTCAATATTGCCAGATCCCATCATCATCAACCGGTGCATTTCACAGCCATTTCCAGCATTGCCGCCACCTTCAATTATCAATTTTCGGCCGGGGCTACCCCACCGTTAGGGGGGTTAGATGGCGGATTTGCATTGGCACCCGTCTTTGGGGGCAGCATCGCCGAAAATCCCACGTTTACCATTAGTCCCATTGAAGGAGAAGATTTTACCCAGCGACTCCTAACCCCTCTCCGGGAAGGAAAATTGACCCTCCTGCTGAGACAAGGGGTCGACATTGATTTACTCCTCCGGCTCATGGCAGGGGAAATCCGTACGACCACAAACAATCATGAAACCGCCTACTATAATCGACCTGCGGATCAGATCGGATATCCCAAATTTCGACAAATCGTCCTTCATCTTTCCCGTTTACAGGACAACAATCAGCTCTATATAGAACCCTTGGTATATGACCGGGAATGGATCCTGCCCTTATCCTCCTTTTCTGCCGGAGACTTTCAAACCCTGGAAAATAACTATCGCGTCATTGTGGATGCGGATAAGCAGATCTTTACCATTCAAAAACGGTCGATCGGGCATACCGTGATTACGAACTACGACCCCACCACCATCTCCAATAGAGAGCGGTTGGCCCTGCAGGCCAAGGCGGATCGTTGGCCGCCGAACGATATCCTGGTCGATATCCGACCCGACAACCCCGGAGGCGAATACCCGATACAAGGGGCCTTTCGGCTCCGGAGTTTTCACGGCATTCTCAATTTTCTGGGTCGATCCATCGCGAGTGAGCCGGAGTATCATGTGGATCCGGATCCAGGAACGGGAATCGTCTCAGAAAACCCAGTCCGGGTCTTGGACATTATCGAATCCTCTATTGAACGCCCTAATACTAAACTTTCCGTCACCCATGAGGGACATTTTTATTCCATCGCCGATGAGGAGAAGCGATCATGGAATCAGGAGGCATTCCGCTTGCTGTACCAACTATTTCAAATGACCGTCACCGATGCCCCACGAGGGAATGTCCCCAGTATCACCATTGCTAAATGAAAATTATTCGCAAATCCCCCTCCATTACGCTTGCTCCTTTTACATCCCCCAGAAAACAATGCGGGGGTAGTCTTATGGGTTTAATATTATTATTGATCTCCTCCTTCAGGGTCCCCCTATCCTGTGCCAAGGTGTCCCAAGAAGTGTGAGGGTGAGCTAACCACTCATCGTCACGCCTGCATCCACTCACCAGGGAGATGACAGTTTGTCCCTTTCCGGAACAGCCTATCCCTGGAGTTCCTTCCTGCTCCAACCTGAACCCATTCATTTCAACTGTAATCGGCTTAAACCCTGTTGTTTACTATAAAGGTTTTGTAAGCCCACCCTTTGCCAATGAAACTAATTTATGGAATGCCTCTTGCACAGTTAAATTTATGAAGACCACGTCAAGGTCTTCTTTACAAGAAGCTATTCCAAACGAAGGGATGGGGAAATGTTAGGCGTTTCTACGGCAAAATTTTCCGACATCGGTAAAATTATTATCTTGCCCTCAGGGGTTCCAGGGCGATATGGTACACTCCTTTTTTCCTGGGATCTCTTCTCCCACCACCGGTTCCCAGGATTCAAAATGCGGAAGGAAAGATTGCCATTGGGTAGCTTTTGTTCTCCATTCTCCTCCCCTTCGTGGTGATCCAGGCGTCCCCGGATTATCAATTCCTGCCACCAACATGACATTCCTCATACGTTTCATCCACTGCCTGTTTCTTACGGTGTTCATAGTTGGGGTTCAATTCGAAACGGCATGGGCGCAACCGGATTCAGCCAAAGCTTCAAAGCAGGCATCAGGCACAGTTCCCACCACGGTGACCTTGAGCTTGGACGATTCCTTATCCTTGTTCTTGGAAAAAAATCTTGATCTATTAATGACGAAATATGGGATCGATAATGCCAAGGGAATCGCCATCACAGCGAAACTTTTTCCCAACCCGACTTTTTTACTTTATGGAGGAGCCGCATTTACCGGTAAGCAAACCTTTGAAGGCACTCGCTATATTACTCCGCAGCTCGAACAGATGTTTTTGCTTGCAGGGAAACGGGGCTATCGGATGGAAAGTGCGGGCTATGGCATCCAGGCTTCCGAGGCGACATTCACGGATGCCATTCGTCAACTAACGCTCACACTAAAAGACACGTATTACCAGGTTCAATTGGCATCCCGGCGTCTTAATCTCGCAAAAGATAATCAGGAGCGGTTTCATCGGATCTTAACAATCGGGGAATTACGCTTTAAAAAAGGCTTCATTGCCGAAGTAGACCTTATTCGTCTGCGCCTCCAGGCAGTAGACTTCGGAGCACAAGTCATCAAATTTACGCAGGAAGTCCAAACCGCACTCGCCGACCTCCGACTACTCCTGGCCTTCCCGCCCACAACGGAACTGGTGTTAACCTCCGACCTTATTTATAAACGGGTCACACCTGATATGGAAAGACTTCGGACGGAGGCGTTGAACAAACGCCCGGACCTTCAAGCTAGACGGTTTGTCCTTTCCCAGCAACAAGCCAATTTAAAATTAGCCAAATCACTCAGGATTCCCGATCCCATTGTCGGAGGCGCATTCACCATGCAGGGGCCACAAGGCGGGAGCAACCAACAATTGTATAGCCTCAACCTGGAAGTGCCGCTTCCGGTCTTTGACCGCAACCAGGGAGGCATTGCTCAAGCCGAAATCGCCATTCAAGTCGCGCAGGTCGATCTTCACAAGACCACCTTGGAAATACAAAATGAGATTGAAGTGAATTTCCGGAATTTAATCCAATCTCAACGTCTGGTGGAGGCCTATCAAGCAGGAGTGCTGGACGATGCCAAAACCACATTCTCCATTCTCGAAAAAGCCTATCAAAAGGGTGGGGTCACGCTCATAGATTTGCTCGATGCCGCCCGCACCTCCCAGACCATTCTTCAAAACTATTTGGAAGCCCTCTTTGATTACCAACGCAACCTCTTCCTTTTGGAACGAGCGGCGGGCCAGGATATTTTATGACATCCGGACCTCGTTTATACCCGTGCGTTCTTTTTATGATGATTCTCATTGGAGTGGCCTGCAGCCAGGAAAGCCCCTCGGAAACCTCCGCGACAACGGACCTGGCCCCTACGACACGCGACAAGGCACACCACTCCCTCACAACAGCGGAAACACAAATTGTCACAGCCATAGTGACCGTTGGGCCATCCCACCCCGTCTTGTCCTTAGCAGGAAAAGTGTCCTATGGGGAGGATCGGTATTCAAAAGTCTCTTCAGCCCTGGTCGGTCGGGTACAAAAAATACATGGACAATTGGGAGATTTCGTGAAAGCGGGAGATCTCCTGGTCACCATTGAAAGTCCAGAGATAGCTTCCGCGTATTCGGAATTCATCAAAGAACATTCTGACTTATCTTACGCCCAACGGGCTTACAGTCTGGCCAAAGACCTCTATGAAATCAAAGCTCTTCCTCAGAAAGATTTGAAGCAGGCCGAAAACGATTTCGTGAAAGCCAAGGCTGAATTCCGGAGAGCCCGGGAAAAGCTCCTGGCCCTTCAAGTTTCCAAGGAGGAACTCGATAAGCCCATAGCCGACCAAACGATAACGTCAACCTATCAAATCCGAAGTCCCCTTTCCGGCACCATCGTGGATCGGGCCGTGACCCCCGGACAATCGGTCAGCGGGGATCCCAATCAAGTGCTCTTTACGGTAGCGGACTTAAGCACTGTGCAAGTCATTGCGGACGTCTACGAACGAGATCTGGGACTTGTGCAAATCAAACAACACGCGACGGTAACCGTCGAAGCCTATCCCGAAACGGCATTTCCGGCCACCATCTCAGCCATCGGGGATGTCGTGGATCAGACAACACGGACCATTAAACTCCGGGCGGTCGTGGACAATAGCGGTCGCAAACTCAAGCCGGGGATGTTTGCCCGTTTGAATGTCAAACTGAGCGAGAGCCTCCCTTATCCTCTTATTCCTCAAGAAGCCGTGCTGGAAATTGATGGCAAGATGTATGTCTATGTCGCGGATAGGGAAAACCATTACATGAAACGTCCGGTCAAAACCGGACTTCCCTCCTCCGGTCACATGCCCGTCCTCCACGGTCTTGAGGCGGGCGAAAGGATCGTCGTAAAAGGGGCCGTACTCCTCAAAGGCCAGGACATGAATGTCGAGGACGAGGGATTGTCCTCGGAACACCTTGCCACCAATTCTCCCCAGAAATCATGATCGGCAGACTTGTCGAGCTGTCACTCGTTCAACGTGCTCTGGTCTGCACATTCGGGGTCTTCCTGCTCTTTGGAGGCCTCTATGCCTTTCATATCCTTGACGTGGTCGCCTACCCGGATCCCTCGCCGCCCTTTGTCGAAGTCATTTCTCAGAAATCCGGATGGTCCGCCGAAGAAATGGAGCGAATCATCACCATTCCCATTGAAACCGCTCTCCAGGGCATTCCCGGCCTTACCAATGTCCGTTCCTTGTCTCTTTTTGGATTAAGTGAACTCAAGGTCTATTTTGAATTTGGCACCAATTGGTATGCCGTCCGCCAGGAAGTGCTGAATCGGCTCCACACCGTTGATCTGCCCGATGGCGTCAAACCGGAACTCTCTCCCTGGTGGGCCATCGCAGAAATTTATCGATACGAATTAGTGGGAGACGGCTATTCACTCACCGACCTCAAAACCATCCAGGACTGGCAGGTCCGGCGTGAATTCAAACAGGTACCCGGCATCATTGATGTGACGGCGTTTGGAGGCACCACAAAAGAATATCACGTGGACCTGGATCCCGGCGCCCTGCTCACCTATGGAGTCACTCTTGCTCAGATCAAAGCAGCCCTCGCCAATAGCAATGCCAATGTCGGTGGCAGTTATTTGGCTTTAGGGCCCCAAAGTTACAATGTCAGGGGAGTGGGATTTATCGATAGTTTGGATGACATAGCCAAAGTCGTCGTGGCGGTGAAGGACGGCACTCCCATCTTTATTGAAAATCTCGGTAAAGTGTCCATTGGCAATGCGATCCGTTTGGGACAAGTGGGCATTAACGAGGTGGAAGACACACTGGAAGGGGTGATTCTTCTGCAACGGGACACCCAGGCTCTGCCCACCCTGGCACGCGTCAATCAAAAGGTACAGGACTTAAACCAAAAAAAGCTTCCCGCAGGGGTCCACATTAAAACCATTTATGACCGGACCACCATGATCAACACCGTCATTGAGACGGTCGTACACATATTAATCAACGGCATGATATTGGTGCTCATCGTTCTCCTGTTTTTCCTGGGACACTTCCGGACAGCCCTGATCGTCGCCTGCACCATTCCACTTGCTCTGCTATTCACTTTTTCCGCCATGGTCATCATGGGACAATCCGCGAATCTCATTTCTCTGGGCGCGATTGATTTTGGGATTATCGTGGATGCCCCCCTGGTCATGGTCGAAAGCATTTTCTTTTATCTATGCCACCATGCCAAACCCGGGGTTACACCTCCTCAGCTCATTGCGAGGGCCGCCCGGCATGTAGGACGACCGATCTTATTTTCGACGGTGATTATCGTGGTGGCGTTCATTCCCCTTTTCACCATGACAGGGGTCCCCGGGAAAATTTTCGCGCCCATGTCCATCACCTATGGACTGGCCCTGGCTGGCTCCCTGCTGCTGGCCTGCACTCTTGCCCCGGCCATGTGTTCCTTCCTGCTCAATGGACCGATGCGGGAACAGGAACCCAAACTGGTTTCGATGCTCAGGCAAACCTATCTGAAGGCTCTTCGCTGGGGACTTCATCACCAGAAACAGGTGCTAAGCGCGGTGGGAATGCTATTGGCCGTGACCGTATTAGCACTCAACTTCATGGGTGGAGAGTTCATGCCGGCGTTAGAGGAAGGGAACCTTTGGGTGCGGATTCGCATGCCGATCGATATCCGGTTTGAAGATGCCGCAGCCTTGGCCAGCCGCATGCGGAAAATGTTTATGGAATCCCCCGAAGTGGCCACTGCAGTCTCCCAGCTCGGACGCCCGGATGATGGAACAGACCCCGAAAGTTTTTTTAATGTGGAATATTACGTCAATCTCAAACCCAGGGCTGAATGGCGCCCGGGCCTGACTAAAGAAGGTCTGATCGAAGAAATTGAGAAACGTCTTGAAACGATCCCCGGCCTCAAGGTCAACTTTTCCCAACTCATCCAAGACAGTGTGGAAGAAGCCATGTCGGGCGTAAAGAGCGAAAATTCCATTAAGCTCTACGGGCACAACCTCACAGAACTTCAATCCCTTGCGGAAAAAGTAGAGGGTGAACTCAAAAACATCCGCGGAGTGAAAGAACTCAGCATCAACCGGACCATGGGACAACCCAACCTCCTGATTCAAGTTGACCGGCAAGCTTGCGCCCGTTACGGCATACAAGTCGGCGATGTGAATGCGATGGTTCAGGCCGCCATCGGTGGGGAGGCCGTCACGGAAGTGATCGAAGGGGACCGGCGATTTGAATTAGTGGTTCGGTTCCTTCCCCAATATCGACAAGACGAAACCACGATTGGGCAAATCCAGGTCAGTTCTCCCGAAGGAGTCGGCATTCCCCTAAAACAATTAGCCACCATCGTCCGGCAAACCGGGGCCTTTATGATTTATCGAGAAAATCACGAGCGATATATCCCTATTATGTTCAGCATCCGTGACCGGGATCTGGTAAGTACGATTCAAGAAGCCCAACGACACCTCGAAGACCGGATCACACTCCCGGAAGGGTATCATCTCGAATGGGCGGGGCAATATGACCAATTGGTCAAAGAACAACAACGCCTGATGATTGTCGTGCCCCTGACCATGATCCTGATTCTCTTTTTGCTGTACCTCACGTTTGGCTCATTCCGGTACGCCTTCATCGTGCTCGCCACAGTTCCCTTTGCCATGATCGGAGGGGTACTCTCTCTGGTCCTGACCCATACCCCCTTTAGCATTTCCGCTGCCGTAGGATTTATTTCCACATTGGGGATCGCCATTCTTGGAGGCGTCTTAATCGTCTCAAGTATCCGGGAGTTGGAACAAAACGGCATTCCTCTCAAGGAGGCCATCCTTTCAGGAGCGGAGCTGCAGATGCGACCGGTGTTAATGGCCACTCTGGGTGCCGCACTTGGACTAGTTCCCGCCGCGCTCGCAAGTGGTATCGGTTCCGAGGCTCAAAAGCCCTTGGCCCGCGTGGTTGTGGGCGGCATGTTGACCGCCACCTTTCTCATTTTATTCGTAGTTCCCATCCTGTACCAAATAACCAGTCAGTACTCTAAGAAACGGTCCCGACCTCAGGCCGATTCCGAAAAACAGGAACTCATCAATCAGAACGCTACTCCTAGCAGTGAGGATCGATAACGGTTCGCCCAGCCTGCGTTCCACCCCCTACCCGATTTGCCGAATTTTCCGGAAAAATTTGAGCTCCCTTTTTCTCGGGGGATTCTATGAGAAATTTTCTGGGAACTAGCGGTTAATCTTTACCCTTCAAAAAATATTTTCCGTGACCACCTTAGGGAATCTAATGGAATTGAAGAGCTTCGGGAGAAGGGGGAACTCCGAACCATTATCCGATAGAATGTTGAGGTCGGCGGAATTGGACTCCACGCTTCTCGGTCGTGGAGCCCGGAAATCCCGCCAGCGTCAATTCAGCAATTACGGCTATTCCAGATTAAAGCAACTTTCTACAGCCGTCTGATTATAATTGGCCTCTCTGGCCAGCACTTCATACTTGAACTCTTCGCCCTGCGCTAGAAACTCTGCGGGAATTGTCACTTCTGTTACCCCAGGGGGGAGGATAAGGCTCGTCTTAGAGGTGAATTCCTCTCCCATCACGTCCACGTCTACTTCTAGGACGACCTCATAGTTGTGAATGACGACAGCCACGGGAGGCTGGACGCCGGCCCCGCCTCCATTGGGGTCTGGGTGTGATGTCATCACGGCATCCCAAGAGATGGTGACCGGGGCGCTGGTCACCGTCACATCGTACCCCGGATCCTCCTCGTCACATTGCTGAGCCATCGGCAACCCATTCACATATGGTTGAGGTGGAGCCGGCATCACATGGGAGAGCTGAACTTCACTCTCCAGTTCATTCCCGTCAAGCGCTTCTCCCTCTATCTCATACGTTCCCGCAGGAAACCGGTGAAAAAACCGTTGCGGCGAAAGCTCCTCAAACGTGGGTTCGGCACTTTCAAAGAAAAACTCTGTCAATCCCTGGCGACCTAGGCGCCCGCTGACTCTGACGTTTAGCATTTTTCGTTCATTCGGATCTTCGATTTCGAGCTTTTTCCAGGCGTCGCCGTCGATAAGCGCATGAATACCCAAATCTCCGTCGGTGTTATTAAGTTCGAAGAAGATGTGCGCTTCCGAAAAGGGAATCTCATCCTCATGGTCTCGCTTGTCGCCTTTAGCCCATACCCCTTGGACCGTGCTTGTCAAAACGAATCCAAGAATAGCTACCGAGAAAACCGCATATTGTGGAATTCCTCTTTTCATGGTTTTTTCTCCTTGTGAAACTTGTGGTGTTTAAAATTCTTTAACCCGCGGCCTAACAGGGCCTCTAATAGCGCATGTCTTACAGGAGCCAAGACTTTTCATTCATGGCACTGTTCGCTGAACCGCACTGAGCAGGTGAGCTTTTTCACAACATGCCTCCTTTCTTGGTCATAATTAATTGTGCCCATCCGGTAACAAGCTCATGCACCATGCATCCCGTTCTACTCAGGAACTTACAAGGAGAAGCTCGCGAGAACATGGCCGCAGAATTACCAACTGGTAAGGAAGGAGAAGGAAAAGGAGTTAGGGTGTGGAGATGCGATAGAAAAGAGACGAGCGAAGGTCTTGTGCCTTGGATGACTTACTCATCCTGATAAATTTCCAACCATGCGCCCGTGTTCCTGAATGAGCAACACTGCACCGCAAGTTCGCCCCCTCTCGTGAAAGGCTGGTGCCACAATGATTCATTATTATTCTGAAAGAATTCATTTTCCTTAATTGAGCCGGCTGAATTTTAAGATGGGAATGTAACTGAATACGGATCATGAGGCACACAACCAGCCAGCGGGAAGCAGGGATCCCACAGGAGTAGAGGATCCCCGCTAGAGGGTCAAGATTTTCAAATGACCCTCGTTCCCCCCCTTGAGTCCCCCGCTGGATGAGGCTCCCATTGTTTTGCCAATGGAGCCACAGAACCACAGGTGTATCGACTCAAAAGGCACGGTTTTTTCAAAACCCAGCACCTCTCAATGGGTGCGAAATTCACGCTTTGCCCCCTCTTGCAGCACTTCACATTTGAACTCTTGGGTCTGGGTCAAAATTACGGTTCATCAATTTTTCGGAGCGCCAGATCGCCGTCCAACACCAGTCCCACACCCTGGCAATACCATTTCTCAGAAAGTTCCTTTTTATCCAACGGTGTGGTTTCATCGATTTTCACGCAGTGTTCGAACGTCCCGGCGGGGACGGTGATTTCCAAGCCCATCTCCACATGTTCGGCCCGATCGAGCGCTTCGGCGTTGGGAGCGAGTTCCTGATAGTATTTGGCTCCTAACAAGAAGGCACCTCCGGGAAAAATAATTCCCGGCAAGGCGTCGTCTTCCCCGACACGCCATTGTCCGGGATGGGAACCATCGCCTATCGTCACATCTTCACCAAAATAATACACATCCTGAGTCCCCTCACATTCCCCAAAAAAATTCCTGGAGAGTTCCTTAAATTCCCCATCAGCGGTTTCATATTCTTCAATCACGCGTGCAGTGACATCCACCATCTCCCCGTCATACTCGAAAGAGAGGATCTCGAATTCGGGCAAGACCGTGATCCGCAATTCCTCCATCTCGTCGCACTCCCCCTCCGCAAAACACTGCATATTGTCATAGTGCAGGACGCGGTTTTCTACCAACTTAAAATAGGCGTTACTTCCCGATGGGGAAAATTTACAATCCGTAACGGGAAAGTTCTCCGTAAATTCCACCTTCTTATGCTTATGTTTAAAATGTTTATGGTGAGAGTTTTTGTGTTTATGATTATAGTTTTTGGCCCATCCTCCTTCCGGCAGTACAAGCCCGCCGATGACAAGAGCGAACAATGCAACAAATACCGTATTCCATGATTGGGGTGTGGTGTTCATGGGAAATTCTCCTCGTTAAAAATTATGAAAACACTCTGACACGTTTAGCATCATGGGTCCTTGGCGGCCCGTGCCTTCATACGTCCACGCGTTCCGTCCATGGCATTGACCACAAAGGACGAAGTGGCCGACGAACCGTTTTGCTACATTCCTCCTTTCTTGAGCATGTTTGTGGAGGCCTTATGTTCCGATTGACCCAGGACCATACCCGGAGAGGTTCATGAAAACCTGGCCGCAGGATTACCAACTGGTAAGACAGGAGGAAGAAAAGAAATCAGGCTGAAGAAGGGATAATGGGGAAGGTATTGATGAAGCTACTGCCTTGTGAGGCTTGAATTGTCAGGGTGCTCAGGCAATATGCGCCCGTCTAACAAAAGGGAACACCCTACAGTCACCTCACAACAGTATGGGAAGTGACGCTCTGCAATGGGTGCGGCCAATCCACAACATGATTGTTTATTCACTACCAACAATTGAGCCTCCCAGGACTTTCAATAGTAATAATTGGTAGACCGATTATTTGTTATCATCCGTCGGATCCGAAGGGGAATAGGATTCGGTATTATGTATCAATGTCTTGGGCTTTGAAGGTGAGACACAAGACCCCGATCCCACATCATACGGTTCGCCCCCTTCTATAGGAAGGAATTGCCATGAGTAGTTCTGAGAATTCAAATCGAGCCGCAGAACACCAAATGAATCTGCTCGAAAAGCTTCACTGTTTTCGATTCGTTTTTTTAACGGACGCAAGGGAGCCCCTCCGGTTCCGACCACAAATTGTCGGAAGCCGCGGGAAAGATCTTTGACCCCTTCCGGATTCTGAGGAGCAAACCGTTCGTAATCATGAGCATGTCCCGTCAAAATCACTGAGACACCACGGGCATACAGAGTTTCCAGGATGCGCTTCATTCGGGAACTTCCGGCGTTCTGACCGGAACTGAAAACCGGATGGTGCCAATAGGAGAGGATGCATTGGGCTTTCGTCGCAGCCAAGTCCTGTTTCAGCCACTCATGCTGAGGGGTGACGCCTCCCTCCTGGTGCGTAGGTTCGATTTTGCTGTTGAGGGCAATAATATGCCATTCACCAAGATCAAAACTGTAATACCCCTTTCCCGCCTCTCCGGCCCGCTTTCCCCAATAGGCGAAATACGGCACCGCGCCTTTAGTCTTGTATTCATGGTTCCCCGGAACGGGATAGGTTCTGGACTTGAGCGGCCCCCATGTCCGCTCATAACATTTATTAAATGACTCTGATGAACCGATGGGGTACCCCAGATCACCGATTGCGAGAATGGAACCCTTTAAACCATGAAGCAGTTTCGAAGTTTTTTCTGCATTAGCGTAATGGTCGTTTTCCTCACGGACATGCAGAATTTCAAGCAACTCATTGAAGGCCGACTCCTCCTCTTCTCTCTCTTCCCCCTCATCTTTAGCCAAGACACCCACCAGTTCTAAAAGTTCTTCCCACCAGGGATCTTCCCCATCACATTTGGCAATGTCCCCGGCTGCGAATATGGTTATAGTGGTATCGCGCATTTCCCTATTGGACATCTCATTTTCTTCATCCAAACCAGGTTCTTCGTCATTGGCATCATTCAACGGGGGACTTCCGAACTGAGGTGGTTTCGAGCCCTCCTCTTCTGAAGCTGCCCAGCTCTTTGTCATGGAATCGTCATGATGAACAAAGGTGGGCCAGAGAGGCAGCTCAAAGATAAAGAACGCACCGGCAATGACAAGGGCACGTATATTAATATTCATACCACCACAAGTGAAATATTTACCTGATTTGAGAGTCAGGATCTGTCTGGAGATCTGATTCTTCCGGATAATTCCGCCGCAACTCCACAGGGCTAAGTCGACCGCCCCCTCCCCGCAAGAATATCAACTGGCCATTCTGATAGTATGCGCGATGCTAATCCGTGGAAGGACCGATAGAGAGAACACTGGTAAAGCTACTGCCATGTGAGGATTCACTTGTCACGGTGATATCGCCACCATGCGCTCGTGCCACGGATCGGGCAAAACTTAATCCCAAGCCACATCCCTCTTGTGAGCGGCTGTGCTCACATCGGAAGAACCGGTCAAAGATGCGGGGTTGATCGGATGGTGGAATGCCAACACCCGTATCCGTAATTGTGAGACGACAGTGGTGTGGAGATCGAATTAACTCAATACTGACCTGCCCTCCTGATTGAGTATATTTCATGGCATTGTCCAACAAATTGGCCACCATGCGCTGAAGATGGTGTTTGATCCCGTAAATATGGCAATTCGGTTCAATAGAGACTTTGAAGGTGATGTGGTTTTCTTCCGCCACCGCTTCGAATAATTCACAGAGGTCAGTCAACAGTTGGGAAAGGTCAACCAGTCCTTTCGATCCATTGATAACTCCGGCGTCGACTTCAGCCATATCCAGTGTGGTGTTAATGAGATGCATGAGACGATCGCATTCTCTCATGGTTTCCGTGGCCAAGATCTTATTGTTACTGGTTGAATTGGTTTCGGCAAGCGCCCCTTCGGACATGGCTCGAATGCGTGCCAGAGGACTACGCAAATCATGGGCAATATTGTCTGTCATTTCCCGCATTTCACGGATGAGTCCTCGAATGCGTGCCGCCATGGCATTAAAGGTGTCCATCAGCGTTTGAATTTCCTCCTCCCCCGCCTTGACGGTCACCTGGCGATCCAAATTGCCCCGCTCGATATCCTTGGCCGCGCGGCTAACCTCCTCAATTCCGCTGACCGCTTTCCTGGCAATCACCCATCCCACCCCGCACGCCAAGGGAATGCCCAGAAAAATCATCCCGGCAAAGACCTTAAACAACAACTCCATAATTTCTTCTTTTTTCTCCAGCGTTTCACCGATCAGCAACACCTTATCCTGACCAATCTGGCTCAATACCATCCTGACGGGATAATCATGGTGAGGAAATTCCACGGTTTTCAATACCGGAGTGGTTGGAGCCATATCGTTTGGGAAAATTAAGGCCGTTTTGGCGTCGAGGTCTTCCCACTCCGAAACATCGGTACTAAACACGACCTTTCCTTTTAGGTCCAAAACCCTTAAGAAAACCTCGGTTTCATCACTCGAATTGATTTCCCGTATAATCTCCGCAGTGACTTTTTCCAATCCCCCTTCATCCATTAATTCTCGAAATTCCGCAATATCTTCCTTTAAATCCTCATCCATGCGATGATTAAAGACAGTATCGAGGTAAATGTATAAACCCAACATGGCCACAAGCAGACAGATCAGAAATGTCGAGGCGTACCAGAAGGTCAGGCGAAAACTCAGGGTATTGGGAAGTTTAATCATTGGTTTTCTTTACGACATATCCCAGACCTCGAACGGTGTGAATAAGGGGAAACTCAAAATCCCTATCCACTTTTTCACGAAGCTTGCTGATACGGGCTTCCACGACATTGGTACCGGGATCAAAGTTGTAATCCCACACACGCTCCATAATCATGGTTTTGGACACCACATGGCCTGCATTTCGAATCATATATTCCAGCAAGGCGAATTCCTTGGGTTGGAGATCAATTTTCTTTCCCGAGCGAACGACGGTTCGCGCTAACAGGTCCAACGTAAGATCATGAAACGAAAGACTTGTGGGTTCAATGACATGCTGCGATCTCCGAAGCAAAGACTCCACTCGTGCCTGCAATTCGCTAAATGAAAAGGGTTTAACGAGATAATCATCTCCCCCATGCCGCAGCCCGGTAATACGATCGTCAACCGTTCGCTTGGCACTCAAGATAATGATGGGGAGATTCTTCCGCTCCTGGCGCAAACGATCAAGAATTGACAGGCCATCCAATCCGGGTAACATGAGATCAAGGATTCCCACATCGTATTCCTGCGTCAGGGCGGCATGAAGTCCAATCAACCCATCAGCAAAATGGTCAATGGCAAAGCCAGCCTCCCTCAGACCCTTCTGAATGAAGTCCGCAATAATCTGATCATCTTCAATGAGAAGAATTCTCATACCAGAGACCTCCGGACCATACACAATTTCTTCGTATGTATCTTGCCTGAACCGGATTGGAACAAGTCAAGGTGCATCCGGCCATTCAAAACCTGCAGCGATCCTCATTCGCTCCTACATAAAAACTCATTGTATCCAAAAAGGTCCAGGTTGCCACATTACCATATGGTGAATTCGCCCCCAGGCCGTTGAATAGTTTTCCGGTATCTTGCCATAGTCCAACTGAAAAATTTGAAGTACTCCCGCCAACTGCCGCTTATGGGACCATCTCACATGACAACCTTGAGAGTCGGTTTCTTAGGCTGGGCCCTGCTCATGTGTCTTTTGCTCCCCAACCTAGCCACTGCTCAAGAGGAACCTGCAATCCCGGAAAATTCTTCAACCGGGGAAGACTCTTCCAAGGACAAATTAAAAAGAGCCCCATCCACAGTCAGAATTTACCGGAGCCCGGAAGAGCGAAGAGAAGCGGCCGCTGGAACACAACTCACCCCGTGGCTCAAATTTGGTGCGGTGGTGGACATTGAAAAAGAATGGCAGACCAATAATTTCAAAAATGGGATCAAGACGGTCGACAATCCGGATACCGAACTGGCCATCGAACTCGGGTTCGAAGTCACGTCGATTGAGTGGCTGGAAGCTGAACTGCTGTTTGCGATAGAGGACAATGGTAGCGAGCACTATCAGGAAGTTGATGAAGGCTTCGTCGGAGTGAACCTTGATGACTTTGGGGCAAAAGTGGGCTTGCTATACTTGCCGTTCGGGGAATTTTATTCTCACTTTGTCACGGGACCATTAGTGGAATTCGCACAAACACGAGGACCCGGCGTGATCCTGGACTATACCCTGTGGGACGCGTTGGAACTCTCAGCCTACACCTTCGATGGCAAGGTAGATAAAAAGGGGCACTCTGGCAAGCACCAATTTGATTGGGGGGTGGCTGCCGAGTATGTGAATGAAGACGAATCGATTCGAATTGGTGGCGGATATATCTCGGATCTTGGGGAAGGCGATGCAGAATTCTTTCTTGACTTCAACAATACCTTTCAACAACATGTCCCGGGATGGACGGCCCATGGCCTTATAGCCTTGCCTCCGTTTGAGTTTACGGGAGAGATCGTGCATGCCACGGAGGCGATTAAGGAATTTGATCAGGGTGCCGACAAACCCCTGACCTACAACCTTGAACTCGCGTACTATCCCTCCAAATTCCCATGGATACAATTTGCGCTCCGGTACGAACATAGCACCGAATTGGAAGGTGAACCTCAAGAGATCTATGGCATCGGGACAAGCTTACGGCCCCTTGATAACTTGAGCCTATCTTTTGAATATTTACGGGGTACATTTAAAAATAATTTTTCCCTCGATGACAACGACAATGTACAAACCAGCTACGACCTCATTGCCATTGCAGCCACCTTTCTATTTTAACATTTATGGGTCCCGTTTTTCGGATAAGCGCATACACTCACGATGGTCCGGGCACTTATAAGGGTTAGGCCAGCCGCAACTTGGCTAACGACGCAAGCGAATTCCCACCACTGGTATCCGGTATGATGCTCAACTCAAGCAGATTGACCGCAGGAAGGTCGACGTGGTGATCTTCCGTCTGGCTTGTTGCGCCGTCAGGGCTGAAGTTCCACTGCTGGCGCACGATTTCCCGGAACGACTGCCCGCCATCAGGCGACCAACGTAAAACGTACTCTTGCGTCCGCCCGGTGCGGGTTTCCAGAAAGTTCAGCCAGATCCGCTGGAGCGGTTGCGGAGTGGCAAAGAGAAGCCGGATCGTTTGTTTGCCCGGCCCTGCGGCACGCCACCCAGAAGTCCCTCCGGGCACCAACGCTGCCTCAATTGGAAACGCGGCGTCCTCCGAGGTGATTTCCACCTCCGCAAGCTCCTCCACATTCAGCCAGTCCCCTGGCGGTTCGCTTCCCTCCTGAACCTGACCGATAACTCTCTTGCGCATTCCGTGTGCCTCCTGATTTCATGCTGGAAAAATATCCAACTACCTCTCTATGGATGATTGGATTCCTTATGAGTCTACCGGTCTGGTCCACCAGCAGCAAATGTCTCTGTGGCATACGAAGTCACCCATCGTGTCCTTCACAACATCAAGTTGAGCGCAGCCTCGTGTCTACCGCTTGGAGCAATTTTCGAGGCGAGTGCTTCTCGAAATCAGGTAAACAACCAGCGTTGGATCAGTTTGGTGTAGTGCGGCATCACGAAATAGACCATGACCCATACCACCGAACCGGTGCTAAGCAGCAAGTCCAGATAATGATTTTGAGGTACTCCCAGTTGCCGCAGCCCCATTGCGACAACCAGGGGAATGACAAGCACCAACGGAAAGATGGCGGACCATGTCACGAGAAATTGTTTCCAGCGGACAGGTACCTTCGCCCTCGCGCCCTCGGGCGTGAACCAAAAATCCAAACCACTGCGTATGAAAAAATCATCATCTTGAACAAGGAGGGGTCGCACCCGTTCGATGAGTCGTTTGCGATCCTGTGAACTCATCCATCCCTGGAGGTGTTTCCTGGTATCAAACCGGACGATGACCGTATAGGTTGCCGTGAGTCCGGGAATCGGACGGATAATCTGCAAATCCAGGTGGCCCGGGTAGCTTCTGCATAGCGGACCGATTTCGTTCAACCAGGCGTCATAGCCCTCTTGTTGACCGTCCCGCACACGATGCGTAATCACAGCGGTGGCGCCCCGTCCTAACGTGCTCGTAGAGGGATGTTGATGATTCACAATGTCGACACCTCATATTATTAAGAAATTATGGACGCATAACATCGGTATCGTGGGCATAGTGCACGGCAAAACGTTCCATCCAACGATATGCGAAAAGGCAGGATTCTCCTATTCATAGCCGGTCAGGAATGGGCAAACCATGTAGACGCAGAAATGACAGCTTGTCCCAATACCCGCGTTGGAAGACAATCTTATCATCCAGCACCTGAAAAAACCCGCATCCCCGAGCCAAGCGGGTCGCGCCACTCAAGAATGGCCCAGTCATCGATTTCCAAAATGCGTTCAACGATGCAGCACATCTCCGCCCTGGCAAATTCCTCCGCGAACATCTTGTGAATAGCCGCTCGACCGACAACCGGGTCATTCGCCACCTGGTGATTCACCGCGTCTTCAGTGTAAAAGCCGGCGAGTGCCTCCGCATCGGCCCGATTAAATGCGTCTACCCATGCTCGAACGACTTCTCCGATTTGAGGAAGGGTATGCGCTGGATGTAAATTTAGAGGATTACAATTGAAAAGGAGAATGCTATGAAGACTTTGAAAATGAAGAATCCCCCGCATCCGGGATTTTCCGTTCGCATGGACTGTCTGGAGCCGCATGGGTTGAGTGTGACTGAAGGAGTCAAGGTGCTTGGTGTGTCGCGATCTGCGTTGAGTCATCTGGTGAACGAAAGTGCAGACCTGTCTTGGGATATGGCTGTTCGCTTGGCCAAGGCATTCGGCAGTACGCCGGAGGGATGGATGCGGCTGCAGTTTCAGTACGATGTTGCCCAGGTGGGAGAACGAGCCAAGAAAATCAAGGTGAAGACTTTTGCGAATGCAGCTAATACTTGATGAGAGCTCGTAAAGAGTTCTAAGGATTGCGTTCAGAAAAACTCAACCCATACCCCTCTCCCTTCCTTTTCACTGACGCCTACTGACTGGCCCAGGGCGAACGCTTTTATTCCCAGGCAGACCCTGTCCAAGCCTGGCGAGTTGGTCTGCCCTCCGAAGGCTCGCGTTCGATCTATCCAATGCGGCCAGGCTGGGCGTCAATGGTTTTGGGGACTTTTGCCTCCACAACAAAGGTTGCCCTCCTGGAGACGCATCAGGCAAAAACTCGGCGGCCGGGCCGAAACCCGGCCACGCGCGATTTTCATGACACCACCCGTTAGGCTGCATCCTTTCCACCGTGGCTTATTTCCATTCCGTCTTATTCCCCTACCCAGTCTTAATGATTCAGATTGATCGTGTTGTCCGAAACGCCAGGCGCAACGTCGAGGCCGCCTATTAATCACAATCGTGGCACATGTGGCGCAGCCTGAAATTCCAGCCGTTGCGATTCAGGAAGAAATCTTCTCTGGGCACACCCAGATTGCAAGGGCCGTACTCCCAGATTGCCGTGTTGGTGGGGCTCCGAATCGGCACGCAGCTGGAAGACACCGGGTTCATGATTTTTTCAAGTGGGCTCAAAGATATGGGATCCTTGAAGATATTGTCCTCGACTATTCGCCGGTAGCAATCCTTGTTACTGTTGTCACCCACAAGATAGTACGATATGACATCAATTGGAAGCTCACATTTGGCATCTTTCATGTGGTAGTAGCCAACATTCATGACCCAGATGGAGGGGGAAAGCGTCTGGTACATCCAACGTGCAAATTGCTTGCGACCTTCGCTCTTCGTCCACTTCTGCACCCAGGCATCAGATGGATCCCAGACGCCGGAATCCTTCTGCTGCGCCACGTAAGTCAGCAGACTGGCGTCACTGGCGACGAAGGCGTGGCCATTGGTGATCTTATCCTCGGTCGCTTCCCTCAATTCGGAAAATTTGGTCTGCGCTGCCGACAACTCGCCCTGGAAAGTGGTGCTGCCTGACGCATCCAGCCCGGCGTCGATCAGGGCCGACAGAAGTCCGCCAACGGCTGCCGCGACATCCCCGCCAAGTGATGAGAGGGCAAAAGGCGCAAGGAAGAGATCCTGGAAGAGCGCGTCAACGTTTTTCTCATCCATGTCCTCACCATAGAGCTTTTGGGCGATAGAGGTCAGGAGATCCTTATCATCCGTGAAGATACCGGAATAGAGGGTCGACAAGCCGGTGAAGTAGTCAGAGACTGGCTGTGCCAGCCCCAATTCATCGTAGATCTGTTTTGCGATGTTGTTCCAAGCGGCCAGGGTCGTACCCGAGGGTATTAGGATCGGATGTTGGTTTCCGAGTCCTAGGCAGGAATCGGTCGGCACCTGCGTCCAGTCGTTCCACTTATTGTCATTGGTACCGGTGAACAGACAGGTTTGGTAGTGTGACAGGGTGTTGGAGTCAGTGGTGTATTGATCGCGAATGGTTTCCCCCGTGCCGACGGTTAGAAAATTGTTGATGGCGACGTAGGCGTCCGCTTCAACGGCGGTAAAGGCAGGAAAGCCGAAGGCAACCGGGTTGTCCCAGGCATTGGGAATGACCTTATCATAAGACCAGGTGCGAATGCCGTAGCGACCGCGGGCGATCAGATCAGCCTTTGTATCTCCATCGACATCGCCGGTTTGAATGGTGGTGTAGTTCTTCGCTTCATCCCAATAGTTGTCAGCCAGCTCCGGATTGTCACTGTTGAGGCGGACCCAATGGTCAGTGTCCCACTTATACGTTTCCATGCCACCCGCCGTCCGGCCAAGCAGTTCGGCGGCTTTATCGCCATCAATATCCGCAGTCTGGATGGTTGCGTAGTATTTGCTCTGATCCCAACCGATGTCATCCGACCAGCCTGGATTCTCAGTTTTGAGCTGGTCCCAGGCCGTGCCGTTCCACTTGTAGGTTTCTATGCCGGCTCCGGAACGGCCAAGCATTTCCGCTTTTCCATCCCCGTCGATGTCGGCCATCTGAATGGTTGAATAGAACTGCGGATGTTCCCAGCCAATCGCATCCGACCAACCCGGACTGGCACTCTTGAGGAGTTTCCACTCGCTGCCCGACCACTTGTAGGTATCCATGCCATTTATGCCACGCGCCAACAGTTCATCACCTGGTTCGCCATCGATATCGGCGGTCTGGATCGTAGAGTAGAATTTAGCCTCACCCCAACCGTTACTATCGGACCAGAATGGATCGGCCGACTTGAGCAACGTCCATTCGCTGCCCGACCATTTGTAGGTTTCCATGCCATTTATGGCACGCGCCAGCAGTTCATCCCCTGGTTCACCATCGATATCGGCGGTCTGGATTGTGGAGTAGAATTTGGCGGAAGACCAGCCACCGGCATCAGTCCAGGCTGGACTGTCTGCTCTGAGAATCTGCCAGTTTGTCCCGTCCCATTTGTACGTATACATACCGGAGACTCCTCGGCCAAGCAGTTCGGGGATACCGTCGCCATCAATGTCAGCGGTCTGAATGGTTGAGTAGTATTCCGGGTGATTCCACCCTCCGGGATTGGAGAACGGTCCGCTGGTGGAGAACTCTTTCCAAAGCCCCAGTGTTGCGTCCCATTCGTGGACAGTCATGCCGTTGTAGCCACGGGCCAGCAGTTCGTCGGCATTATCGTTATTGATATCGGCCATCTGAATGGTCGAATAGTACTCAGCCGCCTCCCAACCGGATCCATCGCTCCACGACGGTAGGGTAAAGATCGGTCCGTCTGACGAGTCAAAGATGGATTGCCTATCAACCACTCCCGGGGCATCCTGGGCAGCAACCAATGCCGGCTGGATCAACACGGTTGATAGCAATGGGCTCATCACCAACATGAGCAGGATGACGAGAACGGGAAATCGTGAAGTCGAGAACCCGGAACCGGGAAGGAGATAGGAAAAAGGCGGAAAGAGCGCATGCAGACGGGGAACAGCTAAGAAGGGAAGACGCTTCATGTTTCGGGCCTTTCTGGTTTTTGGCATTCTGGGTACTGTTCCCCATCGTTCTAGGGGAATAGGAATTTCAAAAGACTTTGGTGGGTAAGCAGGAAACTAACAAAGGCCGCATTGGAGGGTCAATTTTCGAACATTGGTGTCTGCCATGCGTGAGTACACCCTGGGCGTAGGCCGGAATTTGCCAGACAGCGAAACTTTGGTTTTTGTACTAAAAGGGAATCCAGGAGGAGATATTGTTCTCAAACACTGCGGGAAATATTTGAGGAGAGTATAAAATAAATCCATGGAATACACCCCAATCTCTACGACTCACCACCTTTTCAACGACGCCTGCTGTTCGGCCCTATAGTCGGACGTTCACATCCCCTGGTAGGCTTTGGAATTTCAGCTCGACTTAAAATCCCTTCGACAAGACCGATGATTTGCGTGAACCCCAGTTACCTGATTGCACACTTTTCCTCATAGGCATTTAAGAAAAGTTTCAAAGTATTATTGTCGGCATGAGCTTCCTTCTTCTCTTTCCCTGACGCCTGCTCACTGGCCCTCGGGGCGAACACTCCCATCCCCTGGCGGGCCTTGTTTGAGCCCTGCGAGTTGGACCGCCCTCTTAAGATTCGCGTTCGCCCTATCTGATCCGACCAGGCAGGGCGTCAATGGTTTTGGCTACTTTTGCCTCCACAACAAAGGTTGCGCTCCTAGAGACGCATCAGGCAAAACCTCTGCTGCCGGGCCGAAACCCGGCCACGCCAGTACCTACCACTCATTCCAAATAGTAGAATATTGTGCTCGAACACGTCGGAATATATTTGGAGGGACAATACAACCATTCATGGAGTACACCCCAATCCCTGCAACCCTCCACTTCCTTTTCAACGACGCCTGCTGTTCGGCCCTATGGGCGGACGCTCTTCAAACATTGGCGGGCCTTGTTTGAGCGGAGCGAGTTGGTCCGCCCTCCTATTTCCCGCGTCCGCTTAATCTGATGAGGCCGAACTGGGCGTCACTGGTTTTGGGTCCTTTTCCCGAAAGAAAAAGGACCTCGGCTGCCGGGCCGAAACCCGGCAACGCTTAAATCTCAGCCGAGATCATGCCCCCAATTCCTGAATAATCGCATCATGAAGTTTAGGACGGAAGGCTTTGATGGCTTGATTGTCCCGGGTAGGATGAACTCGATTGGAAAGAAAAATGACTTCCAGGTCACGAGTCGGGTCTATCCAGATACTTGTTCCGGTAAACCCCAGATGGCCGAATGATTCCGGCGAAAACCACTGGCCCGAGGAGGAGGGTTGTGAGGGCGTATCCCAGCCTAAAGCCCAACTGGTTCCAGGCTGGGCCGCCACAAACTGTTTCACCAGGTGAGAATCAAAAAGACCGGAGTTGCCATTATAACTTTTCAGCCAAGCTTGGGTAACCTGCCCTACGGCTTCGGCAGTTCCAAAGAGTCCTGCGTGCCCGGCAATGCCTCCCAGCGCGAACGCATTTTCATCATGCACCTCCCCCTGCAAAAGACGCCCACGCCAAGGATCCTGTTCAGTGGGTGCGCACCCACCAATTGATGCATCCAATGTGGCAGCCACATTCGGCTCTCGATAGCCAAGTGGGCTCGCATGGAGGGGCCCATAGATCCGTCTCCGGCAAAAATCGGCCAATGATTGATTCGTGATCCGTTCCACGATCAACCCCAGGACCATATAGCCCAAATCACTGTAGAGGCTTTTGGGGTCCGCCCCTGCTTCTATCGGTTCCTTGAGAATTAACTCCAGAAATGCCGTGGCTCGTTCCTGACGGGCTGGAAGATCTGGGGGGAGAGCCGGAGGGAAAGACCTGTAAAACGGACGCCAGGCTGGAAGGCCGCTTTGATGAGAGAGCACGTCCTTGAGACGCACCCGGCCTAATGGGAAGTTTTTCGTTTCAGGGAGCCACGTGTCGATGGACGTTGATAGATCCAGATGTCCATCCTGCACCAGGAGCAGAATAGCCGATGCGGTTGCCAGAGGCTTGGTGAGGGAAGCGAGGTCGTAGATTGTCTGAAGTTGGACAGGATAGGCATCCGGAAGTCCGGAGGTAAGACCCACGGCATGATGCATCCGAAGATAGCCCTGGTGCCGAACGAACAAGACCGCACCAGGAAATACCTGCGCATGAAGTCCTTCAAGGAGGATACGCACCATAGGATCGGTCTGATCCACAATGTACTGAGGAGGTCGAAACGTCTAGCCGGCTTCCCGATGGGAGGCTCGCTCCGCACTCATTTCCGGCTCGCCTTCCCCTTCAAACGCGTCGTCCGGTCGCTCTTCAATTTCTACTAACCGATGGAAGGAACTCAGTGTCAACCGTAGGCGATCCAGCACCAGCGCCCGCTGCTGTTTAAGTGTCGAGATCATTCGACGCATTTCGGCAAGTTCGGCCCGGCTTTGCGCCAGAATTTCTTCGGCTTTCAACTCCGCCTCTTTCACCAAAAGATCCGCATCCCGTTGGGCACCATGCTTGAGTTGGTCGACAAAGGATTGGGTTGAAATAAGCGTACTGGTCAGCGTGGTTTCCGCTCGTTTGAGCTGACCCACTTCATCATCCTTCCCGGACAATTTCTCTTTGAGCACCAGGTTGTCCTTGGTAAGTTCCTCAACCGACTCGGCGATTTCTTCCAAAAATTGGTCCACCTGCGTCTTGTGATAACCTCGCCATTGGGTATCAAAGACTTTATGCTGAATGTCCAACGGTGTAATTTTCATGACGACTCCTTTCCCCCTCACCGGCTAGTGCATTCTGAGCGCGAGATCCTTCAAAGATGCTACCACGGCAATCTGGAAAAACATAATAATAAGGATAGCAATGATCGGAGATAAATCAATTCCCAACCCGAGCATGCCAACCCGACGCCGGATTTGAGAAAGGACCGGCTCCGTCATTCTTTCTAAAAACTGAACAATAGGATTCCAGGGATCGGGGTTCACCCAGGATATCAAGGCTCGAATAATAATAACCCACATATAGATCCATAAAATCGTATCCAGGATGGTCGCAATCGCCTGTAGAACGTTACCGGCAATAAACATGATCCTCCTTTACAGATAAGAATAATGAAAAAGCATGCCCTGAGTCTGGCCGAAGGGACCGCCAGCGGGGTTCCCTGCCTTCGACGAGCCCCCTTCGCCAAAGGGGGCGACAAAGGCGGAAAACGGCTTCGCACAGGCAGGTCGTCACTTGGCCGGCCTCACGTACTTCCTTATACGGGCCCTCCGCCCAAGTGGCTGCGGCTTTGCTGGACGTGCCTTCTTGAACACTCTTTTTTTGTATGGCTTTGGATTTCCCACATGCCGACAAACGGAAATCTTTTCAAATATTCAATAGCGTTATCGACATCGGCCCTGTCATCCCACCGAGTTGGGACTGACGGCTTTCCCTCGACTTCCAAAAATAGCCGTGCCGATCCGAACCATCGTCGCCCCTTCTTCTATCGCGATCTCGTAGTCATGAGACATGCCCATGGACAATTCGGTCATCCGCACACGACGCCATGTCTGTCGGGCCAGCCCATCTCGCAATCGACTGACTTGCGTAAAATAGGGACGAACGTCTTCAGGATTTTCTTTCCAAGGCGGAAGCGTCATGAGCCCCTGGATCTCGAGGTGAGGGAGCCGGTCCAGCTCCTCTATCCTGGCTTCCACCTCCTGTGAGGTAAATCCTCCCTTGCTGGCTTCCTCCCCGACATTCACTTCGAGTAACACGGCTTGTTGAATCCCGATTTTCCCGGCCACGGCATCCATATTCTCGGCCTGCTCCAGACTTTCCACGGAATGCAGCAACGAAAAATTCCCGACAAGATCTTTGAGTTTCCGACGTTGCATCCGACCAATGAAGTGCCAGACTAAGCCTTCTCGTGGCCCCAGAATCTGTCGCTTTTCCTGAGCCTCCTGAAGGCGGTTTTCTCCAAATATTCGCACCCCCGCCCTATAGGCTTCCTCTAAATTGACGGCGGGGACGGTTTTGGTCGCCGCCACCAACCGAACTCCGGAAGGATCCCGCCCGACACGAACGGCGGCCTGCCGGATGTTCTCCTGGATAATCTGAATCCTATGGGTAATGGAGTTGGAAACGTGGCCATCCTTCAACAAGAACACCGAAGATTTTTCATATGACTTCTATTGTAAACGGGATTGCCGCTTGAGTCACGGGCAGGGATAAAAGAGGACAGACTGAATATTGGACTCCTCGCTCTTTCATGTGGAGCCCTGAATGGTTCATCTCCCATGGTCCGACGCCTGCCGTCTGGCCCAAGGGAGGGATGCTCTCATCTGCTGGCGGGCCTTGTTTTCAGTCCTTCGACCCAACTCAGGAAAAACTCCGCGAGTGGGTCCGCCTTCCACAGGCTCGCGTCGTCCCTCTCATGAGGCCAGACGGGGCGTCAATGGTTTTGATGCCTTTTGCCTGCACCACAATAGTCGCGCTCTTCGAGACGCCTCAGGCAAATCCTGGCCTGCGGGACGAAACCCGGCAACGCAGAACTTCACATTGACTCAATAATTGGGGGCACCAATGCCATGCCCTCTTCTACCAGCACTTTTTCTTGGAAACCACAAGGTGGGGCGAATCGCTTAAAATGGGGTCAGCGATGCGTCCCTACATCGCATACAACCTTGCCACTCCCGGCAAGCGAGATCAATCCTTAGGCAGCAGGCAGGATAATTCCACTATACATGCTCCCATTCACCTGCCCCTCCCGCCTGTAAGAATAAAAGAGATCGTCCCGACAATGGGTGCAATGGTCCACCCGTCCAATCTGAGAGTCAGGAACTCCACCGGCGCGGATCTGGTGATAGATCAGTTGTTTGAGGTCTAAGAACCCTTTGCCTTCGCGGGTTTCTTGAAGCACCCCGGGCCACGCTGGATACCGGCTTCGCAACGGGTTGATGACCTGTTCATCGACTTCGTAACAACACGGTCCGATAGAGGGACCGATCGCCAAATGCATATGCTCCGGTTTTGCCCCGAATTCATTCACGCAAGACCGGATGGTTTCTGCCACGATGCCGCCCCACGGCGCCGCGCCATCCGGCATGAATGGCACCAACCACTCCCCTGGCCTTCTCGACCAGCAGCACCGGGACACAATCCGCGGTGCGCACGACCACCAGGGTTTCAGGTTGATTGGTGACCAACGCGTCCCCCTCGGCCTGGTCTAATGCCCCTAGCCCCCGATGGGTGTGGATGACGACCACCCGGGTACTATGGATTTGCTTGAGCGCGACGACAGCAGGAAACTCCCGCGGCCCGCTCGCAATGTGCCCAAGTTGTATATGAGTGGCTAACCCTACCGGCGTACTCCGGGTCCCGAAGAAATGCCGCACAGGGATCATATCACTCGTCAATCCGTCATCAGACACTCCCGATCCCTTAGGGAAGGGACGTTTCTCCACATTCATGGGATTAGTTCTCCGCTTTCCTCCGTAAAAAAGTCGGCACATCCCAATCATCATCCACCAACAGGCTGGTCTTTTCGGGAATCGGTCTGGCAGTCGCCTGTCGTCGCATATAGGTGGGCCGATCGAGATCCTCAGAACCGTTGCTAGCCCCATTTTCCGCAGGCACAGCCACGAGTGCGGGCTTTTTGACAGGCTCCACCACAAGGGTCGGTTGATGCGCATTGGAAAACCGCATGACCGACTCGGTCTGTTCGAATCCTGTGGCAATGACTGTCACGGTTAATTCATCCCCTAGTTCGGGATTAATGACCTGACCCACGATGATATTGGCTTGAGGATCTGCCGCTTCCCGGGCAATATTGGACGCTTCGTTTACTTCATGCAACGTGAGATTGGGCCCGCCGGTAATATTCAATAACAATCCTCTTGCCCCTTCCACGCTTCCATCTTCCAGCAAGGGGCTGGCAATGGCTAGTCTGGCCGCATCGCTGGCTCGGGTCGGACCTCGCCCCGTTCCCATCCCCATCACCGCACGCCCGGAATAGCCCATGACGGTTCGCACATCGGCGAAATCCACATTGACCAAACCCGGAGTGGTAATGACATCAGAAATTCCTTGAATGGCCTGACGCAGCACATCATCCGCAATCTTAAACGCCTCCACAAGCGGCGTACTTTTATCGACCATTCCCAGAAGTTTCTGGTTGGGAATGATCAAGAGGGAATCCACGTATTTTTTTAATTCACGGATCCCTTCTTCGGCAAAGCTGGTCCGCCGGTTTCCTTCGTATTGGAAGGGTTTGGTCACCACCCCCACCGTGAGAATGCCCAACTCTTTGGCAATCTTTGCGGCAACGGGAGCACCGCCCGTGCCCGTTCCTCCACCCATCCCTGCCGTGACAAAGACCATATCCGCTCCTTCCAGGGCTTCACGGATTTGGTGTTCACTTTCCATTGCCGATTCTTTCCCTATCTCCGGCTTGGCTCCTGCCCCCAGGCCCCGCGTCCGTTCCGGACCCAATTGGATTTTGTACGACGCAAGCGAGCGGCCCAGGGCCTGCAAATCGGTATTGGCCACGACAAATTCTACCCGGCTTAAGCCGGCTTCAATCATCGTATTCACCGCGTTGCACCCGGCACCTCCGACACCAACAACTTTGATGTTAATAACCGATTGCTCCTCATCAGACAGTGAAAACATACGACTCCTCCTTTCTACCACTCCCCTGTTAACCCGTGGGGACATTTAAATGATGACTCACCTTGGCTCGCGAAGTAGGCACGGATCCATGATCCTCCTTTCTTGGCATGATTTAAAAAAAGTTCATGATCCATCCCTTCATTTTTCCGACCAGGCCACCGGCCCAACGCCCGGATTTTTTGCCTTTGCCGGCTCCAGGGCCCACTAGTTCAAACTCATTTTCGTGACTCACCGAATGGACGATAAGCCCGACCGCCGTCGAGTAGCTTGGGTTACTGACTATTTCCCGTAAACCTTCCACCCCGATTGGCCTCCCTAACCGCACCGACAGATTCAGGACGTGTTCCGCCACTTCAGCCATGCCCGGAAGTAGCGAGGTTCCTCCCGTCAACACGCCTCCAGCCACGAGCATGCCGTCATACCCGGCACGACGGATTTCACGAAGTACGAGCTCGAACATTTCTTCCACCCGTGGAGAAAGAATTTCCGCGACCAAGGCTCGAGGCATAACCCGGGGCGGCCGTCCTCCGACACTCGGCACTTCAATGGCTTCGTCCTCATTCACAAAGAGACTACTGGCCACTCCATATTTCAGTTTTATTTTTTCCGCCTCCTCCGGCGCGGTTTTCAATCCCATTGCCAGATCCCCGGTGAGATGGCTCCCTCCGATGGGAAGAACCGCCGAGTGCCGGATACACCCCTCGACAAAGATCGCGATATCGGTGGTACCTCCCCCGATATCCACCATCACCACCCCCAGGTCTTTTTCCTCATGGGTCAGCACGGCCGCGCTGGAGGCTAACGGCTGTAACACAATATCGACGACATCCAATCCCGCCCGGCTGACACACCGGATAAGGTTTTGTGCCGAGGTGACCGCCCCGGTCACAATATGCACGTCGACTTCCAACCGTGATCCCGCAATGCCTAATGGATCGCGAATCCCTTCCTGATCATCCACAATAAATTCCCGAGGAAGCACATGAAGAATTTGGCGGTCTGGAGCCGGCACGGCGCAGGCTCGTGCTGTATCGACGGCCCGACGGACATCCGCCTTGGTCACTTCTCGTTTTTTTAAGGCCACCACGCCTTGCGCACTTTCACTCCCGATATGGCTTCCCGCAATCCCCGTATACACGGAATTGATTTGGACCGCCGACATCAATTCTGCTTCCTCCACGGCCCGCTTGATGGACTCCACGGTACTGTCCATGTTGACGACCATGCCTTTTCTCAACCCGTTTGAACGATGTGAGCCCACTCCGATCACATGAATGGAGCGATCATCCTGGATTTCCCCCACCACCGCACAAATTTTTGTTGTCCCGATGTCCAGTCCCACGACGATGTGTTCTTTTTTGGTCATGTCCTATAGTGTCCTCTTGCGAAAAATGACTTTTTGAGCAAATCGCAAATCCACTTCTTGCGACCGACCTTCAATTTTATCCTTCACGGTGGGATACAACACCAAAAATCGTTGCCACTGGTCTTCCACCTCACGCCCGAATTGAAACCGGACATTGGGTAGATCCACGATCGTTGTATGAGGTTGCGACACATCAATCCGTGGCCTGCCCGAAAACTGCCGGGACAGTAACTCAGCAATGTGAATACCCTGCTTGGCGCGTCGATGGCCTTCGGCTTGGTGCTCTGTCATGAATGTGGAGGTCACCCCATCAACAATGGGCAATGTCGTCCCTGCCTGAACCTTCCCTTTCGGCAACAGATACCCTTCTGCATCCAAATAATAGGGTTCGGTTGGTGACCCAAACACCGCTGCCGGCTGACGCTCAGTCACCTTTATCACCAGTGAATGAGGCAACACCCGCTCAAAGTCGACCGACCCGATCCACGGATGCGATTCCAACCGGGTCGCGAGCAGCTCTGAATCCACAGAGAACAAACTGGTCTGTGGCGCTAAGTCCAGCTTCGTCAGAATTTCATCGCGCGTGACTCGATCCAAACCCACAACCGTGATCTGTTGGATTTCCGTCCACTCATCCGCCCACTGCATCACCTGCCGTCCTCCTACTACAATCACCACAATCAGACAGGCCAGGACACCTCCGATCACGACACGCCGGACCCGCAGGGCTCTCGATGACGACTTCGCTTTCCCCGGTCCTCCAGTTTTTTTAAGGGGCCGGTTTTTTCGAGGCCGTTTCGTGTTGAGGGATTCTCCCGATATCATGACGCAGAACTCCTGGTGTTCCTTATTTTCCCGGAGGACGGTACCAGCCTTTTCGGTAGAGCCTCACGCAAAATCCGTTCAACCAGATCATCATAGTCCCACCCGATCTGTGCCGCTGCCATGGGAAGCAAACTCCGTTCGGTCATGCCGGGAATGGTGTTCAATTCAAGAATATACGGACGTCCGTTGGTATGAATGCGAAAATCGACTCGAGCGGCACCCCGACACCCTAACGCCTGATAAGCACGAAGACTGTAATCACGGAGAAGGTTTTCCAGTTTTGAAGTAAGCGATGCCGGACACTCATAACGAGTTGCCGCCTTTCCATATTTGGCCGTAAAATCGTAAAAGCCCCCGGGAACGATGATTTCTACGCCGGGTAAGACCTCGTTGCCAAAAACGCCCACCGCTACTTCCCGACCGGGAATATATTTTTCCACCACTGCCTGCTCCCCATATCGATAGGCTTCTTGCATGGCCTCCTTCCATTGAGATGGCTTGCGCACGATCGAGACACCAAACGTAGACCCCTCCGCACAAGGCTTCACCACCACAGGCAAGCCTAAGCTGGGAGGTGGACGAACCGGGATGATTTTACCGGATACGGTCATACCCGGCGGAACGGGTACCTTGGCAGCCTGAAGGACCACGCGCGTCAATCCCTTGTTCATGCAGACGGCACTCGCCGTCACGCCCGATCCGGTGTACGGCATCTTCATGACTTCCAACATCCCCTGAACCGTGCCATCTTCCCCTCCGGGTCCATGCAAGGCAAGAAAGGCCACCGAAATCTTTTTTGCCCGGATCTGATGCGGCAATGTGGCATCGACTTCAATGGGAATGACCGTATATCCACGTCGTTTTAACGCATCACAGATTGAACGCCCCGTCTTGAGCGAAATCTCTCTCTCGGCTGAAGATCCACCCATCAGCACACCGATTCGCAAAGATTTTTGTGTCATCATTCTCTGTGTCTTCACCTTGTAATAAGCCTTTCACTCTGACTGCATCTTTTCGTCACCACTATCAACCCTGGCATCTCTACGATTCTCCAATAATTTTCCATTCAAGCTGAAGCCGGACCCCAAACTTTTTCGCCACGGTTTGCCGGACTTTTCGTATCAAAGCCAAGACCTGGTCGGCGGTGGCGGCTCCTTTATTCACAATAAAGTTGGCATGTTTGGTCGATACTTCAGCATCACCAATCCGCACGCCCTTTAGCCCTGCGGCTTCAACTAACCGTCCGGCAGAATCCCCCGGCGGATTTTTAAACACGGACCCGGCATTCGGAAGGGTTAACGGTTGGGTCTCCCGCCGGTATTGCAGATAGGTTTTGGTTTTCGCCTCCACCTGCGCTTTATCTGAGAGAGCCAACTGGACCCACGCGCCAACGACGACGCCTTTGGGGAGCGTTGCCTTCCGATACGCAAATGACATGTTGGAAGCCTCCACTCGTACACGATGTCCACGAAGATTCACCAAATCAACCGCAGACAAGACCTCCTGCATTTCCCCTAACCGCGTACCGGCATTCATCACCACCCCTCCACCGACGGTTCCCGGAATCCCCGCCGCCCACTCCATTCCGGACAGATGATGCCCCACCGCAAATTGCATTAATCTGGGCAACCGCACCCCCGCCTGGGCATATACCACGTGACCGGCTTCCTCATGTATCCCGGTTAAGTGTTTCAATTGCATGACAATGCCTCGAATCCCTTTATCGCGAACGACCACATTGGTCCCGCCTAAGACCACAAAGGGAATCTCTTCTGTTCGAGCGCCTACGAGCACGCGAATGACGTCTTCCACATCCAGGGGAAAGATCAGGACATCCGCAGGGCCGCCCACCTGCAACGACAGAAGAGGCGCCAGGGATTCGTTCCAGTGGACTTCTCCTTTCACATGCTGCACGGCTCGTTGAAGCCGTTTCGCTGTCAGTGTCAGCCGGCCGGTCTTCACCTGTACAATCCTCGACTTCCATGACTCACCACATTCGATTACAACGAATCCAACAATTCAGTTCCGACTTTCCAGACATCCCCCGCGCCAAGGGTCAACAGGACATCGCCCTCACGAAGCTCCTCACGCAATTTGGGAATCAAACCGGAGTCACGATTGAGCCATTGGACAGAGGGATGACCAGACGCCCGAATGGTGTCGGCCATCATGTGTCCGGTGATCCCGGGGATCGGCGCCTCACCGGCGGGATAGATATCCATGACATACACGCGATCCGCCTGTTCGAACGCCTTAGCAAATTCGTCGGCCAGGTCCCTGGTTCTTGAAAACCGGTGCGGCTGAAACACCACGACCAACGGGCGCTGCCACGCGGCTCGCGCAGCCGCCAAAGTGGCACGAATCTCGGTAGGATGGTGCCCATAGTCGTCCACCACCACAATGCCGTTTTTTTCTCCACGAATCTGGAACCGCCGCTCGACTCCGGAAAACGCCGCCAGCCCTGCCCGGATCAAATCCACGGGCACATCCAATTCCAATGCCACCCCGATGGCCGCTAACGCATTGGCCACGTTATGGACACCCGGGATACGAATGCGGAAGGGCCCAAGCTTTTGATCCCGGTAATGTGCCCGAAATTCCACACCCATCGCTTTGGTTTCAATATCCGTCGCAAACAAATCAGAGGTCAGCACACCCGAAAAATCACTCATGCCATACGTGTGATATCGCTTCACCACCCGAGGCAGGAGCTTGCGAATCCAGGGATCATCGGCACACACAATCGCCACGCCGTAGAAAGGAATTTTATTGATAAATTCTAAAAACGCCTCTTGAAGACCATCCATGTTTCCGTAATGATCGAGATGCTCACGGTCGATATTCGTCACGACCACGATGGAGGGTGACAACCGCAAAAACGACCCGTCACTCTCGTCGGCTTCCGCAATCAGCAGATCACTCCGGCCTAAACGCGCATGGGTACCCATGGCATTCACCTTTCCCCCAATCACGAATGTGGGATCGAGGCCGGCTTGCGCAAGAATCGATGCGACCATCGACGTCGTGGTGGTTTTTCCATGAGCGCCGGCAATGGCAATGCCGTACTTCAATCGCATCAGCTCTGCCAGCATTTCCGCTCGCGGAATGACCGGGATCACCTTGGCCCGGGCCGCACGAATTTCCGGATTGGACCCGGCAATGGCCGACGACACCACCACCACTTGCGCCCCTTCCACATTCGACTCCTGATGCCCGATAAACACCGTGCCCCCCAATTCTTCTAACCGGCGAATCGTGTCAGACACCCCCACATCGGAGCCGGTCACCTTATACCCTAACGTGAGGAGCACCTCTGCGATGCCACTCATCCCGCTTCCTCCAATACCGACCAAATGAATGTGCTGAATTTTTCGAAACATAATGTTTTAGACTTCCAGGGTTGAAGGGAGGATCACCGAAGACGGTCAGTTGATGCGCCCACTGCTGGGAACGCATGGGCTGTCGGTCTGGAGGTATCGTTTTAATACGGAGTCGGCCTACCGGGCTCGCGACTTCCCCATAAGCCTCTCGTATGACACGACGACTAATTTGGATCTTCCAGACGTGGCCCTGACAGGACGTGCTCTTCATTCCCTGTAAGAGTCCCTCCTCATTAAAGATTGAATAGCTTCAGACAATGGTTTCCACTTTGACTCTATTGCTTGTTCATCCGTGCCATATTTCCCTGTGTCTCACGACGCGACCGGATGCCCCACGAGCGAGAGGCATTCATTCACCATCTGCTCTGTGGCGTTGACTTTCCTGAGGATCCAGCTCTGTCCTGCCATTTCCTGTAGGTGGGGAATATCCAACATCAATCGTTCAATTTCTTCTGCCAGCCGCTGCCCGGTGAGGTCGGATTGCAGGAGCACTCGAGCCGCTCCGGCCGCTTCCATGGACCTGGCATTCATCTCCTGATGATTGTGTGTCGCTTGGGGAAACGGGATCAGGATTCCCACTTTTCCATATGCGGATAACTCAGCCAATGTGCTGGCCCCGGCCCGACAGACAATGAGATCCGCCTTGGCAAGCTCATGAGGCATATCAAAGAGAAAGGGGCGGACATCTGCTTGAACGCCCATTTGTGCATAGCCGGCCTTGACCCGTTCGAAATCGTCCGCTCCGGTTTGATGGGTGATAGTTACCTGCTCCCGCAGCCCCGATGAAATCTCCACAGCCTTCAACATGGCCGAATTAATCGCCCGAGCCCCTTGGCTCCCGCCAAAGATCAATAGATGTGAGATCTTCTGCGGAGGAACCGGAGGACGTTCCAAGGCAAAAGCCTTTCGAATGGGTGTGCCAATCACCTTGACTTTCGATGAGGAAAAGAACGGTTTTGCACTCTCAAAGGCTAGAAAGACTCTGTCGGCCAATGGACCCAACACCCGATTGGCCAATCCCGGCATGGCATTCGGTTCCAACAAGACTCTGGGAATATTCAACAACCAGGCCGCCACGACCACGGGAGGACTAAAATACCCACCCGTCCCAATGACCAGATCGGCTCGGTGACCGCGGAGAATCTGGGTCGCACGCCACAACGACTTCGGGAGCAGCATGAGGGAACGCACCATGCCAACCAGCCCTCGGCCCACAAAACCTTCAACCGTGATCGGTTCAAACCCAAACCCTTCTTTCCCCAGAATTTCTCCCTCTAACGACTTCCCCGTCCCGATAAACACAATGCTCCCTCCAGGGTCATGCTGTTGAAATTCCTTGGCATACGCGATAGCCGGAAACATATGACCTCCCGTCCCACCCGCAGCAATGACGACCCGCATTACACCATTCTCTTCACTTAAGGGCCGGCTCGTCCCTGTCGAGCCACACTCAGCAAAATTCCGAGAGCTAACATGGTGACCAGAAGCGACGACCCTCCGTAACTGACCAAGGGAAGCGTTAAGCCTTTTGTCGGCAACAGCCCACTCACAACGCCTGCATTGATCAGGGCCTGAACACCCAGGAGCATGGTAATTCCCAAAGCGAGATATCGCCCAAATAAATCAGGTGCCAAGGCCGCAACTCGAAATCCCTTACACACCAAAATGGCAAACAGGGCCAACAACCCGCAGGTTCCAATGAGGCCCAGCTCTTCTCCCACCAAGGCCAACACGAAATCGGTATGGCCCTCCGGAAGAAACATCAGCTTTTGCTTGCCCTGCCCAAGACCGACACCAAATAATCCACCATTTTCCAAGGCCAGGATGGACTGGACAAGTTGATAGCCTGCACCTTGTCGGTCCGCGAACGGATTCATAAATGTCGTCATCCGTTCCCATCGTTCAGGACTCATCCAAATGAGAGCACCCACACCCATAATCAGCGGCCCGCCTAAATAGGACAAGTGCCGCACTCTCGCTCCGGCCAGATACATCATGCCGACGAACACCAGGCTGATGACGACGGTACTTCCTAAATCCGGCTCCACGACAATGAGCCCACACATGATGCCCACCATCGCCACAGGGGGAAGAAACCCTCGTTTCCAATCAGTGACTCGTCGTTGTGGATTGGAGAGAAACGCCGCGAGGTACAGCACAACAGCCAGTTTGGCCATTTCCGTGGGTTGAATGGAAAAAAATCCAAGTGCGAGCCATCGTCGAGCACCATTGATTTGAGGGCCCACAGCCAGGACCAGCAGTAATCCAACGATACATCCTCCGACAACCATGGGAATCCATTGCTTCCATTGGCGATAGTCGATGAATGACCCGACCAACAGGACGCCAAATCCCAGCAGCATCCATACGATTTGTCGTTGGAGGTAATAGGTGGCATTGGTAAATTTATTTTCCGCCATAACCCCACTGGCACTAAACACCATGACCAATCCCCCAAGGGACAGTGCCAGGGTGATTCCCACGATCAGAGGATCGATCCGCTTGGAACCGATGCCCTGATTCCCAGGGAACAGATCCGCCCATGCCCGCGACTCCACATGGGAGTTTTTACGCCGCAAGATAGCTGGAATACCCATTTAGTGGAGTTCTCCGACAACCCGCTTAAATTCAAGTCCGCGATGATGATAATTCCGAAACATATCGAAACTGGCGCACGCCGGGGAAAACAACACCACATCCCCGCTGGACGCGAATGTCACGGCCTGGGACACCGCATCCGTCAAGCTGGTTGCGAGGGTCACCGGTTTGATCTGATCCAGGGCCTGGAGAATTTTCTGAGTCGCTTCTCCGATCACCACGACGCCCTTGACCTGTCGTTTAATACTGTCAACCAACTGCGAAAAATCACCGCCTTTGTCTTTTCCACCAAGAATCAAAACCAAGGGTTCATGAAAGCTCTGTAAGGCTTTGAGGGTGGCGTCCACATTCGTACCTTTCGAATCATTGACAAATGTGATGCCCTTCCACTCCCGAACCACCTCTAAGGCATGTTCAAAGGTCGGCGTGCCTTGAAGCGCACGAACCATATCCTCCGCTGAACATCCACAGAGCAATCCGACACACATTGCCGCCATCGCATTTGCCACGTTATGGTCTCCGCGCATCGGGAGGGCATCACGTGAAGCGATGAAAAAATCCTTCCCGTGCATCCGTGCTCTCATCTCGCCTGCTTCGAGATACACCCCCTGATTCACTTTTTTGGTAAGACTGAATTCACAGACCCCTGCCCGTGCCGACAAGGCCAGGGTTCTCACCACAGGATCGTCCACATTAATGAGCGCCCAATCCTGAATCGTCTGATTTTCAAAGATACGCTGCTTGGCGGCCCTATAGTCTTCTTGAGTGGGATGTCGATCCAAATGATCCGGCGTCACATTTAACAATGCGGCAACCCAGGGCTTAAACAGGTGGATCGTTTCTAATTGGAAGCTCGAGACTTCTGCGACAATATACTCATAGTCCGGCCCAGGAGACGGATCCGTTTGCTTGCGCACCGCCTCACATAATGGAATACCCAGATTGCCGCCCACAAATGCCCGCTTTCCACAATGTTGCAGGATCGATCCAATGAGGCGTACCGTGGTACTTTTCCCGTTGGTTCCGGTCACCGCAATGATCGGAGCCCGAAGAAACCATCCGGCTAACTCAATTTCCCCAATAACCGGAATGCCACGTTGGACAGTCTCCTGGAGAAGAGGATGGTCCTTGGGGACCCCCGGACTGACGACCAGGAGTTCGAGGTCTCTCAACCCGTCGGCAACGTCATTCCCTCCTAACACTCGTACGCCTCGAAGACGATACGCGGCGGACGCGATCTCAACATCCTGACTTGTGTGTTCCTCGACGATCGTCACCACCGCGCCAATGTCCAAAAGGAGATCGGCAGCCGCCCTGCCGCTTCGTCCGAGGCCAAACACTGTGACACGCTTGTTTGGCCAACTCGTAATGGGAAACACGGGAGTGACATTCACGGCTTCCATGGCTCCACAGGGTTCCACAAAGATCCTCTGCTTAGCGTAATTTCAATGTGCTAATACTTAGGAGGCCCAAAATGATCGCAATAATCCATAAACGCACAACCACTTTTGGCTCTTCCCAGCCCTTCAGTTCGAAATGATGATGCAATGGCGCCATAAGGAAAATTCGCTTTCCCCTGGACTTAAACGATGCCACTTGAAAAATCACGGACACCGCTTCCATCACAAAAACTCCGCCAACCAGGATTAATAACAATTCATGTTTGCACACCACTGCCACCGTCCCTAAGGCCGCACCCAGAGGTAAGGATCCCACATCGCCCATGAAGACCGACGCGGGATATGTGTTAAACCAGAGAAAACCCAATCCCGCCCCAACAATGGAGGCCGTCAGGATGGCCAATTCCCCGGCTCCTTCAATATGAGGAACGAGCAGGTACCCGGAGACCAATTTATTTCCGACCGCCCAGGCTACCACCGAATAGGCCATCGCTGAAATAATGACCGGTCCGACGGCCAACCCATCCAGCCCGTCAGTGAGATTCACCGCATTGGAACACCCCACAATGACCAGAACGGCAAATGGGATGTAGAAGACTCCTAAATCGGGAGTAAAGTTTTTAAAGAACGGCACACTCAGTTCCGTGGAATATCCAGGAGAAAGATAAAAAAAGAGCCCAATGCCCAACGCCACTCCTAACTGTCCAACGATTTTTTGCGTAGCCGTCAATCCCTTGGATTGGCCACGTAAAATTTTAATGTAATCATCCACAAATCCGATCATCCCGAAACCCACAAGCGATAAGAGGACCAACCAGACATAGAAATTGGAGATATCCGCCCACAACACCGTTGAGAGCAATACCGAAAAGATGATGAGCAATCCTCCCATCGTAGGGGTACCGGATTTTCCCAGATGGGATTGCGGGCCATCAGTTCGAATTTTTTGCCCGAGTTTCAAGGTCTGCAATTTTTTGATCATGGGAGGGGCCAGGAAAAATACAATCAAAAAAGCGGTCACTGCGGCATAAATAATGCGGAAACTGAGATACCGAAAGACATTGAAGATGGCAAATTCGGTATGAAGGGGATAAAGCCAGAGATACAGCATTAGGATGTACTTTCTTCGGGTAGAGGGAAAAAAGCCTCGCCCAGATATTGTTGCTCATTCATCACGGTTAGACGTTTCACTCTCGAGGACTCCTTATGGCCCTGGTATCCAGCCCGATTCATGCAGCCTAGGACCCGGGGCGGACGGCGTCGAGCACTCGTTCCATTTTTGCTCCACGGGAAGCCTTAATGAGCACAGCATCCCCACGCTTCACAATGGTTTTCAGCAAGGCTCCGGCTTCCTTGGCATCTTTCACCACGGACACCTGTGTGGGTCCGTGTACTTTTTGAGCACCTTCGGACATGTTGTGTCCAAACACACCACAAGCAATTAAATGGGTGACATGGTGCTTGGCAGCATGGCGTCCTATTTCCCGATGAAACTGCGCCTCTTTAGGCCCCAACTCAAGCATGTCACCCAATACGGCGATCGTCCTTCGGGCGCCATTCAGCTCAACAAGCGATTCCAACGCGGCTTTGACTGAAGCAGGGTTGGCGTTATAACAATCATAGAGATACAGCACTCCACCCCACCTGCGAATCTCCGACCGCATCGGAGCGGGGCGAAACTTTTGTAATCCTGAAACGATGTCATCGCCCGACAATCCCATGGCACAACCCACTGACGCGCCGGCCAGGGCATTGGCAATATTGTGCGGGCCCATGATTCGCACGCTGGCTCGTTTGGCCAATTTTCGATGCGGTAAGAACAGGCGAAATTCCGTTCTCCGTCCGTTCCACTCCAAGCCGGCCGCCCGAACATCCGCCTGAGCCGACATCCCGAATGAGATCACCGGACATTTCGCTTTCCGGGAAAACATTTTAAAAAATCGGTCGTCGGCATTCAGAATTGCCGCACCATCAGTTCGAGGAAGCCAATCCAATAGTTCAGCTTTCGATGTGGCCGACCTGGCCATTGTGCCGTAAAATTCCAAATGGTCGGGGCCGACATTGGTGATCACCCCTGCCGTAGGCCTGGTCATGTCACACAATTGAGTCGTCTGCCCCACTTGATCCACCCCCATTTCAATGACGGCAGCCTGGTGTCCGGAGTGAAGACCCAGGAGCGTCCTGGGTACACCTATGGCATTATTAAAATTCCCTTGCGTTTTATGGACACGCCAGCGAGTCGCCAGCACCTGATACACCATTTCCTTTGTCGTCGTTTTTCCATTGCTGCCGGTAATGGCCACCACCGGGATTGAAAAGCGCAATCGATGGAACCTGGCTAAGTCCTGGTACGCTCGCAGGGTATTGTTTACCGCCACCACCATGACAGGACCTGGGCCAGCCTGACGTACTTGCATCAACATCTTCCGGGCCTGCTCCTCCTCAACCACCACACCTCGGGCTCCCAGCTTGCAGGCCGTTTTCACAAATTCATGGCCATCGAATTTCTCCCCTTTCAAGGCCAGAAACAAATCACCGGATTTAATCTCCCGCGAATCTGTTTGCACTCGAAGCATTCTCCCTTTCTGTGGGCCCTGTAGGAGCAACCTGCCCCCTGTCGCATCGAGCACTTCGTTGATCTCAAAAGATGCCATCTTAAATCGTCAGCGCTACCGGGAACCCATCTGTCGCCGGATGGCCTTCCTGGCTTCTTCGCGATCATCAAAATGGATTTTTTGAGTGCCGAGAATTTGGTAGTCTTCATGCCCCTTCCCCGCAATCAACAACAGATCTCCATCCTTGGCTTCTGAAACCGCGGCATGAATGGCTTCGGCGCGATCGGTAATGATCCGATAGGGACACCGCTCGTCCGGAAGCAGGGATTGAATGCCCTGTTCGATTTGAGTCAGAATTGTTGCGGGATTTTCCGTTCGTGGATTATCGGACGTGACAATCACCACATCGCTATGGCGTGCCGCAACCTGCCCCATCTTGGGCCGTTTTCCTGGATCGCGGTCGCCCCCACAGCCAAACAGGGTAATGATTCTTCCTTTTGTAATGGCCTGCGCCGCTCGAAGTAACCGATACAGCGCATCTTCTGTATGCGCATAATCCACGACGACCGTAAATGGTTGGCCTTCATTGATGCGTTCAAACCGTCCGGGTACATTGGCCACTGCCTGCAGGGCTTGTTCAATCATCCGAACCGTCATGCCCATTTCCAGGCCAATTCCGATTGCAGCCAGCATATTCGACACATTATGTTCTCCCACCAACTGGCTGTTGATTGTCAACAGGCCCTTGGGACTGTGCACCAGAAATTCCGTTCCTCTCATAGAAAGGCGGACGGATTCGGCTCTGATGTCTGCGTGGGAATGAAGCCCATAGGTCCAGGTCGGAATGGAACAATGTTGAAGAATCAGGGAAGCCCGTTCATCATCCGCATTGACGAGGGCTCGTTTGGGGCGGGTCTTCTGACCGCTATCGACGCATTCGGTAAATAAACGGAGTTTCGCCTGAAAATAGGCATCCAACGTGTGATGAAAATCTAAATGGTCTTGCGTCAGATTGGTAAACACGACGATGTCGAATTCACAGCCGGCTATCCGATCTAAGGCCAACGCATGGGAAGAGACCTCCATGACCGCGACATCCATTCCGGCATTGACCATGGCGCTCAACATGTTCTGTAGTTCGACAGGAGCCGGGGTGGTATGTGACGCCACACGTCGCTCTGTCCCGAACACATAGCCTACGGTCCCCAACAGCCCCACATGATGTCCTTGAGCTTCCAGCAGGGATTTGGCTAAATGCGTCACCGTGGTTTTGCCATTCGTCCCCGTGACCCCTACCATGTGCAGGTGGACAGAGGGCATACCCGAAAGTTTTGCCGCCAACAACCCCAAAGCCTTCCGGGAATTTGTCACTCGAATGAGCGCAGACGAGTCTCCTGCTAATGGTGGATTTTGTGTCTCAAACCCCTCCTCCACCACCACACCGACTGCCCCTTGCTTTTGAGCCAGTCTCACAAACTGATGTCCATCATAGTGCTCCCCCTTGATGGCCACAAATACTGAACCAGGCTTCACTTGTCGGGAGTCCTCGGTAACGGACACAACCTCAGCCTGAAGATCCCCTTCACTTACCACCGTATCCAGTGAGGCAAGAAGCTCTTGAAGCGTCACAGATTACTGCACAATGGGCTGCGGTGAAGAAATTGGCGAATTGGCCGCAGCCGTCCGAATAACTGCGGATTTACCTGGCAACACTCCCAAATGGGGCAAGACGCGCTCTGCGACCTTTCGAAAGACCGGAGCGGCAATTTCCCCACCCCAGTTCCCAATCGCCGGCTCATCAATGACGACTAACATGGCAAGACGCGGGCGTTCGACTGGTGCAAATCCGACAAACGAGGCAATCACTTGTGAAGAAGAGTATGACCCGGTTTTCGGGTCAATTTTTTGAGCCGTCCCCGTCTTTCCCGCAGCACGATATCCGGCAAGCCTGGCACGCTTGCCTGTTCCTGCCTCTACGGCCAGTTCGAGAATACTAGTTAACGTGTCGGTGGTCTCAAGCGAAATGGGTCGCCGTTTGGGTTGCGGATCTTTGGTCAAGACAGCCTGTCCGTCTGAATCCAGGATCGAAGAGACGACGTAAGGCGTCATTAGCCAACCACCATTGGCCACCACTGACATGGCTGTGACCATTTGAATCGGGGTGACGGCGATTTCCTGACCCATGGCAATGGAAGAAAGGCTTCGACCACTCCATTTATTGGGCTCTCGGAGTATCCCTGAGGACTCTCCCGGAAGATCAATTTCGGTTTTTTCTCCAAACCCAAACGCTTTTAAATATTGAAAAACCCGGTCTTGCCCTAATTCCATGGCGACTTTGATCGCACCCACATTACTCGATTGCGCCACCGCTTCGGAAAACGTCATCCAGCTGGTTTTTGCAGGATCATGAACAATGGTCCCTGCCACCGACATTTTTCCATCACCCCCATAAATTAACGTGTCTGGAGACATCACCTGCTCTTCAAGCGCCGCCGCTGCCACCACAATTTTCAACGTTGACCCCGGCTCATAGGGATCCGTCACCAGTCGATTTCGCCAATCCTGAGTGGAAAACTGCCCTAAGTGATTAGGGTCAAAGGTCGGATGCAGTGCCCACGCCAGAATCGCTCCGGTTAAGGGATCCATGATCACAATGCTTCCAGATTTCGCGCCGCTTTGCTTCAAGGCTTGAGCCAACTCCGCCTCCGCAATGAATTGGACAACCTCATCTATGGTCAAAGTGAGATGATACCCGGTCGACAAGGGTATAGAATCATGACTCGGGGGTGAGGCAAGCTTTCTGCCCAAAGCGTCCCTTTGATATTTCACCAGGTTTTTTTCACCCCTTAGATAGGACTCATATTGCAGTTCCACCCCTTCTAATCCTTGGCTATCAATTCCTGCAAACCCCACGAGATGAGAAACCAATTCTCCCTTGGGATAAAAACGATGCGGTTCTTTGGTCAATCCCAGTCCGGATATATTCAATGCCTCCACTTTCTTGACGACCGGTTCCGGAATATTGCGTTTAACCCACACGTATGGCTGATTTCGTGTGAACAAATCGCGTAATTCCTTGACCGGCATTTGTAAGACCGGCGCTAAGGATCGGGCAACCCGTTGTGGATCATTCAAGGACGGCGGCCTCACATACAATGAGGACACTTCCACATTGAGAGCCAGTGGATGACCTTGTCGATCAACAATGACCCCTCGATCCGGCTGAACGATCACAGTCTTTTCGTGTTGCTGTTGTGCCTGATGAGCTCCAACGTCCGCTTGGAGGACCTGTAGGTAAAACAGTCGGCAACCAATAAGCACAAACCCGCAAAGGAGGCCCAAGCAGACAATGCCACTTCGTATTCGACAGACGGGATGAATGTCCTGAGATGGCGTTTTCACGGAAGGCTCACGACGGTATTGCCAAATTCACGGACCAAACGCACAGGAAAATAGCCATCCGATTCAGACTGGGGTAACGTATCCACCGAGACCATAACGATCTGTCCTTCCTGAGCCACGGTGAGTCCCAATTGACTTTGCGCCCGTTGGGCAACTCGCTGCGGATCCGTTAACTGCGACAGCCGAACCTGCAAGCCTTCTTGCTGTTTTTTGAATACCGCACGCTGAGTTTCTAACTCTTCAATGGCATACCCCAGTCGCCACATGTCTATCTTGACCCCAACATAAAGCAGGCACCACACTCCCAATAGAATCATGACGCCAAGGAACACGTTTTTCCTCATAGGGTCTCTCCTTCCGGAAGGCGCTCGGCCACACGCAACTTAGCGCTTCTAGCACGAGTATTTTGTTGTATTTCCGACACACTCGGATTCACAGGCTTCTTGACCAGCAATGCAACTTTTGGATGCTCTCTCTGCGCCAGAGAACGAAACGTCTGCTTTACAATACGATCTTCTAATGAGTGAAATGCGACGACACACACCCTTCCGCCATCCTTCAACAGGTCAATGGCATCCCGGAGAGCCGGCTCGAGCAAGTCCAATTCACGATTCACGCGTATCCGAAGCGCCTGAAAGGTCCTGGTCGCAAAATGTAAGCGCCCCTTTTTGTAGGCAAAAGGAAGCGCACCCTCCAGGACAGACACCAAGGCCTGCGTGGTTAGAATAAGACCGGCGCCTCTGGCCTGCACGATTGCGCGTGCAATTCGACGGGAATACCGTTCTTCACCGTAGGTAAAGATGACATCCGCTAACTCTTTTTCCGGAAGATGATTCACCAGATCAGCTGCTGTTACTTTCTGGGTTTGATCCATTCGCATATCCAATGGCCCACTCAGGGAAAAACTAAATCCACGCTCTGCCTGGTCCAACTGCAACGAGGACACCCCTAAATCAAACACAACCCCGTCAACCTTTTCATAGCCGGACTCCTGAACAAAATCTCGAATGTGGGAGAAATTCCCATGTAGTATATTTACAGACGATTCATATTCACTTAATGTCTTCTTCGCAAGAGCAATGGCCTGATAATCACGGTCCAAACCAATAATATGAGCATTTTTTCCGGTTTTTTCCAGTATCTTCAGCGACGTTCCACCAATTCCCACAGTACAATCAACGTAGACTCCACCAGGAAGCGGATTAAGCCAAAAACAGATTTCCTCTACGAGTACCGGTATATGAACATCATTCATGCACAGCTTGTTTCATTTTTACAATATATGTGGAAATCATCCCACTTCCTCCCACATCTGGAAGTATACAACCCTCGCCTATGATGTCAAGCACTCAGAAAATGTTGTAAGAAGGTAGGAGCTAGGGAATAGGAATTTTAGGAGCCATGGCCATATTATTTGTAAACCTCAAGGCATTTCCCAATTAATATCTCAAGGATACAACGTATAGAGCATCCTGGGGAATGGAATCGTTTCTCGAACGTGGTCCAATCCACAAATCCAGGCAACGACTCGCTCAATTCCCATACCAAAACCAGCATGAGGAACCGTTCCGTATCGTCGCAAATCCACATACCACTTAAAGGCCTCCTCAGGAAGGTCGTGAGCTTTAATTTGCGTCAGCAATTCATCCAAATCATGGATTCGTTGGCCTCCTCCAATAATTTCTCCATATCCCTCCGGCGCGAGCATATCCATACATAACGCCAAGTCTGGCCTCTCTGGATCTTTCGCCATATAAAATGCTTTGGCGGCGGCCGGATATCGATGAACAATCACCGGACGATCAAATTCTTGCGCCAAAGATGTTTCGTCATCGGCTCCGAAATCATCGCCGAATTGAATAGCGACCCCCTTTTGTTGAAGACGCGTCAGGGCCTCTTCATAGGTTATTCGCGGAAACGGTTTGGCCATGGCTTCTAATTTAGGAATATCCCGCTCTAAGATTTCCAGTTCAGGTCGACGAGATTCTACCACTCGCTGAATAACCGTTGAAACCAATTCCTCTGCCAGTTGCATGGCATCCGGTAGGTCGGCAAAGGCCATTTCCGGTTCAACCATCCAAAACTCCATCAAATGACGTCTGGTTTTTGATTTTTCCGCTCGAAAGGTTGGACCAAAGCAGTATATTTTCCCAAAAGCCGTTGCAGCCGCTTCTCCATACAATTGACCACTTTGGGCTAAATAGGCTACCTGGTCAAAATATTGAGTTTGAAATAAGGTCGTGGTGCCCTCGCAGGCGTTTGGCGTAAAAATCGGCGTATCAATTAAGGTAAAACCTCGATCATCAAAAAAATTCCGACACGTCCGAATTATTTCATGGCGAATCCGTAAAATGGCGTGCTGGCGTCGCGACCGCAACCAAAGATGCCGATATTCCATCAGGAAACCAACTCCATGGTCTTTCGGTTGGATGGGAAAGGGTTCTGCGATGTGCATCACTGCCAATTTGGATACATCAAGCTCGAATCCACCTGGCGCTCGAGCATCCCTTCGAGGTTTTCCAGTCAGAATCACAGAAGACTCCTGGGTTAACTGACTACACAAAGAAAATTGGTCGTCACCAACTTCACCTTTGCTTAAAATAGCCTGGAGATCTCCCGTGCCATCACGCACTGTCAAAAAGCTTAATTTACCGCTCGAGCGTCGGTTACGGATCCATCCCTTGATGGTAATGTCCTGGCCTTCAAATTGTGAAATCTGTTCAATCGAGACGACCGCCTGGTCCGGCATGTTGCTGCTCCCTCCCGCTCTCGCAAAGAAAAAATTGACACCCTGAAAATTCAGCCGCTATGATCATTTGTCTATACAGAGATACCTCAGGAACGTAAGGAGGCTTTCAAATATGAGTTACACTATCACTGTCAGCGAATTAAAAGCTCGCATGGATAAAGGCGATAAAATTTTTTTGTTGGATGTCCGAGAACCCCACGAATACTCTCTGGCAAAAATAGAGGGATCAGTGCTGATTCCTCTTGGCCAAGTTCCCCATTCTCTGAAACAATTGGACCCAAGCGCTGAGATTGTCGCGTATTGTCATAAAGGAATGCGGAGTGCGGATGCCGTGGGATTTCTTTTGCAACAGGGATTCTCGAATGTTAAAAATCTGATTGGAGGAATTGAAGCCTGGTCCATTGAGATCGATCAATCCGTTCCCAGGTATTAACAGAGAAGCTAACAGGTGAAATCATTCTCCTCCTACGCGGAACAGAGAGGTTAATTTCCGGTTCCACGAAAAAAATCGACTGTCCGGGTAAGCCCTTCCTGCAAAGTAACCTGAGGATCCCAGCCAAATACCTCTCTGAGTTTTGTCACATCCAACACACTCCTAAATTGCTCGCCTTTCTTTGCCGCTCCATATAGCTCTTTGCATTGACACTTCGTTAAACTTTTAATAATTCCATAACATTCGTTGATAGTCGTCTCCTGGCCAGTTCCCACATTAAAAATTCCCCGAACATCCTCTCCCAAGGTCACCAAGATCGCTTCCACCGCATCATCCACATAGATAAAATCTCTTGTCTGCTTCCCAGTTCCATTAACAATCGGTTGACCACCATCCAACATTTGTTTTGAGAAAATAGCCACGACCCCTGCCTCCCCCTCAGAGTCCTGCCTGGGGCCATAGACATTCGCAAAACGAAGCGCCACATACCGGAGTCCGGTCGCATTTGCATAATAGGCGAGATATTTTTCTCCAGCCAACTTACTGATTCCATAAGGAGAAAGAGG